>JAGTSE010000023.1 GCA_018261615.1 Pseudomonadota bacterium | reverse complement strand
CAGTAAAAAAGAAACCGCAACGCTACGCGTTACGGTTTCCATCAAAAGCTTAACTGACAAGCATTACAGCCTAGCTGGGGGTTTTCTGTGCACAAAAAAAGGCCCCTGTTAATGGCAGGGGCCTGGTACGAGCAAGCATCATATTGGGCGACATGATGCGCGGTAAAAACTGTTACGGGCGCTGAAGCGCAATGATCTGCTTCATCTTCGCCACTGCCGCGCCGTCAACGCCGTAACGGGCATATTCATCCGCCCGGGCATCCGACGACATCGATAATCCACTATTGCGATAACGCATTGGTGACGCGAACCAGCGTCCTGCTGAGCTGTGAACCTCTTTGAGCCCCACCTCGAGAAACATTTCCAGGTTTTGCGGACGCACACCAGCGCCAGCCATAATGATTGGAGTGCCAGAGCGGGCATTAAGTTCCCTGATTAATGAAAGTCCTTTTTCCGCTGACGCCTGCTGACCTGAAGTGAGAATACGAACGACGCCTAATTCTGCCAGCGCATCGCAGGCCTGCTGCGGGTTGGCGCACATATCGAAGGCGCGATGAAAGGTCACCGACATCCCCTGCGCCGCCGACATAATTTCCCGCATGCGCGACATATCGACCTGACCATCCTCGTTCAGTACCCCCGTTACCAGGCCAGGAAAACCGAGTTCACGCAGCAGCTGGATATCTTCCAGCATGGTGGTAAATTCATCGGCACGGTAGCAAAAATCGCCACCGCGCGGGCGAACAATCGGATGCACCGGGATCGTCACTCGCTGGCGGATGCTTTTCAGCGCACCGGCAGAAGGCGTTAACCCGCCCTCTTTCGGTGCCGCACAAAATTCAATGCGATCTGCCCCCTGCTGCTGGGCGATCACCGCGTCATCAACGCCGTAACAACAGATTTCCAGTAAGGCCATAGCTCCTCCCTTTATTCATAATGGCACGCTTATATAACGGCGAATCTGCGCACCCTCACACCTACGAGCGTCACTGCTCGCTGGCGACAATCTCTTCAATGGTCCACGGGTGAAATTTCACCGTCACTTTGCCGTCGGTTACCGCAAGCGTTGGGTTTGACAAACGTTCGCGTTCCCCTTTTGGCGAACTGGTTTTCACGGCGATACCCGGCTGGCTTAACCCCTCATCAGCCAGCAGCGCCAGCGCGCGGGCATTCAGGGTTTTCGGCTCGCCTGACAGGACAATTTCGATATGTTCCCAACCTTCGTGCGGATAGCGTTTCTCGCCCGGCCACGGCAGTTCAATCACCGTAAATGCCCAGTGCTCCACATGCAGTGGCTGATGCAATTTAAACAAGCAGATCGGGCGTCCGTTGATGATATTTTCCGATAGCAGTTCACCGCACTGTTCAAATCCGCGTCGCCAACGCTCCGCCGTGGCGTTCTGGTGGCAGCGCAGAGAAATATGGTCGGCATGAAGTGGCGCAATCGCCAGCCCTAATCGCGTGGTTAGCGCCCGAAAATCGTCGCGAAAACGCGGCAGATCCACAACAATATCCTGCAGTTCTTCAATTTCTTGCCAGTTGCTCATAAGCCGTGCCTGTATGTCGTCGCAAAGCGCATAATCTACCTTGTTATACGCTACTAACCAACTGCCTGGCCTCCTGCGCACCGGTGGATGATTTTCTGCACAGACCACGCGCGACGCGGTGCTGACGCCAACGGGCAATTGCAGTATACTCCCGCCTTTAATGAACACCCGGACGCGCCCGCTTGTGTCGCGTCATAAACGTAAGGTATCCCGGTGAATATTCAGGCTCTTCTCTCAGAAAAAGTCAGTCAGGCCATGATTGCGGCAGGCGCGCCCGCCGATTGCGAACCACAGGTTCGTCAGTCAGCGAAAGTCCAGTTTGGCGACTATCAGGCTAACGGTGTAATGGCAGTGGCTAAAAAGCTGGGCATGGCGCCGCGACAACTGGCTGAGCAGGTTCTGTCTCATCTCTCACTCGACGGGATTGCCAACAAAGTTGAAATCGCCGGGCCAGGTTTTATCAATATCTTCCTCGCGCCGGAATTTCTCGCAGCGGAAGTTAACCAGGCACTGAAATCTGGACGTCTGGGCGTAACACAGCCGCAGCCGCAGACCATTGTGATTGACTACTCTGCGCCAAACGTGGCGAAAGAGATGCACGTTGGTCATCTGCGCTCAACCATCATTGGCGATGCCTCCGTACGTACGCTGGAATTCCTCGGCCACAACGTTATACGCGCGAACCATGTTGGTGACTGGGGCACCCAGTTCGGCATGCTGATTGCGTATCTTGAGCTGAAGCAGCAGGAAAACGCCGGAGAAATGGCGTTGGCTGATCTGGAAGGTTTCTACCGCGAAGCGAAAAAACATTACGACGATGATGCCGCCTTCGCGGAACGCGCGCGCGGTTACGTGGTGAAACTGCAGGGCGGCGATGAATACTGCCGTGAAATGTGGCGCAAACTGGTCGACATCACCATGAGTCAGAACCAGAAAACCTATGAGCGCTTAAACGTTACCCTGACGCGTAAAGATGTGATGGGTGAAAGCCTCTACAACCCGATGCTGCCAGGCATCGTTGCCGACCTGAAAGCGAAAGGCCTGGCGGTAGAAAGTGAAGGCGCCACCGTAGTGTTCCTTGATGAGTACAAAAACAAGGAAGGCGAACCGATGGGAGTCATCATCCAGAAGAAGGATGGCGGCTACCTGTACACGACGACCGATATCGCCTGTGCCAAATACCGTTATGAAACGCTGCATGCCAATCGCGTGCTCTACTACATTGATTCCCGTCAGCACCAGCATCTGATGCAGGCGTGGACTATCGTGCGTCAAGCCGGTTATGTGCCGGATTCTGTGCCGCTGGAGCACCATATGTTCGGCATGATGCTGGGCAAAGATGGTAAACCGTTTAAAACCCGTGCCGGCGGTACGGTGAAACTCGCCGATCTGCTGGATGAAGCGCTGGAGCGTGCACGCCGCCTGGTTGCTGAGAAAAACCCGGAGATGCCGGCAGACGAGCTGGAAAAACTGGCCAACGCTGTGGGCATCGGCGCGGTGAAATACGCGGATCTATCGAAGAACCGTACCACCGACTACGTTTTCGACTGGGATAACATGCTGGCGTTTGAAGGTAATACCGCGCCGTATATGCAGTATGCCTATACGCGCGTACTCTCCGTGTTCCGCAAAGCGGGTCTTGAAGAGAGCATGCTGGAGAGTGCACCAGTTATCATCGCCGAAGAACGCGAATCACAACTGGCAGCTCGCCTGCTGCAATTTGAAGAGACGCTGAACGTTGTAGCTCGTGAAGGGACACCGCATGTGATGTGCGCCTACCTGTACGATCTGGCCGGTCTGTTTTCCGGTTTCTATGAGCACTGCCCGATTCTCTCCGCCGAGAATGAAGAGGTACGCAACAGCCGTCTGAAACTGGCGCTGCTGACAGCGAAAACGTTGAAGCTGGGGCTGGATACTCTGGGTATTGAAACCGTCGACAGAATGTAAAAAACCGTCCGCCTCAGCGGAGGCGGACTTTTTGTTACACTCTGGCTAAGATTGAACAGACGCGCATACACAATAAATGACAGAGTTAACAATAACAGAATATTTATTTCAAAGAGTAAAGACTATCATGACGATAATAAGGTTCAGATCTCACTAATCGAGTGAATAGCTAACTGATTGTCAAATGACTCATGGATAACGCCCTTGACCTGGGCAACCTCCTGAAGAGACTGTAATTTAAATTGTGTAATTGCCTATTTTTAATATGCTCACTCCAACACCAGAGACAGGCAAATTATGGACGAAAATAAACTCAAAGCACTGGCTGCGAAGTGTGAATGATTTTGTGTATACATATTAGATAAATCTCAAACACGAATTAAAAGTAGATGATGCAGAATCCATACAGTGTGTTCCTAATCACAATTTCATTAATAGCGAATAAATAATTTAATTACTCATCCAATGAGCATTCTTATTAATTACATTCAGGTTAATTATTTTTACCAGCATAAAAACAGGAGCTGATTATTCCAGATAAGAAAAAACCGCTCACCATAAGCAGGAGCGGTTTTTATTTTACGCATAGCGAACTCAGAAATATTTACGCAAATATTCCGTCAGACAGAGCATGGCCATAGCCTGACCATACGGCATAGAAGTGAGTGGGATCTGGCGGTAGAACTCCAGGTTACTGCCCATGCCGGTGCCGAACGAAACCTGCAATAGCTCCCCTTCCGGCGAAATATTGCCAACGATCGCTTTAACCGCGTTTTCTGCCACCTCAGAATAATCAGCACTGATATAGCGTTTACGCAGCGCTTTCAAAATGCCGTAGGCAAACCCTGCGGTAGCCGACGACTCCAGATAGGAATTAGCATCGTCCAGCAGTGTATGCCACAGCCCGCTTTCATGCTGGCATTGCGCCAGCGCGGCGATTTGCGCATTCAGCACCTGCACCAGATAACGGCGCACCGCGTTATTTTCCGGCAGATCGACCAGCTCAAGAAAATCCGGGATCACGATGGTCAGCCAGCTATTGCCGCGCGCCCATCGCGCTTTGGCAAAGTTATGGTGCCCCTCGTAGTTCCAGCCGTGGAACCACAACCCGGTTTCCCGATCCAGCAAATTTTGCACATGCAACAGGAACTGATAGACCGCCTCTTCCACATAGTCCGGACGATTGAGCAACTTACCGATCTTCGCCAGCGGCAGTACCGTCATCATCAGGGTGTCATCCCACATCTGCTGATGATTCTCTTCCGCCAGCGTAATGTGCTGTATACCGCCGTGATCGGTACGCGGCATTTCATTCATCGCCCACTCCGCCCAACTCTCCAGCCACGGCAAGTACGTTGGATTACGCGTCTCTTCATAGCGGTACGCCAGCGTCAGAAACGGTGCCATGGTGTTGACGTTTTTGGTGGTTGCGCCTTGTGCAAAACGGTCAGCGAACCAGCTATCAATCATCTCGCGAATGGTTTCGTCTCCGGTCTGACGATAATACTGATACATTCCGTACAGCCCGACGCCGTGCGTCCACTCC
The DNA here is from genome assembly GCA_018261615.1 of Pseudomonadota bacterium. Classification (GTDB taxonomy): domain Bacteria; phylum Pseudomonadota; class Gammaproteobacteria; order Enterobacterales; family Enterobacteriaceae; genus Kosakonia. Next base: position 51,835 of record JAGTSE010000023.1, on the reverse strand, counting down.
CAGCCAGCCCAGCCCTTGGTGTCAATCACACGGCCATCATCCAGCCGGAGTAAAAATTCGCCTGTGGTATCGTGAATGTTAACCAGATTGTGGGTAACCTTGCGAATCAACGCCTTCAGTTCATCACGGGCAATAAAACGCTCCGGCTGACGCAGTAACGGGCTGTGTTTGACAGGCCAAACCTTCATATTCTTAACCTCAGTTGTAAGTCGATTTCAGTGACGCGTCTTTCAGGGAGGGCGCGGCAGGTTTATTACGATTCAGATAGCCGATATTGTTATTGCCCCACAGGGAGTCGTACGGCATTCCCGCCAGCATCTCGACCGTTTCCCGCGCCTGCGGGGTAATGCATTCCGGCATTGCACGGCCGCTCTGGCGCATTTTTGCCGTCTCTTCACGCAGCACACCGTGCGTTTTCAGGTTCAGCTTGAAGCGTAGGGAAATGAGGAAACCGCAGCACAGCACAGCGATAGTGCCAAAACACATAACCATCAGAATGGTGTGGCTCACTTCCGCCGACTGGGTTTTCTGCCCGGAGACAAAGCCGGATGCCTGCATCACGATCCCCACCATCATTACCGCACCGGCCTGCGAGGCTTTGCGCGTCAGCGTCATGATGCCAGCGAAAATTCCTTCGCGACGCTGGCCGGTGACCACTTCGTCAATGTCAGCGATATAGGTGTAGGTATTCCACGGCACATAGTTGATACCGCCACGACCCAGGCCGGCAACGGCAGAAACCAGCAACAACAGCGAGTACACATCGCTCAAACCAGTGTAATAAAGCACGGCGTAAGAGGCGGCGCTCAGACCGAACAACACCACCACCATGCGGTAAGACGGCGCAGGCCCAAAGCGAATACACAGCGGGATCATGGCGATAACCGCAATGAACTGGAAGATAGCCATTGTACCCATCAGGCTGGATGCCGCTGAGGCTTCCTGCATCAGTACGAACACCACGTAGTAAGTAAATACGGCGTTAAACACATCCTGCGCGATATAGCCGCCGAGATACATGCCCAGGTGCTGACGGAAGATTTTGATGCGCAGCGTTGAGCTCAGTTCAACAAACAGACGGCTCAGACTCTGGCCGAGAGTAAGATGTTTCTTCTCCTCTTCCGCGCGCAGCGCTGCTTCCGTCCACTCTTCACGCGGGCGCTCCCAGGTGAAGCACCAGACAAACGTCAGCATCATGGCGCACATCACCGAGAACACCAGGCTGGCATAGAAGAAAGAGATCGGGTTGTCTTTGCCGAAATGCGTCAGCAGGATCCCCGGCAGGAATGACGCCAGAATCGCTGACATTTGCGCCATTGAGATACGTGCGCCGGAGAATTTGGTTTTTTGTTTGAAGTCATCGGTCATTTCCGGCACCAGTGTTTCATAGGGCACCAGAATCATGGTGTAGACCACATCAAACAGCAGGTAGGTCAGCAGGTAATACCAAAAGCTCATATCCCCTACCCACATGATTGAGTAGCTGAACACACAAGGAATACCCAACAGGATAAAGAATTTGCGGCGACCAAAACGTTTGCCCAGCCAGGTCGTACCGAAATTATCGGTCAAAAAGCCCATCAGCGGACTCACGACCGCATCCAGAACCCTTGCGGCGGCAAAAATAAATGTCGCTTCGATCGGTGTCAGACCACAAAAGGTTGTGTAGAAATAGAGTAACCATGCTGCGGTCAACGCGGTCGTGCCCGCTCCCAGAAAATCGCCAGAACCGTAGGCGAGGTAGTTAACCAGTCCAATTTTACGTGTTTTCATTGCCGTCAACCCTGTTCATTATTGGGGACCTTTGACAATCCGGCTTAGCCAAAGGAATTTCTTACACGGCTAAAGTAAGAGGATGTGCAGCAGGAAACCTTTCTGTTTCTGCCAGCAAAAAGGCGTAACTGGCAAAAATGCAAAGAGTGTCAATACGCGCATCACTGTTTTATAAAACGGTGTTTCTAATGCTTCAAAAGGCGTGGTCAAAAAATGAGTGGCAGATAGCAAAATCCCGCTCTGGTGGCGGGATAGGAAGCTAAAAAAAACAGCTAAGCGATTGAGTTTATTGCCAGCGAAGCAGCTAACTTTTGGCAGGCTGACGGTAATTCACAATGACCTGATTACTGCGGACGTTGAGCGGTGGCCACAAACGCCCACCGCCCGGCACTTCCCAGACGAAACGTAACTGTTCGGCCGCAGGTACGTTCGCAAAACCGCGCGTTGAACCGCTCTGGCTATCGAGCGCCACGCAGCGCGTCTGTGAACAGAGACGCACCAGCAATCCCGCTGGCGTCGGGCCGTTCAGCTCATAGCGCCAGGACACTTCCGTTATCAGCCCATCGACCGGTTGCGTAGGCTCTAATGGCCGTGACGACGCCGCTACGCCCCGGTTATCCAGCCGGATGCCAATACTGCTGGCCTGCCAGGCACCTTCACCCGCCGCACTGGCGAACAACGGCAGCGCGGCGATCAGAACAGCAAGATAACGCATTATTTACCCCCGATGGTTGCTGTCATGCGGATATGGCGATTGTCGGACATCTCCATATTCGACATCACCACCAGTTGCGGCAGGCTGCGGCGCAGGAAGCGCGCCAGCAATGGACGCAGGGCATGGTTGACCAGCAGCACCGGCGGCGCGCCGAGCATCTCCTGACGTGCCAGCGCTTCCTGAGTCTGTTCCAGTAAACGGTCGGCCAGACCCGGCTCCAGTCCGCCACCGCCCTGCAGTGCTTGCAACAGCAGACGTTCCAGCGGCGTATCAAGGCCAATCACCTGCACTTCATCATTACCCGGGAACCACTGCTGCGTAATTGCACGGCCAAGCGATACACGCACCACCGCGGTGAGTTCGTGCGGGTCGGTTTGCAACGGCGCATGCTCGGCCAGTGTTTCGAGAATGGTGCGCATATCACGAATGGGCACTTTCTCTGCCAACAGGTTTTGCAACACTTTGTGCAGCGTGGTCAGCGTCACCACGCCCGGTACTAAATCTTCGGTCAGCTTCGGCATCTCCTGACTGACGCGATCAAGCAGTTGCTGCGCTTCCTGACGGCCAAAAAGTTCCGGCGAAAACTGACCAATCAGGTGGTTGAGGTGCGTTGCCACCACGGTGCTCGCTTCCACCACGGTAAAGCCCTGGATTTGCGCCTGCTCTTTCAACGCGCTCTCGATCCAGATTGCGGCCAGACCAAAAGCCGGATCGACAGTCTGCTCGCCCGGCAGCGAACCGGCTGCCGTGCCAGGGTTAATCGCCAGCCAGCGGCCCGGATAGGCTTCACCGCTGCCAATTTCCACCCCTTTCATCAAAATACGGTAACGCGCGGGCGGCAGATCCATATTGTCGCGAATATGTACCACCGGCGGCAGGAAGCCCATGTCCTGGGCAAATTTCTTACGGATACTGCGGATACGTCCCAGCAACTCGCCATCCTGCTGGAAATCCACCATCGGGATCAGGCGGTATCCCACTTCCATTCCGAGGGAATCCTCCAGTTGCACATCATTCCAGGTCGCTTCCACTGCCTGTGTGTTTTCTGGTGCTTTCATCGGTGCAGCTTCGACAGGCGCCTCCTGTTGACGTCCGCGCAACCACCATGCAAGCCCAAGCAGCGCGGCGGTAAACAGCAGGAAGACAAAGTTCGGCATGCCAGGCACCATCCCCAGCAGACCGAGAACACCGGCGCTCAACAACATGACACGCGGGTTAGAGAAGAGTTGCCCAACCATTTGCTGGCCGACATCTTCATCGGTACTGACGCGCGTGACGATAACGCCCGCTGCGGTTGAAATGACCAGCGCAGGGATCTGCGCAACAAGGCCATCACCGATGGTCAACAGGGTATAGCTCTCCGCCGCATCACCCATCGACAGGCCATGTTGCAGCACACCAACCAGCAGACCGCCGATGACGTTGATCACCATGATCAGAATACCGGCGATGGCATCGCCACGGACGAACTTACTCGCACCATCCATTGAACCGTAAAAATCGGCTTCCTGCGTCACTTCCGAGCGGCGGCGTTTCGCCTCATCTTCGCCGATGATCCCGGCGTTAAGATCAGCATCGATCGCCATCTGTTTACCGGGCATCCCATCGAGCACAAAGCGCGCGCCCACTTCCGCAATACGTCCGGCACCTTTGGTGATAACCATAAAGTTGATGATCACGAGGATGACGAACACCACGATACCAATGGCAAAGTTGCCGCCGACCAGGAAGTGGCCGAAGGCTTCAACCACGCGACCTGCGGCGGCGGCACCGGTATGCCCGTCCATCAGAATGATTCGCGTGGAGGCCACGTTGAGCGCCAGGCGCAGCAAAGTGGTAAACAGCAGAATGGTCGGGAAAGCGGCGAATTCGAGCGTGCGCTGGGTGAACATCGCCACCAGCAGCACCATGATCGACAACGCGATATTAAAGGTAAACAGCAGGTCGAGGACAAACGCCGGCAGCGGCAGCACCATCATCGACAAAATAAGCAAAATGAGCACTGGCCCGGCAAGCACTTGCCATTGGGTCGATTTCAGATTGCTGGGCAGACGCAGCATTGCTACCAGATTAGCCATCAGTGTCCTTCTCGTTCATAAAATCCAGCGCTTCAGGCACCGGAAGATTCTCAGGTTTAACAGGTCGTTGTCCGCCTGACAGTCGCCAGCGTTTCAACTGCCATACCCACGCCAGCACTTCGGCTACCGCCGCATAAAGCTGGCCTGGGATCTGCTGTCCAATTTCCGCATGACGGAAAAGCGCACGCGCCAGTGGTGGCGCTTCCAGAATCGGTACGCGATTTTCCGTACCCAACTCGCGAATACGCAGCGCCACCAGACCGGAGCCTTTCGCCACCACTTTCGGCGCGCTCATTTTATTTTCGTCATATTGCAGCGCGACAGCATAGTGCGTCGGGTTGGTGACAATCACATCGGCTTTCGGTACATCGGCCATCATGCGGCGGCGAGCGGCGGCACGCTGCATCTGGCGAATACGACTTTTGATATGCGGGTCACCTTCGCTCTGCTTAAACTCGTCACGAATGTCCTGGCGCGACATGCGTAATTTTTTCAAATGGCTGTAGATCTGCCAGAAAACGTCGAAACCGACCATCGGGATGATGCTCAGTGACACCAGCAGCGCACACAGCCCGGCCAGATTAAGGGCACTGGCCATGGCCGTTAACGGCGATTCGCTCATCAAGCGCATCATATCCGGCCAGTGATGCCAGACGAAGGTCCCGGCGACGCTGCCCATCAGCAAAGCTTTCATAAACGCTTTGAACAGTTCAGCACCCACCTGGGAGGAAAACAGTCGCCCAAGACCACTCAGCGGATTGAGCTTGGAAAAATTAAACTCCAGCGACTTGGAGCTGAAAACCAGCCCCCCCAACATCACTGGCGCAATCAGCGCGATAATGACCACACCAGTTAACAGCGGCAGCATCCCCAGCAGTGCCGTTTTCAGCATCATGATAACCTGACCAACAAACAGCCCAGGATCGCTGATGATTTTATGATCGAAGCGTAGTCCGGAAGAGAGTGCCATCGATAACCGTCGACCAAACGCCTCGCCGCCAAACCACAGAATGCAGACACCCACCAACATCACCAGCAGTGATGTCAGCTCTTTTGATCGGGGAACCTGCCCTTCTTCACGCGCCTTTTCTAGTCGGTGCGCTGTGGGGGCTTCTGTTTTGTCTTCGTTGTCTTCAGAGGCCACGGCCTGCATCCACGGATTACGGATTTGACAACATATTGCCAGAGTCAAGGGTATCTAATGGGCAGAGTAAGGCATAAAAACAGGGGGTTTTCGCCATTTGAATTGCCCTTCAGGGTTCATCCACATGCCCGAAACGAGGATAAAACGGCAATGTCACATGAAAAATCCTGCCTAAACGCCATTTTTCGCCTCCCTGTTCCGATTGTTAACGACTGAACAGAATTGCAGGCAATCTTCTTTATAATGATCGGCTTTGCGTATAGCCCTGCACGGATGTCACTTTTTTATGCCGGCACAATCGAACCGGACATCTCATACAGCGGTGTGCATCGCAGCGTTTGTTATCTATTACAGCCTGTTCTATTTCGCTATTTTCATTTTCGCTATTTTCATTCCGGGTTTTATTCGTCTTTATCAAAATGGCCTCGACTGTCCGTTTCTGCATGGCGCGCTGTTGCTCCCCTGCTCACTGTTGCTGTAGCGTTATTACGGACGTCACTATGACGGGCTGCTGCCTTTCGGTACGCTGGCGTGGCGAAACCTTGCGGCACCGTTGCTGGCGCTGGTGGTGATGCTGGTAATGGAAAAGCTATTCCAGCAGCCTGAGCCGTGGCTGGAAGTCCTGGCAGGGTATGCAGGGTTAACCCGTTGGGTATGGATATTCACGGCCTGTCTGATAGCCCCGGTGAGTGAAGAGATTATTTTTCGCGGCTTTTTGCTCAATGCCGGCCTGGGATGGGGAAAAGTGCCGCAACAAGTCGGTATTGTGCTGACGTCTTTACTGTTTGCCGCCATTCATACGCAATATCAGGCGCCGCTCACTTTTATACAGTTGTTTATTTTTTCTGCACTATTATCTGTCGTTTATGTGTCGTTCGGCTCGGTACAGGCGGACTGTTGATACCGATAGTGCTACATGCACTGTCGAATCTCTTCGCGGTGGGCGATATCTTCCTGCAATAAAAAAGGAAGGTTTCCCCTCCCTTTTCCCTGTTGTGCTGACTTCCCCTTCCGTCTGTCTGAAGGGGAATGTGCCGACAAATCAGAAGCCGAGGCTGTCCAGCAGGTCGTCCACCTGATCCTGGCTTGCCACGACGCCCGCTTTTGTGGCGTCGAGCTGAGGACCATTGAGCAGACTTTCGTTTTCGCGTTTCGGCCGCGCAGACTGATCCGGGATGTTTTCCAGCAGCACCATCAGCAGCTGGCGTTCGATCTCCTGGATTACGTCCATCATGCGCTTGATCACCTGACCGGTAAGATCCTGGAAATCCTGCGCCATCATGATATCCAGCAACTGGGCATTAGTGAAGCTGGTATGGCCAGGGATTTCACCGAGAAACTTGCGGGTATCAGTCACCAGCTCACGGGCGTCCGCCAGTTCAATCGGGTTCTCGAACCACTCGTCCCAGCGCTTGCTCAGCGCTTTCGAGCTTTTTTCCATCTCATCCTGATGAGGCTGAGAGGCTTCCACGCTGTTCAGCGCACGCTCTGCGGCCTGCGCTGTCATCTGAACCACATAATCCAGGCGATCGCGCGCATCCGGAATCGCTTCCGCCGCTTCGGCAATCGCTTGATCCAGGCCTAACTCGCGCAGACTATCGCGCAGCATACGCGTCAGGCTACCGATGCGGGCAATAATGTCGCTGGGCGAATGCTCTTCAGAAGGTTTTATTGAAGGTTGCAACATAGTCCGGTCCTCACATGCCAAGTTTCTCGAAGATCTTACCGAGCTTCTCTTCCAGGGTGGCTGCGGTGAACGGTTTCACCACGTAGCCGCTCGCACCAGCCTGCGCCGCCGCAATGATGTTCTCTTTTTTCGCTTCAGCCGTCACCATCAGCACCGGCAAGGAAGCCATATTGCTGTCGGCACGGATGGTTTTCAGCAGTTCCAGACCATCCATATTCGGCATGTTCCAGTCGGAGATGACAAAACCAAAACCACCGGTCTGCAATTTGTTTAGCGCATCGACACCGTCTTCCGCTTCTTCGACGTTGTTGAATCCCAGCTCTTTCAGCAGGTTGCGCACAATGCGACGCATGGTGGAAAAGTCATCCACAACCAAAAACCTAAGCTCTTTATCCGCCATAAAAAATTACTCCTGGTTCAAATACGTATTGCCTGTCCGGCACTGATTTTCGCCAGCATCTGCTGGCTTACCTGGCTAAGATCGACCACTTCGCTGACGCCACCCATATTGATGGCCTCACGCGGCATGCCGAACACCACACAACTTGCTTCGTTTTGTGCGATGGTCCAGGCTCCCGCCTGGTGCATTGCTAACATGCCCACCGCGCCATCATTGCCCATCCCCGTAAGAATCACGCCTACGGCATTGCGCCCCGCATATTTCGCGACCGAATGAAACAGCACGTCCACCGACGGACGGTGCCGGTTAACCGGCGGCCCATCGTGGATCTTAATCTGATAGTTCGCCCCGCTACGCGCGAGCTCCATATGTTTATCACCCGGAGCAATATACGCATGTCCCGGCAGAACGCGCTCACCATCTTCCGCTTCCTTGACGCTGATCTGACAGAGCTTGTTCAAACGCTCAGCAAATGAGCGGGTAAAGCCCGGCGGCATATGCTGAGTGATTAGAATAGCCGGACTTGAGAGCGGCAATGGCTGGAGTACATGACGAATTGCCTCTGTTCCTCCGGTTGACGCCCCGATGACCAGCAATTTTTCCGAGCTAAGCAGCGGGCCAGCCTTCAGCGCCACGGGCGCTTCCATCGTTTTATGCGCAGCAATACGCGCACGCGAAGCGGTACGCACTTTCTCAGCAATCATTTCGCTGTAGGCCAGCATGCCTTCACGAATGCCGATTTGCGGTTTGGTGACGAAATCAATCGCCCCCAGTTCCAGCGCACGCAACGTCACTTCCGAGCCTTTACCAGTCAGCGAGGAGACCATCACTACCGGCATTGGCCGCAGACGCATTAATTTCTCGAGAAAATCCAACCCATCCATGCGTGGCATTTCTACATCCAGCGTTAATACATCCGGGTTGAATTTTTTGATTAAATCCCGGGCGACCAACGGATCTGGCGCCGTCGCCACCATCTCCATATCGCTGTGGCTATTGATAATTTCTGTCATGATCTGGCGCATCAATGCGGAATCATCGACGGACAACACCCTGATTTTACTCATGCTTTATCCTTACTAAGCGCGTAAACAGTCTGCCCGCGGAGGCTGAACTCGCGCACGAGGTTGCTGAAGTTCTCCGAATGCCCGGCAAACAGTAATCCGTCCGGCTTAAGCAGCGGAGCAAAACGACGCAGAATGTCCTGTTGCGTCGTTTTATCAAAATAAATCATTACGTTACGACAAAAAATTGCGTCAAAAGGCCCCGGCACGTTGTACTGTTTATCCAGCAGGTTCACCGTGGTAAATTCGACGTAATTCGCCAGTTCTTGCCGTACACGTACCAATCCTGCATGTGGGCCAGTTCCACGCATAAAATAGCGTTGCATCTGTTGTGGCGAGAGAGTTTTCAACTCGTCCTGCCGATAAATACCGCTGCGTGCCTTTTCCAGCACTTCCGTGTCGATATCGCTGGCAAACACTTTCCAGCGCCCCGGCGTCATGCCCAGCGTATCAGCAAGGGTAATCGCCAGCGAATAAGGTTCTTCCCCGGTAGAGGCTGCGGCGCTCCATACACGGTATTCCCCCGTGCGCTTACGCGCATGTTCAGCCAGTACCGGGAAGTGATGCGCTTCCCGGAAAAACGCGGTGAGATTGGTGGTCAGCGAGTTGATAAACGCTTGCCACTCGGCGCTGTTCTGGTTCGCTTCCAGCATGCTCAGATAGCGACCAAAATCATCCAACCCTAGCGTGCGTAAACGGCGAACAAGGCGGTTGTACACCATATCGCGTTTATGATCCGCAAGAACGATCCCCGCACGCTGGTAGATCAATTGACATATCCGACGGAAATGCGCATCGGACAACGCCAGACGTTGTGTCATCTGTTGCAGTATTGATGACGTTTGCCCTGTGGGCAGTGATGATGTCATAGCGCCTTCTCAACCAGGTTATTTTCAGGATGCAGTAAGCACAGCTTTGGCCAGTGCCACGTCGGGTAATGCAATGTGCTCTTCAATCTTAAATACAGCCACTAACGAGGTCAGATTATCCGCCTGGTTTGCCAGTTGTTCGGTCGCGGAAGCGGCCTCTTCTACCAGCGATGCGTTCTGCTGCGTGACCTGATCCATCTGGCTGACCGCCAGCGCAACCTGCTCAATGCCGCGACGCTGTTCATCCGACGCAGAGGCAATCTCGCCCATAATGTCGTTGACCTGCGTCACCGAGCGGACAATTTCCGTCATCGTCTGCGCGGCGGTATCCACCAGCGTGGAACCCTGTTGTACACGGGATACCGACTCTTCAATCAGACCCTTAATCTCTTTTGCCGCCTGGGCGCTGCGGCTGGCCAGGTTACGCACTTCCCCAGCCACCACGGCAAATCCTCGGCCTTGCTCACCCGCACGCGCGGCTTCCACTGCGGCGTTCAGCGCGAGGATATTGGTCTGAAACGCAATGCCATCAATCACGCTGATGATATCGCCAATTTTCTGCGAACTGCCGGCAATCTCCCGCATGGTACTCGCCACGCTGGTGGTTTGCTGCCCGCCCTTTCTCGCAGTTTCCGCCGCGCTCTGCGCCAGACCGGAGGCCTGACGGGCGTTGTCGGCATTCTGTCCGACTGTCGCGGTCAACTGCTCCATGCTGGCTGCCGTTTGCGCCAGCGAAGCGGCTTGCTGTTCAGTACGCGCCGATAAGTCATTGTTGCCTGACGCAATCTCCGAAATACCGGTATGCATGGCGTAACTGCCCTGCCGAACATCGCTGACCGTAGTACGCAGCGCAGCCTGCATTTTTTTCAGGCTGGTGAAGATCGCCGATATTTCATTACGTCCGTTAACGACAATCGGCTGCGCCAGATTACCTGCAGCGATGCTGTCAAAATGGCTGCTGATGATCGCCAGCGGCTGAACAATCATTTTGCGCGACCAGAACAGCGCGATGCTGGTAATCAGCGCAGCAAGGATCACCACAGCAATAAAAATGGCCGCCGAACGATGATAATTACCTTCGCTGTTCTGCCGAGCCTTCTCGGCAAATTCGTCAATGTGCTTTTCCCACGCGTTAAAATTCGCGTCAAACTGGTCCTGAGACTCCTTCACCGGCGCGGTCATAAAATCTGATAGCTGGTTATTTTCAAGCCAGGTGGCCTGATGTTCCAGATCGCTGCGCCAGGCGGCATACGTCGCTTTCGTCCCATCCTGCAACTTCTCCCCCGCAGACGTAGTTGTGGCAATATCCAGAAACTCTTTCTCTTTCTCATCTGCCCGTTTCAGGCTGGCTTTTGCCTGCGTCATCAGAGCTTTAATATCATCAGGCGGATAACTTAATGCCGTGAGCGTACCCGCTTTATTCAGTAATGTGCTCGCTTCAAGTAACGTGGCCCGGATCTGCATCAGAGCGCTGCGTTGATGGTTGCTGTTCGCTACTTCCTGTAAATGCGATGTACTTTGTTTAAAAGCCCAGAAGGACAATCCGTTACTGCCGATCTGTAACAGGCCACACACAATCAAAATCAAAAAAAGTGTTGTCGAGATACGAATACGATTAAACATTAACGCCCCATCTGGCGGAAAATCTCCGCGGTTAAGAACTGCTAAAATGTTTCCCAGTTATCTTCTTGTCCGGTTGCAAGTTGGCGACTCCGCGCCGGGGTCTTAGCGCTGCCTGCTGCCGGAGTTAAGGCACGCTGCGCCGGTTTGCCGGATACAGAAGAAAGGCGGAAAGCAGATACCGCCATCGTCAATCGACTGGCTTGTTCTTCTAAGGCAGCGGCTGCGGCTGCCGATTGTTGTACCAGTGACGCATTCTGTTGCGTGACGCGATCCATCTCGGATACCGCCAGCGCAACCTGATCGATGCCACGGCTCTGTTCGTCCGATGCCGAGGCAATCTCACCCATGATGTCGTTAACACGCGTTACGGCGTTAACAATGTCCGACATGGTTTCACCCGCACTCTCCACAAGTACCGAGCCGGTATCCACGCGGGAAACGGAATCTTCAATTAATGTTTTAATCTCTTTCGCAGCCTGGGCACTGCGGCTGGCCAGATTACGGACTTCTCCGGCAACAACGGCAAAGCCGCGCCCCTGCTCGCCCGCACGCGCTGCTTCTACTGCCGCGTTCAGCGCCAGGATATTGGTCTGGAAGGCAATACCATCGATCACCCCGATAATGTCAGCGATTTTCTGCGAACTGGTGGCGATATCGTGCATCGTTTTCACCACACCATCGACGACTTTGCCGCCGCGTTCGGCGGTTTCCGACGCACTTTTCGCCAGCAGCGAAGCCTGACGGGCGTTGTCAGCGTTCTGCTTAACTGTCGCCGTCAACTCTTCCATACTGGCAGCGGTCTGCTCCAGCGCCGAGGCTTGTTCTTCGGTGCGCGACGAGAGATCGTTATTTCCGGCAGCAATTTCGCTGGTGCCAGAGTAAATGGCATCCGAACCCTGGCGCACATTGGTAACGGTATCGATTAACGCGTTCTGCATATGATCGACGCTTTGCGCCAGTTCCGTCATTTCGCTACGACCGGCAATCGTCAGCGTATGCGTCAGGTTACCGCCCGCGATTTCGCGGATATGAGCGATGACCGATGATAATGGCGACAGCAAAATACGGCGGATCCCGTACCAGATGCCGGTCAGTACAATCACCAACGCCAGCGCCAGAATCGCCATCTGCCATTTCGCAAAGGTGTAATCGCTGACGCTCTGCTCCCAGGCATTACGGTAGAGGCTGTCGCTCACTGCGGCATATTTTGCCATCGCGTCACCGAGGGCGTTTTGCATCCCCTGAGTCGGTTGCGCCATAAAGCCATTGATATTGCCACTCTCCAGAAACTGAACCAGCTCCGTCAGCGCGGCATTATAGGTACGGTATTTCTCATCCAGCGCCTGGCGCGCCGCATCCATTTCCGGCAGCGATGGCATGTTATGAAAGGCGTCGTAATGTTTTGCTGCTTCCGCCAGAGAGGCTTTCGCACTGTTCAACAGGTCAGTTTTGGCGCTGCTCTGCTGGTTGCTCGGATCGAGCAACATACGTGCCGACGAACGACTCAGGTTGATACGTGTTTGCAGCATTAATTCCCAGGCTTTACCCAGTTCAGTTTGTTGCATACGCAGCTCATTAGAGGCAGCAAAACTCTGCTGGTTTTGCTTAAGGGACGAGAAAAAAAGCCCCCCTGATACGAGCTGCAACAAGGCAAATACTGCCAGCACACTCATCAGCAGTGTAACGACGCGGATACGGTTCAACATACAACACCCTTTCGATATGTTCTTAATGGTGTTATCGGCATGCGCCCTGGGAACTTTACATTTGCGAAAGGGAATAAAATGGGAAAGTAAAATGCAGTGTTCACGATCAGGATATTACTGTCTGTTCCCTGCGCGGACGCGGTCAGCGTTGTAAGGTACCGCCAGTCAAGGTTAATGCCGCACCGATAGCGGTTTAATGACTGAAGAATTGCAAAAAGAGTGACTATGCAAAATATAGATTTATTATCACTAAAAATAAATGATTAGAAGGACTTAACTCGTTATTTAAAGGCAGTGAAAGATATACAAAATAATCGACAGAAAAGGGTATAAAAAAAGCGGATGACCGGTGAGTCATCCGCTCTTGTATGGCGGTTACGCGACGTGCGTTGCCGCCATGTCCAGCAGCGCCATCTCTTCGCTGTTGAGCAGTTTTTCGATGTTCACCAGAATCAGCATCCGGTCACCAAGCGCGCCGAGGCCGGTCAGGTATTCAGTGGACAGGGTGACGGCGAATTCCGGTGCCGGGCGGATCTGATCCGATGCCAGGGAAAGCACATCAGAAACGCCATCCACCACGATACCAACCACACGCTGCCCCAGATTCAGAACGATGACCACGGTGTTCTCATCATACTCGACGTCGCCCTGGCTGAACTTCACGCGCAGGTCAACAATCGGCACGATCACGCCACGTAGGTTGGTCACACCTTTGATAAAGTCCGGGGTATTGGCGATACGGGTCACCTGATCGTAGCCACGAATTTCCTGCACTTTGAGAATATCGATGCCGTACTCTTCATCGCCCAGAGTGAATACCAGGAATTCCTGCCCTGACGGCTCGCCAGCCAGTTTTGCTACATTACTCATACCGGTCATGTTTTATACCTTTTACTTAATCAGGCAGCTGTGTGCGCCATACGATGTTCACGATTCAACCCCTGCAACGCTGACACATCAACGATCAGCGCAACGCTACCATCGCCCAGGATGGTGGCGGCAGAAATACCCGGCACTTTGCGATAGTTGCTTTCCAGGTTTTTCACCACAACCTGGTGCTGGCCGATCAACTGATCAACCAGCAACGCATAGCGACGACCTGCGCTCTGCAGAATAACGACAATCCCCTGCGTGGCTTCAGTTTTCGCCCCCATCACGTCAAACACTTTCCACAATTCAACCAACGGCAGGTATTCACCACGTACTTCCAGTACGCGCTCGCCACCGGCCAGCGGATGCAGATCTTCTTCACGCGGTTGCAGCGACTCCATCACCGCGTTCAGCGGCAGAATGAAGACTTCGTGGTTCACTTTTACTGACATCCCGTCAAGGATTGCCAGCGTCAGCGGCAGCAGGATACGGATCGTCGTGCCGGAGCCTTGTTTGGATTTAATTTCAACGTGGCCACCCATTTCCTGGATGTTACGTTTTACCACGTCCATGCCCACACCGCGGCCTGAAACATCGGTAACCTGCTCTGCGGTCGAAAAGCCAGGAGCAAAAATCAGCATGCCGACTTCTTCATCGGTCATGTTTTCATTGACCGCCATTCCCTGCGAAATGGCCTTCGCCAGGATACGCTCGCGATTAAGACCGGCGCCGTCGTCAGTCACTTCGATGCAGATATTTCCGCCCTGGTGTTCCGCCGAAAGAATCAGGTTACCGATTGGCGATTTACCGGCTTCGACACGCTTTTGCGGGATTTCAATACCGTGGTCGAGGCTGTTACGCACCAGGTGTGTTAACGGGTCTATGATGCGCTCGATCAGGCTCTTATCCAGTTCCGTCGAGCTACCTTGCAAGGTCAGTTCAACCTGTTTATCCAGCTTGCTCGCCAGATCGCGCACCAGACGCGGGAAGCGGCTAAAGACATATTCCATCGGCATCATACGGATGGACATCACCGATTCCTGCAGATCGCGAGCGTTGCGTTGTAATTGACTCATGCTGGTGATCAGATCGCCATGCGTGACCGGATCCAGCTCGTTCGAGCGTTGAGCCAGCATCGACTGGGTGATCACCAGTTCGCCGACCAGGTTAATTAACTGGTCAACTTTTTCAACCGCCACACGGATACTGGTTGATTCGCTGGCGCGCGCGGGTTTTTCACGAGCTGCTGGTTGCTCTTTCGCCACCGCTTTCAGTGCCGGAGCTGCTGGTTTCTCCGCCGGAGCCGCAACAGGCGCTGGCGCTTCAACCACTTGCGCAACAGCTTCAACTGCCGCAGGCGCGGGCGCTGTTTCTGCGGTGGTTTTTTCGAATGCAATTTGGTCGGCTTCGATAACGAAACACAACACCGCGATAATATCGTCTTCGCTGACACCGCCATCAAGCGTCACGCTCAGGGTATCAGTCCCTTTCACGACGTCGCTCAATGTTCCGAGGTTACCCAACTCGTCTTCCAACAGCGCGACTTCGCTCTCTTTCAGGCGAGACAGGACGATGCGCAGTTTGCCGTCGCTTTCGGCAGCTGGCGCAGCAGCGGTTTCGGACCCCAACGCAGCCGTATCCACAACGGAGAGTTTTGCGCCATTTGCAGGGGCGGCAACGACCTCTCCTTTCGCTTCCAGCGCCAGCTGGCGCAGGGCATTGCAGATATATTCAAAGCTGGCGGCATCCGGCTCTTGCGAGCTTTTATAAGCGTCGAGCTGTTCCTGCATAATATCTTTGGTTTCCAAAAACAGGTTGATAATGTCGGTGTTAAGCTGCATTTCGCCACGCCGGGCCTCATCAAGCAGGTTTTCCATTAGGTGTGTGGTTTCCTGCAGGATGGTAAAACCAAATGTGCCTGCACCTCCTTTAATAGAGTGCGCCGCACGAAAGATGGCATTGAGCTGTTCCGAATCCGGCGCTTCTGGCACCAAATCCAGTAAATGTTGTTCCATATCAGCCAACAACTCGTCGGCCTCATCGAAGAATGTCTGATAAAAATCACTAATATCCATGCTCACGCTATCACCTCGGATTGGCTTGTGGCGATGTGGGAACTGTTGCCGGAGCCGCCGGTGTGGATGCAGGTGCTGCACCGACCGCAGGTTCTGGCTGTGTAATCGCGCTTATTGGCGCACTTTCGCTTTCGGCATTCTCATGCAGAATGGCTTCTTCAGTCTGTTTGTTGAGTACCAAAAGACTGATTCGGCGGTTGATTGCTTCATCCGGACCTCTGTCCGCCAGGCGCATTGTCGCTGCCATACCGACAACCCGAAGAATTTTGCCGTTATCCAGCCCACCGGCAACCAGCTCACGGCGCGATGCGTTTGCACGATCGGCGGAAAGCTCCCAGTTGCTATACCCTTTTTCGCCATTCGCGTAAGGGAAATCATCGGTGTGGCCCGAAAGACTCACTTTGTTAGGGATACCATTCAGTACTGGCGCAATAGCACGCAAAATATCACGCATATAAGGTTCAACTTCCGCGCTGCCGGTTTTAAACATTGGCCGATTCTGGCTATCGATAATCTGAATACGCAACCCTTCCTGCACCAGATCGATTTTCAGGTGTGGACGCAGCGCACGCAGTTTGGGATCGGCTTCTATTAACTGATCCAAATCGCCGCGCAACTTACTCAGCCGCGACTGCTCCATGCGTTTTTTCAAATCGTCAATGTTGGGCTGTTTTTGCACTTCGCCCTGTTGCTGTGTGTAGTCATCACCACCGCCCGGAATCGGACTGTCGCTGTTTGAAATTCGCTGCCCACCCGTAATTGCGGTTGCTAACGGCGTACGGAAATACTCCGCAATCTGAATAAGTTCTTTTGGGCTGGAGATGGAGATCAACCACATCACCAGGAAAAACGCCATCATCGCTGTCATAAAGTCGGCATAGGCGATCTTCCAGGAGCCGTGCGATCCACCGCCATGACCTTTATGTTTTTTTCGTCTGACTACGACGATCGGATGGGACTGGTTTTTCATGCGTCCTCGGTCGTGGTCTGTTGGTTAGGATTTCTGACCGCACGGACGTGTTCATCCAGTTCGATAAACGACGGACGTTCGCTGGAGTACAGCGTTTTACGACCAAATTCGACCGCAATTGGCGGTGCATAACCGTTAAGGTTCGACAACAAGGTGATCTTGACGCACTGCATCATCTTGGCTGTTTCCGCACTCTTCTGGCGAAGAACGCTGGCCAGCGGAGAGATAAAACCGTACGCCAACAGGATGCCAAGGAATGTCCCCACCATCGCATGCGCAATCAGCGCGCCGAGTTCAGCTGCCGGACGATCGGCGGAGGCCAGCGCATGCACCACCCCCATGACCGCCGCAACGATACCGAACGCGGGCAGCGAATCGCCCACTAACGCCAGCGCATTCGCCGGCACTTCGGCTTCGCTTTCGTGCGTTTCGATCTCTTCGTCCATCAGCGCTTCAATTTCAAAGGTGTTCATGTTGCCGCTGATGATCAGGCGCAGATAATCGACAATAAATTCAAGCATTGTCGCATCCGCAAGAATACGCGGATAACTGGCGAAAATTTCGCTCTCTTTCGGATTCTCAATATCTCTTTCGAGCGAGAACATCCCTTGCTGACGCGATTTCGCCATCAGGCGGTAAAGCAGAGCCAGCAAATCCATATACATGCTTTTGGTATATTTCGAACGGCGAAACAGCAAAGGCAGGGCTTTCAGCGTACCTTTAATCGCTTTGCCATTGTTACCAACGATGAATGCACCAACCCCCGCGCCACCGATGATGATCAGTTCAGACGGTTGATAAAGTGCCCCAAGTTCTCCGCCGGTCATCATATAACCGCCAAAGACTGCACCAAGAACAACCAGGTAACCTAATACGATAAGCACGACATCATCCTTCTGCTAATGACTAAGGCTCGGGATAAACATTTCAAAGGGTTAAACCAAATTTCAGGCAAAAAAAAGCAGCGGCATTACTGCACCGCTGCTGGAGTGTTTTCCACCTAATTCGGTCAAACAGCCTGTTCGATCTGTTCATCCAGCAGTTGTGGAATAATATCGGCAACATCCTGGGAAAGTTTACGTCTTTTTACCGCGCGGGACGGCGGCTGGCATAAACTACAGGCAAAGCTACCAACAGGCTGATGTGCGTGCGTAATAAAATTACCGTCACAACAATTACAGCGAGACAACTCCAGCATTCCACTTTCCACGAAACGAACCAGTGTCCAGGCGCGAGTCAGCGCCAGCAGCGGCCCATCATCGTTATGAGGGCATTGTTCCAGATAGAGTTTGTACGCTTTGATAACTGCATCAACGCCGCTGCACAGGCCTGTCTTTAACAAAAATTGCCAGGCGTTACAGAACATTGACGCATGAATATTCTGCTCCCAAGTCATAAACCAGTCAGTGGAGAATGGCAGCATGCCTTTCGGCGGCGGGCTACCACGTAACTCTTTGTAGAGTTTAATAAGACGACCACGGCTAAGCTGTGTCTCACTCTCCAGCATCTGTAAACGTGCACCCAGCGAAATCAGTTCCATTGCTAACTGAATATCGCGGGCTTCCTGAACAATGCTTTTCTCGCCCATGATTAAGCCCTTTTCTTTCTTGCCGCATCTCCGGTCTGTGAAGACTCATTCAGCAGGCGGGTTGAAAGTAAAATCCCGGTGTGGACTTGCTGTAAATCATCCACGCGTGAATCCTGGGTCAGACGAGTAATAGTCTGGTGATTGTCAAAACGGAACTGGCAGATAAGCTGGTTTGTTTCAGCCAACTTCACCATTTGTGGAAGGGTTAATTCACCCAATGTAGTAGCCATCTCCTCGTTAATGCCAAGACGGAACATTGCGGACGCTTTGTCCTGGCTAATTAAACGCTGAGCAAGAAGTAAATACGACAAGTTAATGTCATACACGTGTTTCAGCAACTCGGATGTATGCATTTTTCCCATCCCGAATAACCAACTTGTATCTTATGCGGCTAAGCCGCACCCCGTGATGTCGCCGGAAAAAAACCGGTATAAAAAAGAAAGGCTAAATGCATAACTGACTTAGGATCTCGCACTCGCGGCACTTCGCTCAAATGGTATAGCCGCGATACGCGCTTCATTATTTCTTACAAAGAACTAAGATTTTTCCTAATTCGACGCAACTGTACTCGTAGGTGCTGACACATACAATCTGGGCCGTACAAAAATTTGAAATTTTTGTGATTTAGATCACAAAATTAACGATTTGTGGGCAATAAATCTATCAGTCCCGCTTGTGATTTGATGATTTTTTGTCCAGATAACCGTTTTTTTTATTCCATTTTGTCGAATACTCATGCAAAACTTTGGCTCCACATTATTAACTGGTCTGAGGAGTAAAGTTTTGCAATATTCATCAATAAAGAAACGTTTCTATTGCAGAGATGATAATAAAAAAATCATATAAAACAAATAATTAAGAACAAATGAGTGCTAATTAATTACTATGAGCAATCATTTCAAAATTGTAAGTTATTGTGGGTAATAGTTTAATAATTTGATCTTAAATTCTTTCAATTTTAGATAAGATTTTAAAATCGGTTAAATGCAAGAATATGCGTTAAAGTCTTAGCATAAGAATAATTAATGAATATTTATAACAACCTTCACATCCCTGTAAGAATCCCGGGTTGCACTGAGTACTGAAACAGAGTAATGGTGAGAAAAAATTGATTTGTCGTGGAGCGTGAGAAATGCAATATGCTCATCTTCTGGTCGCCGTTGCGGTGACGCCCGAAAGCCAGCTTTTACTGGCGAAAGCCGTTGATATTGCCCGCCCTTTCAATGCCCGCATCTCCCTTATTACCTTAGCTTCCGATCCTGAACTCTATAACCAGCTTACCGCCCCGATGATGGAAAATGTCCGTGAAGTGTTGCAGGAAGAAACACAGCAATTCCTGGATCAACTCATTAGCGAGGCAGGTTACCCTATCGAACAGGCGCTCATCGCCTCGGGTGCATTAAGCGAACATATTCTGCATATCTGCCGCACGCAGGACATCGATCTGGTGGTCTGCGGCAATCACAATCAAACGTTCCTCGCCCGCGCAGCGTGTGCGGCAAAGAGCATCGTTCATGCCAGTGAAGTGGATGTTTTATTGGTGCCATTAGGAGCGTGAAACGCTCCTGCGACAGCAGGAGCGCCGCTGACGTTAAGCCATCTTCGGAAAGGTCGCCACTTTATGCTGTAGCTGGCTTTGCGCGCTACGTGGCGTGATGCGCTTTAAATCGCGAAGGAACCTCTGCTGCCAATGGTTGATATCATTCTCCTTAATGATTTCAACCATTTCTGCATGGCGTGATATGCGCTCTGCCAACGGCATTCTTAGCGCCCTGTCCATCGCCGCAGCGACATCGTCCCGGTCGTAGGGATTCACAATCAGCGCCGATGTTAGCTCATTCGCCGCCCCGGCAAATTGCGACAGTATCAATACGCCCGGATCGGCCGGATCCTGCGCCGCGACATACTCTTTCGCGACGAGATTCATGCCGTCACGCAGCGGCGTCACTAATCCCACTTCGGCGTAACGGAAGACTTTCATCAATACCTTACGGTCAAAGTGCTGGTTCAGATAGTAAAGCGGTGTCCAGCCAAGCTGGCCATATTTACCGTTGATTCTCCCGGCTTCGGTTTCCAGTTGGTGCCGAATATCCTGGTAAGCCTGCACTTCGCCACGGGAGGTTGGCGCAATCTGCGTATAGCGAATTTTTCCGTGATGCTGGGGGAATTTTTCCAGCAGCGTTTCGTAGGCAAGGAAGCGTTCTGGCAAGCCTTTGGAGTAATCAAGCCGCTCTACAGAGAAAATGTTTTTAACGTTCTTAAGTTCATTTTTCAACTCCGCCAGTTTAGACGGTAGCGGCCCGGCGGCCTGTTTGGCTATCTCGCCCGGTTCAATCCCTATCGGGTAAACTTCAGTGCGGAAATTTTTCCCCCACGCGACGTGTTCTTTACCACGCCGAGTGGTCAGATGAGTTTTCATTGACAGACTATCCAGGAACGCCAGTCTGTCGTTTTCGGTCTGAAAACCGAGCAGGTCATAATCACATAGTGCTTCCAGCAGCTCCGCATGCGGCGGCAAGGCGTTAAAGATTTCCGGCGTCGGGAAAGGTATATGCAGGAAGAAACCAATCTGGTTATTCACGCCACGCTTGCGCAGTTCGCTGGCAAACGGTAGCAGGTGATAATCGTGGATCCACAGAATATCATCGTCTTTCAGTAACGGCAGCAGCTTATCCGCCAGCAGCGCATTGACCTGCTGATAACCCACCCAGGCTTCACGCTGGTAATTCACCAGATCGAGTCGATAGTGAAATGCCGGCCATAGAACAGCGTTAGAGAATTGCGAATAATACTGTTCGTAATGCTCTTCACTGAGATTAAACGATGCCCAGGTGATATTCCCTTTTGTCACCTTTTTTAGCGGCTGTTCCTCGTTACCCAGCTCACCGCTCCAGCCAATCCACAGCCCGCCTGTGGCTTTTAATGCTCCCAGAATCCCCACAGCCAGCCCGCCAGCGCTGGCCTTTTTGTTGTCAGGCGGAGCAATACGATTAGATACTACGATCAAGCGACTCATAGCCATCTCTCCTGTTTGTTAGCGCCTGTTGTTTTTCTTGTTGATGGTCAGTGATACGTTCAAGCCACCGATAAACTTCATTTACGCTGTCCAGACGCCATTTTGCCTGCGTCTCGCCAGCACCAACTTTGATTGATTCGCCTCCCAGCGCGTTCACGGTTTTAAAACCATGCTCATCCGTCAAATCATCACCAACAAAAACCGGTAGGCGGCCAGCAAAAGGCGGCGTCTCTAAAAATGCCGCAATAGCCGCTCCCTTATGAATGCCGGACGGTTTAAGCTCCACCACACATTTCCCTGGCTGCATTGCCAGTTGCGGGTAGCGCGTAACTATTTGCTTTGCCAGCGCAAAAACCGCGTCTTCATGCTGTGGCGCCCGACGGTAGTGCAAAGCAAATGCCATGCCTTTCGCTTCCAGTTCCACACCGTTAAGCGATGCCACTTCGTGCCGGAGCGAACGCTCCAGCGGTTGTACGATATTTTCCGGTAATGTCACCCTTTCGGTATGACCCTTGATGTCGCGGCGTTCTGCCCCGTGCACGCCAGCCAGCGGAAAACGCCAGGGTTTGGCGAGTTGCTCGAGCTCAGCGATTGAGCGCCCTGAAATCAATGCCAGTGCCCCGTTGTTCATCTCAGCAAGTAATGAAAGTCTGGCCAGCACAGCGTCCGGAACAGAGACATCGTCCGGGTGCGGTTTAATGTCAGCGAGGGTGCCATCCAAATCGAAAAAAAAGGCAAAATTTCCGGAAAAGAGAGGCGGTACAGATAATGCGTCTTCCACCCTGGTTTCCTCCTTACAGTCTTTGATGAGAGCCGTTCTTCACTAACATCTCATTATCATTAGCCATGTAAGTATAGACAGTGTGACGCTGCTCGCCATTTTAAGCATGACTTACCAGCCGGATTAGCGGCTGGTAAGGTGTGAGGATAAGCTATAAGGTTATGTCTAAAAATTAAGCATTCAGACTTAGACGGTACGTTTGGCCTTTTGTTTGTAGCGGTCAAAAATCACCGCCGCCAGCAGGATCAAACCCCGCACTACATACTGTGAGAATGGTGAGATGTTCAGCAGGTTCATGGCGTTTTCGACGGTGCCCAGAATCAGGATCCCGGCAACAACATACGATATTTTGCCAATCCCGCCTTTTAGCGATACACCACCCAATACACAGGCTGAGATAACAATCAGCTCATAGCCAATCGACGTCATCGGCTGGCCACTGGTCATGCGCGAAGCAAGAATAATCCCCGCTGCCGCTGAGACCAGACCGGAGAGCACAAAGATGATGATTTTCGTGCGTACCACCGGAACGCCCGCCAACCGGGCTGCTTCTTCATTACCACCAATCGCCAGCGTATTGCGGCCAAATGTGGTTTTATTCAGCAAGAAGCCAAAAATAATCAGGCAGCCAACCGTCAACCAAATCGGTGCGGGCAACCCCAACCAATTGGCGTAACCGAGGGTGAAGAAACGTTCATCCTCAATGCCGACCGCTTTACCGTCGGAAATGATATACGCCAGCCCACGGACGATCTGCATCGTGGCAAGCGTGGTGATCAAGGCATTGATCTTCAAACGCGCAATCACGAAGCCATTAATAAAACCGCTGACCACGCCGAGCAGCAAACCGG
The DNA here is from genome assembly GCA_018261615.1 of Pseudomonadota bacterium. Lineage (GTDB taxonomy): Bacteria > Pseudomonadota > Gammaproteobacteria > Enterobacterales > Enterobacteriaceae > Kosakonia. Next base: position 28,625 of record JAGTSE010000023.1, on the reverse strand, counting down.
CAAATACGCCAATCCACAAACTCTCCGAAATGTTAATCACCACGGCCGTCGTTACCCCGGCGCAGGCGATGACCGAGGCTACCGACAGGTCAAAATCCCCGGATGCAAGGCAGAACAGCATGCCGCAAGCCACCATGCCGGACATTGAGATCGCCAGCCCCAGCCCTTTCATATTGACGAAAGAGGCGAAGTTCGGCACAAACAACGCGCAGCCGATAAACAGCACGGCAAACACCACCAGCATGCCGAACTGATCCCAGATTCGCCCAAAACTGAGCGAGGGCTTCGGTGCGCGGGACGTAGTTAAAGATGACATCATTTTCTCCTCACTCAGGCGACAGCCTGGCTAACTTTCGGCATCGCGAGGCTCAGCGCCCGCTGTTCATCACACTGACCGTGAAGCAATTCACCGGCGATTTCCCCTTCACGCATCACCACGATGCGATCGGCAACGCCGAGCACTTCCGGCAAATCACTGGAGGCAAACAGCACCGCAACACCGCGGGAAGCCAGCGCGTAAATTACGTTGTAGATCTCATGTTTCGCCCCGACATCAATGCCGCGCGTCGGCTCGTCGAGCAAAATGACTTTCATCTCTTCCGATAACCAGCGGCCAAGAATCGCCTTTTGCTGGTTGCCGCCGGAGAGATTCATAATCAGTTGTTCCGCACCAGGCGTTTTGATATTGAGCGCCCGAATATGATGTTCGGCGTTTTCACGTTCCCAGCCATCATTGATCAGACAACCTGCGCGAATGTATTTGCGCCGTGCGCTGATATTGATGTTCTCCTGCACCGAATGAACCGGAATAATGCCTTCCGCTTTACGATCTTCCGGGCACAACATCATGCCCGCATGGATGGCATGCGCCGGTTTAGTGATATTGACGCACTCGCCGTCGATAAAGACCTGCCCTTCGGTAATTTTCGTCCCGCCGAATAAGCCTTTCATTAATTCACTGCGCCCGGCGCCCACCAGCCCGAACAGGCCGACAATTTCACCGCTGCGCACGCTTAAAGAGATTGGCGTTCGTACGCCAGGCGCTTTAACCTGCTCCAGCCGCAGGCGTTCTGCACCGTATTCCCGCGGTTTCCAGCCATAAATATCCCCCAGTTCGCGCCCGACCATCGCCTGCACCAGCTGGTCATGATTGACCTGTTGCATGTCCGTAAAGGTGCGCACATAGCGGCCATCTTTAAAGACGGTAATGGCATCGCTGAGCGCAAAAATCTCTTCCATGCGGTGGGAGACATAGAGGATCACCCGGCCCTCTTTACGTAGCTCGCGGATCACCCGGAACAGGTTGTCGATCTCACGCGCTGAGAGGGAGCTGGTTGGTTCATCAAAGGCGATGATTTTGGCGTTACGCGCCAGCGCCTTGGCAATTTCGACCATTTGCCACTGACCAATGGAAAGATATTTCAGCGGCGTTTGCGGATCGATATCCAGCCCAAGATGCTTAAGCTGTAAACCGGCTTCGTAATTCAGCAGCGAACGGTTCACAATGCCGCTCTTGTGCGGAAGCTGACCAAGATAGATGTTCTCCGCAACAGTCATTTCCGGCACCAGATGCAGTTCCTGGTAGATGATCGCCACCCCGGCATTAAGCGCTGCAGTGGTATCGGCGAAGGTGACTTCCTCACCCTTTATTGCCAGCGTACCGGTGGTTGGTGCGTAATTACCGCTGAGGATTTTTAACAGTGTCGATTTACCTGCGCCGTTTTCGCCCATCAGGGCGTGGATTTGCCCGGCGTAACAATCAAAACTGATCTCGCTAAGCGCTTTCACACCGGGAAACATCTTGCCGATGCCGCGAAAAGAGAGATAAGGAGTAGACTGTTGCATAACGTCTCCGTAAAGCAGTTCATTGTACATCTGGCTCCCCGCCTGACGCGGGGAGCACAATCAACAGAGAATTACAGTCCTTTTTTCGCCAGCTCTTCTTTGAAGTTCTCGCGGGTGATCAGCACCACGTCCGTTACTGCCGTAAATTTCGGTGGCTCAACGCCTTTGGTGACCCAGTTGTAGAGCAGTTGGCTGGTTTTATAGCCATGCACGTCCGGGCTTGGCAGCAGCGAACCAAAAAAGCCGGTCGCCTGTGCTTTCGACAGCTCACTTACCGCATCGACGCCGTTAATACCAATGCCGATGACATCCGGCGCTTTAAAGCCCTGACCTTCTGTCGCACGCACGCCACCCAGCACAGTATTGTCATTCATGCCGAGCACCAGCCAGTGTTTCACTTCCGGATGCTGTACCAGCAGGGAGTTACCGGCATCAAATGCGCCGGGGATATCGTTAGATTTGGTTGGCACCTGGTAGATCTGTTTTTCCGGGAAACCAGCTTTTTTCAGCGCGTCCATAGAACCAGTCGTGCGGCGACGAGCGGTATCCAGCTCGTTCGCGGTAATCGCCATGACGCCCGTATCTTTCACATTCCATCCGCGTTTTTGCATCTCTTTATAGAGCTCTTCACCCTGACGTGCGCCGATTTCGCTCGCCGCCATCATTACCAGCGGTACCGAGGTCATAGGTTCGCCTTTGGCGTTCACGAACTGGTCGTCCACCGCAATGACTTTCATGTCATAACCCCGCGCTTTGGCGACAATCGCCGCGCCAAGTTTGGGATCAGGAGTACAAATAACAAATCCTTTTGCACCGCTGGCCGCCAGGCTATCAATGGCGTTTAGCGTTTTTTCACCATCAGGAACGGCGATTTTAATTACTTCAAAACCCAAATCCTTGCCCGCCTTGTCGGCAAACTTCCATTCAGTCTGGAACCAGGGCTCTTCCGGCTGTTTAACCAGAAACCCGAGCTTCATCGTTTCAGCGATAGCGGATTGTGACATAACGGCAGCCAGACCGATGGCCGCCAACGCTTTAGTGAATTTGTGCATGGTAAACTCCAGCATTAGCTTTCTTTTATGTAGGGGAAAATATCTACCGATTCATTTAAAAGTTAATAAAACAAGGCATTAGAGTCCGCACATCCCTGGACACCTGTGCTGGAAGTAGTTTTAGCGGGAAATTGATTCTCCATAGGAGAGCGGCATCACACCGCAGAATTACAGTAATTCCGTACATAAATTCAGCGATATAGAACATAAAATCTGGCGATTTTGTCATACAAATAGAAAGGGTAAAAGCAGGATAATCCATAACATCAGCCAGCTTATCCTTGTCCCGGATGCAGGGCGCATCCGGGCAGAAAAATTACCAGCTATAGTAGATATGATCGGCGTGATCCCGCGCCGCAGTTTCGTCCCCCTGCAAACGCGCGGCAATCGTCAACGCAAAATCGAAAGCCAACCCGAGGCCTTTACCGCTGATCAGGTTGCCATCTTCAACCACAGGCGCGTCGACATACTCACCATCATTGACAGTTTCGTACAGATCGCCGGAGCAGACATAGCGGCGGCCCTTCAGCAAGCCATTGCCGCCCAGCACGCGAGCAGCAGCGGAGCAGAGAGGGCAAATTAACTTGCCAGCTGTGTCGTGCTGTTCAATAAATTGCACCACCGCTTTGCTGGCAGCCAGATTCACGCTGCCCTGCGGCCCGCCGGGTAATACGATGGCGTCATACAGCTTTGCCTGACGCTCAGCCAGCGTGCAGTCTGCAACCATCGGAATAGAGTGATAACTGACCACTGCGCGGGACTCCGCGCAGGCCAGTGTCTCGACTTCAATATTTAAACGACGCAGGATATCAATGGTGATAATCGCTTCTGCTTCTTCGAAACCGGGCGCCAACAACACCGCCACTTTTTTCATGTCCGACTCCTTACGTTGAAGGTGGGTTGATTAAAGTGGGTTATTGTTGATCAAAACCGTGTTTCATAATTCCCGCTGTGTCACATCCCTGCCAGGCATCGTTCTTAGTGAGCTTCACCCTGAGGAGTAAATTTCAGCTCAATTAAGGCGATAGCTTTCTGTATTGCACGGCGGGTAACCGGGTCGGTGGCTGCCGGATGGGTTGCAAAATCGATACTCTTAAGCTGATGAGACATTTTCTCACGCACTTCAACCGGCGCGATGACGTCGATAACGTCGAGGATCTGTTTGATGACGAGCTGACAGGCAACGATATCGGATACCAGTTCCTGGTCGGTGGAGAGATTCTGTGACATAGGCGCTCCTTAAATAAAGTGCGCCATAGTAGCGGGAATTCGTGCGTATGAGTAGGCCTGGCCGCCGGGCGGCGGGCATAAAAAAACCTGCTGAAGCAGGTTTTTTTATCATCAGAACATAGCGCCTGGCGGTACATCTTTGAAAGTTTTGCAATAGGTTTCAAACATATGCTTCAGAATTTTACGCAGTTTCATTTTTTGCTCCGGCGATTTGTTATGCAGGTGTTACATTCCAATGCGTACATAATATGACCCTCATCACAAAAATCAATCATCATGTGATGGAGATCACGTTTCAAAAAATAAAAATGCAGTAGCTTTGTTAAAAATTCAATTATAAATCTTGCATTTAGCACACTAAATTTTTTTTAGTATTCTCAATTATTTTTGCAAATGACAGACTCACAATGCGTGGAAGCCCCCTTTTGTGGAAGACAGGAGGTCTTTCTCCCGCTGCGCTTCTGGTAGCTGGCGCTTTCTTTATGGAGTTTATCGACGGCACATTAATCGCTACCGCCCTACCGGATATGGCAAAAACGTTTGGTGTCGAAGCCGTTGCGCTGAACATCGGTATCAGTGCTTATTTAATTACCCTCGCAGTGCTGATCCCGGCCAGCGGCTGGATTGCCGATCGCTTTGGTGCACGCAATGTCTTTTCGCTGGCGCTGGCTATCTTCACTATTGCTTCAATATTGTGTGGACTGTCGACCAGCGTAGAAATGTTCGTCAGCATGCGTATTTTGCAGGGCGTCGGCGGCGCCTTGATGGTGCCGGTTGGGCGTCTCGCCGTACTGCGCACCACGCAGCTTATTACCGCCATCGCCACGCTAACCTGGCCCGCGCTGGTCGCGCCGATCATCGGCCCACCGCTGGGGGGGTTTATTACGCATTATGCTGACTGGCGCTGGATCTTCTTTATCAATGTGCCGCTGGGGATTATGCGATTTTGCTGGCGTTGCTGGCCTGCGCTTTTCTTATCTCGGCAACGCCTGTCTGGCTCACCTTTGTGGCACTGTTCCTGGGTGGCGTCTTCCGCTCGGTACAGTTTACCGGTGTCAACACCCTCGCCTTTACCGATGTCCAGTCACCACAAATGAGTTATGCCAATACACTATTCAGTACCGCTACACAACTGGCTGTCGGCCTGGGTATCACGCTTGGTGCGATTGGTATTCGTATTGGTGAACATATCAGTGAGTGGCTGCATATCACTGGCATTGAAGGGATCAGTTTCCGGCTGGCGTTTGTGTTTATCGCGCTGATTTGCCTGGCTGGAATGTTTGATACATTGCGCCTGATCAGAGATGCCGGTAGCGCAGTATCGCAGAAGAAAAAAGCGTAAAGGGACCGCCGCAGCCAGGCCAGCTACGGCGGGCTTTTATCAGGCCAACACTTCGCGAACGAAGGCTTCAATCTCTTTGTTCTGGCAGTGCTCAAAGAAGCACTGCTGGAAGCGTTCGCCGGAGACGGCCGTTTTAACCAGTTCACGGTCAATGGCGCGCAGGGAATCGAGGTAATTGTCTTTAACCACCGCGGCTTTTACCTGGTTCAGGATCCCTGCATTGCGTACCTGCGGTTCTTTACGCTCCGGCGGATAACCTTCTCCTTTACGGCCGGTAAAGGCTTTCTCAAAAATAAAGCGCACGTTCAGTTCCGCGCCCCAACCAAAACCTTTCGCAAACGGCAGCGATAACGCATTACCGTTGTTGATCTGGGCAAACAGGAACGCATCCGCGGGATCAATACAGTAGCCGCACACCACACCTGGATGAATGTTCAGCGACATCAGCGCGCCCTGCCCGGTACCGCAGCCAGTTACGATAAAATCCACGGCTTTCGCGTTAAGCAGAATACTCGCCATAATGCCCAGGTGGATGTAAGTCAGATGATGGTCATTCTCGTCGCACATACCGACGTTAAACACCGGGAAATCTTTTTCATCGGCAACGGCTTTCAGTTCTTTCAGAATGATGGCGTTTTTAGCCGCCTGACTGTTTTCCATCATCAGTGCAATTTTCATTTTTGATCTCCTGTGAACATGCTTCAGATAGCAAAGGTTGGATAAACCATACTACCTGACAAACATACTTTCAAATTTAATGAAATTTCGTTTTAAAAATCAAAAGCAGGTTCACAGTTTTGCATCAATCCCTCGCCGTTTAGCCGTCGCGATTAGTAGCGTCAGTTCCACGGGTTATTCTGCCGATTGCCCTCAGATCCGCACGTTAAGATGAGAACATGCCAAAATGAATCAGAGTGATTTCATGAAGAAAATTTTTGTTACCGCTTCGCTGCTCCTGCTTGCTGGCTGTACTCTCACCAAAGAAGTGCAAGTCAGCAGTGTCGATACCACCAGTGGACTGGTGCGTCTGAGCTATAACCAGTCGATGATGCAAACCGCTAATTACGACCAATACACCGCACAAGGAACGGCTAACAAGCAGTGCCAACAAATGGGTTATGCTACGGCAGTGCCTTTCGGCCAACCGATCGAAACATGCAGCCTGATCAGCGGTTCGGTTTGCATGAATACAAAAGTTACTATTCAATATCAGTGCCGCGGCATGGCCTTTTCCCATACCACTGGCAGTTGGTAATTTCCTGGCCAGCAATCATGCTGGCCCACTCGTTTATTAATAATCAAAACAATTCTCATTTATTTAATTAACTACAACAATGCGTGTTATTCTCATTCAATTATTTAATAAATAATTTTTCATTTAACCTTTTGCAAATAATTAAATAAGAAATTATAGTGGCCGCCATTCTATATTTATATTTTCCGGAGCTATGCCATGTTAAAAGCAGAGATGGTTGAAAAACTAAATGAACAAATGAATCTGGAACTATTTTCTTCCCTGCTTTATCAACAGATGAGCGCATGGTGCAGCTACCACAGTTTTGAAGGCGCTGCGGCTTTCCTGCGCCGCCACGCGCAGGAAGAGATGACGCATATGCAGCGTCTGTTTGACTATCTGACGGATACCGGCAACCTGCCGCGCATCAATAGTATCGAATCGCTGGTTGCCGATTATGCTTCTCTGGATGTACTGTTTCGCGCCACTTACGAACATGAGCAACTGATCACGCAGAAAATTAATGAACTGGCGCACGTTGCCATGACCTCTCAGGATTATCCAACCTTTAATTTTCTGCAATGGTATGTTGCCGAACAGCACGAAGAAGAGAAATTGTTTAAGTCGGTTATCGATAAATTAACGCTGGCAGGTAAAAGCGGTGAAGGTTTGTATTTCATCGATAAAGAACTGGCGACGCTGGATACGCAGAACTAAGAGCCTAATGGGATAGGCTCTAATTACTCAGGCGGTAAATACTACTCTTTACCGCCGTTTTTATTAATGTCGGCAGATTTTACTTTCGTGAGTGGAAAAACCCTCTTCAGCCGGAATGAATTTTCCGTGCGCCGCTAAAAATGTCACCAGTTCCGCCGCCGTCATTCCCTCTGCTGAGCAAGTATGAAAACGTGCCGTTTCCCCGAAGCGCGCGTTAATGGCCTCCGCAAGGCTCTCCGTGGTGTAATGTTCGCCTGATGCAATCATCATATTCAGTACTTCGTGACCATGTATTGATGCCATAAATCCTCCCCGAAAAAGATGCATCATAAACACAACATTTCCTGAAGGTGTTGCGTTAAGACAGGTTTACATGCATCCAGCACAATAGGCATATCGCCCGATCCGGTTGTGCAGATGCCGCCAAAATTACCGTAAAGATATACTTACAAAGTATGTAACATCTATTTGACGAAGCTACTGAATTATCTTAATCTGCGCCGCAGTTTGGGCTGGTAGTGTGTTTTATTGCAGAGGAAAGCGTGAAAAATAGAACATTAGGGAGTGTTTTTATCGTCGCTGGCACCACGATCGGCGCAGGAATGTTGGCAATGCCGCTGGCAGCAGCTGGCGTTGGGTTTGCCACCACTTTCGTGTTACTTATCGCGCTGTGGGCAGTGATGTGTTACACCGCCCTGCTCTTGCTGGAGGTTTATCAGCATGTTCCCGCCGATACCGGTCTGGGATCGCTGGCAAGGCGTTATCTTGGTCGCTATGGGCAGTGGATCACAGGTTTCAGTATGATGTTTTTAATGTACGCGCTGACCGCAGCGTACATCAGCGGCGCAGGAGAGTTGCTGGCGTCCAGTATCAGCCAGTGGTTTAACGTTGCGCTTTCGCCCGTCGCCGGTGTGCTGCTGTTCACTATTATTGCTGGTGGTGTCGTATGCGCAGGTACTTCGCTTGTCGATCTGTTTAACCGCTTTCTTTTCAGCGCCAAGCTCCTCTTCCTCGTGGTGATGCTGGCGCTGTTAATGCCGCATGTTCACCAGACGAATTTGCTGACCATGCCGCTGGAAAAAGGACTGGCGCTGTCGGCAATTCCGGTGATCTTCACCTCGTTTGGTTTTCACGGTAGCGTACCGAGCATTGTTAGTTACATGGGCGGCGATATCCGCAAGTTGCGCAAGATATTTATCACCGGCAGCGCCATTCCGCTGGTGGCCTATATTTTCTGGCAGCTTACAACACTCGGCAGTATTGATTCATCAATGTTTATGGGGCTACTGGCCAGCCAAGCAGGATTAAACGGGTTGCTGCAAGCTTTGCGCGAAGTGGTGGCCTCGCCGCATGTGGAACTGGCCGTTCACCTGTTTGCCGATCTGGCGCTGGCGACCTCTTTCCTCGGCGTATCGCTGGGATTATTTGATTATCTCGCGGATCTTTTCCAGCGGCGTAACAACGCTGCCGGACGCCTGCAAAGCGGAATAATCACGTTCCTGCCGCCGCTGGCCTTTGCGCTGTTTTATCCGCGCGGATTTGTGATGGCGCTCGGCTATGCCGGTGTCGCGCTTTCCGTGCTGGCACTTCTGTTACCGTCAATGCTGGCCTGGCAAAGCCGGAAACATAATTCGCAACATACTTATCGTGTTCCCGGCGGCAAACCCATACTGTGCCTGATTTTCGCCTGTGGCATTGCGGTTATCGCCATTCAGTTTTTAATCGTCGCCGGTTTGCTGCCTGAAGTAGGATAAGACTGAAAAAACGCGCGAGAAGATCAGTACGTTTTTTGTGCAGTTAATGATATCAAAATGGTCACAGACCTTATTTCAGAAGCCCTGATGCAATAACGCTTCGAATATTTTCACCGGTGCTGTAAATCACGTCGCTTAATATCCAAGTTGCCGACAAGATTATCAAGATCGGACGATACGGTATGGCTTAACATGCACGCTGCCCACCACCATTAATACGCTGCCTGAGCATCATGTCACGGTAAGCAACCACCCGGACGATCACATTCAGCGGTTCGGATTCCAGCTCCAGCGCGGCGGCAATAGATGCCTGCTGTTCCTACGGGAATGCCGCCAAATCAGGCGGCATAAACAGGAATGGATCAGGCGTGTTTCATTCGTTCGTTTAGTGTTTCAATAATGAAGGCAAAGAAAGTAGCTATGGCGAAATATCCGGATCTTGATTTTCAATTTACTTTTCACGATCTGAAGGCTAAAGGGATATCGGATCTGAAAGGGACGCTAAATGAAAAACAGGAAGTTTCAGGCAATAAAAACGTATCTCAGACAGCGAAATATAACCGTAAAGTTTCAATAGTTCCGGTAGTTAGAGGGCAGTAATGCCCTCTTCATATGGCGAAGTCGAATGGCGAAAGAATGGCGAATGGCGAAAAAAGACAATAAAAAAACCACCTTTCGGTGGTTTACACGACACTGCTTATCATTGATTTTATTCTTGTTTTCCCATGGTACCCGGAGCGGGACTTGAACCCGCACAGCGCGAACGCCGAGGGATTTTAAATCCCTTGTGTCTACCGATTCCACCATCCGGGCTCGGGAAGAAATTGGAGGCGCGTTCCGGAGTCGAACCGGACTAGACGGATTTGCAATCCGCTACATAACCGCTTTGCTAACGCGCCGTGAATCTGGATACTTTTCAGCCAACACCCGCTTTGTAAGCCGATGTCTTAATTGGAGCGGGAAACGAGACTCGAACTCGCGACCCCGACCTTGGCAAGGTCGTGCTCTACCAACTGAGCTATTCCCGCATTATCAAGTTTTTTTCTAATCACTTGATTTTTCTATCTTCTGGCAAGCCATGCTGCCTTCCGATGCGTTGCATTCTACTTACCTGACGCACTGAGTCAACGATATTTTTCAAAACCCGGATCGTTTGCTGAAAATTACGACGATACGATCAAGGCTCAAGCAGATCGCCACGTGCTGCATTCAGATATTGCAGCATTGACCACAGTGTCAGCCCGGCAGCAACGAAGAACAACGCAATGCCTGCATATTCAACCCAGATATTTGGACGCCACAGCAGCCCTACCAACGCCATCATTTGTGCAGTGGTTTTCACTTTACCGATCCAGGATACCGCTACGCGACTGCGTTTCCCCATCTCCGCCATCCACTCACGCAGCGCGGAAATAATGATCTCACGGGCGATCATGGTAGCCGCAGGCAGTGTTACCCACCAGGTATGATAATGCTCAGCCACCAGCACCATCGCGATGGCGACCAGCACTTTATCGGCAACCGGATCGAGGAAGGCGCCAAAACGGGTGCTCTGATTCCAGCGGCGCGCCAAGTAGCCGTCAAACCAGTCGGTTATCGCCGCGACACAAAAAATGAGCGCACAAACGAATGGTGACCAGTAAAAAGGAAGATAAAACGCCAGCACGAAAAAAGGGATCAGGATGACGCGAAAAAGGGTAAGCAGCGTAGGAATATTTAATCGCATAGTGGCGTTAACTGTCTGTTGTCCGTAAATTTTCGCTCTATGGTGCTACAGAGCCCCTAATGTTTCAACGAGTAGAAGATCTTTTCTGCCAGGCTTTGCGAGATTCCCGGCACTTTTGATATTTCATCAACACTGGCATTGATCAATCCCTGCAATCCACCCATATATTTCAACAGCATTTGGCGACGCTTTGGCCCCACGCCTTCGATCGTTTCCAGCGAACTGGTGTTCTTCACTTTGGCGCGTTTTTTCCGGTGACCACTGATCGCATGGTCGTGCGATTCATCGCGGATATGCTGGATAACATGCAGTGCCGGAGAGTCCGGTGGCAGACTAAACCCCTCACCTTCCGGCTCAAAGAACAGCGTTTCAAGCCCAGCTTTGCGATCGGCGCCTTTCGCAACGCCCAGCAGCAACGGCTTGTGCTTATTCCACGGAACATCTAGCTCGGCAAAAACCGCCTTCGCCTGACCCAGTTGCCCTTTGCCACCGTCAATAAGGATCACGTCAGGAATTTTGCTTTCCTCAATCGCTTTGCCATAACGGCGACTAAGGACCTGATTCATTGCCGCATAGTCATCGCCGGGAGTAATACCGGTGATGTTATAGCGGCGGTACTCCGGGCGTAATGGCCCATTGGTATCAAAAACCACACATGACGCAACTGTTTGTTCGCCCATCGTATGGCTAATATCAAAGCACTCCATCCGTTTTACTTCCGGCAGTTGCAACACGCTGGCCAGCGCGGCCAGACGCTGGTGAACGGTCGATTGCTGCGAAAGCCTGGTGCTAAGTGCCGTGGCAGCATTTGTGCGCGCCAGCTTCAGATAGCGCGCGCGATCGCCGCGCGGTTTAGTCTGTACATTAACCCGGCGGCCAGCCAGCTCAGAGAGTGAATCGGCCAACAGCGTTTTATCACTGAGATTGAAATCCAGCAGGATTTCGCCAGGCAGAGTTCGCATCTGGCTGCCCTGCAAATAAAACTGACCGACAAACGTTTCCACCACTTCACCCAACGCCGTACCGCCAGGCACTTTGGGAAAGTAACTGCGGCTACCGAGGACTTTCCCCTGGCGAATAAACAGCACGTGTACGCAGGCCATGCCAGCATCAAACGCCACGCCGATAACATCAAGATCGTCGCCGGTGTTAGAGACAAACTGTTTTTCCGTGACCCGCCGTACCGCCTGAATCTGGTCGCGCACGCGTGCGGCTTCTTCGAATTCCAGCGCCTGGCTGGCCTTCTCCATGCGGGCGATAAGTTGCGTCAACACCTGATCGTCTTTCCCGGCAAGAAACAAGCGAACATACTCAACTTGCTGCGCATACTCTTCTTCACTGACCAGGCCCGCGACACACGGCCCAAGGCAGCGACCAATCTGGTATTGCAGGCACGGGCGGGAGCGGTTGCGATAAACGCTATTCTCACACTGGCGGACGGGGAATATTTTCTGCAGCAGCGCCAGCGTCTCGCGCACGGCATAGCCGTTAGGAAACGGGCCGAAATACTCCCCTTTTGCATGTTTCGCACCCCGGTGCATCGACAGTCGAGGATGCGTATCGCCGCTGAGAAAAATCAACGGATAAGATTTATCATCCCGCAACAAGACGTTATAGCGAGGCTGATAAAGCTTGATGTAGTTATGCTCCAGCAGCAGCGCCTCAGTTTCGGTATGCGTCACCGTCACATCAATCTGTTGGATTTGAGCGACCAGTGCTTCGGTTTTTCGGGAGGCAAGATTGCTGCGGAAATAGCTGGAAAGGCGTTTTTTAAGATCTTTCGCTTTACCAACATAGATAACGGTATCTCCAGCGTCATACATACGATACACGCCGGGTTTGCTGGTCACCGTTTTGAGGAAGGCTTTTGAATCAAAAACTTCATTCACTGACTTAACAACGTCTCCGCATTACACAGACCATGGCGAATGGCGAGGTGCGTCAATTCGACATCACCGTGAATGTTCAATTTACTGAACATCCGGTAGCGATAGCTATTCACCGTTTTGGGGCTCAGATGGAGTTGTTCAGAAATCTCATTCACCTTCTGACCTTTCGTGATCATCAGCATAATCTGCAATTCTCGTTCAGACAAACAGGCAAACGGCGAATCTGTTTTTTCAGGTTCAATCTGGCTGAGTGCCATTTGCTGAGCAATATCAGAGGCGATGTAGCGCTGTCCGGAATGCACAGAGCGAATCGCATTCACCACTTCCTGTGGCGCGGCACCTTTACTCAGATAACCGGCAGCACCCGCCTGCATGACTTTCGCTGGCAGAGGGTTTTCCGTGTGAACGGTAAGCATAATGACTTTGGCGTCGACGTTAGCACGCGCAATTTTACGCGTGGCTTCAAGGCCACCGATTCCGGGCATACTCATATCCATCAAGACGACATCAACGGAATTGGCCCGACACCATTTGATAGCATCTTCACCGCAGTTGACTTCACCCGTGACCTTTATGCCTTTAACGTCTTCAAGAATGCGTCGTATCCCTGCGCGCACCAGTTCATGATCATCAACAAGTAGTACGTTGATCAATGGAGTATCTCCGAAAAAAGGGATAACGCAGCTGAAAGCTAATTAAACGTATATTAACGGGTTTTCATCCAATAATGAAAGGTAAAATAACCCGCACTTTTCGATTTTGTTCTCATTTCTGGAAATTAAGCTGTACAAGATGTGGAAAGTGTTTGCATGTTCTCAAGGCGTTGCGCAAGAAAGTCTAAACTGCATTTTCCATAAAGTTGCCAAAAAGGTTTTTGCTTTCGCAGTAATTATCTAAGTAATATGTAACAACAATTAACCACGTTTGAACCCCGTTTAAACATATATTCTTAGGTAATAGAAAATTCTGATATTTATTACAGTAAGTTTAATCTAACAAACCAGACAATAACGATCAAAAAACAACCACTGCATTCTTTTGGCCGGATTGTGGTATACTCCGCCGCTTTAACAGTGATCGTCGCGCAACGGCGCGGCTACATACCGAGGAAAATAAATTGAGCACACCTGATTTTTCCACTGCTGAAAATGCAAAGGATTTGGCGCAGGAAGTATCTTGCCTGAAATCATTGTTGACGCTGATGCTGCAAGCAATGGGCCAGGCAGATGCGGGCCGCGTCATCATTAAAATGGAAAAGCAAATTGAACAAATGGAAAATGAAGCTCAGGCAGCGGTATTTTCCAGCACTGTTAAGCAAATTAAACAAGCTTACCGCCAGTAATAAAAAACCGGCTGTCTGGTTACCTGACAGCCGGCTGATTTCTGAGCCGTCGCAGTGAATAATCAAATCATTCCGGTCGCCGCAGCATAACAGGCAATCTGTGTTTTATTCGGCGCATTGAATTTCTTCTGCATATTCTTCTGATGAAAATTGACGGTATTCTCAGAGATCGACAAAATCATGGCGATTTCCGCCGAAGTCTTGCCTTCCGCCGTCCATTTAAGGATCTCGCGCTCACGCTTACTGAAGCGCATTTCCGGTGTCAACACCATCTGATCTTCCAGTCGCGTCAACGCCAGCAGGCTGAGCTGCACCAGCGTCTGCAACCGCAGTTCAATCTCATCTTCAGACATCATTTTGCCAAGCAGGCTGCTACGCGAAACCGAGAGGAAACCCAGCGCATGATTAGGCAGCATCAGGCATTGTGAGATCCCTTTTCGCAGACCATGATCCCGTGCAGCATCCCACAATACCATCGCATCCTTGAAGAGCTTGTCATTCCAGGGCAAATGTCCTTGAATGAAATTTTCCGCTTTAAGCACCGGATCAATGGCAAAGTAATTCTCCGCCTGATAATGCTGCATCCAGGTCTGCGGATACGTCGTTTCAACGCTAATCCTGGGCCGCGTAAATGGCACTGGGTGGCGAATGCAAAGTGCGAAGTAATCAAACTCCAGCAACTGTGTTTGCCGCTGTAACTCTGTATAAACGTCCTTAGCCGCTGTCATCTCCTGGAAGCACGACATCATTTCGCGCCGCCAGGTAAAAAATTCTTTATCCTGCATACCGACCGGTAATACCCCTGCTTTTAATAATCATTATTATGTATACATTAAGCTAACACATAAAGCTTAATTATGAATATAAAATATCGGCTAATATGGAAATAAGTTGCAGAGGCTGACGGATTTAACGCTGGCAACCCACAGGAAAAACTGCGTGGCTATTGGATAATTACAGGGATATACACGAAAAATAGCCGCATCATCGGCATGCTATTAATTCCACCCGCAAAATTTAGGTTAGGGTAAATCAACGCGATTCAGCAAACAGGCAAGCGGAATCGCGCCGTGTTTATTGCCTCAGGAATTTTTCCAGAAACTGCCGGGTGCGTGGTTGTTGTGGCTGGGAAAACAGCAGCTTCGCCGGCCCTTGCTCCACAATACGCCCCTGATCCATAAAAATCGCCCTGTCTGCCACATCGCGGGCAAAACTCATCTCGTGGGTCACAATCACCATGGTGCGTTTCTCCTGCGCCAGTTGACGAATAGTATTCAGCACTTCGCCAACCAGTTCAGGATCGAGCGCGGAAGTTGGCTCGTCAAAAAGGATAACATCAGGACGCATCGCCAATGCGCGAGCAATCGCGACGCGCTGCTGCTGACCGCCTGACAAACGACGTGGAAAACTCTCCTCTTTCCCCTTCAACCCCACTTTCTCCAGCAACTGACGCGCCCGCGCGCAAGCCTCTTTTTTAGCTTCGCCCTTCACAATCACTGGCCCTTCAATAATGTTCTCCAGCACCGTCCGGTGAGGAAACAGATTGAAGTTCTGGAACACAAATCCGACATGCTGACGCAACTGGCGGATAGCCTTTTTCTGCTCGCCAGGTGATCGTGAGGTATCAATGGTGATACCCCCCACGCGGATCATCCCGCTTTCCGGCTGTTCCAGCAGATTAATACTGCGCAGCAAGGTGGTTTTACCGGACCCGCTAGGGCCGATAATCGCCACCACTTCCCCTTCCTGTACCTCCAGATCGATACCGTGCAGGACGGTCTGTCCGTGGAATTTTTTCACCAGATTTTTAACGTCTATAGCACTCATTTTACATCACGCTCCTGACGGTTAAGCTGGTTTTCAAAATAGTTCTGCAACGTGGAAAGCACGGTCGCCATAACCCAGTAGATCAGCGATGCCGCCAGATACATGGTGAACACTTCCAGTGTGCGAGATGTGATCAGTTGCGCCTGACGGAACAACTCCGGCACCTGAATGGTTGCGGCCAGCGAAGTATCTTTGACCAGGCTGATAAAACTATTACTCAACGGCGGTAGCGCCACGCGAGCGGCCTGCGGAAGGATCGCGCGGCGTAGCGTTTGCCAGGACGTCATGCCAATACTGGCGGCCGCTTCCCATTGCCCCTTATCGATAGAAGAGATGGCTGCTCGCAAGGTTTCCGCTGCATAAGCTGCAGTGTTAAGCGAAAGACCAATCATCGCCGAAGGGATGGGATCCAGCTCTATGCCAAACTGCGGCAGACCGTAATAGATCATAAAAAGCTGAGCGATCAGCGGCGTACCGCGAAAAATCGAGATATAAAAGCGCGCCAGCCAGCGTACCGGCAGCAGCGGCGACATTCGCATCAACGCCAGCACAAAGCCCAGCAGCAAACCAAAAAACATGCCGCCAATACTCAATTGCAGTGTGAATACGGCACCCTTGAGCAGATAAGGGGTAGAATCGATAACTAGCTGTAAGCTCTCTTGCATCAGTATGCTGCCTGCGGGTCAGATATGCGGATAGTAGGCGAAGAGCGCTGGCGCGCCGCCGGTATGGACGAAAAGGATCGGGCCATCGTCTCTAAAACGTTTCTGCTCAATGCCATCGAGCAAACCCGCCATCGCCTTACCGGTATAGACAGGATCGAGCAAAATCCCTTCCAGACGCGCCAGCAACTTCACAGCTTCCATTCCCTCTTCATTTGGCATGCCATAACCCGGTGCAAAGTAGTCATCCCACAGCACAATATCGGCTTTCGCGCTTATCTCCAGATCGTGGGCGATCGCCTGTTGCAAGGTCACAACTTTGGGTTTTTGATCCGCCACGCTGCGCGAAACAGTAACGCCAATTAACTCGACATCCGGCAGCAACTGCTCCAGCCCGACGGCAAGTCCGGCATGAGTTCCGGCGCTACCGGAGGCCACCACCACCGACGACAGCGCAACCGCGCCTTCGCACTGCAGGGCAATTTCCAGCGCGCTCTCAACGTAGCCCATGGCGCCCAGCGCATTAGAACCTCCGACCGGAATCACATACGGGCGAAAGCCCTGCGCCTCGACTCGTGTAGCGAGCGCGTCCAGTTGCGCAACCGGATCGGTCAACGCATCGCACATTTCAATTTGCGCATTGAACAGATCCAGCAGCAAGCGGTTGCCATTGCTGAGATAGTTTTCCGCCGTCGTACCGATGGGGTTTTCCAGTAGCGCAACGCAGTGCAAACCCAGTTTCGCCGCCACTGCAGCGGTCTGGCGAACATGGTTAGACTGAATCGCGCCTGCGGTGATCAGCGTGTCCGCGCCTTCGCGTAGCGCATCAGCAGCAAGAAACTCCAGTTTGCGCAGCTTGTTGCCACCCATCGCAATCGGCGTCACATCATCACGTTTGATGAAAATCTCGCGCCCAAGGTAATCAGACAGTCGCGGCAGGTACTCCAGCGGAGTCGGTGCGCCAATAAATTCAAGACGCGGAAAGCGGGTCAGGTTGTGCAAAGACATAAAACCTCCGAAGACCGAATAACGTTGTGTATTGTTTTTATTATGCACATTTACAGAGATGAAATAAAAAAGGCGCTTTTTCAAGCGCCTTTTTTAACGAGGAACGATCACTTCGTCACATCTGTTCCAAACCACTTTTCCGACAGCGATTTCATCGTGCCATCTTTTTGCATATCGGCGATTGCCACATCAATCGCCTGCAACAGATCTTCATTACCCTTACGTAGCGCCACGCCGGATTCTTGGCGCGAGAACGCATCACCGGCTACTGCCAAGGTATCTTTGGTTTTTTTCACCAGATCCAGAGCCGCAAGGCGATCCACCAGAATCGCATCGATGCGACCAACACGCAGATCCTGGTATTTTGTCGGATCATCGTCATAGGTGCGAATATCGACGCCCTGGACGTTCTGGCGCAACCATTCTTCGTAGTTAGTGCCCAAGCCAACGCCGACTTTTTTCCCTTTCAGATCGGCAGCGGATTTAATGCCAGCTTCATTGCCTTTTTTCACCAGCGCCTGGATACCAGAGATGGTATAGGGCGTGGAGAAATCATATTTTTTCTTGCGTTCATCAGAGATGGTCACCTGGTTGATCACCACATCGATGCGTTTCGAGTCCAGCGAGGCCAGCATACCGTCCCATTTCGTCGGCTTCAGAACGGCTTTCACACCCAAATGCTTCGCTAACGCATCGGCGAACTCCACTTCAAAACCAGTCAGCTTGCCGTCATTTCCCTGGAAACTGAACGGCGGATACGTGCCTTCCAGACCGACGAGCAGCGTGCCGCGCTCTTTGACTTTATTCAGCAGGTTTTCCGCAGCGAATGTTTTCGCGCTTACCCCAGCCACCAGCGTGACGGCCATAACGGCCATCAGCGCCCGACGTCCCAGAAGTGCTAGTTTCATAGTTACCCCGATAAAAGAATTGGCTGCAACGGTGCATTGCCTGGAAAAAACAGAATCACAAGCAATGACTCACTGCATGTTATTCTTTTTTAATATATATCAGATCTCGCGCCGACAGCCATTTTTTGCATCGGCGTAAAACGCATCTGCGTCTTAAACTGAGCATATTTGCGCAAAGCAATCCGATAGTTATTGGTGCTGGTCGCGGGTAACCATGGCTCCAGATTTTCGTCGAGGAACCCTTCATTTAGCAAATCACGGGAGATGTTTAGCTCGCTCAGATGATTGCCAAGTCGGCGCAGGCGCACGACATACTCGCGCACCGTACCGTGGCTCATCTCAGTCTGTTCGAAGAGATATTGTTTGAACCCGATGATATCGAAGAAATCGCTCTGCTCTTTGCAGTGCAAATCTCCGCAGAAACGACAAAGTGCAACCCACTCTTTTTGCTCTTGTTGCCAGGCCGCTTCATCCAACAGCATATCCAGCCGGGAAATCGCAATTTTGTTTACGATTTCGCCCCGGCGGACCAGTGTGATGCGGTCGAGCAACTTATGGCAATGAGCACAATGCGTCTGGCTGTGTTTAAAGTCTTTAAGGTAGCGGCTTAGAGGCCGTCTTTTAGGTTGCTGCACCGTCATGATAACTCCTGGTTGTCAATGCGTTGTTCGGCATTTACCAGGGGCGATGCAGGATCACCAACCTATAACTTACCCAGCTTGGTGCGTAAGCGCTTAATAGCCTGACTATGGAGCTGGCTTACCCGCGATTCTCCTACTTCAAGAACAGCGCCAATCTCTTTGAGATTAAGCTCTTCCTGGTAGTACAGCGTCAGGACAAGTTGTTCGCGATCCGGGAGAGATTCAATGGCTTCCATCACCCGGTGACGCAAATTACTTTCCATTAGCTGGAATAACGGGTTTTCCTGTTGATGATCGTCAGTCACCAGCTCGATACTGTCGCCGTGCTCTTCCCGCCATTCATCATAGGAGAAAAGCTGGCTATTGTTGGTATCGAGCAGCATCTGACGGTATTCCTCGACAGGAATCCCAAGGCGTTGCGACACTTCTGTTTCCGTCGCGTTACGCCCCAGTTCTTGCTCCAGTTGCCCCATGGCCTGCGCCACTTCGCGGGCATTACGCCGGACGCTGCGCGGCACCCAATCGCGGCTGCGCAATTCGTCCAGCATCGCCCCACGAATACGCTGCACTGCGTAAGTGGTAAATGCCGTTCCTTGCAGAGCGTCGTATCGGTCTACAGCATTCAGTAGACCAATACCGCCCGCCTGTAGCAGGTCGTCCAGTTCCACACTCGCCGGCAATCGCACCTGTAGGCGCAATGCTTCGTGACGCACAAGAGGTACATAACGCTGCCACAGCGAGTGTTTATCCATTACACCTTCAGCGGTATAGAGTGAATTCACGATAAACAGCCCTGCGTTAATTGAGTTATCGGCATGATTATCCGATTCTGGAGTGGTTTTAATCGGATGAATAGTGGGTGAAATGGGGGGTTATTTGCCTTTATAACACCACACGTTTCGACGGTAATGCATATAATACTAGCTCGAAAGCCAGCGCCGGATGGTGTCCGCGCAGGTAAAAACGATAATCATCTGAAAGTTCGCGGATATATTGCGGGATCGTGATCAGATCTTCAGGCTTATGATAAAGGCTGATCGTCAACACAGGCAACGATGCACGAATAGTTTGTTGCGCTCCTTTCAAGGCCTCCAGTTCCGCACCCTCAATATCCATCTTAATAAAGGTCGCATGGTTGCTGCCTTCAAGCGCACTATCAATGCTGATGACATCGATTGAAGTATTGCCTTCCCCTTCACTCAAACGGGAGGATACATCCATTCCAGACTCGAAACGCAATGTCGTATTTTCCGACCATACACCTTTATTGATTGCGGTCAATTTTACATCGCCAATATTGGCATTTTTCAGCAATTCAAAATTCTTTTCTTCAGGCTCAAAGGCCAGAATTTTCGCTGGTTTTTTAACCCCCTGCTTCTCTGCTGCCTTCAGAAAAGCAAGTACGCTGTCACCGTCATAGGCGCCACAATCAACGTACACTTCATCATCTTGTAGGCGTACTAAATCTTCTGCCAAATAATGGTTAGGATCGAAATATTTGCCATAGTATGAACTACGTGCGCAAATGCGCTGGTTGATAAAAGCAACTAACGTTTCTTTAGATTTCTCGTCGCCAAGAGAATTATAGAACTCAGTCAGCAGCGGTTCGTTTTCCTGACAAAATTCAAGGGAATAAAGTGTATCGGTATTAACACCAATAAATGATTGATCAAAAATCAAAATACTTTCTGCATTCTTACGCAGCATAGCTTCTAATTCTTCACTGACATACTGAATTGCCAGAATGTAATTATAGGTCTCATCTCTTTCCGTCATGCGGTCTAAATTGATGATATTATAACCATAAAAAACAGCACATTCGGTAAAGTACTTCTCATTTACCGCAACATAGTCGACTTTCACACCTCTACTGGTCAAAAATTCCCACGTTTTCTGACCCAGATTACCGGCACCGCACAATACCAACGGGCGGCCATTCTGCTGCATTTCCGCGATAGTATCGATAAAATGGTTTTTGGATTCGCAAATTTTTTCAAGAATAGACATAGTTACCTCAGAGACTCGGTCAAAACATATTATAGGGGGGGCAATCACAACACTATTTTTTGTTGCGCAATCGCACTTCTGTTCGCGCTTTCCAGGAATGACAATCCCTGTAATGCGGTGGCAGAGCCAATCGCATAGCTGTTTGCTTCGCCACGCAAAGCGGCGGCGATATCGCAGTAGTAGTTGGCAAAAGCTTCAATAAAACCTGCAGGATGACCAGCTTTAAAGCGGCAGTAACGATCCAGATTGGCGATGGTGTTATCACCCGCAGTACGATCGACAATACGCACATTACCGTGAATATCAGCGAGGCGCAGATACTCCGGCTCCATCTGCAACCATTCGGCGCTGCCTTCCGTACCATAAATGCGGATCCGCAAACCGTTGCGGAAACCAAGCGCGGCTTTACCGTACCAGTAGTTACACACCATATCGTCGCTATAACGCGAGATGATATTGACGGTGTCTACCACGTTCGGCACTCGCGCAAACGTGCTGTTGACAGCGTAAACATCCAGCGCCTGTTTGTCGGTGATAAACTCTACCAATTGGTGCACATGAACCCCGAGATCCAGCGATACCGTCGGGATTTCGCCGTCCACTCGACGCCAGAGTTGCGGTAACGTCACACTGCCATCATTGCGGCAACGGCTAAAACCTTCCTGCGGCATTTCGACCATCACCTGCTGAACTCGTCCAAGCCCGCCGCTCAACAGGCGCTGGCGTAGTTCGCGCACCATCGGATAGCCGGTATAGTTGAATGTCACATACAGCGGGCTGTTAACTTCATCAACCCGCTGCTGGATCTCTTGCGCATCATCCACCGTCGCTACCATCGCCTTCTCGCAAATGATCGGTAACGGGTACTCCAGGCAGGCCAGCAGAATGTCGCGATGCGCAGGCGTCGGCGTCAGCACCACCACCGCATCAAGGCGTTGATGCTCTTTTTCCAGCATCAATAGCGCATCCTGATAAATCGCGCGCTTCTCCAGTCCCCAGGCCGCACCGGTTTGCTGATTGATGCTTTCATCACGGCTGAAACACCCCGCCGTCAACTGGAAGTGCCCGTCCATCTGGCTGGCGATTTTATGTGTCATGCCGATGGCGGAATTGATACCACCACCGATGAATGCAAGGCGCAAAGGCTTGGCCATAATCCAGTCCTTAAATCGTTTTAAAAGAAAAATAGTTTTTGAGCTGTGGCGTCAATCGCGCCAGTTCGGCGAAATCCTCAAACTCGGCAAAAACCAGCCCCGCCCTGTCGCGCGGCGCGGGCAGCAGAGGATCGCCAAGTAACTTCAGCGGGATAGTTTCAATAATTCGTGCCGCAATCGGGGCAAAACGATAGCCGACAAAGTGACTTTCAGCATCGCTGGAAATGGTATGCCGGGCGATGGCTCGCTGATGCGCGGGGCGACGCGCGCTGAATGCAGTTTCGCGACCAATAAAGGGAGTGACAAATCCGGCGGAATAGTTTTCGCCAGTGGACAATTCAATCAAACGTGAATAGAGATCGCCTGGGCAACGGCGGGTTAATTCAATCAGCCAAAAATCGTATTCATTGGCAATGAACTGGGTATGCAGTAAGCCATCAACGAGTTGCAATTCCCGCACCAGCGTCTGCATGCATTCGCTGACGCGATCGCGCATCGCTTCGGTGAGCGTCAAACTCAGACTACTGCTGTTCACCTGCCAGGGATAAACGGTGCAATATTCATCGACAAAAAATTCACAGACAATCTCACCGCCGCGAATAAATGCCGAATGGCTGTATAACGCGCCTTCACAGAAGGTTTCGATAACGCAGTGGCCATTACGGGAGGCGCCGCGTGCCAGTTCAACCGCCTGCGGCAATGCACCAGGCTCGCGCACCAGCGTAATACCGATCCCGCTATAGGCATCAATTGGCTTAACCAGTAGCGGAAAAGGCAAATCACCCGCCGCTTCCGGTTCGTTAACCGCGCGCGGAATCGGATAGCCTTTCAGCTCTGCCCAGGCGCGGAAACGATCTTTAAGGAATAGCGTATCGCTGACGTCCGGAGTATCAAAACCGGCCAGTCCGAGTTCAGCAGCCACGCGGCTACCGGTCAGATAAGAGACATCGGTCACACCAGGCAAAATCGCCGCAATCTTCTGCTCGCGCGCCACTGCCAGCACCGCATCGGCGTCAGCGTAATTCTGCACATGCGCGATATCAGCGAACTTCATCCCCGCATCCTGCGCTTTGCCGCTGCACACCAGCGTGGTAAAACCCGCCGCTTTAACCGCCTGTTGTAAAGGCAGCGACGCAAATCCGGCATCGAGGATCATCGCCGTTTTTGGACGAGTCATAGACCCCCCGCAGAAATCATGGCGACATTGTTTGCAACAGGGGGCGCCATACGGCGGATAATATCCACAATACGCTGTTGATCTTCCCGTTCCAGCCCTGGGTAAATCGGCAGGCATAACACTTTCTCAGCGATATCGTTCGCGCAGGGTAAATGCTCTTTTTGCGAGGTCGCAAAACCGCGGTACATACTGAAGGAGCTAATTAAAGGGTAGAAGTAGCGACGGGTTAAAATGCCTTCACTTTTCATCGCTTCATATAGCGCATTGCGGCTGATGCCAAACTCAGGTTCAATCAGCACCGGGCAATACGCGTGGTTCCAGTTCACATCGTCAGGTACGTTAAGCAGGCTCAGTCCTGCAACGCCATCCAGCAGTTTGAGATAGTGCTGATAAAGCGCCTGGCGTTCGGCCAGCGCCTGATCGATATGTTTTAACTGCAATAGACCGAATGCCGCTTCTACTTCATTCATTTTGGCGTTGATTCCGGGCGCAACCACACGGGTTTCACCGGCAAAGCCAAAGTTTTTCAGGTAGTCGATACGCTGCTTTGTTCGCGCGTCATGACAGATAATCGCGCCACCTTCGAAGGTGTTAAATACCTTCGTGGCATGGAAACTGAGTACCGAGAGATCACCGTGATTCAGAATGCTGGTGCCGTTTTTCTTCACGCCGAATGCATGCGCAGCGTCATAAATCACTTTTAATCCGTATACATCCGCCACCTGCTGGATCTTATCTACATCACAGGGTACGCCATAACAATGCACCGGCATGATCGCCGTCGTCTGCGGCGTAATCAGCTCTTCAACGCGTTCCGGATTGATGTTGTAGGTCAGCGGGTCGATATCCGCAAAAACGGGCGTCAGGCCATTCCACAGCAAGGTATGTGAGGTAGCAACAAACGAGTATGGGGTGGTAATCACCTCACCCGTGATACGCAGCGCCTGCAGTGCCGTCAACAACGCCAGTGTCCCATTGGCGAACAGACAGACATATTTCACACCCAGATATTCCGCCAGCGCCTCCTCGAGTTGCTGGTGGAATGTCCCCCCGTTGGTGAGGATGCGGTTCTGCCAAATCTTTTCCAGATAGGGAATAAACTCTTCCAGAGGCGGCAACAGTGGGCTGGTGACAAAGATGTTATTGTCCATAAAATGAACCTGAACAAGCCAGAGATGACTTTGATGTTACAGGCACCAAAGTGAATCTATTGGGTAAACAAGGGGCATTTCCCATGCCAATTAGACCCGCAAGACACCTTCCTCTCTTTGCTATTATTGTCCGAGATAAAGAAAATCCGTGAAATTTCACGCCTGAGAAACCAGGTCGTCATCACCTCGTTGCCGCATCGCGTGTTGATGCACTCAAACTGCTGCCCGCATAACGGAAAAAAAATGAACGAATGCGCTTTGGTGAGTATTGTTATCCCGGCTTACAAGCCCGAATTCTTCGCGACAACGCTCGCCAGCGCACTCAATCAGAGTTGGCCAAATTGCGAAGTCATTATTTATGACGACAGCACCGATGACACCATTCGTCTCACCTGCGAGCGTTATGCATTAACCACCAAAACGCCTATCTATTACACCAAAAACAGCGTCCGTTTATGGGAAGACGGCAACGTGCTTGCTGGCGTACGGCGTGCCAGCGGTAAATACATTAAGTTTCTCTACGATGACGATATTATTTTCGAACATTGTATTACCCGTCTCGTTTCGGCGCTGGAATCATCGCCAAATAACCGCATGGCCTCTTCGCGCCGTGTTCGTATTGATGAAAACGGCACCCCGCTAGTTGATATCACAGCAACTGCCTTCCCGTTTACCGGTGATGTAATCCTCGATGGCCCGGACGTGGTGAAGTTTTTCACCGACCATCCGGTGAACTTTATCGGCGAGCCCAGCTCCGTACTGTGCTATCGCAAAGATCTAATCGCTTTTGGTGATGACATGTTCACCCTGCTTGGTGAGCATCTCTACTTCCTGACCGATATGACGCTGTATCTGAAGTTACTGCACCTCGGTAATCTGGCCTTTATCGCTGAAACGCTCTCGGCTTTTCGCACCTCGGAGAACCAGCGCAGCCAGCTCGCGCATACCGGGAAATATAACGATGTCATTAACAGAACCTATACCCGTTTACCGCAAATCATTAGAGAACTGGGCTGGTACAGCGGTAATAAAGAAGAAAATGAAAATGTCAAAGTCGCGCTGATGCACGGCGAGCAGCGTTTCCAGACGGAAAACCTGCTGCGTGCGTTGCATAACTCCCTACAAATCTCCGTGCGTCGGTTCTACAGCAACAAAATCAATAAATGGCTCGACGAACGCCGTCTGCAACCGCAGTTCCTGCCGCTGGTGGAAGCTTTCCAGCAAGCGCGCAACACGCAGCAAACGTTAACCGTTTTTATCTCGCAGTACGGACATCATCCTGATGCTGTCACCGCAACGCTGCAAAGCCTGCAACGCTACGCCGGATTCGGGTTGACGCTGAACCCGGTGGTCATCACGGATCAGCGTGCCGATCTTCCTGCACCGATGCTTATCGCCCGGCAAGATAATCAGATTGATATCATCAATCAGTACATCGCCAGCCAGCCGTCTGACTGGATGATGTTCATGGACGCCGGTGAAGTGCTGCTTGAGAGCGGCATGCTGATGTTCGATCTGGCGCTGGATGGCGCCTCCAGCTGCGATGCGATTTATGGCGATGAGTTCTACACGCAGAACGGCGAAATTTTCACCACGGCGATGCGCCCGGATTTCAACCTCGATTTACTGCTCAGCTACCCGGCAGAGATGGCCCGCCACTGGATTTTCCGCAGCGCAACGCTTCTGGCTGCGGGCGGATTTGACCCGGCTTATCCGCAGGCCTGGCAATTTGAGTTTATTGTTCGTCTGATTGAACAAAAAGGGATGGGCTTTGCCGGACACCTGCCGGAACCGTTTGTGATTGGCCATCCGCCGGTGCAGGTCAGCCAACCGGAAGAACAGGCGATTTTAACTCAGCATCTGCACAACCGCGGCTATGCTCAGGGTACGGTGGTGGCAACGCATCCGGGGCTGTATGCCCTGCGTTATAACCATCAGCAACAACCGCTGGTGTCGATTATCATCCCGACCAAAGATCAGCTTACTATTCTCAGCACCTGCGTCACCAGCCTGCTGGAGAAGACGCACTACCGAAACTATGAACTGCTGATTGTTGATAATAACAGTGAGACGACGGAAGCGTTGCAGTGGCTGGAGGGGATTTCGACTATCGATCCTGAACGTATTCGCGTTTTGCGCTATCCGCATCCATTCAACTATTCCGCTATCAACAATATGGCCGCACGGGAGGCGCGCGGTGAATACCTGGTATTGCTGAATAACGATACGGCAGTGATCAGCGAAAACTGGCTGGATCATATGCTGAATCATGGGTTACGCCCGGAAGTAGGCATCACCGGCGCGAAGCTGCTCTACCCCGACGGCAAAGTCCAGCATGCGGGCGTGGTGCTGGGGCTGCGTGGCCCGGCGGATCACCCCTTTATCGGTAGCGAAAACAACCGCGCCGGTTATATGAATCGCCTACTGGTTGACCAGAATTACAACGTGGTCACCGCCGCGTGTCTGCTGATCCGCAAATCCGTCTACGAGCAGGTCGGCGGGCTAGACGAAGAGAACTTCACCGTCTCCTATAACGATGTCGATCTGTGCCTGAAGGTGCGTGAAGCGGGCTATCTGACGGTGTGGACGCCACATGCTCTGGTAATGCATGAAGGCAGCGTCAGCCAGAAGAAGGTCGATAAGACCGTACAGGAGAAAAAACGCCAGCGCTTTATGGCTGAGCAAGACACCATGTACGCAAAATGGATGCCGCTCATCGCCAACGATCCGGCCTATAACCCGAATCTGTCGCTGGATGGCGCGGGATTCCAGTTTGAAGCCAGCAGCAATAAAAGCTGGCAGCCGCTACACTGGAAGCCAGTGCCACGTTTGATCGCATTTCCGTTGCCAAGCCTGCCTGGCAGCCGCTTGCGCCTGGATGCACCGCTCGCATTGCTGAATAACGCGGGCGTCGTCGAAGGGCAAATTAATTATCACGCCAGCACCTATATCGATATCAGTCGCTTTGTGCCGGATGCGCTGATCGTTCATCGACAAATCAGCGACGGCGCGCAGGAGTGGTTGCGCCGCCTGCCGCAGGCGGCATCGGTGTTTAAAATCTTCGATCTGGATTGCTGGTTGCCGGGCTTAGCGGTCAATGCCGACGAGCGTAACGATCTGCCGCAGGATATTTTTGCTGCGCTGCGCGACACGCTGGCGCATGTAGATCGCTTGATCGTCGCCAGCAACGAACTGGCCGAACAGTGCGCCGGGCTGCACAGCGACATCCGCGTGATGCCGACGCGGCTTTCACCGCAGCAATGGTCGGGGTTATCCAGCCAGCGTGGCGTGGGTAAGAAACCGCGCATCGGCTGGTGCGGAACAGCGGCGAATACCAGCGATCTGGAACTGATTCATAAGCTGATCAGCCAATTAGCCGATCGGGTTGAATGGGTGTTCTATGGCTACTGCCCGCCTTCCCTTCGGGAGTGGGTCAGCGAATTTCATGCCCCGGTTCACCCGCAACATTTTGCGAAAAAACTGGCCAGCCTGAATCTCGATCTCGCCGTGGAACCACTGGCCGACACACCGTGGAACCGTGCGCTTAGCCCGGTGCGGCTGCTCGAATATGGTGCCTGCGGCGTGCCAGTGATTTGCAGCGATATCATCAGCACACAGGGCATCTCTGGCGTTACGCGCGTTGAAAATCGCGCGAAAAGCTGGCGCGAAGCCATTGAAAACCACCTGCTCGACGCGGTTGCAGCGGCACAACTTGGCGATAATTTGCGCCTGTACGTGCTGGAAAACGGTATGTGGGACGGCGAAAGCCTGCTGCGCCAGGCGCAACTGTGGTTACCGGATTAAGGTTTCTCTGCGCCAGATAAACCCAATGGCAAACAGGAAAGGCGCTTTGCAGCGCCTTTCAGACTGCTGACGAACCCCATGTTTGTGCATGGGGTTCATCTTTTGTAGCGACCGCAGGTCGCGATCGCGATATTTTTCCGTTATCACGCCATCAT
>JAGTSE010000022.1 GCA_018261615.1 Pseudomonadota bacterium | reverse complement strand
GCTAAGTAACATAAAAAAATCCGTAATCCCTGTGAGATTACGGATTCTTACACAGCCACTGGATCGTTCAACCGATCCTTAACTGATCGGCATTACGCCGCGGCGAGGTTTTTTATTACCACTGAATTACTTCTTCGGCTCAGCGACAACCTGGCTGCCCACGCCGCGGTTGTTAAACTCCCACATGCGGTTGAACCGCGGGTTGTTCAGCTCACGCTGTATATTGCCTTTATCATCCACCGTGCCGACATTACCTGCGTACGCGCGGCCAGAAACAGCGGCATCTGCCCACGGTTTAGCGACGTTAAAGCCGTCATTAATCACGCTGTCGCGGATAACGACCTGGCCGTTGGTATTGCCATCCACGTCCAGGGAACGGCCGAGCTGCGCCACGCCGTTGCCGGTAAAGCGGCTGTTCACGGCGAGGAAGCCGTAGTACAGGTTAGAGAGCGTCGCCGGGGCGAAGACGTAGCCTTCTTTTTGCGTGCGGGAGTTCACTACGCGGAAATCGGTGTTATCAAACACCACCGCGCCGCGACCAGAGACGATATCCACATCCCCTTCGAGGTAGCTATTGGTCACCAGCGTACGGGTCTGGCGATCGCTACGCAGGGTGTTGTCCACGTTGCTGTTGGTGACAAAGAAGGTGTTCTGGCGACCCAGAATGTTGACGTTGTTGATCTGCACTTTATCGCCGTCACTGCGCAGCGCTACCGCCTGATGGTTGCCCGCATCAACACTGTCGCCCAGCGTGTTCTGAATAGTCAGGTTCTGCAATTGCAGGCCATTGTTCTGTGACCAGAAAACCGCAGAACACATCACACCGACCGTTGCGGCGCGTTTGCTCTGGCAGTTATCGAACATGTACCACGCTGGTTTACCCGGCATATATTTGCCTGATGGATTGACCAGACGGCGCCAGGTGTTCGGATCGGTTTCAGAGTCAATCGCCAGCCCGATTTTTACGTCCAGCGCTTTCTCGCCGGTACCGTAAATGGTCACGCTGCCGGAGGCGGCTGGCACATACACCGTGCCTTCATACTCGCCTGGCATCACTGCAATATATTGACGATCGCTGGCATGCTTGTTGATTGCCGCGTCTACTGCAGCCTGAATGGTGGTGTGTGTTACGCCTGGAGTACCTGCCGGGCCAACCACGAAGTCTGCTTTTTGCGGCAGACGGATCGAAACCGGTTTCCATACCGCGCCATCCTGCGTCATCGAAGTGAAGTAGCGATCCGCCACGAAGTTTTTCGCTTCGCCCGCGCTGAGGACTGGACGTGACGTCGTGCCCGGTGCCTTCTGTTCAGAGGGTCGTTCAGCCGGCGGGGTTGAGCTACAGGCGGTCAGTGTCACGCCAAAAGCGAGCGCCAGCGCCAGACGGGAAACCGATGATGTGTTCAAAGCGTGCTCCAGACTATGCAAAATTGAAAGGGTTACGTCAAAGCCTGCATTTTTATACTAAGTTGAGCGAAACGGGAAGCCAAAATCGAAAAAAGTCCCCGGTAAATGAGCGAAATTGACCGCGATTTGGCAGATGGGGAAATTCCCGCCGCACAAAGGCGTCGGCGGGAAGGGCAATTAAGGATGCAGGGCGAGACTTTTGATCACTTTATCGATGGCTTTTTTCGGTCCGCGCAGGGCAATGCCGACCAGGTTCATTGCCTCCGCATCTTCCTGCTCGCGACGAAAATCCACCCAGTCTCCGGACGCACTACGTTGCGCGCACATTAATTAGCTGAACATCGCAGTAATGCTGGCGCTGGCCAGTTTATGAAAATGGACGTTAAAACCGACCATCGCACCGCTGGCGTTTTCATCCACCTCCAGATGATCCACATCGAGCGCGTAAACGGTAAAAATGTAGCGATGTGTTTCGCCTTTCGGCGGCGCAGCGCCACCGTAACCGGCTTTGCCGAAATCGGTTCGCGTCTGAATCGCCCCTTCCGGCAGTTCAGCAACGCCGGAACCGGCGCCCTGCGGTAGCACGCGCGTATCGGCAGGCAGGTTGACGATTATCCAGTGCCACCAGCCGGAGCCAGTTGGTGCATCCGGGTCATAGCAGGTGACGACGAAACTTTTGGTTCCGGCAGGGACATCGTCCCATGCCAGATGCGGGGAAAGGTTGTCGCCATCGTAGCCCATGCCGTTAAACACATGGTGATGCGGCAGTTTTTCACCGTCGCGTAAATCATGACTGATAAGCTTCATTACGGGCTCCTATGTGCGTTCAGGCTGAAGTGTAGCCTATGCGAACAGATCGCTGCGTGCAACGGCTCGATTCACCGCGCGGGTCAGTCGCGACAACTGCTCTGGCGTAATGATGTATGGCGGCATCAGGTAGATGAGCTTGCCAAATGGCCGGATCCATACGCCTTGTTCAACGAAGAAACGCTGTAGTGCCGCCATATTTACCGGCGAGCGGGTTTCCACAACGCCAATTGCGCCGAGCACGCGAACGTCTGCTACCGTGGCAGCTTGCGCCGCAGGGGCCAGTTCCTCTTTGAGCTGGGCTTCAATGGCCGCAACCTGCTCGCGCCATGCGCCGCTTTCGAGAAGTGCCAGGCTGGCGGCGGCTGCCGCGCAGGCCAACGGGTTGCCCATAAATGTCGGGCCGTGCATAAAACAGCCCGCTTCGCCGTTACTGATGGTTTCGGCAACCTGGCGCGTGGTCAGGGTGGCGGAGAGCGTCATCGTGCCGCCGGTCAGCGCTTTGCCGAGGCACAGAATGTCCGGCGTGATATCCGCATGTTCGCAGGCAAACAGTTTACCGGTGCGGCCAAAGCCAGTGGCAATTTCGTCAGCAATCAGCAAAATGCCTTCGCGATCGCACATTTTGCGTATGCGTTTCAGCCACTCTGGATGATACATGCGCATGCCGCCCGCACCCTGCACGATGGGCTCCAGGATCACTGCCGCGATTTCATGGCGATGCGCCGCCATCAGCCGGGCAAACGCCACCATATCAAGCTCGTCCCATTCACCGTCGAAGCGGCTTTGCGGAGCAGGCGCAAACAGGTTCTCCGGCAGATAGCCCTTCCACAGGCTGTGCATGGAGTTATCTGGATCGCAGACCGACATTGCACCAAAGGTATCGCCATGGTAGCCGTTGCGGAAGGTGAGAAAACGCTGTCGCACTTCGCCTTTTGCCTGCCAGTACTGCAACGCCATCTTCATCGCCACTTCTACGGCCACTGAGCCGGAGTCTGCCAGAAACACACACTCCAGCGCCCCGGGTGTCATCGCTACCAGCTTGCGACAGAGATCGATCGCCGGTTGATGCGTTATGCCACCGAACATCACATGAGAAACCGCATCAATCTGTGCTTTCATCGCCGCGTTCAGCGCCGGATGACCATAGCCATGAATTGCCGCCCACCAGGAAGACATGCCATCCACCAGCCGCTCGCCGCTGCTGAGGTAAAACTCGCAGCCTTGGGCTGATTGCAGCGGATAAACCGGCAGGGGAGAGGTCATTGACGTGTACGGGTGCCAGATATGGCGCTGGTCAAAAGTGAAATCGTCTGCGGTCATAATCGACTTGTAAACCAAATTAAAAAGTTTTAGGTTTACGAGTTTACACCGAATCAAAAATTAACAACACCCTTTGGAGACGCCCGATGGCTCACCACACACGCTGGACAATGTCGCAAGTTACCGCTCTGTTTGAAAAACCACTTCTTGAACTGCTGTTCGAGGCACAGCAGGTTCACCGTCAGCACTTTGATCCGCGCCAGGTTCAGGTCAGTACGCTGCTGTCGATCAAGACCGGTGCCTGCCCGGAGGATTGCAAATATTGCCCGCAGAGCGCGCGCTACAAAACCGGGCTGGAATCTGAGCGGCTGATGGAAGTGGAGCAGGTGCTGGAATCCGCGCGCCAGGCGAAGCTCGCTGGATCAACGCGTTTTTGTATGGGCGCGGCCTGGAAAAACCCGCACGATCGCGACATGCCGTACCTTGAAAAAATGGTTGAAGGGGTCAAAGCGATGGGGATGGAAGCCTGTATGACGCTTGGCACGCTGAATGAAAACCAGGCACAGCGCCTTGCCAGTTCCGGGCTGGATTACTACAACCACAACCTCGACACCTCGCCGGAGTTTTACGGCAATATCATCACCACCCGCACCTACCAGGAGCGTCTCGACACGCTGGATAAAGTGCGCGAAGCCGGGATCAAGGTCTGCTCTGGCGGCATCGTCGGGCTGGGGGAAACGGTGAAAGATCGCGCCGGTCTGCTGCTGCAACTGGCGAACCTGCCCACACCGCCGGAAAGCGTACCGATTAACATGTTGGTGAAGGTCAAAGGTACGCCGCTGGCCGATAACGATGATGTCGATGCCTTTGATTTTATCCGCACCATCGCTATTGCCCGCATCATGATGCCCACTTCCCATGTGCGTCTTTCTGCCGGTCGCGAACAGATGAACGAACAGACCCAGGCGATGTGTTTTATGGCCGGGGCGAACTCCATTTTCTACGGTTGCAAACTGCTGACTACACCAAACCCGGAAGAGGATAAAGATCTGCAACTGTTCCGCAAACTGGGGCTGAATCCGCAGCAGACGGAAGTGCTGAATGGCGATAATGAACAGCAACAGCAGATTGAGCAGCAACTTTTGCACGCTGATACGGAGCAATTCTACAACGCGGCAGCGCTATGAGCTGGCAACAACGCATTGATTTGCGGCTTCGCGAACGTCGTGCGGCAGATGCTCTGCGCTCGCGACAGACGGTGGCACAGGGTGCAGGACGCTGGCTGACGGTCGGGGAGCGGCGTTTTTGCAACTTTTCCAGCAATGATTACCTCGGCTTAAGCCAGCATCCGGCAGTGGTTCGCGCCTGGCAACAGGGCGCGGAACGCTACGGCGTGGGCAGCGGAGGTTCCGGGCACGTCAGCGGCTACACCGTGGCGCATCAGGCGCTGGAAAGCGAGCTGGCCGAATGGTTGGGATACCCGCGCGCGCTGCTGTTTATCTCTGGCTTTTCCGCCAATCAGGCGGCGATCGCGGCGCTGACCGACAAAGAGGATCGGATTGTCGCCGACAAGCTGAGCCACGCTTCGTTGCTGGAAGCTGCCAGCCACAGTCCGGCGCAGTTGCGGCGTTTTGCGCACAATGATGTGGCGCAGATGCGAACGCTACTGGCAAAACCCATTGACGGTCAGCAACTGGTGGTCACCGAAGGTATTTTCAGTATGGATGGCGACAGCGCGCCGCTGGGTGATATCGCCCAGGCAGCACGCGAGGGGAAGGCGTGGCTGATGGTTGACGACGCGCACGGCACTGGCGTGGTTGGCGAGCAGGGGCGCGGTAGCTGCCATCTGCATGGCATCAAACCTGAGATATTGATTGTTACCTTTGGCAAAGGCTTCGGCGTCAGCGGTGCGGCGGTGTTGTGCAGCGAAACGGTTGCCGACTATCTGCTGCAATTTGCCCGCCATTTGATTTACAGCACCGCAATGCCACCCGCGCAGGCAATGGCGCTCAGCGCGGCATTAGGGGTGATCCGCAGCGATGAAGGTGAGCAACGCCGGGCAACGCTGGCGTCGCTGATCGCGCGTTTTCGCCACGGCGCGGCGCAACTGCCGATGACGCTGGTAGATTCAGATAGCGCCATTCAGCCGCTGATTGTCGGTGATAATGCACGCGCCCTGCGTCTGGCGGAGCGTCTGCGGCAGCAAGGTTGCTGGGTAACAGCGATTCGTCCGCCGACTGTCCCACCGGGCACCGCGCGCCTGCGCCTGACGCTGACGGCGGCTCACCAGGCGGAAGATATTGATAGTCTGCTGGAGGCGTTATATGGCGGTGAATAAACGCGCAGTTGCCGCCGCATTTGGTCGTGCGGCGCAAAGTTACGCCCACCACGACGCATTGCAGCGGATGAGCGCCGATCTGCTGCTGAGTCAACTGGGCGAAATCACCCCGGCGAACGTTCTTGATGCTGGCTGCGGCCCCGGAGCCATGAGCCGTTACTGGCGCAGGCTGGGCAGTAACGTGACGGCGCTGGATCTCTCGGCCACCATGCTGGATGAAGCGCGCCGACAGCAGAGCGCTGATCGCTATCTGCTGGGAGATATCGAAGCGCTACCGCTGCCGGATGTACAGTTCTCACTGGTGTGGAGCAATCTCGCCGTACAGTGGTGTGATGATTTACGCCTGGCCATCAACGAACTCTGCCGCGTGACGCAACCCGGCGGTCTGGTGGCATTTACCACGCTGATGGAAGCGTCGTTGCCGGAACTGAATCAGGCCTGGCGGGCGGTGGACGACCGGCCGCATGCCAATCGTTTTTTATCCCTTTCAGCAATCGAACAGGCTTTAGCGGGCTTGTCGTTACGCAGCGGCGTCGAGAGCATCACCTTGCACTTTGATGATGCCGCCCGCGCGCTGCGGTCGCTGAAAGGCATCGGCGCGACACATTTACACGACGGCAGGCAGCAGGGACTGACGCGGGGCAAACTGCAACGTCTGCAACTCGCCTGGCCGCAGCAGCAGGGGAAATGTCCTCTGACGTATCATCTTTTTTGGGGAGTTATCACGCGTGATTGAACGCTATTTTGTCACCGGCACGGATACCGAAGTGGGGAAAACCGTCGCCAGTTGCGCACTGCTACAGGCAGCAAATCTGCGCGGTTTTCGCAGCGCAGGTTATAAACCGGTTGCATCCGGTAGTGAAATGACGGCGCAGGGGCTGCGCAACAGCGACGCGCTGGCGTTGCAGCAGCACAGCAGTCTGCCGCTGGATTATAAAACCGTGAACCCTTACACCTTCGCGGAACCGACCTCGCCGCATATTGTCAGCGCCTCTCTGGGCGAACCGATTGACGCCGCTGTGATGTCTGCCGGGTTACGCACGTTGGAAACGCAAGCAGAATGGCTGCTGGTGGAAGGGGCGGGCGGTTGGTTTACGCCGCTTTCAGAAACGTTCACCTATGCGGACTGGGTTATCCAGGAACAGTTACCGGTGATTCTGGTGGTGGGCGTGAAATTGGGCTGTATCAACCACGCAATGCTGACCGCGCAGGCGGTACGTCAGGCAGGATTAAGGCTGGCGGGCTGGATTGCTAACGATGTGGTGGCTCCGGGTGCGCGTCACCGGGAGTATATGGTGACGCTGCGGCGCGTGATGCAGGCTCCACTGATTGGTGAAATCCCCTGGTTTGCCCACGCGCCCGAAAAAGAAAAAACAGGCCATTTTCTTGATCTCAGCGTACTGACTCCCGTGCCATCCAGTGTGACAGCATTTGATCATCCAGCTGTCTGACATCTCCCTGCGCGACGTTGCGCCCCCGGTGCAATAGACAAAAGCGGTCGGCTACCCGGCGAATGAATGAGAGATGCTGCTCGGCCAGTAAAATGGTCATGCCGAATTCCTGATTCAGCCGCACGATCAGGTTACCCAGTTTATGGATAAACGCCTGGCCCAGCCCGCGCGTTGGCTCATCAAGCAGGAGCAATCGCGGGCGGGTGACCAGCGCCCGCGCCATCGCCAGTTGCTGCTGGTTATCCTCTGACAGTTCTGTTCCACGTACCGGGCGCAGCGTATACAGCTCCGGGAACAGGTCGTAAATATCGCGACCCATGACGCTTGCCGGCTCGCCGACAGCACGCATGGCAATATGCAGATTCTCCTCCACAGTCAATTGTGAAAAGATGCGCCGGTCCTGTGGCACATAGCCAATTCCCATCGCGCTGCGGTGCTCCGCCTGAATATTCAGCAGGTCGCACGGCGGCGCGCCGGCTTCCTGCCAAATCATGCTGCCGCTCTCAATGGGTAAATAACCGGAAATGCAATTTATCAGTGTCGTTTTCCCCATTCCTGGCATGCCGATGATCGAATTACATACGCCCGGGGTTAAATCAAGATCAACATTCCATAACGTATGCTGATTACCGTAGTACTGGTTTACTGCGCGTAAGCTCAACATTGTCCGCTCCTTCTTACGGCTCTGGTGACCATTCCGTATTGCAAAAGGCTTGCCAGAAGCGAAAAAAAGGCTTTTTTTTCGGATGCCGCTGATAAAACTGCCGTTTAACACGCAGGAAAGAGAGAACGCAGGTAAATATCCTGCACTTTGCCAGTGCTACCAGTGTTGGATTGTGGTGCAGCAAAGTGACAATTTGTGATTGGTATCTCATGAGAATGACGTCTTTGTTTAGCTGATAATAAGCAAAAAGAAATGATAAAAATTTTTTAACGAGTCGTGATTGGGTCTTGTTGGGAATTTGTCGGCGGGCGAGGTATACGGGCTGGCGGCAGTTATCCACTATTCCTGTGGATAACCTTGTGCATTAGAGTTAGAAAACGCGTGGCAAGCGAGAGCGGACGCGGCTTTCGTCTGAATTGGCGCGAAACCCGGCTTTTTGAATTAATTATTGCTTATCAATTGGTTATATAAAATCAATGGTTGTAAGAAAAGTGTCACTGGTTGCCATAAAACTTTCACGGTGCTGCTTGACAATTGTTAAAAAGTAAAGATTCCTGGGGATAACCCTCCAGGGCTGGTGTTTTATCTTGTCGGGGAGGATAAAACACGCAGAAACGTATTTTCTTATTGTGGGTAGACGAAATTGGCTAACCTGCTACTGTTTTTTCATCCAGTATTATTTATTGGCAAAAGTGAACAGGGTGAGTAAAATGTACCCTAAATGATTCGAGTTGCAGGAAGGCCAACACACATGCAACTTGAAGTATGACGGGTATATGTTACCTGCCCGCTCATTCCTTCACCAGGTAGCCGTTCATGAGTAAACCGTTCAAACTGAATTCTGCTTTTCGCCCCTCTGGCGACCAGCCTGAGGCGATTCGTCGGCTTAAGGAAGGTCTGGAAGACGGCCTCGCGCATCAGACGCTGCTGGGGGTTACCGGATCGGGTAAGACCTTTACTATTGCCAATGTTATTGCCGATCTGCAACGCCCGACGATGGTGCTGGCACCGAACAAAACGCTGGCGGCGCAGCTGTATGGCGAAATGAAGGAGTTTTTCCCGGAAAACGCGGTAGAGTACTTCGTCTCCTACTATGACTATTACCAGCCGGAAGCCTATGTGCCCAGCTCCGACACCTTTATTGAAAAAGATGCCTCGGTGAACGAGCATATCGAGCAGATGCGTCTGTCCGCTACGAAGGCGCTGCTGGAACGCCGGGATGTGGTGGTCGTGGCATCCGTTTCGGCCATCTATGGTCTGGGCGATCCGGATCTCTATCTGAAGATGATGCTCCATCTGACCAACGGCATGATTATCGACCAGCGTTCTATTCTGCGTCGGCTGGCAGAGCTTCAGTACACCCGCAATGATCAGGCTTTCCAGCGCGGGACGTTTCGCGTGCGTGGGGAAGTGATTGATATCTTCCCGGCGGAATCGGATGACCTGGCGCTGCGCGTGGAGTTGTTCGACGAAGAAGTAGAACGTCTGTCGCTGTTTGACCCGCTCACCGGGCATGTGGAATCGATCGTTCAACGCTTCACTATCTACCCAAAAACGCACTATGTGACACCGCGCGAGCGTATCGTGCAGGCGATGGAAGAGATCAAAGATGAACTGGCGGAACGGCGCAAAACGCTGCTGGCGAACAATAAGCTGCTGGAAGAGCAGCGTCTCAGCCAGCGCACGCAGTTCGATCTGGAGATGATGAACGAGCTGGGCTACTGCTCCGGAATTGAAAACTACTCGCGTTATCTCTCCGGGCGCGGCCCTGGCGAGCCACCGCCGACGTTGTTTGATTACCTGCCGCCCGATGGTTTGCTGGTGATCGACGAATCCCACGTCACCATCCCGCAGATCGGCGGGATGTTCCGGGGCGACCGTGCGCGTAAAGAGACGCTGGTGGAGTACGGTTTCCGTCTGCCGTCAGCGCTGGATAACCGTCCGCTGAAATTTGAAGAGTTTGAGGCGCTGGCACCGCAGTCTATTTATGTTTCGGCGACGCCGGGCAATTACGAGTTGGAGAAATCTGGCGATGAAGTGATTGACCAGGTAGTACGCCCAACGGGTTTGCTGGATCCCATCATCGAAGTGCGTCCGGTGGCGACACAGGTTGACGATCTGCTGTCGGAAATACGCATCCGCGCGGCCATCAACGAGCGCGTGCTGGTGACGACGTTGACCAAGCGTATGGCGGAAGATCTCACCGAATATCTGGAAGAGCACGGTGAGCGGGTGCGTTATCTGCACTCCGATATTGATACGGTTGAACGTATGGAAATTATCCGCGACCTGCGTCTCGGCGAGTTTGATGTGCTGGTGGGCATTAACCTGTTGCGCGAAGGGCTGGATATGCCTGAGGTGTCGCTGGTGGCGATCCTGGATGCGGACAAAGAGGGCTTCCTGCGTTCGGAGCGTTCACTGATTCAGACCATTGGCCGCGCAGCGCGTAACATCAACGGGAAAGCGATTCTGTATGGCGATAAGATCACGCCGTCAATGGCGAAAGCCATCAGTGAAACCGAACGCCGCCGCGAAAAACAGCATCTCTACAACGAAGAGCACGGTATCACGCCGCAG
This sequence comes from Pseudomonadota bacterium, assembly GCA_018261615.1. Taxonomy (GTDB): domain Bacteria; phylum Pseudomonadota; class Gammaproteobacteria; order Enterobacterales; family Enterobacteriaceae; genus Kosakonia. Next base: position 64,945 of record JAGTSE010000022.1, on the reverse strand, counting down.
GGCCTGAACAAGAAAGTGGTGGATATTCTGGCCATGGGCGAAGGGCTGGCGAAAACGAGGGCGAAAGGGCGCGGCAAAACCCGCACCCCGGCGCAGGTGGAAGCGGCAGAACTGGCGCTGACGCCGAAAGCGCTGCAACAGAAAATCCACGAGCTTGAAGGGCTGATGATGCAGCATGCGCAGAATCTGGAATTCGAAGAGGCGGCACAGGTGCGCGATCAACTTCACCAGCTACGTGAACTGTTTATTGCTGCATCTTAGAGCCTATCCCACCAGGCGTATATTGTTGCAGCCAGTCTGGACACGGACAGCGCGCAACAACCGGCACGTACACGCGGTACGTGAGGATTACTCGCTTCGCGCGCCCTAAAGGGCCGCCGCAAGCGGCGTTCAAAATGCCAACACATTTTGTGTGAGCGCTGCCCAGGAACAAAATGGCAAATAAAATAGCTTAATGGGATAGGCTCTTAATGTTTGCTTAACCTGGTCATGTCACACTACCCCGCTGTTCTGGAGGGCAGTTTCATGCAGAAGTTTAACGTTCGTGAATTTTTAGCCGTCACCTTCGCACTGGCGTTAGTGATCGGTTTCGTTCATCTGTGGGTGTTGAGTTACTGATGGCAAATGGTGGGTGGCCGGGAGAAATTTAACCCACGCCCGCACCCCGGATTGCGTCAGGCGGTTGTGCAAAAAGAACTGCGCGTCATGAAGCTGTGCGATGCGCGACACGATGCTTAACCCCAGCCCGGTTCCGCCGTAACGACTGTCCATGCGGACAAACGCTTTGCTCAGTTCTCCGCTGCTGCTCTCATCAATGCCCGGACCTTCATCCTCTACGGCCAGCACTGGCATAGCAGCCTGTTCGATGCGTATCGTAATGACCGAACCTTTTGGACTGTAGCGGTACGCGTTTTCCACCAAATTTCTCACCAGTAGCCTTAACAGCGTGGCATCGCCGGAGACGGCAATATCTGCGTCAATTTCCGGCACCGACAGCGTTTGCTTGCGCCCGGTGAGCATAGTTTCCAGCTCGCTGCGAATGGGCATCACCACGTCGGCCATCAGCTGTACCTGCTGGTAACTGCCTGCCGAAAAAGATTGCCCGACGCGGGCAAGCAGCAGCAACTGCGCGATGTTTTCCGTCATTTGTTCGATCCGCTGTACCAGCGGATCGACGTTAATGCCGCTGGTTTTTGCCATCAGCTCCAGGTGCAACCGCAACCCGGCCAGCGGCGTGCGTAGCTCATGCGCCACATCTGCGGTAAATAATCGCTCACGATCCAGCGTGAGTGTCAGCCGTGAAACGAGGTTGTTAATTGATGTCGTAACCGCTTCCACTTCGCTGACGCTGTTGTTTAACGTAATTGGTTGCAGGTTGCTCGGCGTACGTTTATTCAGCTCTTCCTCTAATTCCAATAGCGGACGGGTAATGGCTTTGACCGCCTGCATACAAAGCAGCAACGCCAGCCCGATAATCAGCAGGCTTGGCACCAGCAGGCTGGCGACCGCCTCGCGGACTTCATGTTCAACATGTTTACGGTTGTGATGATTGTGGAGCGCCGCCTGCACCAGCAACTGGATCTGCTCTTCACTTTCATGCCACAGCCAGAACACGCTGACCAACTGGCAAAACACCAGTATTCCGCCGATGGTCAGCAGCAGACGGCGGCGCATGCTCCAGTGGCTGAAATTGAAAAACGCCATTGATTACTCCCGGTGTTGCGGCTGAACCAGCATATAGCCAAACCCACGGACGGTACGGATGCGTGACTTGCCGATTTTGTCGCGCAGATTATGAATATGTACTTCCAGCGTATTGGTCGAGGGTTCGTTGTCCCAGTTGTAGATATCGTTATAGAGAATTTCCCGGTGCACCGGGCTGTCGGCTTTCAGCATCAGGCGCGAAAGCAGAGCGTACTCTTTCGGCGTCAGATCCAGCAACTGGTTGTCCAGCCACGCCTGGCGGCGGGTGACATTCAGCGTCAGATTACCGTGGGTGATTTCATTATCACCCTGATTATGACGACGGCGCAGCAGCGCGCGGATACGGGCATTCAGTTCATCCAGCGCGAAGGGTTTGATTAGGTAGTCGTCCGCGCCGGTATCCAGCCCGGCGACGCGATCTTCAAGCGTATCGCGTGCGGTGAGAATCAGCACCGGCTGGGTATATTTTTCTCGACGCAAACGGGCGAGCAAATGTAATCCGTCTTCATCGGGCAGACCAAGATCGAGCACGATCAGGCTGTAGTGGCCGTTCGCCAGACACAACACCGCTTCGTGCGCGGTGGATACGCCATCGCAGGCGTATCCACCGCTCTGCATCGCCAGAATTAACCCCTGCAACAGCAGAGCATCGTCTTCAACCACCAGAATCTTCATTTCGCCTGCTCCCGGCACGACGTTAAAATATCGTCTTCAGCACGGTACTCTTTTGTGCTGACCCCCAGTATACCCAACATTGTCGGGAATAGATTGTCCTGCGAAACGGCCTTCTCCCGCGCATTTTTTTGCAGGCACTGGTTATTCACACCGTAGCGTTTCTGGTAGTCATCGGACAACCAGATCAGCATTGGAATATGTTTTTGTGTTTCCGGCGCAATGGAATAAGGCAGACCGTGCAAATAGACGCCATTTTCACCCAGTGATTCACCATGATCGGAGAGATAAACCAGGCTGGTGGTAAATCTGTCCTGTTTGGACTGCAATAATTTGATCGCTTTATCAACGATATAGTCGATATACAAAATGGTATTATCGTATGTATTTACCAGTTGCTGCTGTGAGCAGCTCTGGATTTCGTTGGTATCACAAGTCGGCGTAAATTTGCGGAACTGTGCCGGATAACGGTTGTAATAAGTCGGCCCGTGGCTACCAATGGTATGTAAAACGATAATGCCGTCGCCTTGTAATTTGTCGATATAGCTAGCGAGATCGTGGAATAGGATCTCATCCTGGCACTCGCCCTCAATGCAATATTCCGGCAGGTTTAATTGCGTCACATCCTGGTGCGGCACGCGATCACAGGCGCCTTTACAACCGCCATCATTTTCATTCCACAAAACCTGAATACCAGCGCGTTGGATAATATCCAGCAATCCTTCCTGATGGTGGGCAAGTTGGTCGTCGTAATGTTCCCGTGTCATCCCCGAAAACATGCACGGGACCGAGACAGCAGTGGCGGTGCCGCAGGATGCCGCGTTCGGAAAGTAAATAACATTATCTTGTTTTAATAGCGGGTTAGTTTCGCGTTCATAACCGCCAAGCGAGAAATTCGCCGCACGGGACGTTTCCCCCACGACCAGTATGGTCAGGTTCTTACGTGGACCATTTTTCATTTCCGGGCGTTGCCGGGCATCTTCGCCAATACGTACCAGCGGCAAATTATCCATACGATTATGGGAATACCAGGACAGAGACGCCACAATGGAGTTGGACGGGCTGAGAGATTTCACCAGCTCTTTATTATTACGGAACAACGAGGCGTAATCTTTATAAAACAGCAACGCCACCAGTACGATAAGCAGCGCAGAAATAACGATACTGGCGGCGCGATACGCGATGCTGTGCAGCGCTGATTGCGCCGGTTTAATTTTAATAAACCAGGCAATGAATACCGGCACAATGGCAGTCAGTAAAATCGTCAGCACCATTTTTGTCGACATCAGAGCGAAACTTTCCGCCGAAGTGGTGTCGAGAATATTGGTGATCATCGAGCGGTCGATGACGATACCAAAGGCCGAAATAAAATATTGCGCTGCTGCGCTAACCAGCACAAACAGCGTGATAACCGGGCGTTCAAGAAAGAAGAATGACGCCAGCGACAGCACGATATTGATCACGCTGAACGCTACCACTGGCATTGACAGAAACACCAGCCAGTTACGCAGCGAGTTAACCGGTAATAGCGTAAAGGCCTGATGGTAGAAAACGATATTTAGCGCCAGCGCTATATAGAGCGCAAACATAATAATAAACTGAAGACGGCTTAACGCCGGTCGACGAAGGTGAAGCATACGTATTCTCGAGTCCAGCAAAGAAAAGAGGCGCTATGCTGACAGACCTTTTTTAAGACAACCTTAAGAAATTAAGTAATCCAGCGGCGAGCAAAAATGGCCGCCGAAAAGTTAACCCAATTGCTGTACCGCCTTCTCCAGCGCGGCGCGCAGCAGATGACGATCGTGGCGATAGGGGATATCGCCGGCTTCCAGCACTTCCTGAATAATTAATCTTTCAGTGACGGCGCTGACATTCACTTTCGGCCCGACCACCACGGCATCGATAATCTTTCTGCCGACATATTGTTCCATAATGGCCAGTTTATCGGCGAGCGACAGGCTGGCAGCGGCGGGGCTGAGCTCTTTGCCCAGATTGCTGATAAACACAACAGGCGCGGGTGTGCGGCGCAGCGCCTGGGCTAACTCTTCCAGCAGTAACAGCGGTAGCAGGCTGGTGTAAAAGCTGCCGGGACCGATGAGAATCAAATCCGCTTCGGCAATCGCCTGTATTGCTTCCCGGGTGGCGGATACCCTGGGAAACAGCATTAATTCCCGAATGGGCGCATGGAGCTGGTCGATATTCACTTCGCCATACACCTGATGTCCTTCACTGTCGGTGGCCATTAAATCGACAGGCTGTTCCGACATGGGAATTAAAAAGGCATCCACTTTTAATAAATTACGAATTAAATTGATGGCCTCTAAAGGCCGCACGCTCAGGTGGTCCAACGCTTTTAACATCAGATTTCCGAGGTTATGCCCGGAAAGTTCACCATTGCCGCTAAAACGGTACTCAAACATTGCCGAGGCGACGCTCGGTTCGGTGATTAATTGGTTCAAACAGTTGCGCATATCGCCCCAGGCAATGCCACCTTCTGAGCGGCGAATTCGCCCGGTAGAACCACCATTATCGGTAGTGGTAACAATGCCGGTGAGACGCGATCCCAGCGACGCAAGCGAAGACATCACACGCCCCAGACCATGCCCGCCGCCGAGTGCGACAACATGATCCAGATCTGCCAGTGTGCGATTACGCATAATGATTCCTTAGTAAGATTTACCGCGCTACGTTAGCCTAAATACCACCAAAAGACGATGCCTCGCTGAGTGGAAAATGACACATATCAATGCAAAAACGCGATTTTCTCGTACTCTGTAGCGAAAGTATGCGATCATGTCGCTATATATAAATATATATAGCGATATTCATGATGGCGAAATGAGTTCTCCCGCGCTACTATCGCCATAAGCAATTTTAGCGTTACTGACAAAACATACACTCTAGCTTCTTCGTCTACGTTTCCGGTTAATCGTGAAATATGACGATTTGGCCGTAGCAAAACCGGCAACGGTTTTCGCTGCCAGGGTGCAGGAAGAAATGACTGCATCTCCCGTATTTGGAAAGGTGTACATGGCCTCACAACTTACTGATGCGTTCGCGCGTAAGTTTTATTACTTGCGTTTGTCGATCACGGATGTGTGCAATTTTCGTTGCACCTACTGTCTGCCGGACGGTTACAAGCCGGGCGGCGTCAACAACAACGGCTTCCTCAGCGTCGATGAAATTCGCCGTGTCACGCGCGCCTTCAGCGCCATGGGCACCGAAAAAGTGCGCCTGACAGGTGGAGAACCGTCGCTGCGCCGGGATTTCCCCGACATCATCGCCGCCGTACATGAAAATGCCGCTATTCGCCAGATCGCGGTGACAACCAACGGTTATCGGCTGGCCCGCGACGTTGCGCTGTGGCGCGATGCCGGGCTTAATGCCATCAATGTCAGCGTCGACAGCCTCAATGCCCGCCAGTTTCATGCGATTACCGGGCAGGACAAATTCCGCCAGGTGATGGACGGCATCGATGCCGCGTTTGCCGCTGGTTTCGCCAAAATCAAAGTGAACACTGTGCTGATGCGCGATGTAAATCATCACCAGCTCGACACCTTTCTGGCGTGGATCAAATCGCGTCCCATCCAACTGCGCTTTATCGAATTGATGGAGACCGGCGAGGGCAGCGAGCTGTTCCGCAATCATCACATCTCCGGCATGGTGTTGCGCGACGCGCTGCTCAAACGCGGCTGGATCCACCAGTTGCGCCAGCGCAGCGACGGCCCGGCGCAAGTGTTCTGCCATCCGGACTACGTTGGCGAAATTGGTCTTATCATGCCGTATGAAAAAGATTTCTGCGCCAGTTGCAACCGTCTGCGCATCTCCTCCACGGGCAAACTGCATTTATGCCTTTTCGGCGATGGCGGCGTGAATCTGCGCGACCTGATGCAGGCCGATGTGCAGCAAACGATGCTGGAGCAACGTATTGCGGTAGCGCTGACGCATAAGAAGCAGACGCACTTCCTGCATGATGGCAACACGGGCATTACGCAAAACCTTTCCTACATTGGCGGCTAAGCCGCAAGGAGAATTAGATGAGCCAGGTCAGCGCTGAATTTATTCCGCTCAGGCTTGCTATTTTGACGGTGTCAAACCGTCGTGGTGAAGAGGATGATACCTCCGGTCACTGGCTGCGCGACGCTGCACACGATGCCGGCCATCAACTGGTAGCGAAAGCGATTGTCAAAGAGAACCGTTACGTGATCCGTGCGCAGGTTTCTGCGTGGATCGCCAGCGACGACGTGCAGGTGGTGTTGATCACCGGCGGCACAGGGCTGACCGAGGGCGATCAGGCGCCGGAAGCGCTGCTGCCGCTGTTCGATCGCGAAGTTGAGGGGTTTGGCGAAGTGTTCCGCATGCTCTCCTTCGAAGAGATTGGCACCGCGACATTGCAGTCCCGCGCGGTGGCCGGTATCGCCAACAGGACGCTAATTTTCGCCATGCCCGGTTCGACAAAGGCCTGCCGCACCGCCTGGGAAAATATTATTGCGCCGCAGCTTGATGCGCGCACGCGTCCGTGTAATTTCCATCCCCATCTTAAGAAATAAGTTATGTCACAACTGACCCATATTAATGCTGAAGGTGAAGCGCATATGGTGGATGTTTCCGCCAAGGCCGAAACCGTTCGTGAAGCACGCGCGGAAGCGTTTGTCACTATGCAGGCTCGCACGCTGGCGATGATTGTCGAAGGCAGCCACCATAAAGGCGACGTGTTTGCCACCGCGCGTATTGCGGGCATTCAGGCGGCGAAACGCACCTGGGAGTTGATCCCGTTGTGCCACCCACTACTGCTGAGCAAAGTGGAAGTCCAGTTGCAGGCACAGCCGGAGCACAACCGTGTGCGTATCGAAGCGGTTTGCCGTCTGAGCGGTAAAACCGGCGTCGAAATGGAAGCGCTGACGGCAGCTTCAGTTGCCGCGCTGACTATCTACGATATGTGTAAAGCCGTGCAGAAAGATATGGTGATAGGCCCGGTGCGCCTGCTGGAAAAAAGCGGCGGCAAATCGGGGGATTTTAAGGTGCAACACAATGATTAATATTCTTTTCTTTGCGCAGGTGCGCGAACTGGTCGGCTGCGATAGTCTGGTTTCTGAGACGGTTTTTCCGTCCGTTGAGGCGCTGCGCCAGCATCTGGCGGCAAAGAGCGAACGCTGGGCGCTGGCGCTGGAAGAGGGCAAGCTGCTGGCGGCAGTGAACCAGACGCTGGTCAGCTTCGAACACCCATTGAGTAGCGGCGATGAAGTGGCGTTTTTTCCACCAGTCACCGGAGGCTGAAATGAGCGAAACGCGAATTTGTGTCGAGCGCGCGGCATTTAACGTCGGAGACGAGTACAACTGGCTGGCGGCGAATGAGGAAGATGGCGCCGTGGTGACCTTTACCGGCAAAGTGCGCAACCACAATCTCGGCGACAGCGTCAGCGCATTAACACTGGAGCACTATCCAGGCATGACTGAAAAATCGCTGGCTTCAATCGTCGAAGAGGCACGCGGCCGCTGGCCGCTTGGCCGCGTAACGGTTTATCACCGAGTTGGAGAACTCTGGCCGGGCGATGAAATCGTGTTTGTCGGCGTCGCCAGCGCCCATCGCAGCAGCGCCTTTGATGCCGGGCAATTTATTATGGATTACCTGAAAACCCGCGCGCCATTCTGGAAGCGTGAAGCCACCGCGGAAGGCAACCGCTGGGTTGAAGCCTGCGACAGCGATAAAAAGGCTGCACAGCGTTGGTAATTCATTGAACCGGGATGTGTTAATCTTAGTGTGTAACCCCATCTATCAGGAGTGACTATGGACCGTTATCCTCGTTCTGATTCTATCGTCCAGCAGAGCCGCACCGGGCTTCAGACCTATATGGCGCAGGTCTATGGCTGGATGACCTGCGGCCTGCTGCTCACCGCTTTTGTCGCATGGTATGCGGCCAACAGTGAAGCGGTAATGTCGTTTGTCTTCTCCAGCCGGATAACCTTTTTTGGGCTGATTATCGCACAGCTGGCGCTAGTATTTGTGCTTTCCGGCTTGATTCAGCGTTTGAGCGCGGGTATGGCGACCACGCTGTTTATGCTCTATTCCGCACTGACCGGACTGACGCTCTCCAGTATTTTGCTGGTTTACACCGCGCAATCTATTGCCGCGACCTTTGTGGTAACTGCCGGTATGTTCGGTGCGATGAGCCTGTACGGTTACACCACCAAACGCGATCTCAGCGGCTTCGGCAACATGCTGTTTATGGGGCTGATTGGCATTGTGCTTGCTTCGCTGGTGAATTTCTGGCTGAAAAGCGAGGCGCTGATGTGGGCGGTTACCTATATCGGTGTGGTGATTTTTGTTGGTCTGACGGCGTACGACACGCAAAAGCTGAAAAACATTGGCGAGCAGCTCGATACGCGCGATGCATCGCAACTGCGTAAGTATTCCATCCTCGGCGCGCTGACGCTGTATCTCGACTTTATCAACCTGTTCCTGATGCTGTTGCGCATTTTCGGCAACCGCCGTTAATATGGCTTTCGCCATCAGGCTAATTGCCTGATGGCGCATTGTCCGTGCCTGACCACATGCCGGATAAGTCGCCATCCGGCAATCTGACGCTAACTACGCATTCAGCCCACTTTCTCCATCTGACCTTCTGCGCGTAGAGTACCCGCAATACGGCTACGGCGATAAAAGATAGCACCGTCAGGATCTTTTTCACCAGCCGCCAGCGAGGGTGTGATTTTTTCATCAGGGTTTCACCCCCGAACGTTCCGTTTCCGCGCGATCCTGAGTTTCGATTTCCGGCTGGATGGGTGGTTTCACCTGCGCCAGTTGCGGCGTATGTGCAGGAAGCCAGCCGGCCATGGCCGGAAAATGGCGTAGGAAGTGGAATACAACAATGCTCTTGCCGAGGTTCCACCAGGTGCGCTTCGGCGCCATTGACTCATCCACCCGCACACAATCCTCGCGAATAATGGCGTGCAAATTGTCGCGCAGCGTCTGGTTAAATTTACGGTCATGGATAATGAGGTTAGCCTCCAGATTCAGCGACAGACTGAGCGGATCGAGGTTGCTGGAACCCACTGTCGCCCAGTGATCGTCCATCAGCGCCACTTTGCCGTGCAGCGGACGGCGGCGATATTCATACACCTGAACACCGCCTTTCAGCAGATAGTTGTACAGCAACTCCGCGCCGACTTTGACAATCGGCATATCCGGCTCGCCCTGCACAATCAGCTTCACCGACACACCGCGCCGGGCAGCGTTGCGCATAGCGTGCAGCAGGCGATAACCGGGAAAGAAATAGGCATTGGCAATAATCACTTCGCGGCGGGCATTGGCCAGCATCTTCAGATAATGGCGTTCAATATCGTCGCGATTATCGTTATTATCGCGCCAGATGAACAGCGCCTGTGCTTCTCCGGGTGTGCGGTTCTCTTCTGGTCGATGGTGTCGGCGTTGCCACCAGCGTTTTACCGGAGCGTTGTCCGGCAGATTCTCCAGCTCAAATTGCAGAATATCTTCCACAATCGGCCCTTCAACACGCACGGCGTAATCCTGCTTGGCTTCCGGGCCATAGCTGGTGAGATGTTCCGCTGAATAGTTAATGCCACCGACGAAAGCCACGGTGTTATCGATCACCACAATTTTACGGTGCATGCGACGGAAGAGATTGGTTCGCATACCGAGCAGGCGCGGGCGCGGATCGTAATAGCGAAATACCACGCCCGCGGTAGTCAGCTCGTTAACAAACGGTTCGCTTAAATCCGGCGAGCCGTAACCATCCAGTAGCACTTCGATGTTGATCTCGCGACGGGCGGCCCGCAGCAACACCTGCTGCAACTGGAGGCCAACGTTATCCTCGAACCAGATAAAGGTTTCCAGGATGACGCGTTGCTGCGCATGATCGATGGCGTCATACAGCGACGGATAATAGTTATCGCCGTTTTCCAGCAACTGAATATGGTTACCTTCCCGCCAGGTGCATTTCATAGGTGGATCTCCGCGCTGAGAGGAGCATGATCGGAAAGGTGTCGCCAGTTACGCAGCGGCAGCGTGGTCGGCGCGCTGGCATTGGCGTTTTTCACATAGATGCGATCGAGCCTCAACAATGGCAGCGCGACCGGGAAAGTGCGGGCAGGGCGGCCGTGAGCGCGGGTGAAAATCTCCTCCAGCCCGGCCAGCGTCTTCAGCGGATGGTTCGCTTTTTGCCGCCAGTCATTAAAGTCGCCCGCCACCACGACTGGTTCGCCTTCGGGTAGCGCATTCACCCACTCTGCCAGCATGGCGAGCTGCGCCTGGCGATGGGCTTCCCGCAGACCAAGATGAACACAAATGACATGTAATGAATGGCCAAGATCCGGTGGTGTAATGCGGCAGTAAAGCAGGCCGCGTTTTTCGCTGCCATCGATCGAAACATCACAATTTTCAAAGTGTTCAATCGGATAGCGGGAAAGCACCGCATTCCCGTGATGCCCTTCGGGATAAACCGCGTTGCGTCCGTAGGCGTAATCGCTCCATATGGTATCGGCAAGAAATTCATAGTGGGTCGTGTCCGGACAGTTCTCTACATGCAGTGGATGCACTTCGTGGGCACCCATCACTTCTTGCAGGCAGACGATATCTGCGCTGACGGTCCGTACCGCGTCACGCAGTTCAGGCAAAATAAAGCGCCGATTAAACGCGGTAAAGCCTTTATGGGTATTGATGGTGAGCACTTTCAATGAAAAATGTCGCGCGTGTTGGGTCATAATTCTCCTGCCTGCGTCACTCTCCTCGTGAAAATAAATTGTAGTCCCTGTCACAAATTGTGGCGGGGTTACGGAATTTTCCGTAAATCCGCGTACTCTTCAGAAAGATAAAAATTCTTCAGGAGAGAGGCCATGAAGTGGCAACAGCACGTTCGTGATGTAACTGGCCTGAGTTGCTGGCAGATTATGTTGCATATGCTGATTGTAGCGCTGCTGGTGATGAGCTGGATGAGTGATTCTCTGGTGCGCGTCGGTTTGGGCCTATGCGTACTTTACGGTGTGTCCGTGCTGCTGATGCTGTTTCTCCAGCGCCACCATGATGCACGCTGGCGCGGCATCGGTGATGTGCTGGAAGAGTTGACCACCACCTGGTATTTCGGCGCGTCGTTGATCGTTATCTGGCTGCTTTCCCGCGTGCTGCCTAACCACTTTATTCTGGCCGCCGTCGGGCTGGTTATTCTTGCGGGGCCGGCGGTGGTTTCGCTGCTGACCAAAGAGCGCAAGTTAGGCAATATTTCTGCGAAACAGCGCATACGCCGCTGATCCGGTGATGGCTGCAATTACCACCAGCGGCCATAAACTCTGCCAGACAATCGTTAAGCTGGCATCCTTCAGATAAATCTCCTTGGTGATATCGGTAAAGTGCCGGATAGGGTTGACCCAGGTTAAATCCTGCAACCAGACTGGCATGTTCTCCACCGGCGACACATAGCCCGACAGCAGGATCGCGGGCATCATAAAGACAAACACGCCAATAAATGCCTGTTGCTGCGTTGAACAAAGCGATGAAATAAGCAGGCCGAAACCCACCAGCGATAACCCATAAATCAGCATTGAGAAATAGAACAGCAGCAGTGATCCGGCAAAGGGAATTTTATAGGCCAGAATGCCGACAGCGAGCACAATCGTCGCCTGAAACGTTGCGACAATCAGCGCCGGCACGGCTTTGCCGACAAAAATTTGCCACGTTGACAGCGGCGAGACCAGTAGCTGATCCAGCGTGCCCTGTTCGCGTTCGCGCGCCACCGACAGCGAGGTCACAATCATCACGCCGATAGTGGTGATCATGGCGATCAACGACGGCACCACAAACCATTTGTAGTCGAGATTCGGGTTGTACCAGTTGCGTATCACCAGCTCGCTATTATTCGATTTCTGCTGGCCGCTCAGCAGCTCTTGCTGATAATCCTGCACGATTTGTTGCAGGTAATTGGCGGCGATTTGCGCACTGTTGGAGTTGCGCCCATCGAGGATCAACTGCATTGGCGCGCTGGTACCGTTATCAAGATTGCGGGAAAAATCGGCCGGAAAACGCACCAGCAACAACGCTTTTTGCGTATCGATGGTCGGGCGTATCTCCTGCGGGCTTTTCAGCAGCAGAATATGGGTAAAGGCTTTAGCGCGGGCAAAACGCTGCGTCAGCTCAACTGCGTGCTTGCCGTTATCTTCGTTATAAATGGCGATAGTGGCGTTGGTTACTTCCAGCGTGGCGGCAAAGGGGAACAGCAATACCTGCAACAACACAGGCAGGATCAGAATGGCGCGGGTTTGCGGTTCGCGCAGTAGCGACTGTAACTCTTTGCGGATAAGCGTCAGTAAACGGTGAAACATGGGTTTTCCTTAATCCAGCCTGCGTTTGGTTTTCAGCCACGTCAGGCCAATAAACATCAGCGCCGAGGCAATCAAAAACAGTACGTTAACCATCAACACTAGCGGGATATTGCCCGCCAGAAACAGGCTTTGCAGGGTACTGACGAAATAACGTGCCGGAATGATATAGGTCACCACGCGGATCACGGCGGGCATGCTGTCAATCTGGAAGATAAAACCGGACAACATAATCGACGGTAAAAAGGCGGCGTTCAGGGCTACCTGCGCGGCATTAAACTGGTTACGTGTGACGGTGGAAATCAGCAGCCCCATCCCCAATGTGCTGAGCAAAAACAGGCTGGTGATGAGAAATAAAATCAGCAGCGAGCCGCGATAAGGCACGCCGAGAATAAACACTGACACCAGCATGCACAGGAGCATCGCCAGCATGCCGAGAAAATAGTAGGGAATCAGCTTGCACAGCAGCAATTCCGCGCGCGTCACTTCGGTTGAAAGCAGGGCCTCCATCGTGCCGCGCTCCCATTCGCGCGCCACCACCAGCGAGGTGAGAATGGCGCCAATCACCGTCATGATGATGGTCACTGCGCCGGGAATAATAAAGTGCTGGCTGATGGCTGCCGGGTTAAACCAGTAGCGGGTCTGCACATCGATCAACGGCTCAAATGTCTGGCCCCGATCTTCTGCCCGCTGCTGCTGCCAGAGTTGCCAGATCCCCTGTACGTAGCCCTGCACAAAGTTGGCGGTATTCGGTTCGCTACCATCGGTGATCACCTGAATCGGCGCAACTTCATTTGCGCGCGCCATCTGCGCGGCGAAATTCGTCGGCACCACCACCAGCCCACGAATACGCCCGGCTTGCATCATCTGGATGAGCTGCGAGCGGTTATCGCTGATCGTGGCATCAATAAAGGGCGAGCCGGTCAGCGTATGGGTGAAATCCATCGCTTCTTTGCTCTGCTGCTCCAGCAGCACGCCAATGCGTAGCTTGCTGGAATCAAGGTTGATGCCGTAACCGAAGATAAACAACAGCAACAGCGGGATAACGACGGCAATCAGCCAGCTACTGGGGTCGCGGACAATCTGCCGCGTCTCTTTGACGCACAGCGCCCGCACGCGCCGCCAACTGAGGGTGTTAAGATGCATGGCCGTGCTCCTTATCCCAGTTATGGATAAGCGTAATAAAAGCCTGCTCCATTGTCGGATCCGGGTTATCCGCATCGGCGCTTTGCGCCTTTAAATCATCCGGTGTACCGCTGGCGATAAGCTTCCCGCGGTACACCAGCCCGATACGATCGCAATACTCGGCTTCGTCCATAAAGTGCGTGGTGACCATCACGGTCACGCCTTTCTCCACCATGCTGTTGATGTGCAGCCAGAATTCCCGGCGCGTCAGCGGATCGACACCAGAAGTGGGTTCATCAAGAAAGAGAATATCCGGCTCATGCATCAGCGAGCAGGCCAGTGCCAGGCGCTGCTTAAAGCCCAGTGGCAATTCATCGGTAGCATGATGAGCAATGGCTTTCAGCCCGAACGCCTCGCTCATACGGGTTATCTTTTCGTCTTGTGCCCGTCCGCGCAGGCCATAGACGCCGGAGAAAAAGCGCAGGTTCTGCTCCACTGTCAGGTTGCCGTACAGCGAGAATTTTTGCGCCATATAACCCAGATGCTGACGCGCTTTGCCGGAGCTGACTTTGAGATCGAGATTCAGCACCAGCGCCTGGCCGTCGGTCGGCACTAACAAACCACACATCATCTTGAAGGTGGTTGATTTACCCGCGCCGTTTGGCCCCAGCAGGCCGAAGATTTCACCGCGCTTGACGGCAAAATCGACGTGGTCGGTGGCGGCGAAATCACCAAATTTTTTGGTCAGCGAGCGGGCTTCAATCACCGTTTCGTCCTTGCTGCCTTCCACCGTATGCAGAATTGCCCCCAGCGGCGATTCGGACTCGCCCGCGCCGCCGAGTAGATCGATAAACGCATCTTCAAAGCGCGGCGCGGTTTCCGTGATCTCTACTGGCGGCATGTCGTCGGCGTGGCAAATTTCGTCGGCGTGCGCTTCTTTTTTCAGGATCATGCGCACCGAGCTCCCCTGGATCATGCCATCGCTGACCTGCGGCTGACGCAGAATAAGACGCAGCAAGCGACGGTTGTTCTCCTGCGCACTGGTGACAAGAAAACTGCGCCCGGCCATGCGTTGCGTCAGTGCAGTCGGCTCGCCCTGATACAGCAATTCGCCTTCGTTCATCAGCAGCACATCGCGGCACTGCTCCGCTTCATCCAGATAGGAAGTGCTCCAGAGGATCAGCATCCCTTCGCCCGCCAGTTCATGCACCATCTGCCACAGTTCGCGGCGGGAAATCGGGTCAACGCCGACGCCCGGCTCATCCAGCAACAGCACTTTCGGTTCGCCGACCAGCGTGCAGGCTAACCCCAATTTCTGCTTCATTCCGCCGGAGAGCTTTCCGGCCAGCCGTCCGGTAAACGGGGCGAGGGAGGTAAACTCCAGCAGGCGTTCGAAAGTCTGACGACGCTGCTCGCCGGTGACGCTGCGCAGATCGGCGTACAGATTGAGGTTTTCCATCACCGTTAAATCTTCGTACAGCCCAAATTTTTGCGGCATATAACCGAGCATAGCGTGCAGTTCGCTATCCTGACGCAGCGGATCCAGCCCCATCACCTGCACGCTGCCTTCATCCTGCTTCATCAGCCCGGCAAGAATACGCATCAGCGTGGTTTTCCCGGCGCCATCCGGGCCGACCAGCCCGGTGACATAACCGGCGCGAATCTCGCAATCGAGCTTTGCGACGGCGGGTTTTTCCATGCCCGGAAAGCGTTTTACTAGCCCGCCTAAAAGGATGGATGCCTCATTCATGACGCGCCTCGCCCGCAAAACGCACGGTTACTGGCATCCCCTGGCGCAGCGAGTTGTCGGCATCGGTAACGATAATGCGCAGGCGATACACCAGATCAGTTCGCAGATCCGGGGTTTGCACGGTTTTGGGCGTAAATTCGGCTGTGGGTGAGACGAAGCCGATTTTGCCGTGATAGGGCTTATTTGGTCGCCCATCAGTGTAGAGCAGCACGTCCTGTCCCGGCTGCGCTTGCTGCAAATTGATCTCATCAACATACGCGCGCACCCATACCGGACGGGTTAATGACAAGGTGAATACGGTGCTGCCCGCGTTGAGCATGCTGCCAGGCTCAACGGCGCGGGTCAAGATTGTCCCGGCGGAAGGGGCGACCAGCGTGGTGTCATGTAGATCCAGTTGCGCCTGTGCCAGTGCGGCCTGCGTCTGTTCAAGGCCCGCTTTCGCCTGTTCAATCTCCTGCGGGCGGTTACCGGTGCGGTACTGGCTTAACTTGTCCTGCGCGGATTTCAGCGTTGCCTGTGCCTGATCTCGTGTGGAACGGACATTTTCCAGATCGTTGGCGGAGACCACCCTGTTTTTCCATAACCCCTGCTGACGCTGATAGTAGTTTTGTGCGTAGTCATAGGCGGCCCGCGCCTGATTCACCGCCGCGACAGCCTGGGCAATCTCTTCATCACGGTAACCGGCGGTAGCCAGATCGTATTTAGCGAGCGCAGCGGAGACATTGGCCTGCGCCTGCAATAAGGAATTCTGATAGGGTGCTGTATCGATCTCACCGAGCGTCTGTCCGGCATGGATTGCATCGCCCTCATCAACGTTTAGCGAAGCGAGCCGGCCGCCGACGCGAAAACTCAAATTCACTGTGCGAATATCAACGTTGCCGTACAGGGTGAGCGCTCGTTCCTGTCTGCTGTGATACCACATCCAGCCGCCAGCCAGTGCGGCGATAACGACCACTACAATCAACACCGTAACGAGAGGTTTTTTCATCACTCCGGACTCCTGTGCGTTAATCCTTGCAAAATGAGATCAATATGGCAGGTGATAACCTGGTAAATCTGCTCGGTTTTTTCTTCATCAAACTGCGGCCAGCCTGCACGCAGCAAGAAAGTTTCCCGCCCGAGACGAAACGCGAGAATTTCACCGAACAGCGCGTGGGTGTGAATAATGGTTTCGGTATCCGTCGCATCCCGCCCGGTATAGGCCGCCAGCAGGGCGGTGAGATGGCTGTGCATCGGCGCAATGACCTGATCGTGTACCCGCTGATACGCCCGCGTTGGCGAGAGTTGCTCGCGGGAGATAAATTTGCTCAGGTTGAGTGTCTCATCGTGGGTGAGCAGCGTTATCATATTACGGCAGGTGCTATGGATCAGGGCGCGTATTTCCTCCTTATCCGGCTCCGGCTGCACAAACAACGTCTCGGCCGCCTGGACATGCGGGTGGAAATTCTTATTGATAAAGTCGGCGATCCACTGGGCGCAGGCAAGGTATAAATCCTCTTTCGAGCCAAAATAATAGGTAATTGCCGCAATATTTTGCCCGGCCTGTGCGGCGATATCGCGGGTGGTGGCGTGCAGCCCGTATTCACCGAATTGCGCCAGCGCAGCGGCAATCAACTGTTGTTTGGCCTGTTCGCCTTTACTGGTTGTTGGGGTTGTATTCACGGCGGAAAAATAATTAATCAATCGATTGATTGAATTTATGCTTCGGGGCGAAACTTGTCCAGCGCCAGGCAGGAAAAAGATGACGAGTGAACCGAATCGGTGCAGCAGGCGCAGTAAGACTGACCAGCAACAGCAGAAAATATTGCCGACGATCCCAGGGCGGATATTTATGCGCTCGATCACAAAAGCTGATACACTTCGCACCTTCATGACACTGTGGTTTTTGTCATCAGCCAAATTATTATCTCCCTGAAAACTACACCTGTGACAGGTCGGGGCGGTGCGGAGTTGTTATGTCATTTGATGCCCTTGGCCTGAACCCGGATATTCTGCGCGCTATCGCCGAGCAGGGTTATGTTCAGCCGACCCCTATTCAGCAGCAGGCGATCCCCGCCGTACTGCAAGGCCGCGACCTGATGGCCAGCGCCCAGACCGGTACCGGTAAAACGGCTGGTTTCACCCTGCCGCTGTTGCAACTGCTGGTGCAAAAAGAGCCGCACGCGAAAGGCCGCCGTCCGATACGCGCGCTGATCCTGACGCCAACCCGTGAACTGGCGGCGCAAATCGGTGAGAACGTACGCGACTACAGCCAGTATCTGAACATCCGTTCGCTGGTGGTGTTTGGCGGCGTCAGCATCAACCCGCAGATGATTAAACTGCGCGGTGGTGTCGATGTGCTGGTGGCTACGCCTGGCCGTCTGCTCGACCTGGAACACCAAAACGCGCTGAGCCTCGATAGCGTGGAAATTCTGGTGCTGGATGAAGCTGACCGCATGCTGGATATGGGCTTTATCCACGACATTCGCCGCGTGCTGGCAAAACTGCCGTCGCGCCGTCAGAACCTGCTGTTCTCTGCGACCTTCTCCGACGACATCAAAGCGCTGGCGGCAAAACTGCTGCACAACCCGTTGGAAATTGAAGTGGCGCGCCGCAACACCGCTTCCGGGCAGGTGACTCAGCATGTGCACTTCGTGGATAAAAAACGTAAGCGTGAACTGCTGTCGCAGATGATTGGCCAGGGGAACTGGCAGCAGGTGCTGGTCTTTACTCGCACCAAGCACGGCGCCAACCACCTGGCGGAACAACTGAATAAAGATGGCATAACCAGTGCGGCTATCCACGGTAACAAGAGCCAGGGCGCGCGTACCCGTGCGCTGGCGGATTTCAAATCCGGGGATATTCGCGTACTGGTTGCAACGGATATCGCTGCGCGTGGTCTCGACATTGAAGAGTTACCGCACGTAGTGAATTATGAGCTGCCGAACGTACCGGAAGATTACGTCCACCGTATCGGCCGTACCGGGCGTGCGGCAGCTACCGGTGAAGCGCTGTCGCTGGTCTGCGTTGATGAACACAAACTGCTCCGCGACATCGAACGTTTACTGCAAAAAGAGATCCCACGCATTGCCATCGAAGGCTATGAGCCGGATCCGTCAATCAAAGCCGAACCGATACAGAATGGTCGTGGACAGGGCGGCGGTCGTCAGGGTGGTGGTCGCGGGCAGGGCGGTGGTGGTCGTGGTCAGTCTGCACCGCGCCGCAATGAGGGTGAGGAGCAGAAACCGCGCTCCCCGCGTCGCACTGACGGTGAAGCGCAAAAACCACGTGCACCACGCCGTAGTGAAGGGGGTTCACGCCGCCTGGATGGTAACGCCCAGCCAGCGCGTGACAGCCAGGGTAAACCGGCAGGAAACGGCGCCCGCCGTCGCCGTCCGCGCAAACCGACTGCCGCGCAGTAACGCATTTTGCAGGCCGGATATGCATTTTATCCGGCAATCGACGCCGCCAGCGGGTAATTTACCGGCTGGCGGCGTTGTTTTATCCGGTTTACCTTCGGCGCTTAAAGCGTGCCAGCCAAAGTCGTTATTCTTTCGCCTTCAGATAAATTGATCGCTGGGTTCAATTCGGTGTTAGTCCGTGCGGTCATCGACAGTGTGCCGCCGAGCACCACGCCTGCCTTTTCCATCAGTCAGATAATGCCACCGGAGAGCACATTATCGATGGAAATCCCTGGCGAGTCATGGATAGTTCTGGTTTCTAATCTGCCCCTGTTAAATGATCAACGCGCTATTGCTATAGAGAACATTTATGAATGGATCTATTAATTTGTGATCCGGCGTGGCGAAAAATATCCTGTATTGCGGATAGGGCAAATGTGTTTCCCGCAGCCGCTTCCAGAATGGCAAAAAGGGTTACCCAGCGGGCGCTAAAAATGCCACAATAGTGGCTGTTTATACAGTATTTCAGGTTTCTTCATGGCTCTTACCGCCGCGCTAAAAGCGCAGATCGCCGCCTGGTATAAGGCGTTGCAACAACAGATCCCGGACTTTATTCCCCGTGCGCCGCAGCGGCAGATGATTGCTGATGTCGCGAAAACGCTGGCGGGTGAAGAGGGCAGGCATCTGGCGATCGAAGCGCCGACCGGCGTCGGGAAAACCCTCTCTTACTTAATTCCGGGTATTGCAATTGCCCGCGAAGAGCAAAAAACACTGGTGGTCAGTACCGCCAACGTGGCGTTACAGGATCAGATCTACAGTAAAGACCTGCCGCTGTTGCGCAAAATTATCCCCGATTTGCGTTTTACCGCAGCGTTTGGCCGTGGGCGCTATGTCTGCCCGCGTAATCTGGCCGCGCTGGCCAGCAGCGAGCCAGACCAGCGGGATCTGCTGGCGTTCCTTGATGATGAGCTGACGCCGGGCAGCAAAGAGGAACAGAAGCAGTGCGCGACGCTGAAAACCGATCTCGACAGCTATAAATGGGATGGTTTGCGCGATCACACTGATAAAGCTATCAGTGACGATTTATGGCGTCGCCTTAGTACCGATAAAGCCAGTTGCCTGAACCGCAACTGCCACTACTACCGGGAATGCCCGTTCTTTGTCGCACGGCGTGAAATTCAGGAAGCGGAAGTGGTAGTAGCGAACCATGCGCTGGTGATGGCGGCGCTGGAGAGCGAAGCTGTCTTGCCGGAGCCGAAAAACTTGCTGCTGGTGCTGGATGAAGGCCATCATCTGCCGGATGTGGCGCGCGATGCGCTGGAGATGAGCGCCGAAATAACGGCGTCCTGGTATCAGCTACAGCTCGACTTATTTACCCGGCTGGTGGCGACATGCCTGGAGCAGTTCCGGCCGAAAACCCTGCCGCCGATGGCGACGCCGGAGCGGCTCAACGCCCACAGCGAAGAGCTGTTCGGGCTGATTTCATCATTGAATAACATGCTCAACCTCTATCTTCCTGCCAGCCAGGAAGCCGAATACCGCTTTGCTATGGGCGAGCTGCCGGATGAGGTGATGGCGATTTGTCAGCGGCTGGCGAAGCTAACAGAAATGCTGCGCGGGCTGGCGGAGCTGTTCCTCAACGATTTAAGCGAAAAGACCGGTAGCCACGACATTGTGCGTTTGCACCGTGTGATCCTGCAAATGAACCGTGCGCTTGGCATGTTTGAAAGCCAGAGTAAACTCTGGCGGCTGGCCTCGATGGTACAGGCATCCGGCGCGCCGGTATCGAAATGGGCAACGCGCGAAGTGCGGGAGGGGCAGTTGCATCTGCTGTTTCACTGTGTGGGGATTCGCGTCAGCGATCAGTTGGAGAAGCTGCTGTGGCGCAGCGTGCCGCATATTGTTATCACCTCTGCCACGCTGCGATCGCTGAACAGTTTTAATCGTTTGCAAGAAATGAGTGGCCTGAAAGAGAAAGCGGGCGACCGATTTGTCTCGCTGGATTCGCCTTTCAATCACGTCGAACAGGGGAAGATTGTTATCCCACAAATGCGCTACGAACCGCTGATTGAAAATGAAGAGCAGCATATCGCCGAAATGGCGACCTGGTTTCGTGAGCAGGTGGAAAGTAAAGCCCATCCGGGGATGCTGGTGCTGTTCGCCAGCCAGCGCGCGATGCAGCTGTTTTTAAGTTATGTGGCGGATTTACGCCTGCTGCTATTGGTGCAGGGCGATCAGCCGCGCTATCGGCTGGTGGAACTGCACCGTAAGAGGATCGACGCTGGCGAGCGCAGCGTGCTGGTTGGCCTGCAATCCTTCGCCGAAGGGCTTGATCTCAAAGGTGATTATCTGACACAGGTGCATATTCATAAAATCGCCTTTCCGCCGATTGATAGTCCGGTGGTGATCACCGAAGGCGAATGGCTGAAGAGCCTCAACCGTTATCCGTTTGAAGTACAGAGTTTGCCCAGTGCCTCGTTTAATCTTATCCAGCAGGTCGGCAGGCTTATCCGCAGCCACGGCTGTCGCGGCGAAGTGGTGATTTATGATAAGCGCCTGCTGACCAAAAGCTATGGAAAACGTCTACTTGATGCGCTGCCGGTGTTTCCTATTTCCCAACCGGCAATGCCGGACGTTATAGTGAAGAAACCAGAACAAAAGCGCCGCAGGCGCCGTTAACGATGTGAGCATGCGAGGAACTAACTGTCATGGATTACCGTAAAGTTATCAAAGAGATTGGTCGCGGAAAGAACCACGCCCGGGATCTGGATATTGACACCGCGCGTGGCCTCTATGCGCAGATGCTGAACGGCGAGGTACCGGATCTGGAGATGGGCGGCATTCTGATTGCGCTGCGCATTAAAGGCGAAGGCGAGGCGGAAATGCGCGGCTTTTACGAGGCGACGCAGCAGCACACGTTGGCGCTGACGCCTCCGGTGGCTAAACCGATGCCGATTGTTATTCCCAGCTATAACGGCGCGCGTAAACAGCCCAATCTCACGCCATTGTTGGCTATTCTGCTGAATAAGCTGGGTTTCCCGGTGGTGGTGCACGGTGTCAGCGCAGATCCCACGCGCGTGATCAGCGAAAGTATTTTCACCCTGTTGGGCATTAAGCCGACGCTGCATGCCGGGCAGGCGCAGGCGAAGCTGGAAGGCCATCATCCGGTGTTTATTCCGATACACGCGCTCTGTCCGCCGCTGGAAAAACAACTGGCAATGCGCTGGCGCATGGGCGTACGCAACAGTGCGCACACGCTGGCGAAGCTTGTAACCCCGTTTAAAACCGACTCGGCGCTACGTTTATCCAGCGTTTCTCATCCCGAATACCTGACGCGAGTGGGAAAATTTTTCGCCGACATCGGTGGCCGTGCGTTGCTGATGGCCGGTACGGAAGGGGAAGTGTATGCGAACCCGCAGCGCTGCCCGCAGATCAACCTGATTGACGCGGCGGGCGAGCGGATCCTCTTTGCGCGCAACGATGCCGCTGAGCAGGTAGCGCTGGAGGGGGTGGTAAAAGATGCAGAGAGCACGGCTCGCTGGATCGAAAACTGTCTTGCCGGGCGCGAAGCGATACCGGAGTCATTAAAAATTCAGTTGGCCTGTTGCCTGGTGGCAACCGGAGAAAGCGCGGCTCTGGAAGAAGGGCTGGCGCGGGTGGCGCAAAGTTTTTAAGCAAAAAAAGCCCGTCACAATCCAGGACGGGCAAAAACAGGGTAACAACAGGGTCAATGAGGGTGGAGCATCCCGGCAGAGGGTTAATTTGCCGGGGGGTACAACTTCGGTTGGGTTATTTGTAGATAACCGCAGTGCCGCTCAGTTTGTTATTACCGACAGCAGAGGTGATGCTGTAGCCGCTTGCGCCAGCAGCCTGCGCTTTGGCAGCCAGCCTGGCTTCGAGGCCGTCCAGCGTGGTTGCGCCGTTAGCAGAAACAACACCGATTTTGTTCAGACTTTCGGTCTGAGCTGCAGTCACTGGCTGGGCAGCAAAGGCACCGAAAGAGAAGGTAGAAAGCACAATAGCAGCAACAGCATATTTAATGGTTTTCATAGTCAATTTCTCGCAGGTTATTCTGTGTAAGGGACGTTGTTCCGTCGATGTGATAAGTATCACGGTTTTTAACAAGAGATAAAATCGAAGAGAATTGACGACCTTGTTCTAAAAAATTGAATAAGGTATAGCTATTTGATTTTAAAGGATTTAATGCAATAAAAAAGGAAGTTCATCAGCAGGTCTGCGCAGCGGGCAATATTGCGGCACATTTTGCTACTTTCACTGCGGGATTTTGTGGATGTAAAGGCAACCGCTTGCGCTGGTTACAAACGTCAGGAATGGTCAACGTAGCTGGCTATCCTTAGAACCTCTGCGATTATATCCTGAGAATGTAGAGTTATGTAAATCTTTCTCCTGCTGGCAGGTGACGCATAAGCGCACCCCGGGAATCGCTTTACGACGCGCTTCCGGGATCGGTTCGCCACACTCTTCGCAGGTCAGCAGACTTTCGCCGTGGGGTAAATCACGACGGGCGCGTGCCACGGCATCTTCAATCGTATTGTCGATCTGCTGCTGTACCGACCCATCGTTTGCCCAGCCTGAAGCCATCATCGCCTCCTTAGTTGCAATAGGGTAATTGTAGCAAATGCCCGATGGCAAAGCGTTGCCAGCGGGATACGTAAACGGGGTTAGCGGTTATCCGGGCGGATCAAATCAAAGCGGTGCTCTTCACTGATCCCGTAATAGGCAGACGGGCCGCCAGCGCGCAGAACAGGCTGTGCTTTCGCGGTCTGATAAATGCCGTCTTCCAGCAGCGATTCATCAATGTGTACCGCTACCACTTCCCCCAGCACCAGCCAGGTATCGATGGCACTGCCGTCGGCGGTGGTCAGTTGAATACATTGGGAGAGACGACACTCGAAGTTGACCGGGCTTTCCGCCACGCGCGGCGCACTGACGATGCGGCCCGCAACGGGCGTCAGGCCTGCACGGGTAAACTCGTCTTCACCATGGGGCAGCGACGCGGAGGTTTCATTCATTCGCACCGCTAAATCGCGGGTAGTCAGGTTCCAGACAAACTCTTTGGTTTCAGTGATATTGCGTACGCTATCTTTCCAGCCGCTGCTGGCGAAACCGATAATCGGCGGGCGATAATTGAAACAGTTAAAAAAACTGTACGGCGCAAGGTTTCGCTGGCCCTGGACATTCAGCGAGGCAATCCAGCCGATAGGACGCGGGCCAATAATCGCATTCAGCGGATCGTGCGGCAGACCGTGGCCTTTTGCCGGTTCATAAAAATACATAGCGTTTCCTGGTTGTCAGATAAGTTTCTTCAGCCTCACTTATTTACCCGGCCAACGTCAACGGGTATCTTACGCCGCTGTTAACAGGAGAATGCCATGAATGCCCATAAGCCGGGTTTGCACCCGCGTAACCGCCATCACAGTCGCTACGATCTTGACGCATTGTGCGTTGCGAACCCGTCATTGCGCGCCTTTATCACCGCGAACCCAAAAGGCGAGGCGACCATTGATTTCGCCGAACCGCAGGCGGTGAAGGCCTTAAACAAAGCGCTGCTGGCGCACTTCTATGGCGTGCGTGAGTGGGATATCCCCGATGGTTTTCTCACCCCTCCGGTGCCAGGACGCGCCGATTATCTTCACTATCTGGCTGATGTGCTGGCAGAGAGCAACGAAGGGCTGATCCCTGCGCAGGCCAGCGTGCTGGATGTTGGCACTGGAGCGAACTGCATCTATCCACTGATTGGTCACCATGAATATGGCTGGCGTTTTACCGGCAGTGAAATTAACGATGCGGCGCTGACCAGCGCGCAGGCGATTCTCAGCGCTAATCCGGGACTGAGCCGTGCGGTTCGTCTGCGCAGGCAAAAAGATCCGTCGGCAATTCTTGCGGGCATTATCCATAAAAATGAGCAGTATGATGCCACGCTCTGTAACCCGCCGTTTCACGACTCGGCGCAGAGCGCGCAGGCGGGCAGCGAGCGTAAACGCCGTAATCTGGGACAAGCCGTCAGCGATGCCGCCAACTTTGGCGGTCAGCAGCAGGAGTTGTGGTGCGAAGGTGGCGAAGTCGCCTTTATTTGCAAGATGATTGCGGAAAGCCAGCAGTTCGCCCGCCAGGTGCTGTGGTTCACCTCGCTGGTTTCGCGCGGCGATAACCTGCCTGAGTTGTATCGCGCCCTGACGCAGGCTGGTGCGGTGAAGGTGATGAAAAAAGAGATGGCCCAGGGTCAAAAGCAGAGTCGCTTTATCGCCTGGACCTTCCTTGATGAGGCCCAGCGTAAACGCTGGGCACAGAGCCGTTTTAAAGGGTAGGCTCTGCTGGCGCTGCATACGCTGCTTTTTTTGTTCAATACTGGGTTCACTGCTTTGTGTAGACGACGCGCTATTGGCTGCGGGCGATGTGATGCCGGGTATCGTCGCGGCCTGAAGCGGCGCGCATAGCAGACTGATGAATAGCAATATCCACGGCATATGCTCCTCCGGTGAGAAAGTCCAGCAAAATGATAAGTATAGATGCCGGGTGGAGCAGGGCTGGAAATGAGAACAATCCGGGGGGACCGCCCCTCCAGGTGGAAGGGCGGAAGCGGATCAGGAAACGTGTTGCAAAAATTCCTGTAAGCGCGGGCTGGGCGGGTTTTCGATCAACTGTTGCGGATTACCGTCTTCGGCAATGCGGCCTTTGTCGATGAAAATCAGGCGCGACGCTACTTTTTCAGCGAAGCCGATTTCGTGGGTAACGATCACCATGGTCATACCTTCTTCGGCCAGATCCTGCATCACTTTCAGCACTTCGTGGCGTAGTTCCGGATCCAGCGCGGAAGTTGGTTCATCGAACAGCATCATTTTCGGTTTCACCGCCAGCGCGCGGGCAATCGCGACGCGCTGCTGCTGACCGCCGGAAAGCTCTGACGGATAGTGATGCGCACGTTCAGCCAGTCCGACCTTCGCCAGCAGATCTCTTGCCAGCTTTTCAGCATCGCCTTTATTAGTTCCGCGCACACGCAGCGGGCCAAACATTACGTTTTCCAGCGCCGTCAGATGCGGGAACAGATAGAACTGCTGGAAGACCATGCCGGCTTCCTGGCGGATCAGACGCTCATCCACTTTCGGATCATTGACTCTCAGGCCATCAACAATCAGCTCGCCGCTGGTGATCTCTTCAAGTTTGTTAATGCAGCGCAGCAGCGTCGATTTACCAGAACCGGACGGCCCGATAATAACCACCACTTCACCTTCAGTGATATTCAGATCAATGTTGTGCAGCACCTGGGTTTGACCAAAGTGCTTGGAGACGTTTTTAAATTCAATCACAGGATTTTCATCCTTCTTTCAAGACGACGCAGAATGAAGCTCAGCACCAGGGTAATGATCAGATAGACAACCGCAACGGCGCTCCAGATCTCCAGCGCACGGAAGTTGCCAGCAATGATTTCCTGGCCCTGGCGGGTCAGTTCGGCGACGCCGATAACAATAAACAGCGAAGTATCTTTGATGCTGATGATCCACTGGTTGCCCAGCGGTGGCAGCATACGGCGCAGTGCTAACGGCAGAATCACATGGCGAATAGTTTCGCCACGCGACAGACCCAGCGCGAGGCCCGCTTCACGGAAACCTTTATGAATAGAAAGCACCGCACCACGGGTGATTTCCGCAATATAGGCGCCGGAGTTAATCATAATGGTGACGACGGCGGCCGAGAAAGGATCGATACGCAGATCGTTAAACGCCATCGGCAGGGCAAAGTAAATAAACATGACCTGTACGACGATAGGCGTACCGCGAATAACTTCGATAAATACCAGTGCGATGTGGTTGGAAATCCAGCCGCCGAAAGTACGTGCGAAACCCGCTGCCAGACCAATGATCAACCCGCCAATGAGGCCGAGGACCGAGATCAACAGCGTCATCTTCGCGCCTTCGATCAGAAGCGGAATGGCAGGCCAAATGGCGCTCCAGTCAAACTGCATGATGTGTTCCTGTATACCGTGGTTATAACAAATGTATCAGGGGCGAAGAGCGCCCCTGAGGAGTAACGCTTTATTTTTTAATAATTATTTAGGCTCAGAACCGAACCATTTTTTGTAGATTTCGTTGTAGGTGCCGTTATCGCGCAGGGTTTTCAGCGCACCATTCACTTTTTCACGCAGGTCGTCGCTGCCTTTCGGGAAGGCAATACCATACTGCTGAGCTTCCAGAGACTCACCGACCGCTTTGAACTTACCGTTACCGGCAGTTTTAATGAAATACAGGATGTTCGGCGTGTCGTGCAGAACGGCATCTGCGCGGCCAGTGCCCAACTCCATGTAAGCATTGTCAATGTTCGGGAACTGACGCAGGTCTTTGGTTTTGATGTTTGCTTTCGCGTAATCAACAGAACCGGTGCCGCCTTTCACCGCCACCACTTTGCCATCCAGGTCTTTCACGCTTTTCACGTTGTTGTTGTTGGCTTTCACCATCACCAGCAGACCGCTTTTGTAATAGCCGTCAGAGAACTCGATCGCTTTCTTACGCTCTTCGGTAATCGTAATGCCCGCCAGCGCCAGGTCGACATTTTTGGTTTGCAGTGCCGGGATGATGCCGCTGAAATCCATCGGTTTCAGTTCATAATCCAGTTTCAGCTCTTTCGCGATAGCTGCCCACAGATCCACGTCGAAACCAACGTATTTGTCGCCTTGTTTGAACTCGAAAGGAACAAATGCGGTGTCGGTGGCAACCACCAGCTTTTTATCCGCAGCCTGAGAGGAAACAGCAAAGGCGAGGGCGAGTGCAGCCAGGGAAAATTTCAGTACAGACTTCATAGTTTTTCCTTTTGTATCCGGGGAGCGATCCCCTGCGAGAATGAACGCAGTATGAAAAAATCATGCCATGTTTACAACCAATTGTTTTGTAAAGGCGATACTTTAACCGGTTGTACAATAAGTGTAGCGGCGATACCGTTTTGCACTATTTTGGCGCCCTATTTTGGTGTATAAAAATGGTGCGGCGGATTTTGCTCTTTTTTAGCGCAGATCATGGGTGTAAAACAATCACTCATTAACAATTTTGTGACGCCATAATAACGTTGGGGAAACTTTAGGCAGGAAAAAAGAAAAATAAATGCACCATTGAGGTGCTAACCCCTCCGCGGGAGACGAAGGGGTCATTGGCAAATCTTATGGGTTATTCGATATTGGATTCGATGAACCACAGGAATTTATCCAGATCGCGGGACGCAGCGGTGAAGATATCTGCGCTATCTTCGTCTTTCGCTTCGCTAATCGCTTTACGCACATCATTCGCCACGATGGCATAACGATCGGCCAGCTCTTTCAGATGATCCTGAACGCTGTGGATGTCCAGCGGGTAGCTTTTCAGCGGGGTTTTGCTGTTGATCACCTGTGTGGTGCCCAGTGCCACTCCACCCAGTTGCACAGCACGTTCTGCCATCGTATCAAGGTGGTCGGTCAGCGCAGTACGGAACTGATCCAGCATTTCATGTACGGCAATGAAGTTAGCACCGCGCATATTCCAATGGGCCTGTTTGGTAATCAGCGACAGGTCAATGAACTGGATCACCTGGCGATTCAACAACTCAATGGTCGCTTTTTTATCGCTATCCGCTACATCGTTGCGGGTATAAAGCAGATTAGACGCTTTCGTTTTAACCAGTTTAGCGGTACTCATAATCTCATATCCTCTTGATGTTTGGGTCCCAAGTAATTACCGGACTAAGTATAGCACCAGATCTCTTTTATCTGTTTTGGCTGTGCCTATCGGTTCAATAGCAAAACCAGAATATATGCTCATTTTTTACGTAGTAACAACTAACGGAATGAATTATAAGAAAAATTAAATAATTTCTGGCATGAAAGGGGACGGTAATCCTATTTAAGCAGAAATGTACGTAAACGTAAGAAATAATGTCTCTGAGGTTGGAGAATATTCAGCACGAGATGAATCTCATACTGAATAATAAATATTTAACTAATCTCCACTTTGCGGATTTTATTTTCCCGCCGTAGCGTCAGCGTGGAGCCCATCGAGGCGATGACGATGGCCATCAGCGCCAGCACCTGCTGTAAAGCGAGCGTTTCGCCAAGGAAAACCATGCCTGAGATGGCTGCCATCGCTGGCTCCATACTCATCAGCGTACCGAAGGTGCGGGTAGGAAGCCTGGTTAATGCAATCATTTCCAGTGAGTAGGGCAGTGCGGTGGACAACACGGCAACAACGATACCAAGCGGCAAAATCGACCAGTGCCAAAGCAGCTCGCCAGACTGGAGAGCGCCGAGAGGGACAAACACGATCGCCGCAATTAACGAGCCAAGCGCGACCGTTGCCGGGCCGTGCTCCTCACCCGCGCGCTGGCCGCAGAGGATGTAAATCGCCCAGCAGGCACCGGCGCCGAGGGCAAAGGCTGCGCCGCTCAGATTCACATGTGAGACGTTTTCTCCCAGCGGCAGCAAATACCACAGCCCGAGTACAGCAAAGATCACCCAGATAAAATCGACCGGGCGGCGGGAGGAGAACAGCGCAACGGCCAGCGGCCCGGTAAATTCCAGCGCCACGGCGATACCAAGCGGTATGGTCTGAATTGAGAGGTAGAACATATAGTTCATCCCGCCGAGTGACAGCCCATAAAACAGCAGCGGCAAACGTTGCTCGCGGGTGAAACGTAACCGCCAGGGTTTGAAGACGATGGCCAGGATAATCGTGCCGAGCGCCAGACGCAATGCGGTGACGCCAGGCGCACCAACCAGTGGAAACAAAGATTTCGCCAGCGATGCACCGCCCTGAATAGAGATCATGGCGATAAGTAACACCAACACCGGCAGCCATACCGGCAACTTACGAGACAACCCTGGCATCCTTTCTCCCGTCAATTTATGTCAAGTGAAGTAAAGCCGTCAGTCTACTTGAAAATACCTTCGGCTGGTTGAGTGGTGGTTGAAAAAAAGTGCGCGAATATCCGTAAGATAAGGATTGTCTGATGGTTAATTAACCTGTTGATTTAAGAATTGTCTGGATGAATGTGCCACTTATTGTGCAGCATAATGGCGCGTTATGTGGGAAAGTTCGTTTTTTTTGAAAGAGTTGTTCAGTAGCGGAAACTTTCTGTTACATGAAATGGTACGTTAGACCCTAATTCCTGCAAAGAGTTTCCTGACCATTTTTGATATATTTAAAAGCGTAGGACGTAGGATTTACTTGAAGCACATTTGAGGTGGATTATGAAAAAAATTGCATGTCTTTCAGCACTGGCCGCTCTCCTGGCGGTATCTGCAGGTTCCGCAGTAGCAGCAACTTCAACCGTTACTGGCGGCTACGCTCAGAGCGATATGTCGGGCGTTGCTAACAAAACTAACGGTTTCAACCTGAAATACCGCTACGAGCAGAACGACAACCCGCTGGGTGTTATCGGTTCCTTTACTTACACTGAAAAAGATCGTACCGAAAGCGGCGTCTATAACAAAGCGCAGTACTATGGCATCACCGCAGGTCCGGCTTACCGTCTGAACGACTGGGCGAGCATCTACGGCGTAGTCGGTGTTGGTTACGGTAAATTCCAGAAGACTGTTGATACCGCTAAAGTTTCTGACACCAGCGACTACGGCTTCTCTTACGGTGCTGGTCTGCAGTTCAACCCGATGGAAAACGTCGCTCTGGATTTCTCCTACGAGCAGAGCCGTATTCGTAGCGTTGATGTCGGCACCTGGATTGCCGGTGTTGGTTACCGTTTCTAATCGCTTCGGCGATATAGAAAATCCGCCCAATGGGCTAACACCGATCGGTTAAGCAAAATGATCGGTTGAACGATCCGGCGGGTAAGTGACAATAGCCTCATCAATTCTCTGATGGGGCTTTTTTATGCTTTCAACCTGGCTTGACGATACCCAGACCTGGGCTGAACCCGCTTCACTTTCCTGTTTTCAGCGTGCTATTCCCCTGAGTGGATTTCTCAGGTGCTTGATGGTTGATCCACGACGTGAAATTCGGTCCGGCAAACACCGGTGAAGTCAGCTACGCGAAGCAGCTGTCGCCGCAGGCGAAAAGTCTGACGCTGTTTGACCGCTGCTATTTATCAGCAGGGTTACTGATTAACTGGCAGCGCAGGCAACAGGAAGCGCACTGGCTGGTTCCGCTGAAGGGCAATACAAAATACCGGATACTGAAAACGTTTGCTGAAGGAGACTATCTGGTGGAGATGCCGGTCTCACCACAGGCCCGAAAACAGGATTGCTCGTTGCCTGAATACTGGCAGGGCCGGGTAATCGAATGTGAGGGTGAATCAGGTGATTACAAAGGCTTTATCACCTCACCCAGTATCCCGTTCACTCAAAACATCTTAAGTGAACGGTGTTAGCCCAATGGGCGGATTTTTTTTGCCTGAAACGCTCACCAATCAGTGCTTACTGTGGATATCAAAAAGATCCGTGTCCAGTTGGTTATAGTCAACTTTCTGTAACTTAAAGTTAGTAATGTAGGCTGGCCCAGCCTTTTGCTCGGAGAAAAAGCGGTAAGGATTTTTTATCTCCCCGGCGGCGATCCCGGTCCACTGTGAGAAGAAACTGAGAAAATCATTCGCTGAACGGCGAGCCTTGATGATCCGATGCTTTGTATCATCGCTGGAGAGCACCATAAACGGCACCTGGAAATTCTGCTGGAACTTGTCGGCATGTGTCAGATACTGCGCCTCTCTACCGCGCTCTTTAATTGCCAGACCGTGATCGGAAAAATAGACCATTGAAAAGCTGTCGCCGGTATTCACCAACTGGGAATAGAGCTTGCCAAGCAGATCGTCTGTCTGTGTGATGGAGTAGAGGTAGCAGGACGTTTCTTTCGATTGTACAAACTCGTTGTATTTACCGCCGGTGCGATCACAGGCCTGCGGGTGCGATCCCATCAGATGCAGAACGATCATCTGCGGCTGTGTGCGCGGCGTTGAAAAGACCTGAGCGGTCAACTTCAGCAGTTCTTCGTCACGGGTGTTTTTATTCGCTTCAAAATCGCCATTTTTCAGGAACTGCACTTCATCGGCGCGCTTCGCAATACTGGCGATCGCCGTATCGTATTCGCCAATTTGCCCCTGATTAGAGAACCACCATGTCTGGAAACCCGCACGATTCGCCAGCGTAACAAAGTTATCCTGGTATTGCGGGTTATCATCAATCACCCGGTTCAGCGTCAGACCGAGCGACTTCTGCGTTGAGCCGCTGGCAGACACGTAATCCATAAAGAAAGTGCCGTTCGCCTGGCTAGCAAAAGGCGTGTTATTCCAGTGACCGCCAAACGCGCCTAACGCATCACGGCGCGCACTTTCACCAATCACCACCACATAAATATGATATTTCGGTTTGAACGCACTTATGGTCCAGGTGTCTTTCATGCCGGAGAGCTGCGCCATATTCTCCCGTTCAACCACGACCTCATGGTAGTTAAACGCCACGTCGCGCACGAAGCGCAGCACCGGTACGCCGGTATCGATAATCCTGAAGTCATATCCCAGAAAGTGGTTATGTACCGGGCCGATAAAATAAGACGCCACGCAAAACACGGTGCCTACGGTATCCCACTTTATCCACGGCGTCGGCGTGGCCAGGATGCGGCGACGCATCGAAATGACACCCAGTGCGAAGATAAACAGACCAATTGCATAGTGATGCCACGGGAAAATAGTCAGAATCTCCGTCGACTCTTCCATATTGGTCGACAGCAGAGCGAGCAGCGTATTGAAGTTCGGCGCGCCATAGGCCTGACCAAACGGGAAATAACACGCAGCTACCAGAGAGATAATACCGATAAACACCTTCTGCGCGCGCGGCGCATGACGCCACAGCACAATCAGGGCACAGCTCAGGACAACGGCATACAACACGCTGAATTCGTAACCAAGAGCAAAATTAATCAACATCGACTGGAGGAAATAGAAACCCGTCCACGGATTGACGGTCTGGCTGCGAAACGCAGTGGATTCTTTCAGAATTAGGCTCATTGATAACTATCGCGAAACCGCCATGTGCTCACCCTGGCGTAAAGGTCAAAACCTGCCGGACAGTGCGTGGAGAGGGGATATGGTCCGCTTCTGTGAGCCGCAATTTGTGCAGGGCAGCGCAAAGATAGAGCGAGGCGCAACGAAGGTCAACACCAGCTAACCGGTTGTTTTGAGAGAGTGATTGCAAATCCAGCAAAAATACGCGAATTCTTAGGTAAAACGTTCAGTATGACGGGGGATTGTGACAAAAAAATGAAGCGGCGTACCGCGACGCCGCATTAGTGGGAAGGTTTGTCCGGGGTCTGCTGCGGTTTGCCATTGATGATATCGCACAGCATATTCAGCAGCATTAAACGGACTTTAAAAGGAGAGTGACTAAACACAAGCATGCACCTCTTGAACTCATTCATCGGAACCTCCTTACGCTTTCGTGGCCCTTCGCTCCGTGAAAGGTGAACGCATTACATACAGATATAGCACAGGCTATGTTTTATAGCTATGGCTAATGCGTTAATTTTTTGTGCTGGTTCACGGATGGTTTACAATGGCGCTTCTCTTATATGATGCAGCACCGCGTCACACTGTCAGAGGAAACACAATGAACCGTCGCGCAGCGAATCCAACAATAAAAAAAGTGACGCTGGTAAATGTTGAAGAGCACGTCGAAGGTTTTCGCCAGGTGCGCGAAGCGCATCGTCGCGAGCTGATTGACGACTACGTCGAACTGATTTCCGATTTAATTCGCGAAGTGGGCGAAGCCCGCCAGGTGGATATGGCGGCGCGTCTTGGCGTTTCGCAGCCTACCGTAGCAAAAATGCTGAAAAAACTGGCGACCGTCGGGTTAATTGAGCAGATCCCGTGGCGCGGTGTTTTTCTGACGCCGGAAGGGGAGAAGCTGGCGCAGGAGAGTCGCGAGCGCCATCAAATTGTGGAAAGTTTTCTGCTGGTGCTTGGCGTCAGCCCGGAGATTGCCCGCCGCGATGCGGAAGGGATGGAGCACCACGTCAGCCAGGAAACCCTCGACTGTTTCCGCCGTTTTACCCTGCAACACGGGCTGCCTTCCGAATGAGCATACCGCTGTTTCGTGCACTGGTGCGCGACCATTTCCTCCATCTGCTGTTGATTATTGGCGTTGCGCTCTGCTTCTTCGTCCCGTTCGCGCCTGCGCGCTGGCCTGGGTCGATTGACTGGCACACCATTATCACCCTGAGCGGGCTGATGCTGCTGACTAAGGGCGTTGAGCTTAGCGGCTATTTCGATGTGCTCGGGCGGCGCATGGTGCGTCGTTTTCACAATGAACGCCGACTGGCGATGTTTATGGTGCTGGCGGCGGCGCTGCTCTCCACCTTCTTAACCAACGATGTGGCGCTGTTTATTGTGGTGCCGCTGACCATTACGCTAAAGAAGCTGTGTGAAATCCCGGTCAACCGGCTGATCATCTTCGAAGCACTGGCGGTCAATGCCGGTTCGTTGCTGACACCGATTGGTAACCCGCAAAACATCTTATTATGGGGGCGCTCCGGCCTCTCATTCCCGGCGTTTATCTGGCAGATGACGCCGCTGGCGCTGGCGATGATGGCAACGTTGCTGGTGCTGTGCTGGTTTTGTTTTCCTAATAAAGCCCTCAACTACCACAGCGGTACACATGCAGCCAACTGGCAACCGCGTCTGGTATGGAGTTGCCTCGGGTTTTACCTCGTCTTTATTACTGCGCTGGAGCTAAAGCAGGAGTTGTGGGGGCTGGCGCTGATCGCGATCGGTTTTCTGCTGCTGGCGCGTCGCGTGGTGCTGAGTGTTGACTGGACATTGCTGCTGGTCTTTATTGCCATGTTTATCGATGTACATCTGCTGATCCAGCTTCCGACGCTGCACAGCGTGCTGACCAGCACCAGCCAGCTTTCGCCTTCTGGGTTGTGGCTTGCGGCTATTGGCTTGTCGCAATTTATCAGTAATGTGCCTGCCACCATTTTGCTGCTCAACTATGTTCCGCCGGATACCTTACTGGCCTGGGCGGTGAATGTCGGTGGTTTTGGTTTATTGCCCGGATCGCTGGCCAACCTTATTGCGCTGCGGATGGCGAACGATCGCCGTATCTGGTGGCGCTTTCACCTCTATTCCCTGCCGATGTTGCTGTGGGCTGCGGCCGTCGGATACGGATTACTCTTATTCAGATAGTGCTGATTGGTCGGTTTGGCCTGCGCAATTGCCTGATTACAAAGTCTTTGGTGATGCGCCTCGCGGATAATCAGAGAATTGGGCAAGAAACAGGCAGGATCCTCACATTCTTCCTGCCAAAAGATTCCGTATAACTGTTGCGTCAACTAAACCGATGAGGATACGCCATCATGCGCTATCAAAAATTGGGTAATACTGGACTGTTTGTTTCTGAGTTATGCCTCGGCACCATGACCTTCGGCGGCGAAGGCGGGCTATGGGGCAAAATCGGCCAGCTACAGCAGACGCAGGCGGATCAGTTGATTGGCCGCGCGCTTGATGCGGGCATTAACTTTATCGATACCGCCAATGTTTATTCGGAAGGGCGCTCGGAAGAGATCACCGGCCAGGCGCTGAAGAACCTGAAAGTTCCGCGCGAGAATGTGATTGTCGCTACTAAAGTGTTTGGTGAAACCGGCACCGCCGGAGTGAACTCGCGAGGCAGTTCGCGCTATCACATTATCAGCAGCGTGAAAGAGAGTCTGCGTCGCTTGCAGCTCGATCATATCGATCTCTACCAACTGCACGGTTTTGATCCGGCTACGCCGATCGAAGAGACACTCTATGCGCTGGATAATCTGGTGCAGCACGGGCATGTGCGTTATATCGGCGTCTCTAACTGGGCGGCGTGGCAGATTACCAAGGCGCTGGGGATTTCCGAACGGCTTGGACTGGCACGTTTTGCCTCGTTGCAGGCTTACTACACCATTGCCGGGCGCGATCTGGAACGCGAACTGGTGCCGATGATGCAGAGCGAAGGTGTCGGGTTGATGGTCTGGAGCCCGCTGGCTGGCGGTTTGCTGAGCGGTAAATACGATCGCGATGGCAATGGGGAAGCGGGCGGTCGTCGGCTGGAGTTTGATTTTCCGCCAGTGAATAAAGATCGCGCCTTTGACTGCGTGGATGTGATGCGCGCCATTGCCGAGAGCAAAGGCGTTTCGGTAGCGCAAATCGCGCTGGCCTGGCTGCTGCATCAGCCGGTAGTCAGTAGCGTGATTATTGGCGCTAAACGGCAGGAACAACTGGATGACAACATGGCCGCCACAGCGATTCGCTTAAGTGAAGATGAGCTGCAACAGCTCGACGCCGTAAGCGCGTTGCCGCGCGAGTATCCCGGCTGGATGCTGGAGCGTCAGGGCGAGTATCGTCGTAACCAGTTAAAATCGTAGTTTTTTCTGCTATATCAGGTCCGGTAGCGCTGCGCTTACCGGACCTGGAGTGGTAAAACCCTTGGGCAGGATAAGGGCAGCTGTCATCCGATAATGCATTTTCCCCGGACATAACTCCCCGATTTTGCCGTGCCATCCGGTTATTCTTTCGAAAACCATCACAAATCTGTACATCTCTCTTTGCCCATTTTTTCATCGTTATCTATATGACTAGTCATATTCATTAAATGACTAGTCATGGAGAGGGCGCGATGAGAAAAACGTTACCGACCGGATTTTTGTGGGGGAATTCCGTATCCAGCATGCAGACTGAAGGGGCATGGAATGAGGGCGGAAAAGGGATGTCGGTGTATGACATCCGTGAAGCCAGCGAATTTGCCTCAGACTGGAAAGTCGCTACCGATTCTTACCACCGCTATCGCGAAGATTTCGATTTAATGCAGGATCTGGGCATGAACTGCTATCGCTTCCAGATCGCCTGGAGCCGTGTCTGTCCGCAGGGCGACGGCGAGTTCAACGAAGAGGGTATCGCGTTTTACGGCCACTTTATTGATGATCTGCTGGCCCGTGGCATCGAACCGATGGTATGTCTCTACCACTTTGATATGCCGCTGGCACTGGCGCAGCAGTACAACGGTTTTGCCGATCGACATGTGCAGGATGCCTTTGTGCGCTACGGCAAAAAAATGATCGATTGCTTCGGCAGCCGGGTGAAGTTCTGGCTGACCTTCAATGAGCAGAATATTTACCACATGCCAGGCGCGTTCCAGGTGGGCGGTTATCTCAACGGCGGGAAAACCCTGCGCGAGCTGTACCAGATCCAGCATCACGTGATGATGTCGCATGTGTTGCTCACCCACTATCTGCACGAGACACAACCCGGACGGCTGATGGGCGGGATGCTGGCGCATCAACTGATTTATCCGGCGACCTGCAAGCCGCGCGATGTTTTTTGCGCGACCCAGTATGACGAGTTTCTCAACCAGAATTTGTTGCGGGTGTTTGCCGGGCAGGGCTACAGCCCGGAAGTGCTGGCGGTCGTCGATCGCGAAGGTTTCCGCGATATCTATCGCGATGAGGATCTGGCGCAAATCGCCCGCGTGAAAAACGACTTTATGGCGTTCAGCTATTACGCCAGTAAGACCCTCGATAGCGACGCTATTTCGCCAGAAACTCCGGTTAACTACTACTTGCAACAGGGCGATAAAGCCAACCCGCACCTTGAAGCTACCGAATGGGGCTGGCAAATCGATCCCCTCGGTTTTCGCGCCATTATCACTCGTTACTACAACGACTGGCGCTTGCCGGTGTTCCCGATTGAAAACGGCATTGGTGTGATTGAGGAGTGGGACGGCGTAAACCCTATCGATGACGACTACCGCATTGCCTACCACCGCGACCATATTCAGGCGATGCAGGATGCCATTTTCATTGATGGCGCACAGGTGATTGGCTATCTCGGCTGGGGCTTAATCGACATTCTCAGTTCACAGGGCGATATGCGTAAGCGCTACGGCGTAGTGTATGTGAACCGGGAAAACCACGATCTGAAAGATATGAAACGCGTACCGAAGAAGAGTTATCGCTGGCTGCAACAGGTGATCCACAGTAACGGGCGCGACATGTAACGCATTGATTGAGAGGACCGTGCTATGTCTGAAACTAAAATCACGCCGAATATGCAGTCATTCGTCGATAAGTTCGTCGATTTTTCCGCCCGCCTGGCAAACCAGGTACATCTGCGTTCCCTGCGTGACGCCTTTGCGGCAGTGATGCCAATTTTTATCCTTGCCGGATTGGCGGTGTTGATCAACAACGTCATTTTCCCCTGGGTGCTGGAAGGGGAGACACTGGCGCGTTTCAAAGTGTGGGGCGAAGCGGTGATCAACGGAACGCTGAATATTGCCGCGTTACTGATCGCGCCGATGACGGCCTGGTCACTGGCGCGGAATAAGAACTTCGCTAACCCGGTGTCGGCGGTAGTTATTGCACTGTCCAGCTTTATTATCATGATGCCGATGCAACTTGAGGTGGTGCCAGTGGGTGCGAAAGTCACGGTCAGCGTGACGCAGATGCTGGCTTTCACTAACATCGGCTCGACCGGGATTTTTGCCGGGGTGATTATCGGGCTGCTCTCCACTGAGCTGTTTATTCGTGTCGCCAGTGTGAAACGGTTTTCAATTTCACTGGGTGAGAATGTGCCTGCGGCGGTAGGGCAATCGTTCTCCTCGCTGATCCCGGCCATTATTACCCTATCGCTGTTTGCCACCGTTGCCGCGCTGCTGGCAAATCTGCTGCACACCGATTTGATCCATCTGATCACCACGCTTATCCAGCAACCGCTACGGCAGATCAACACCAGCCTGCCGGGCACACTGTTTATCTATAGCTTCGGCAACTTCCTGTTTACGCTGGGCATCCACCAGACGGTGGTCAACGGTGTGATCCTGGAGCCGCTCTTGCTGATCAACACCAACGAAAATATGCTGGCTTTCGCCAACGGGCAGCCGATCCCGCATATCATCAACAATATCTTCGTTCCGACCTTTGGCATGATTGGCGGCACTGGCAGTACGATTTCCTTGCTGCTCGCCATCTTTATCTTTGCGAAACAGCAATCGGCGAAGCAGGTGGCGCGCCTCGCCATTTCGCCAGGGCTGTTCAATATCAACGAGCCGGTGATTTTCGGCTTGCCGATCGTTTTCAACCTGCCGCTGATGATCCCGTTTGTGCTGTTGCCGGCGCTTGGCATCTGGTTTGCCTGGCTCTGCACAACGCTGGGCTGGATGTCGCGTTGCGTGGTGATGATCCCATGGACTACACCGCCGATTCTCAGCGCCTGGCTGGCGACGGCAGGCGACTGGCGGGCGGTGGTGGTGCAGTTGATCATCATTGTCTTTGGTGTATTCTTTTACCTGCCTTTCCTCAAAATTTCCGAGAGAGTGGCCTTGAAAAACAATGGGATACAATAATTACAGAGAAGGACTATGGCGGCAAAATACATCACGATTGCGCGCGAGATTAAACGGCGTATTCTTAGCCAGCACTACGCTGCCAGCGCACCGTTACCGGATCAATTTGCGCTGGCGGCAGAGTTTAATACCAGCCGGATGACCATCCAGCAGGCGATGCGCCAGCTGATTGTGGAGGGGCTGGTCTATACCCGCCAGGGGCAGGGCACATTCATCCGCAAAAACTTTCTTCAGTTGTCGCGCTGGGATCTGCCCGGTAGCGACTATTTCGGCGCCACCAAAACCTGGGAGAGCGTTGGCGAGGTGACGAGTAAAATCATCCGCTTCGAACTGCGTTTTCCCAGTGAGAAAGAGCAGGCATCACTGCTGGTGGGGCCGGACGATCCGGTATACGACTTTATCCGTTTGCGTATGCTGGAAGGTGAGCCGATGTCGCTGGAGTTCACGTTGATGCCGGTTAATCTGGTGCCGGGGCTGAATCGCGGTCATCTGGAAAGCTCCGTCTTTCGCTATGTGCAGGAAGAGCTGGCGCTGAAGATCATGGGTTCGTATCGCATTGTGCGCGCGCTGAAACCCTGGGCGGAGGATAAACAGTATTTGAATTGTGAAGAGACCGATCCGGTGCTGGAAGTGGAGCAGGTTATTTATCTGGAAGACGGTACGCCGCTGGAGTACGCCCACTGCCATTATCGCTACGATCACGGCGGGGTCATTGTGGTCAATCACGGGTGATTTTTTTGCCGGATGTGGCTGACGCTTTATCCGGCCTGGGCGTTTTATAGACCCGGTAAGCGTAGTGCTACCGGGCATTAAACCGCTGATTAGTTCAGACGTACCGGCATACCGGAGCGGTTCTGCACTGCCTGATCGACAATGTTCGAATCCACATCAGACTGGTTGGTGACGGTCTGTACCGCTTTGCTCAGCGCGATCGGCACGATTTCACTGCCGGTGAACTGCGCTTCCGTGGTGGACAGCGGGTTGTGAACTTCGATATAGCGGCTGCCATCCGGCTCGGTGGTCGCTTTTACTGGTTCATCAATGAACTGTACGCGGGTGTCGACCGGCACGTTTTCGAACAGGAATTTGATGTCGTCGTTACGCAGACGCACACAGCCGTGGCTTACGCGCAGGCCAATACCGAAGTTGGCGTTGGTGCCGTGGATCGCATACAGACGGCCAATATAGAGCGCATACAGACCCATCGGGTTATCCGGGCCTGCCGGGACTACTGCTGGCAGCGGTTGACCTGCTGCAATGTATTCCTCATGCATTTTCGCGGTCGGCGTCCACGTCGGGCCGGCTTTCTTACGTTCAACTTTGGTGGTCCAGGCGATCGGGGTATCTTTCCCGAGCTGGCCGATACCGATAGGCAGTACGATCACCGTATTGGTGCCTTTCGGGTAGTAGTAGAGACGCATTTCTGCGCTGTTGATGACGATGCCTTCGTGAACGGTATCCGGCAGGATCAACTGCTGCGGAACGTTCATTACTGTGCCGCCTTTCGGCAGATAGGCGTCGATGCCCGGGTTGGCTTCCAGCATGTTGGACAGACCCATCTGATATTCAGCGGCGTAGTATTCCAGAGGTTGAGTATTGCCTTCCGGGATCGTGACAACCTGGTTCTGACCAATAAGGCGACTACCGTCTGTCGGCAGCGGATAAGTTACAGCAGACGCGTTATTGCAAAATCCCACGACAGCTAAAGCCGCCGCGAAAAGAGTTTTTATTTTCATGTTCATTTTGTGCGAGATTTTTGCCACACAGGCCGTTGGGTTGAGAATGCAGGAAGCGGATTATATGTGCATTCCGGCTTTCAGGGAATTCAGATGTGTACGAAATCACACTTTTTTCCTTTTGCTTGCATTTTAGTGGTCTGACAGTGGGCAGGAAACTCATTCGGAATTGTGGCATAATAGGGCGTTTGTCACATATTTCAGGATACCTCTGTGTTAGTCACCAGCAACGTCACCATGCAATTCGGCAGCAAGCCGCTGTTCGAAAATATTTCCGTCAAATTCGGCGGCGGCAACCGTTATGGCCTGATCGGCGCTAACGGGAGCGGAAAATCCACTTTTATGAAGATCCTCGGCGGTGATTTAGAACCGACGCTGGGGAATGTCTCTCTCGATCCAAACGAGCGTATCGGTAAGCTGCGCCAGGATCAGTTTGCCTTTGAAGAGTTCAGCGTGCTCGACACGGTGATCATGGGCCACGCAGAACTGTGGGAAGTGAAACAGGAACGCGATCGCATCTACGGCCTGGCTGAGATGAGCGAAGAAGATGGCTACAAAGTGGCCGATCTTGAAGTGCTGTACGGAGAAATGGACGGCTACTCCGCCGAAGCGCGCGCGGGCGAACTGCTGCTCGGCGTTGGCATTCCGGTGGAACAACACTACGGCCCGATGAGCGAAGTGGCACCGGGCTGGAAGCTGCGCGTGCTGCTGGCGCAGGCGCTGTTCGCTAACCCGGACATTCTGCTACTCGATGAACCGACCAACAACCTGGACATCGATACCATTCGCTGGCTGGAGCAGGTGCTGAACGAGCGTGACAGCACCATGATCATCATTTCGCACGACCGTCACTTTCTCAACATGGTGTGTACCCACATGGCGGATCTCGACTACGGCG
The DNA here is from genome assembly GCA_018261615.1 of Pseudomonadota bacterium. Lineage (GTDB taxonomy): Bacteria > Pseudomonadota > Gammaproteobacteria > Enterobacterales > Enterobacteriaceae > Kosakonia. The sequence goes on along the minus strand of JAGTSE010000022.1, from coordinate 23,007 downwards.
AGCTGCGTGTTTACCCGGGTAACTACGATGAGTACATGACGGCGGCAACGCAGGTGCGCGAACGTCTGCTGGCGGATAACGCCAAGAAGAAAGCGCAAATCGCCGAGTTGCAATCCTTTGTCAGCCGCTTTAGCGCCAACGCCTCTAAATCTCGCCAGGCAACCTCTCGCGCCCGTCAGATTGATAAGATCAAACTGGATGAGGTGAAAGCTTCCAGCCGTCAGAACCCGTTTATCCGCTTCGAGCAGGACAAAAAACTGTTCCGTAATGCTCTGGAGGTGGAGCAACTGACCAAAGGCTTTGATAACGGCCCGCTGTTTAAAAACCTCAATTTGCTACTGGAAGTGGGCGAGAAGGTGGCGGTACTCGGTACTAACGGCGTGGGTAAATCCACCCTGCTGAAAACGCTGGTCGGCGATCTGCAAGCGGATAACGGAACGGTGAAATGGTCTGAAAATGCCAGCATCGGTTATTACGCGCAGGATCATGCCGCAGACTTTGATAACGATCTGACCGTGTTCGACTGGATGAGCCAGTGGAAACAGGAAGGCGATGATGAGCAGGCGGTGCGCAGTATTCTCGGTCGTTTGCTGTTCAGCCAGGACGATATCAAGAAACCGGCGAAGGTGCTTTCCGGTGGTGAGAAGGGCCGTATGCTGTTCGGTAAGCTGATGATGGAAAAACCGAATATCCTGGTGATGGATGAACCGACCAACCACCTCGATATGGAATCTATCGAGTCGCTGAATATGGCACTGGAGATGTATCAGGGTACGCTGATCTTCGTTTCTCATGACCGTGAGTTCGTCAGTTCGCTGGCAACCCGCGTGATTGAGATTACGCCGCAGCGCGTGGTGGATTTCACCGGGAACTACGAAGATTATTTGCGCAGTCAGGGTATCGAATAAATTTACCGTCGTCTTTCACGTTGCAGGTGTGTTGGCTGCACCTTCGTACCCCAGTCACTTACTTTAGTAAGCTCCCGGGGATACTCAGGTTTGCCGCCTTCCTGCAAGACCATCGGTTTGACGTAGGTGGAATTGTTCCGTTCACCAGATGAACGGTGGTCACATCAACGCGATATTACGTGAACGGGAAAAGGGGAAGCCACCGCGCTTCCCCTTTTCAATCCCCCGCGGCCCCGCGGGAAATCTGTGCTACGCACTGCGTTCACCTCCCGCACAACTGCCTGCGGTCGGCTCGACTCGCCTCTGGCCGCCATCCCTGGCGTCCAGACCTTGCCATCTGCGCTTCGGTTCACCGATTTCGGGCGGGGAACCTAACCCCATCGCGACAAGACAGGCGTTAGCAAAAACTGTCTCATCGCTGAAAGGGCGTTCCAGGCCGGATAAGCGTCAGCGCCATCCGGCATCAGCGTTATGCAAACGTCCACTCGTCTGTTTTAACACCATTGATCAATAACTGGCGTTTATCTCCCGCAGGCAGTGTCACTTTCAGCGCTTGCCAGACTGGGCGATAATCACCTCGTGTGCGCACCTGTAAATCCACGGTGCTGCCGCTGCAAACCATTTCCCACTCCAGCCACAGCGCATTGCCGTCTTTATATCCCCAAGACTCGCCATCATCTTCAAACAGCAGGCCGCGGGAACGCCCTGTACCTTTTACCGGGAAGAGTTTCAGCTCGCGGGTGTTATCCGCTTTGGCATCCACATGCGAGATGCGCTCGCTCATCGGCAATCCGGCACCGGCACGAACCAGTAGCGGCAGGGTTTCTAGCGGTGCATCCAGCGCTACCCACTGGCCTGGCGCATACCAGGTGCCGCTGTAAAAGTCATACCAGCCGCTGTCGTTGGCCGGTAACCAAACGCGGCGTTCGCGCTGGCCGGGTTCAACCACACTGGCGACAAGAATATCGCGGCCGAGCAGGAAGTCGTCACACTCTTCAAACGTTTGTTGGTCTTGCTCATGGTCAAGGAACGTCGGGCGCAGCATCGGTTCATCGTCGGCGTGCGCCTGCCACAGTAGCGTGTAGATATAGGGCAACAGGCGGTAGCGCAACTCAATGGCGCTGCGGATCGCCGGCGTAATTGCCGGGTACATCCACGGTTCGTTCACCGTGCGATCGTCGTTCCAGGAGTGGATGGTAAAGCGCGGATGCATCACGCCGTTCTGTACCCAGCGAACGAACAGTTCCGCATCCGGTTTATCGCCGGAGAAACCGCCAACATCGTGACCGACGTTATACAACCCGGAAAGGCTCATGCCAACACCCATACGCGTGTTATAACGCAGCGTATCCCAATTGGTGCGGTTATCCCCGCTCCAGGTCTGCACATAGCGCTGCATCCCGGCACAGCCGGAACGGGAGATCAGATACGGACGTTTTTGCGGCGCAAAACGCTGCTGCGCTTCCATTGAGGCGCGCATCATCAGCAGCGGCATCACCGGGCGAATATGTTTGATGGCGATTTCGCGGCCAAAACCCTGGCAGCGTGCTTCGCCGTCCCACACTTCAAACTCGTTGTTATCGTTCCAGGTGGAATCAATCCCCATTTCCAGCAGTTGAGTGGTCACACCGTCCTGCCACCAGGCAACCGTCTGCGGGTTAGTAAAATCGAGATGAGAACCTTCGTCGTCCCAGAAGCTTGAACGCTCAGGCGTGTCGCACTCCGAATCGCGAATAAACAGGCCATTCTCCGCCACTTCGTTATAGCGCGGATGATCCTGCAACAGGCAGGGTTTGATATTCGCCGCCAGCTTCAGCCCGGCATCGTGAAACGCCCGGCTCATCACTTTCGGCTGTGGCACCTTGTCGTAGTTCCAGTTAAAGACGTAGCGCTTACCGTTAATCGAGGTATAGCCGGACGAGAGCTGGAACGAATCGCACGGAATCGCATGCTCTTCGCACAGGCGAATAAAGTTCATCAGCTGATTTTGCGCATCCGGCGCATCGGTGTAATGCATGGTCGAGCCGCTGTAACCGAGGCTCCATTTCGGCCCAAACAGGGTTTTCCCGGTCAGGCGGACAAACGCTTTGGTCACATCCAGCGCGCGTGCGCCGGTAAAAATGTAGTAATCGATATCACCGGCTTCGGCCTGCCAGCGGCGGTAAGCGGTGTGGTAGTTATCGATTTCATTACCCAGATCCAGCCAGCAACTGCTGAGATTGTCATAAAACAGGCCGTAGCTGATATCGTCCCGGCGCGTCAAGGTAAAGGGAATGTGCTTGTACAGCGGATCGGTGCTGGCGGCGTTATATCCCATCGCATCGAGGTTGCGCATTTCATAGCGCTGGCCGTTACGTTGCAGGTTGCCCGCTTTTTCGCCGAGACCGTAAAAGCGCTCCTCTTTTTTACGGCTGAGATAGTGCGCCACGCCGTCGCCGTGCGCGTTTACCAGATAAGCGCTGGTAGGGCGATCGCCCGCCAGCCACTGCCACTCGCCCGTGTCATCGCGGTAGTGCCACTCCAGCCACAGCGGCTGATGAACCGTCACACGTAGCTTTGCGCTTTCCAGCACCAGCGTGTCGGCCGGGTGCGTCAGCGTCCAGGCGGGCAGAGTGAAACCCGACAAATCTTCGCGCGAGCGGCCTTCCCACGGCACATCTTCACGCGGCGCGATACTCCAGGTTCTGTCCAGCGCCAGTTCGCCTTTGCGTTTCAATAGCACGCGGAACAGATGCTCTTCCAGCACATACAGGCACAAGGTGTGTTGCCCGTCCACCAGCAACTCAACGTGGTGAGCCGCCTGTTTTTGTAACGTCCAGTTCTTCAGCGTTTTCATATCAACGATCCACAATCAGGCGCGTTTAGCGCGACGTTCAGCAATAAATGTCACCAGGAACAGAGCGCCAATCAGGTCAAAGAAACCCATGGCAATAAACAGCGGATTGAAGCCAATCTTGTCGGCAGTTACGCCGATCAACAGTGAAAAGAGGAAGCTGGCGATCCACGCCGCCGATCCGCGCATGCCGTTTACCGTCGCCATCTGTCCTTTATCGAAAGACTCGACCACCAGCGCACTCAACATGCAGGAGATGATCTGGTGGCCAAAACCGCCAATCGAAATCAACACAATGGTGATGTAGGGATCGCGAGTGATGGCGACCACGGCCAGTGAAATCATCAGGAATGCGCCGGTCACGGAGCTGGCCACTACCGAGTTAACGCGAGTGCAGCCAAACCAGCGGGTATAGAGTTTGGTCAGATAACCGCTCGCTATGCTGCCGAGGTCAGCGGCGAGGAACGGTAGCCAGGCGAACATAGCAATCTGCTTCAGATCCATGCCGTGCTCTTTCGCCAGATAGAGCGGCACCCAGAAACTCAACACTGCCCACGCAGGCTCAGCCATAAAAGCGGGAATGGCGATACCGTAAAAGCGTCTGTTTTTCGATACGGTTTTCAGCGCGGTTAGGAAGGGGAGTTTCACCGCCGGTGGCTCGTGATCCTGCTGAATAAAGGCCAGCTCGTCTTTGCTCAGGTTCGGGTGTTTATCCGGGTTATGGTAAAACGCCCACCATAATATCACCCACACCAGCGCCAGTACGCCGGTAAACATAAACGCGCCTTGCCAGCCAAACGAGGCATGAGCGAAGTAGATAATCGGCGGTGCCAGCATCGCGCCAATTGAGAAGCCGACGCCTGCCCAGCCCGCAGCAACCGGCCGCTCTGCTTTCGGGAACCACTCGCCGATAGTTTTGGCGTTAGCGGGTGTCGCAGCGGCTTCCGATGCGCCCATGGTAAAGCGCAGGATCGCCAGATGCACCCAGTTGGCCGCGCCTGCGTGGAAGATACAGGCCAGCGCCCAGATAATGGCGCACACCATAAAGCCGACTTTCAGGCCGATGACATCAATCAGCCAGCCGCACAGTGGCTGGAAAATGGTGTAAGCGAGCTGAAAGGCGCCGACAATCCAGGAGTACTGTTCGGTGGTGATGCCGAGGCTGGTTTTCAGTTCCGGTGCCAGGATCCCCAGCGAGTTACGGGTGATGTAGTTCACCGTCACGCCGAATAAAAACAGCACCAGCATCCACCAGCGTAATTTTTTCACTATCCGGCGGCTCTTGCTGGCCGCCATTTCCTTGTTGATTCCCTGGCTCATTCTTTTCTCCGCACATCGTTTTGTAGGGAAGTCGGGGCGAGTCTTACGGATTTGCTAAACCGAAGTCGCTCGCCAGAAGGTTTTTTTCGTTTTTGCCATCAAACTGCATACAACTAGTATGGAAGTTGTACGACAGGTTTACGTTAGGTGAGAAAAATGCTCAGCCATAGCGGATTTTGTGCAAGGATTCTCATCAATGGTGGAAAATATGCGGCAAACTCTTTTTCAGCTCATGAATAGCAGGGTTTATAGCTCATGAAAATTTTCCCATTCAGCAAACGGATCGAGATCACAGAATGGATAAAAAGCTGAAAATCAGTGAAATTGCCCGTCGCACAAACCTGTCTACCAGTACCGTTTCCCGGGTACTGGCCGGTAAAGCGAACACCAGCGAGCGGGCACGCAGTGCGGTGCTCGCATGCGCCCGTGAACTAGGCGTAATGGAGGGCATTGCGGCCGGGCGTCTGTTACTGAATAACCTGGTGGTCTTTGCGCCGCAGCGCGCTTTTGATGAGCGGTCCGACATCTTTTATTACCGCGTGATCCAGAGCATCAACAAAGCACTCGACTCTCACGAAGTCCGGCTGCGCTACTGTGCGCTGGAGGAGTTGGACAGCGACGCCAGTACGTTTCTTGACAGGATGCAGGCCGCAGAAACGCAGGCAGCGATCCTGCTCGGCATTGACGATCCGCACATTCACGATCTGGCCGCGGAGAGCGGTAAACCTTGCGTGCTGATCAACTGTCGCGACGGGCGGATGCGTCTACCGTCGATTGCGCCGGATCACCGCACCATTGGAGAATTTGCCGCACGATATCTGTTTGATATGGGCCACCGTGATGTGGTGACTGTTATGTGCCTGCGCCGCTACACCATGGATCTGCGGCTGGCGGGGATCAAAGATGCCTGGCTGCATGACAATCTGCGCTTTAACAGCAAGCGAAATTTGATCACCGTTCCCAGTTTCAGCGCCCGCGAAGCGCAGCAGCGGGTGGGCGAATGGCTGGATGACCCAGCGCATAATGTGCCGCCCACGGCATTTCTCGTCAGTGGGGATTTTATGGCGGAAGGCACGGTGCGCGCATTGCAACAGCGCGGATTGCGCGTGCCGCAGGATGTCTCGGTGATGAGTATCGATGCTTTTAATCTGGCGGCGATTCAGGATGTCCCGCTGACGGCGGTGCATGTTCCGCGCGATGAGCTGGGTGTTGAAGCGGTGCATCTGTTACAGCAGAGATTGATCCGTCCGCAGGCGGTGGCCGGTTCGCTGCTGTTGAACGGCACGCTGGTGGTGCGGGAATCGGTACGGCGGATACGTTCGGAACAGCAACGCACCGCCGTTGAATGGCAGGGGTTATACGACGCTTAAACGTCGATACCCAGCGCGCGTTTACCGTGCGAATTCAGATCAGCAAGCGTAAAGCGGCCTGTCCAGTCGCTTTCGTAGTTCTCGCGCGGGAAATCTCCCGGCGATGCGCCTTGCTCCAGTGCCACTTTCACTTTGCGGGCATAGGCGAGGTTCTTCTCGCACAGCGGCGCGGCGGGAATATACATCACGTTCCCCCAGCCCTGCTGGTTTTCCACCGGCGCGACCGAGTGGATAACATCGCAGTGCCACCACACGGAATCGCCCGCGTCCAGAGCCGGTATGCTGCTCAGCGCTTCAATCAGCAGCGGGTGCCACTTCTCTGAAACCGGCAGAACGCGGCCCGGTGCGACACCACACAGCTCCTCTTCCGGCACATCGTCAAGCAGCGGACGCAGCAAAATATACGCCATCGCTTCCGGGATCGGCACCACATGCAGCAATCCCTGGCCGGGGATCATGTCGGACAGCGCCGTCCAGCCCTGGAAGGTACGGAACACCGAGCATTTGGTGGTGTTATCCACCGTGTACTCTTCCACTTCGGTGCGATGCGCGGCATCCCACGGATCGTATTCTTCCAGTTTGCCGTTAAACACGTTGGCGAACACGCGCTGGTAAGCGGGCAGTAACCAGCGCTCCAGCGCACCAGAGTCTGTATGCGCACCGAGTCCTTTCGAGGTAGTACCCGGCGGGCGGCGGCGGATGCGATCCGGGTAGATCACGCTGACATCCGGGTCGAACCACTGGCGGCCCTGGCTTTCGAAACGCCACAGGCGATTAAGGAAAGATTGCACCGCTGCCATTTCATTGCTCTGCCGCGCCTGCATCTGTGCCTGCGACCAGTAAATCGGGTAGATTTCCGGGCGCGACGCTTCCAGCGTGCCGAAGAAGCTGTCGCCCGGGCCTTTATAGAGATCGTCAAAATGGTTGGCGTCGAGATAATCCAGCATTGCGCGATCCCAGCCCAGCGCCCGATCGCGCGGAAAATGGCCTTTAATCACCACGCAGCCGCGCTGCTTAATCAGCGCCCGCTGCGCATCGCTAACGCGGCCCTGCGCAACATCGGCGTAAGGGATTTGTGGCCAGACCGATTCGCCGCGCGCTTGCAGCGCTTTGATCTCCGCGACGCGAGCGGCAATCTGCTGGCTCAGGCGGTTAAAGACGCTTTGCACGTCGCCGATTTGCGCGCGCAGTGCCTGTTTCATCTGACGAATCGATGCTTTGTGATCGGCAGGCAAGGTCTCGCTGGTAAACGTCATGTGAACCTCTCAACTTTCATTCGAAAGAAATTAAACTTACAAGTGATAATTTAAGTTAAAAATAAGTTAATGCAAGTTTAAAAATTTGATGGGGAGCACAAAGGGAGAAAAGAGAGAAAAGAAGGGCAGGAAAAAAGCCGGAGCGGGCGCTCCAGCGGGAGATTAGCGGTCGAACGGCGCACTATTTTCGAGCACAGCCTGAATCACGTTCAGAGCGCCCTGATGATTGTTGTCATCGGTCTGATGGCGGGCGATGGCTTTAATCGCATCCCCGGCGTTGCCCATGGCAAAGGAGAATTCCGTCATTCGCAGCATTTCGGCGTCATTACCACTGTCGCCAATGGTGACGCACTGTTGCGGCGACACGCCCCAACGTTTAAGCAGGCGGGTAATACCGTTGGCTTTATGCAGACCAGGGATAATCAAATCAACGAAGCCAAAACCACTGGTGACCGGCTTCATAATGCCATCAAGAGAGACATGTAGTTCATCGATTAGCTGCGGAATATCGCTGTCCGGTAAGTTCAGCGAGAACTTAAACAGCGTGTCGTCAATCTGCTGGAAATCGCGCACCGGTTTTAAACGGTAGTAGTGTTTTGACATCAGATCGACAAATTCTGCCGGGGCGTTCTCGCTTACGTAGGCGCTTTCCAGCCCGCAGGCGACAAAGTTCAGGCTATTGTCTTTTAACAGTTTGCCGATGACGACCTGGGTTTCGTGACGGGTCAACTCACCGTGAAACAGTTGCTGGCCATGTTCAAACACCAGAGCGCCGTTTTCGGCGACGAAGCTAATCGTCTCTTTCAGTTCCGGGAAGAAGGAGATCAACTGGTAATACTGGTTGCCGCTGGCGACCACAAACTCGATACCGCGCTGCTGAAGTTGCTGGAATTGCGCCATAAACCGCGTGCGATCGTACTGCTTGGCGTCATCAAGGAAAGTTCCGTCCATATCAGTGACGATAACTTTGACGGTCATATTTGCGCTCCTGAATATTTTTGCAACGAGCAATATTCTAGAGACAATGTGAGCTGATGCACAAATTTTATTTCATATGAAACTTGTGTAAGCGCCCGGGGACTTACCGTTTAACCGTCGTCTTTCGAACCGCAGGTGCGTTGGCTGCGGCGGTGCGCCCCGGTCACTTACTTGTGTAAGCTCCCGGGGACTTACCGTCTTGCCGCCTTCCTGCAATTCGAAATCCATAGGTTAAACAGTGGGAGGGCGAAGCCGGATAAGCGCAACGCATCCAGCAATCACCTTACAAGGTATGCTCGGTGCGGGCGATAATATCATCCTGCGTATCCGGCGACAGGGCGGTGAAGAACGCCGAGTAACCCGCCACGCGCACCACTAAATCGCGGTACTGATCCGGATGCTTTTTCGCTTCCAGCAACGTCTCGCGCGAGACAATGTTGTACTGAATATGCCAGCCCTTATGCACTTCAAAGAAGGTGCGCAGCAGCACCATCAGTTTCTGCTTATCGCTCTCGTTTTCCAGCGTTGTCGGGTTCAGTTTCTGGTTCAGCAACACGCCGCCAAGGATCGCTTCGACCGGCAGTTTACCCACTGAACTGATAACCGCCGTAGGGCCGAGATGATCGGTACCGGAAGCCGGGCTTGCGCCTTCTGCTAGCGGAGTGTGCGCTTTGCGGCCATCCGGCGTCGCCATGGTGGCGGCACCAAACGGCACGTTAGCGGAAATCGACGACGTTCCGGCGTAGTAATTGCCGCCAATCGGGCCGCGGCCATAGCGCGGATTATGGTACTGTTTCAGCTCGTTGATATAGGTCTGATAGGCGCGCACCAGCAGGTTATCCACGCTGTCATCGTCGTTACCGTATTTCGGCGCGCTGTTCACCAACCGCTGGCGCAGTTGTTCGTGCGTCAGGCCGTCAAAATCCGCTGCCAGTGCTTCCGCCAGTTGCTGCTGCCCGATTACGCCCTGATCAAAGACCAGTTTTTTCACCGCAGCCAGGCTGTTGCCGAGATTGGCGATCCCGACCTGCAAACCGGAGACCCAGTCATACTTCGCGCCGCCCTGTTTGATGCTTTTCGCCCGTTCTATGCAGTCGTCAACCAGCGCCGAGCAGAGAATATCCGGCACGTTCTCTTCCAGCATGGTATCGACGACATACTCGATCTCGATGGATTTGCGTGTGTAATAGCGGATCTGCCGATCCCACGCCTGCATCACTTCATCAAATGCCGCAAAGTTACCGGTGGAAAGCGCTTTGCTCTGCGGCAGGAAGACCTTGCCGCTGGTGGCGTCGCGACCGCCTTCCAGCGCGGCCAGCATCACGCGGGCAAAGTTGATAAAACTCATGCCGGTGCAGCGGTAGCCCCATTTGCCGCCAACCGCGGTTTCGATACAGCCAATCGCGGCATAGTCGTAGGCATCGGCTGTTTCGACGCCCAGTTTGATAAATTCCGGGATCACAATTTCGTCGTTATTGAACGCTGGCATGCCGAAGCCGCAGCGGATCACCTGCACGCAGGCGTCGAGGAAGTCGTTGCTCATCCCGGCGTGATAACGCACGCTCAGGTTCGGTTGCGTGGAGCGCAGACGGCCGCAGGATTCGAGAATCGCATACGACAGTGGGTTTACCGCATCCTGCGCTGTGCCGTTAACCCACTGCTGCCCGCCGATGGTGACGTTCTGGTACAGCGGGCTACCTGCCGATGCTTTCGAGTGCGAGCCGGAACGGATCTTATTCACTTCCAGCAGCTTCAGCCAGCAACTGTGCAGCAGCTCGATGGCATCTTCCCGTTGCAATGACTGTTGCAGTTCAACATCGCGGCGGTAGTAGGGATAAAGATACTGATCCAGGCGGCCGAACGATACCGAGTGGCCGTTGGATTCAATTTGCAAAATTAACTGGATAAAATAGCAAAGCTGCAACGCCTGCCAGAAGGTTTTCGGCGGTTCATGGGCAATAATCAGGCAGTTTTCCGCCATCGCCAGCAGTTCGTCGCGGCGGCTGTGGCGCGTTTCTTCACCCGCCATTTTCTGTGCCAGATCGGCAAAACGCTCAATATGCAGGCTCACAGCTTCAAGCACGATATCGATCGCTTTCAGGAACTGGTCGCCGTGCAGATCGTCAAGCACCGTCAGGTTGATGCGCGTGCGGCGTTCGTCCACTTTATGCCGCAGGCCATCCAGCCCTTTCTCCAGCAGCAGCGGGAAGTTGACGGCGAGGTGTGCATCGCCGGAGGTCATATTGCCTTCGGCTTTAATAATGCCGGTGTCGAGCAGCGCTTTTTGTTCGTCGGTAAACATGCCGTAGCAACGATCCTGCACCGTCTGGCCGCGCCACCACGGGCAGATTTCATGCAGTACACGCTTGTTCTCTTCGCTGACGGCAAAACCGGCACCGGGGCGATCCGCCAGTTCGTCGATCTCTTTTTCAATCCACGACACGGTGTATTCCGGGAAGATTGGCGCGGCGCGAACTTCGCTGGCCTGGTTGCCGATAATCAACTCGTCATGCTTGATCCAGATTGTGCGCTGCGCCAGATGGTGCGCCAGTGCCAGCGCGCGACGCACCGGCAGCGGTTTATCCATATTCTGCTGATAAATCTGGGTGTAATGACGGGCGCGCTCAGTGCAGACCGGCGGTTTAACAATATGGACCAGCGCCGTTTTATGCGCTTTGATGCGTTCAGTCAGCGTGTTCAGTTGCAGGGTGGTCATGGTTTTATCCTCGTAATGTCGCCGTCAGCCCTTTCTGGCGGGCAAAATCCTCGGCAAATGCCAGCAATTGCGGGGCGTCGAGCGGCTTTTCAGGGGCGGTGTAGGGTTCGCCAAGCAGGTGATACTTATTCATGCCCAGCGTGTGGTAAGGCAAAAAATGGATGTCGCTGACGTTCAGCTCGTCGGCGGCAAACGTGGTAATGGTTTTGATCGACGCTTCGTCAGCGTTAAAACCGGGGATTAGCGGCACGCGAATGGTCATCTTTTTCCCCGCCTGCGCCAGCCGTCTCAGGTTGTCGAGTACGCGCCTGGCCGAGCCGCCAGTCCACTGACGAAACACTGCGTCATCAACGTGCTTCAAATCCGCCAGAAACAGATCAACATAAGGCAGGGAAGGCGCGATATAGCGCCACGGCACATGCAGGCAGGTTTCCACCGCCGTGTGAATACCTTGCTGGTAGCTGCTTTGCAGCAGCGCATGCGCCAGTTGCGGGTTCATAAACGGTTCGCCGCCGGAAAGGGTAATACCGCCACCGCTACGCAGGTAAAAGGGCTTATCGCGCAGCACAGTGGCCATGATTTCATCAACACTTTGCGTTTCGCCGCAGACGCTCAGCGCCTGGGTCGGGCAGCAATCGGTCAGGGCGTTAAGTTGCGCATCGTTTAGCTTTTCCCGGTGGATCAGCAAACTGTTCAGCGCACGCTCAATAACCAGCGGTGCAGCCTGCTGACACAAATCGCAACCTGCAAGGCACAGACGCTCATCAAACAGCAAGTCGCGCGTGCGGGAGCGGCTTTCCGGGTTCTGGCACCAGCGGCAGCTCAGCGAACAGCCCTTCAGAAAGACCACCGTACGAATGCCTGGGCCATCATGGGTAGAATAGCGCTGAATATTGAAAATCATAACCTGCCTCCATTGCTTCATATGAATATTAAATTACTTTCGAATGAAAGTTATTTTGATAAAGGTCAACTCTTCGGCAGGTTGTCGCGTGATAGCGTTAAAGCATGCGAAAACTCACACTTCAGGTGAAAACGATGGAACTCTATCTTGATACCTCTGATGTCGCGGCAGTGAATAAACTGGCGCGTATCTTCCCGCTGGCGGGCGTAACTACAAATCCCAGCATTGTCGCCAGCGGCGCTATGCCAATTGAGAAATTGCTGCCCGCCTTGCATGAGGCACTGGACGGTCACGGGCGGCTGTTTGCCCAAGTGCTGGCGAATGACGCCGCCGGTATGGTGGCCGAAGCGCGTAAGCTGCGGGAAATGGTGGCCGATCTGGTGGTGAAAGTGCCGGTGACGGCAGAAGGCCTGGCGGCTATTAAATGCTTAAAAGCAGAAGGTATCCCGACGCTCGGCACCGCCGTTTACGGCGCAGCACAGGGATTGTTGGCGGCGCTGGCGGGCGCGGAGTATATCGCGCCGTATGTTAACCGCGTGGATGCACAGGGCGGCGATGGAATTCAGACCGTGACGGATTTGCAGCGCCTGCTCACACTGCATGCGCCGCAGTCGAAAGTGCTGGCGGCGAGCTTTAAAACACCGCGCCAGGCGCTGGATTGCCTGCTGGCGGGCTGCGGATCGATTACATTGCCGCTGGATGTGGCGCAGCAGATGATTGCGGCTCCGGCGGTGAGTGCGGCAGTTGAGAAGTTTGAACAGGACTGGCTGGCGGCCTTTGGGCGCGTCACGCTCTGAGTGATAAGCCGGGTGGCGCACCATCCGGCAATGACTTCAGCCGCCGCATACCTCACAGGTGGGGTTTCGCGGCAGTTTCATTTCGCGGAACTGGCAGGTCATCGCATCATACATTACGATTTTCCCCGCCGCTGGCGTACCATAGTGCGCCAGTACTTTTATCGCTTCCATTGCCTGCAACGAACCAATCGCGCCCACTAATGGCGCCATCACCCCGGCTTCCACGCAGGTCAGCGCGTTTTCGCCAAACAGGCGGCTCAAACAGCGGTAGCAGGGGGTATTTTCTTGCCAGGTAAAGACGCTGATCTGCCCCTCCATACGAATGGCCGCACCGGAAACCAACGGCACTTTATGCTGAAAACAACCCGCGTTGAGTTGATTGCGAATGGCGACATTATCGGTGCAGTCCAGCACCAGGTCATGGGCGGCAATCTGCGCGAACAGCGCTGTTTCATCCAGCAGCGCATTGATGGCGGTGTACTGTACGTGCGGGTTAATGCGCAGCAGCGATTCGCGTGCGGAATCCACTTTTGCCGCACCGATATCCGCATCACTGTGCAGCGTCTGGCGTTGCAGATTGGAGAGCGCCACGGTATCGAAATCGAGCAGTGTCATCTGCCCGGCACCTGCCGCCGCCAGATACTGCGCGGCAGCGCAACCCAGACCACCCAAGCCGACCACCAGTACGCGGGCGGCTTTTAACCGCTCCTGACCGTCAAAATCAAAACCACGCAGAATGATCTGCCGGTTGTAGCGCATCATCTCCGCATCGCTGAGTTCGACCATCTTTAGCCTCCAAACAGAGGAGTAAACATCTCAACGTCAACCCATTCGCCCGCTTCGATATTGCCGCGCTCGCGTTCCAGCACCACGAAACAGTTACCCTGGCTGAAGGAACTGAATATGTGCGAACCCTGATGCCCGGTACTGCGCACTTCCAGCGAGCCATCTTCGCCGCGGCTTACTATGCCGCGCTGGAAATCGAGACGACCCGGTGTTTTTTTCAACCGCTCCACGGCGCGGGCGCGAAAACGCAGCGGCTGGAAACTGGCCGTATCGCCACTCAGTTTTGCCAGTAACGGCTGCACCAATTGGTAGAAGGTGAGGACAGCGGAAACCGGATTGCCGGGCAGACCGCAGAACCAACTGTGGCTCAGCTTGCCGAAGGCGAACGGTTTGCCGGGCTTAATCGCCAGCTTCCAGAAGGCGATTAAGCCCAGTTCGTCGAGGATGGTTTTCGTGTAATCGGCTTCGCCTACCGACACGCCGCCGGAGCTGATTACCACATCGGCTTGCTTATCTGCGGCAATAAAGGTCGCCCGCAGTTTTTGCGGATCGTCCGGAATAATGCCGAGGTTAATCACTTCGTAACCCAGTTGCGCCAGCATCAGATGGATAGCCAGGCGGTTGGTGTCATAAATTTGCCCGTCGGCCAACGGTTGCCCCGGCAGTTGCAGCTCATCACCGGTAGAGAATAGCGCCACGCGTACTTTACGCAGCACGGAAACTTCAGCAATACCCAGCGACGCCAGCACTGGCAACTCGGCGGCGGTCAGTTTGGTACCAGCGCGAAACACCACGGCGTCTTTGGTGATATCTTCACCGACCCTGCGGATGTTCTGATTTTGGCGTACCTCGACGGTAAAGTGGATACCGGCGTCTGTTTGCTCGGTTTGTTCCTGCATCACGACAGCATCGCAACCGGCAGGAATCGGCGCGCCGGTCATTATGCGCACGCAGGTGCCCGCAGGCCAATCGCCTGCGAAAGGCTGCCCGGCAAAGGCTTTGCCCGCCACCGGTAAAGCGCTGCCGTTATTGATATCGGCGATACGCACGGCATAACCGTCCATCGCCGAGTTATCAAAACCGGGGACATTTAGCGGGGAGATAATATCTTCCGCCACCATGCGGCCAAAGCAGGCGATGAGCGGCAATGTTTCGCGTTCTGTCAGCGGCGAAATGTGTGACAACATCTGTGACAGGGCCGTCTCCAGTGAGATCAGGCCATTTGATGATTCCATATTTACTGTCCTGCACAATGCGTTGAGGGGCACATTATGGCAGAAAAGGCGTGTCGCCAACACGCCTCGCGGCTACCTCGTTGTAATCACATTGCTTTACTTCGTTGTAACGAATTTCTATATTCAGAAATCGTCGGAAACGAAGAAAACCCGGGCAGCACAAATGGTGAAAGCGGTAATCGCAATACATGGCGGGCTGATTGCTATCGATCGTGAAGGTAATGTCGCGTTGCCGTTTAACAGCGAAGGGATGTACTGCGCCAGGGGCTATGCCGGCGATGCGCCGAATGTAGGCATTTATCGTGA
The DNA here is from genome assembly GCA_018261615.1 of Pseudomonadota bacterium. Taxonomy (GTDB): domain Bacteria; phylum Pseudomonadota; class Gammaproteobacteria; order Enterobacterales; family Enterobacteriaceae; genus Kosakonia. The sequence goes on along the minus strand of JAGTSE010000022.1, from coordinate 7,598 downwards.
ATAAGGAGAGTGGAGTGTCGCACGGGGTTGAGACAGATGCCGATGTGGTGCTGGATGTCCGCAATCTGAATATTGGTTTTCGTGATGAAAAAGAGCTGACCCCGGCGGTACGTCACCTTTCATTTTCCCTGAAGCGTGGCGAAACGCTGGCGATTGTTGGCGAGTCCGGCTCCGGTAAATCGGTGACGGCGCTGTCACTGCTGCGCCTGATTGAACAGGCGGGTGGTGAAGTGAGCTGCGATCATATGCGTCTGACGCGGCGCAATCGCCAGAAGGTGGATCTGACCCGTCTCTCTTCGTCGCAGATGCGCAGCGTGCGCGGCGCCGACATTGCGATGATTTTTCAGGAGCCGATGACCTCGCTCAACCCGGTTTTCCCGGTTGGCGAGCAGATTGCCGAGTCGATTCGTCTGCACCAGCGACTGGGGCGTGAAGATGCGATGAACGAAGCGCGACGCATGCTAGACCTGGTGCGCATTCCGGAGTCGCAGGCCATTTTATCCAGCTTTCCGCATCAGCTTTCCGGCGGCATGCGTCAGCGAGTGATGATTGCCATGGCGCTGTCGTGTCGCCCGGCGGTGCTGATCGCCGACGAGCCGACTACCGCGCTGGATGTCACGATTCAGGCGCAGATCCTGCAACTGATCGCGGTGCTGCAAAAAGAGATGTCGATGGGGGTGATTTTTATCACTCACGATATGGGCGTGGTGGCGGATGTCGCCGATCGGGTTCTGGTGATGAACGATGGCGAAGCGGTGGAGATTGGCACGGTCGATCAGGTTTTCAATGTGCCGTCTCATCCTTATACCAAAGCGCTTCTGGCCGCAGTGCCTAAGCTCGGTGCGATGAATGGCAGCAACCTGCCGCGCCGTTTTCCGCTGATTTCCATGAAAAACCCTCAGTATCAGGAAGCGGAAACCGAACAGAATACCGTGGTGCCGGGCGAGCCGATTTTGCAGGTGCGCGACCTGGAGGCACGCTTTCCGCTGCGCAGCGGCATTCTTAACCGCGTGACCAAAGAGGTGCATGCGGTGGAAGGCATCAGCTTTGATCTCTGGCCGGGCGAAACGCTGTCGCTGGTCGGTGAATCCGGCTGCGGAAAGTCAACTACCGGGCGGGCACTGCTGCGGCTGGTGGAGAGCCAGGGCGGTTCGATTATCTTTAACGGCCAGCGGATCGACACGTTGCCGGACAGCAAATTGAAACAGGTGCGTCGCGATATTCAGTTTATTTTTCAGGATCCTTATGCTTCGCTGGATCCCCGCCAGACGGTGGGCGATTCGATTATCGAGCCGCTGCGGGTGCATAATTTATTAGCGGAAAAAGAGGGGCATCAGCGGATTGAGTGGTTGCTGGAACGTGTCGGCCTGAAACCGGAGCACGCCTGGCGTTATCCACATGAATTTTCTGGCGGTCAGCGGCAGCGCATCTGCATTGCCCGTGCGCTGGCGCTGAATCCGCGCGTCGTGGTAGCGGATGAGTCGGTTTCTGCGCTGGATGTCTCAATCCGTGCGCAGATCATCAATTTATTGCTCGATCTGCAGCGTGACATGGGGATCGCGTTCCTGTTTATTTCCCACGATATGGCGGTGGTGGAGCGCATCAGCCACCGGGTGGCGGTAATGTACCTTGGGCAGATTGTTGAGATTGGCCCGCGCCGCGCGGTATTCGAAAACCCGCAACACCCCTATACACGCAAATTAATGTCGGCGGTTCCGGTGGCCGATCCTGCGCATACCCATGCGCAAAGAGTGCTGTTATCTGATGACATGCCCAGCAATATCCTCAAGCTCGGCGAGTCGATGCAACGCGTGCAGTTGCAGAATGTGGGGCCGGGGCACTATGCCGCACGTTCCACGCCTGGCAGTACGCAGTCCCGTTTTTAACTGAGCAGTGGCAGGGTTATTCAGGAGAGCAACATGACACAATTCGTTTCCCGGCACTGGCGGCTCGTTGCAGGCGTGTTGTTCGCGCTGACCGCCGCGCAGGCCTTTGCCGCGAAAGACGTCGTGGTCGCGGTTGGCTCCAATTTCACCACGCTCGATCCCTATGATGCCAATGACACACTGTCGCAGGCGGTAGCGAAATCCTTTTATCAGGGGCTGTTTGGCCTGGATAAAGATATGCAACTGGAGAATGTGCTGGCGCAAAGCTACACGGTTTCTGCCGACGGGCTAATCTACACCATTTTCCTGCGTCAGGGCGTGAAGTTTCAGGATGGAACCGATTTTGACGCCGCGGCCGTTAAGGCCAACCTCGATCGCGCCAGCAATCCGGATAACAGCCTGAAGCGCTACAACCTGTATAAAAATATCGACTTAACCGAGGTGGTGGACCGCTACACGGTAAAAATCATTCTTAAGCAGCCTTTCTCGGCGTTTATCAATATCCTGGCGCATCCGGCAACGGTGATGATCTCCCCGGCGGCACTGAAAAAGTACGGCAAAGATATCGGTTTTCATCCGGTAGGGACCGGCCCGTATGAACTGGAAGCCTGGAATCAGACCGACTTTGTGAAGGTGAAGAAGTTCGACGGCTACTGGCAGAAAGGGCTGCCGAAACTCGATTCCATCACCTGGCGCCCAGTGGTGGATAACAATACCCGTGCGGCGATGCTGCAAACCGGCGAGGCGCAATTCGCATTTCCGATCCCTTATGAGCAGGCGGAAGTGCTAAAAAGAAACAGTAAACTTGAACTGGTCGCCAGCCCGTCGATTTTGCAGCGTTACATCAGTATGAACGTCACGCAAAAGCCGTTTGATAACCTGAAAGTGCGCGAAGCGATTAACTACGCTATCAACCGCCCGGCGCTGGTGAAGGTGGCTTTTGCCGGTTTCGCCACGCCCGCGACCGGCGTGTTGCCACCGTCGATTCCCTATTCGCAGGCGTATCAGCCCTGGCCTTACGATCCGGCAAAAGCTCGCGAGCTGCTGAAAGAGGCGGGTTATCCGCAGGGCTTCAGCACGACGCTATGGTCGTCGCACAACCACAGTACCGCGCAGAAGGTGTTGCAGTTTACCCAGCAGCAACTGGCGCAGGTGGGGATTAAAGTGCAGGTGACAGCGATGGATGCCGGGCAGCGTGCGGCGCAAGTGGAGGCCGAAGGGCAGGAGCAGAGCGGCGTACGCATGTTTTATACCGGCTGGTCGGCCTCAACCGGCGAAGCGGACTGGGGACTGTCGCCGCTGTTTGCTTCATGGAACTGGCCTCCGACGCAGTTCAACACCGCGTTTTACAGTAACCCGCAGGTGGATAAAGGCTTAGCCGATGCGCTGAGAACCACCAACCCGCAAGAGAAAGCGCGCTTGTACAAACAGGCGCAGGACATCATCTGGCAACAGTCGCCATGGGTGCCGCTGGTGGTGGAAAAGCTGGTCTCCGCGCATAACAAGAAGCTGACCGGTTTCTATATCATGCCCGATACCGGGTTCAGTTTTGACAATGCTGATTTGGTGAACTAACTGACTCATTCCACTTTGACTTGACGGAAGGGGCATGAGGGAACGAGCGATGCTGAATTATATTATTAAACGTCTGCTGGGCCTGATCCCGACGCTACTGATTGTGGCCGTGCTGGTATTTCTGTTTGTGCATTTACTGCCCGGCGATCCGGCTCGGCTGATTGCCGGGCAGGAGGCTGACGCGCAGGTGATTGAACTGGTGCGCCGTCAGCTTGGGCTGGATCAGCCGCTGTGGTTACAGTTCTGGCACTACATCACCAGCGTGTTGCAGGGGGATTTCGGCATTTCGATGGCGTCCCGCCGCCCGGTGACGAATGAGATAGCCAGCCGTTTTATGCCGACTCTGCTGCTAACCCTCACCAGCATGTTCTGGGCGATGTTGTTCGGGCTGGGCGCCGGAATTGCCGCCGCCGTGTGGCGCAACCGCTGGCCGGATCATCTGGGAATGGCGCTGGCGGTCACCGGGATCTCATTCCCCGCTTTTGCGCTGGGGATGTTGCTGATGCAAATCTTCTCCGTTGAGTTGGGCTGGCTGCCGACCGTGGGCGCTGATAGCTGGCAGCACTATATTTTACCTTCTCTGACGCTGGGCGCGGCCGTGGCCGCCGTGATGGCGCGCTTCACCCGCGCTTCGTTTGTCGATGTGCTGAATGAGGATTATATGCGTACCGCACGCGCTAAAGGCGTCAGCGAACGTTGGGTGATACTTAAGCACGGTCTGCGTAATGCGATGATCCCGGTCGTCACGATGATGGGGCTGCAATTTGGCTTCCTGCTGGGCGGCTCGATTGTGGTGGAAAAAGTCTTTAACTGGCCGGGGCTGGGGCGTTTGCTGGTGGACTCGGTGGATATGCGCGACTACCCGGTGATCCAGGCGGAGGTGCTGCTCTTCTCGCTGGAATTTATTCTTATCAACTTGGTGGTTGATGTGCTCTACGCCGCGCTCAACCCTGCTATCAGGTATAAGTAAGGATGCGATTGTTTAACTGGCGCCGGCAGGCGATTTTGAATGCCATGCCGGTGGTGAAACCGGGACATGTCCGCACGCCGTGGCATGAATTCTGGCGACGTTTTTGCCGTCAGCCGCTGGCTATGGCCGCCGGGCTGTTTGTGTTGCTGCTGATCCTGCTGGCGGTGATTGCGCCGTGGATTGCCCCCTACGATGCGGAAACCTACTTCGACTATGACCGGCTGAATGAAGGGCCGTCGCTGGTGCACTGGTTCGGCGTCGATTCTCTGGGCCGCGACATCTTCAGCCGCGTGCTGGTTGGCGCACAGATCTCGCTGGCGGCCGGTCTTTTTGCCGTACTGATTGGCGCAGTCATTGGGACGGTGCTTGGGCTGCTGGCGGGTTATTACGAAGGCTGGTGGGATCGTCTTATCATGCGCATCTGCGACGTGTTGTTCGCTTTTCCTGGCATTTTGTTGGCGATTGCAGTGGTGGCGGTGATGGGTAGTGGGATGGCTAATGTGATCATCGCCGTGGCCGTATTCTCGGTGCCCGCTTTTGCCCGTCTGGTGCGCGGCAATACTCTGGTGCTGAAGCAGCAAACGTTTATCGAGTCGGCGCGCAGCATCGGCGCCAGCGATGCGGTGATTTTGTTTCATCATATTCTGCCGGGAACGGTATCGTCGATTGTGGTCTATTTCACCATGCGTATCGGCACCTCGATTATCTCTGCCGCCAGCCTGTCGTTTCTTGGCATGGGCGCGCAGCCGCCGACGCCGGAGTGGGGCGCGATGCTCAACGAAGCCCGTGCGGATATGGTAATTGCCCCACATGTGGCGCTGTTTCCGTCACTGGCGATCTTTCTGACGGTGCTGGCGTTTAACCTGTTCGGCGACGGCCTGCGCGACGCGCTGGATCCGAAGATTAAAGGGTAAGGCCGATCGGATATATTGCCGGATGGCGGCTTCGGCTTATCCGGCCTGAGGGTAATGGGGTGCAACAGAAACAACAAACCCGGCATATTGACCGGGTTTTCATGGAGTTAAACGCGGGAGCCCCACAGGTCGTACTCGTCGGCGTTTTCCACTTTCACACGGATCACATCGCCTGGTTTGACACGCGTTTCACCGTTCAGGTACACCGCGCCGTCGATCTCCGGCGCATCTGCCATGCTGCGGCCAATCGCGCCTTCTTCATCCACTTCATCAATGATGACGAGAATTTCGCGGCCAATTTTTTCCTGCAAACGTTCCGCCGAGATCTGCTGCTGTAACTGCATAAATCGGTTCCAGCGCTCCTCTTTCACTTCTTCCGGCACCTGATCCGCTAGCTCGTTGGCTGTTGCACCTTCCACCGGGCTGTATTTGAAGCAGCCGACGCGATCCAGACGCGCCTCTTTCAGGAAATCCAGCAGCATCTGGAAATCTTCTTCGGTTTCGCCAGGGAAGCCAACGATAAAGGTGGAGCGCAGGGTCAGCTCCGGGCAAATCTCACGCCACTGTTTGATGCGAGCTAATTGACGATCGACCGAACCCGGACGCTTCATCAGCTTGAGAATGCGAGGGCTGGCGTGTTGCAGCGGGATATCCAGGTATGGCAGGATTTTGCCTTCCGCCATCAGCGGAATAACATCATCAACGTGCGGATACGGATAAACGTAATGCAGGCGCGTCCAGACGCCGAGCTTCGCCAGTTGCTCGCACAGGCCGACCATACTGGTTTTTACCGGCTCGCCGTTATGGAAGCCCATGCGGTGCTTCGCATCCACGCCGTAAGCGGAGGTATCCTGCGAGATCACCAGCAACTCTTTCACGCCCGCATCAACCAGACGTTTGGCTTCGGCCAGCACATCGCCAATCGGACGGCTCACCAGATCGCCACGCATCGACGGGATGATGCAGAAGGTGCAACGGTGGTTACAGCCCTCGGAAATTTTCAGATACGCGTAGTGACGCGGCGTCAACTTTACGCCCTGTTCCGGCACCAGGCTGATAAACGGGTTGTGCTTCGGTTTCGGTACATAGTGATGAACATGGGAAAGCACCTGCTCATAGCTGTGCGGCCCGGTGATTTCCAGCACCTTCGGATGCACTTCGCGGATTTGATCTTCTTTCGCGCCCAGGCAGCCAGTCACGATAACTTTGCCATTTTCGTTCAGCGCTTCGCCGATGGCTTCCAGCGACTCTTGCACCGCGCTGTCGATAAAGCCGCAAGTATTGACGATAACCATATCGGCATCGTTATAAGTCGGGACAACGTCATAACCTTCAGTGCGCAGCTCAGTAAGGATGCGTTCAGAATCGACCAGGTTTTTCGGACAGCCTAAAGATATAAATCCTACTTTCGGTTGACTAGTAGGTGTTTTAGTATGGGACATGTAGATTCACTCACATTGGATCAATGGCGCGGGATTTTAATGTCATCTAAGCAGAAATTATACAGCTATGTGCGTTGGTCAAGCGAGAAACAATCAACGGGAACCTCTTTCGAAAGGCAAACGGCTAGGGCGAAGCAGTATGCTCATGATAACGGTCTTGAGTATGTCGAGATCAAAGATGCTGGTGTGTCTGCTTTCAAAGGTAAAAACTCGACTCAAGGCCAGTTAGGCGAATTTATCGCTAGCGTTGAGAAAGGTCTAATACCTAAAGATAGCTGGCTGTATGTGGAAAATTTTGATCGTATAACCCGTGAAGAAGTCACCGATGCGAATGCACTTTTCCTGCGTTTGATAAACATGGGGTTAACGATAGTTACGGGCATGGACCAGCGTGTTTTCACGCGCGAAGGTGTGAATAAGAATCCGACGGATCTTACTGCTTTCCATCCTAATGTTCATGCGTGCCCATGAAGAAAGTAAGACGAAATCTGACCGGGTTAACTCGCATGTACTAGCACTATTGGCGCGTGAAAAACAGGGACTCCCTGTAAACATTAAAGCTGTTGGTAGGCATCCATTTTGGATAGATGACAGTGGTCCAGATAACAAGAAGGTTAAAAAACATCCTGATTACTGGCAGCCCGTCCAAGATGCAGTAAGGCTGTTCCTTGAAGGGCACGGTGCCTTCTATGTCACTAATTATTTGAACGAATGACCTGCCCCCAGTATTAAACACAATAATCAGTTAGTAATGTCGGTTGATTTACTCCCGTATTCTCCGTTTCGCCATCCCGCTGCAAACTCTGAAGGG
>JAGTSE010000021.1 GCA_018261615.1 Pseudomonadota bacterium | reverse complement strand
CCCTTCAGAGTTTGCAGCGGGATGGCGAAACGGAGAATACGGGAGTAAATCAACCGACATTACTAACTGATTATTGTGTTTAATACTGGGGGCAGGTCAGGAACCTTCTGGCCTCTTGCCTATATACACCAATACATCATTAATAACGTCTTCAGTCTTCATAGCTTCCTCATACTAGTCCCAGGTTGGTAATCGCTCAAGCAGCTCAGCTGCCACAATCAAATGGCACCACGTTGTAGCCAGAATCAACTACAGCCTGGACGTTTGAAATTATTTCTTCCGAGATCCCAAAGCAGAGTCGAAACTACAACCTTCGCATTACGAATGCGAGCCAACTCCAAAATGAGTACAATTATGAGTACAATTAAAATCAAATAAAACATTATAATCATATGCTTATAGTTATTATAACGGTTCAACGTCTAAACCGTGGCCAGTTTTGGTTGACCACTTCAAAGCGCGTAAAGCAATGATGCTGTGGTAATCGGATTATCTGGGTATATACCAAGGATCTTATGTACCACTCTATATTCAGGGCAAATCAAACAGCAATGAAGCGGCCAGACTTATGGAACACGGGTTTTAATTCCACGTCGTATCGGCCAGTGCCGATACGGCGCTTTTATTCAGGTCGTTATTTGTTCTTCTGAACCGCCCATAACACCATATTAAATCAATAAATCCTTAAGCAATAATTGAACCGCCATCAGCAGTGGTTCACGGACATGATGTGCGCTTCATCCACCGTGAACATGATATCTCTCTACGCGGATTTTACCCACGACTTCCGTTTTGCTGACATGATAAATCCCGCACACGCGCAACAAGCAATAAACCAGGGAATAACGCTTATCAGCGGCGAGTCGCTGCCGCTGATAAGCTGCAGATTATCAATCACCAGCACAATAGCAATCAGCATACATATAATAGAGAGCAACGGCGACCATAGTACCCGCCAGCGGCTGTTATCGTGCCCAGGCAGACGGCGGAAGAACATCACCACCGCGGCAGAGACACCGGTCTGTAGCATCAGTATTGACAGCGTAGCAATGGCCGAGCCAAAGGCGAAGATATGCACCATTGGATCCATATTGCATCCCCCCATTCCGGCCAGCATCAGCAGCAGAAAGACGCTGTGTATATGGCTGGCCTTATGTGGCGTACCGTTGGTGGGGTGCGTTTCCGATAGCTCTTTCCAGATCAACCCGTCGCGGCTGATGCTGTAAATATAGCGGGAGATGTTATTGTGAAACGCCAACGTGGCGGCAAACAGGCTGGTAATCAGCAGCACCGACATAGTTTCAACCGCCCACTGGCCCACGTATTGCTGGGTAATGGTGAAGACAAAGTTGCCGGGATCTTTACTGGCGATTTCCGCTATCTGGTCAAAGCCGTAGACCTGCACAAACGACCAACTGGTAAAACAGAAGAACGCGGTGATAATCAGCAGCGCGCAAATAGTGGCCCGGGGGATGGTTTTGCGCGGATCGCGGCACTCTTCAGCGTAGATGGCGGTGGATTCAAAACCGATAAAAGCCGCCACGGAGAATACCAACGCAATACCGAGATTACCGTGCATAAACACCGACGGCTTAAATGAGCTAAAGGTAAGCGGGCCGCTCTTTTTCAGCAAGATCATCACGTCCGTCAGCAGCACGATCCCCACTTCCGCCAGCATTAAAATGCCCAGCAACTTGCCGCCGATTTCCACTCGTTTGATGCCCAGCACCCACGCTATCAGGGTAAACAGCATGCTCAGCGCCCACCATGGAATATTGAGCATCAGGTGCTGTTGCAAAAACTGCTCGGCAAAGAAGCCCAACATTGCCATTATCGCCGTCTGTATCGAGAAATAGGCGACCAACGCCAGTACCGACGCAGCAGCGCCCGCGTTCTCACCCAGACCTTTGGAGATATAGGTATAGAAGGCTCCGGCATCGGTAACATAGCGACTCATAGTGAGATAGCCCACCGAGAAGAGCATCAGGATCAGGCAGGCAACAATATAGATCACCGGAATGCCGCCGCCGTTTCCGGTAAAAATGGCCACCGGCAAACCGCCCACCACCCCGGTAAGGGGGGAAGCTGCGGCGACCACAAAGAAAACCAAGGAGGATAGGCCCAATGTATTTTTTCGTAAACCGGTAGAGTTGCTCATCGCCAGCGCCTTATTGGATAGTGAAACCAAACTCAGCAAATATTGGTCTTGCTAAGTGGTGGAGTAATTATCTGGCATGATTTATTAGCGACGACGACAGATATAGAAAAAATCGGACAACCACAGAGTGCAACAAATGCACCACTTTAGTGCCACCTGACGTAAACATAGCAATTACCTGAAAGCAACATCTCACCAATGTTCAGTAATAGCGCAGCCGTTCATCCCAGGCATCACCGAGAGCGCGACGCTGAAATTCCAGCGGGGTGGTGCTGACCAGTTTCCTAAATTCCCTTAGAAAGTGCGATTGATCGCTGAAACCCAGATCCAGCGCCAGATCGATAAAAGAATGCCTGCCCGGCTTATGCAGGGTATTCAGCGCTGTCTGGCAACGCATAATACGACCGAATATCTTTGGCGACATGCCGGTATCCTGGCGGAACTGACGCTGGATAGTACGGCAGGTATAGCCAGTTAATGTCTCCAGTTGTTCAATACGAATATTGCCCTTCAACTGTTTAATGGCTTGAATAATGCTGGCGGTCACATTGGACGTGCGACGCGCCAGGCGCGGAGTAAAGTAATGATTAAACGACATGACCTGCTGGGAGAATTGCGGGCTGTGAAGAATCCGTTCACAGGCTCGCCTTGCCCCCGGAACCACATCAACGAGGTCGTATTCGCGATCGGTTAGCTCCTCAGCCATCAGATCCAGAAAGTCGGGCATGATACCCGGCGCAAAGCGTATTCCAAAGTAACGATGCCCGTGGACCAGCTCCGCGTTGCGCGCGGCAAGCGGCGTGCCGCATACGCGTGCAGTTGGCCGAGAATCATCACAGTCAAACACAATATCCACGCAACCGTCCGGGATCGCGATGGTGACATCCGCCGATGGCGAAACATCAAAATTGTAGAAATGCGATATTGCCGGATTGACGGAAGCCATGATCGAGTAGTGCTGCGCCGCGCTGAGGACAAACCACGGTTGTTCAGGATGGAGCGAATCGGCATAGCCAGAAACAAGAGAATGTGACACAGGTAATCCCCACAGTAACAACGATAATGCTTTGTTGATGCAATCCGGATGCCATGAGACGTGGTGGATTTTCTATGTCGCAAATATTCAATACAGACCTTCGTTACACAGGCTATTGATAGCGTCATTCACTAAACCTCAAAGGCTGACAGGAATGACTGACAAGACAAAAATTGATTTTATCTACCTCTCAGAACAGGACATGATTAAGGCTGGGGTGACCGATATGCCTGCCTGTGTGGATACAATGGAAGAGATGTTCGGCCTATTGTATCAAGGGGATTACCGAATGGCGGGAGCCAATAATGATTCCCATGGCGCGATGGTGACCTTCCCGGAAAATTCCCCGTTCCCGACGATGCCAAAACCAACCGCAGACCGCCGTCTGATGGCGATGCCTGCCTATCTGGGTGGCAGCTTCGGTACTGCCGGAGTCAAGTGGTATGGCTCAAATATCGCTAACCGCCAGAAAGGCCTGCCTCGTTCTATCCTGATGTTTACCCTCAACGACGCCGATACCGGCGCACCGCTGGCGCATATGTCCGCCAACCTACTTTCAGCCTACCGTACCGGTGCAGTCCCGGGTGTGGGAGCGCGCCATCTGGCGCGTAAAGACTCGCGGGTGATTGGCCTGATGGGACCCGGGGTAATGGGTAAAACCGTGGTGGCTGCGTTTATTGCTGTCTGCCCGCTGATTGACACCATCAAGGTGAAGGGACGCGGTCAAAAAAGCCTCGATGGCTTTATCTCTTGGCTCACCGCGACCTACCCGCAAATCACCACGATTGAAATTGTCGACACTCTCGAAGAGGTAGTGCGTGATGCCGATATCGTGTCCTACTGTAGTTCCGGAGAAGTGGGCGATCCGGCAACTTATCCAATTGTTAAACGCGAGTGGGTTAAGTCTGGTGCCTTCCTGGCCATGCCGACGCTGTGCTCTATCGATGAAGGGATGACCCAGCCCGAAGTGCGCAAAGTGCTCGACAATACCGGTCTGTATCAAGCCTGGTACGCCGAGGTACCCAAGCCAGCCCACAACCACATACCGCTGATTGGCGTGCGCTTTATGGACATGCTTGCCGCCGGGGAGTTAAGCGAGGATCAGTTGGAAGATATTGGAAAAATTGTGGCTGGCGATGCGCCTGGCCGTCAGAACGAAGAAGAGATCATCATTATGTCTGTCGGCGGTATGCCGGTTGAAGATGTGGCGTGGGGAACGGTGGTTTACCGCAATGCGCTGGCACAGGGAATCGGCGTGACACTCAACCTTTGGAATACCCCTGTGCTCAGTTGATACAGGGGCTGAACGTGAACGTCCGTTAACGATTTCATCAAAACAGAGAGAGCGCTATGAGCAACATTATTAAAGTTAAAACGGGTTCGATTTATGAAGAAAAAGGCAGCTACTCGCGCATTGTGACGGTAGATAACTGGATTTTCGTTTCCAACACCGCCGGACGCCATCCGCAGACCAAAACGATATCAACCGATCTTGCCGAACAGACGCACCAGGTATTTACCAATATTGAGCAGGCGCTGGCGACAGTGGATGCCACGCTGGCTGATGTGGTGAGTTCCCGGATATTTATCCAGGACCCGGTTGATGTACCAGAGGTGATGGTCATAGTCGGTGAGAAGTTTCGCGGTATTGACCCGACCGCCACGGTGACCTGCCCGCCGCTCGGCTCCACGGTATATAAAGTTGAGTTGGAGGTCACCGCCTATCGCGGGGCATCAAAAGCCAACGTCCAGACCATTAATCTCGCGTTCTAATCCGTCTCTTCACTATAAAAAGGTGCAGGCCATGGCCCCAGCAATCACCCCGGTTACGACATCCACAGAATTTCCATCCACCACCACGGTGGTGATTATCGGCGGGGGCATTGTTGGTCTGACAGCAGCGCTAACGCTGTCTGAACGGCAGATCCCGGTAGTAGTGCTGGAAAAAGGCCGCATAGCCGGAGAGCAATCATCGCGTAATCTCGGCTGGGTGCGTAAAACCAGCCGTCTGGCGGAAGATATTCCGCTGGCACTGGAGTCGGACCGGCTATGGGCGGGAATGGCCTCGCGCACCGGCAGCTACGTCGGCTACCGCCAGGCGGGGATCATGTTTAATGCGCGCAGCGAGGAGCAGATGGCGATGTATGAAGGATGGCTACAATCCGTTCGCCATTTACAGCTGGATTCGCGTCTGTTAAGCCGTAAGGAAATTGCCCACTATGTGCCAGGTGGGTGCGAGCAGTGGGCTGGGGGGATCTTTACCCCTTCTGACGGTCGGGCGGAACCGACGCTGGCATCCAGCGCAATTGCCCGCGCGGCGATGGCTCTCGGAGCGATTATCGTAGAAAACTGCGCGGTACGCACCCTGAGCACCGCTGCGGGCCGGGTTAACGGCGTGGTCACCGAACGCGGCGAGATCCGCTGTGAGCAGGTGCTGCTGGCGGGCGGGATATGGTCCCGTCGCTTTCTCGGTAACCTCGGGATCGTGCTGCCGACGCTGCCTCTGATCTGTTCGGTGCTCCGCACTAAGCCGCTGGATGGGCCGACGGAGATTGCGGTGGGTGCGCCGGATTTCTCGTTCCGGCGGTATTTAGACGGCGGTTATATCGTGACCCAGCGTGGAGCGCTCGATGCCTCGCTGACGCTCGACCATCTGCTGCTGGGGATACGCTATCTGCCGCAGTTGCGTACCCAAAGAGATTTTTTACGCATCAGTCTGGGCAAACCGTTTTTCCGCGATCTCGCGCTGGCTCGTCGCTGGAGTGCCGACACCAGATCGCCGTTTGAGCGGGTTCGCACCCTTGATCCGGCAGTAAACCCCCTGCTGAATCAGGAGGCGCTGAACAACCTAAAAGCGGCATGGCCGGTATTTGCCGGTGCGGAAATCGCCGATGCCTGGGCAGGTACCATCGACGTCACCCCGGACTCTAACCCGGTGATCGGCCCGGTAGCGAAAATCCCTGGCTTGACACTGGCGACAGGTTTTTCCGGTCATGGATTTGGTACATCACCCGCAGCCGGGCAACTGGCAGCGGATCTGGTCTGCGGCGGGGAGCCGATTATCGATCCGCACCCTTATCGCTTCGAGCGTTTCTGAAGCGTAAAACAGAGCTGGCACATCGCGTTTTCACAATTGACAGGCGGGCCAGCATAGATTATTTCGCCCCATTAAACACCCACCTGGCTTACTGGGTACTGCCGCTGACCAGCGGATAATGCCCGGCGGATAAAGGCATTTATCTGAGCAGGCGGCATAATGAACGTCAGGGGTGAAAACGTCGTTGACACTTGCCGCCCCCATTGAACTCATAGCTCGTAGCAGACAGTATGCCCCTGTGGCTTTTAGCTTCATGCCATAAATAGATTCCGCTAACATTACGGCTTGCTAGATGAGATATCTCAAAGCGAGAGGGGCCGCCTATAAAATGAGCGGGGTGTGTCGTAAGACATTTTCCGCTAATGTCAGATACGAGATAACACGCCGTGACTTAATACTGTTGGCCTGATATCTCAAATGTAATCCTTTATTTTCAGCATGATAACCAATAAGCCACATGACGATTGTACTCAGAGTTGCCAGCAAGCTCAGCACCAGCATTCTCCCTGTTGTACGACTTTTACTGGCCCGAAGACCAAACCCAAATCGTTCGCTTTTCTCGTCGCGGAAGTTCTGCTCTATCTGCATTCGACGACTGTATAATTTTATGATTTCACGGGGTTTAAAGTCATCCATGCTGCTGAAGATTAGCCATGCTTCTTTGGCGGATTGACTCTGTTCTTTGTTTGTTTTAGTCAGTATCGGTTGACCTTTTGCTCGTTTCTTTTTTCGGCCTTTGGACGATTTCTTATAGGCATAAAAATGACCATGAATACTTTTTTTCTTTTCTTTGACCAGTGTCCCCGCTCCCATATATTCCAGTGTCTTACACTCAGGGCAATCTGATACCTTTAACCATTTTTCAGGCTTCTTATTCAGGCAAAACTGGACGTTATTTCTGATCCTGGCAATAAAGTCCCAGCCCAGCGATACAATATGGTGAAACCATGCACTCTGAAATCCTGCGTCAGTGACAATGATAACTCGGGTATCGGGTGGCAGGGATTGAGCGAGGAAATCAAGAAAATTGTTTTATATCAATGCGTTATTTACGAGCCGAGTCAAACGTAGACTGCTTCAAAAAAATTACCGTATTTGTTATATTGTTACCCACTGATTATTCACCTCTGCGGTGCCAAAAAGAAAAAGATTCACCGCAACCCAGGACAATAAAATGTTAGATTACCGCTTCCCGACAGCTTTGCAGATGGTTCTCAGCGTAGCAATGGCGGAGCAATTGGGTGAACGTTCGACGAGTGCGATTCTGGCCTACGGTCTGGAAGCTAACCCGAGCTTTATCCGCAAATTAATGGTTCCGCTCACGCGTGATGGCATTATTGTCTCAACCCTTGGCCGTAACGGTTCTATTCATCTTGGTCGCCCGGCGGAACAGATCACCCTGCGCGATATCTACGTTTCCGTAATAGAAGATAAAAAGCTGTGGGCGTCGCGTCCTGACGTACCGGCTCGCTGCGTGGTCAGTGCCAACACTTGCTGGTACTTCAAATCTATCGCCGATGAAGCGGAGCAGGCTTCGTTAGAGGTATTAGCGCAACATACCGTGGCAAGCGCGTTGGAGAAGGTCAAAAAAGCCGATACCAGCGGGTGCGATCCGGTGCCTGAAATTGCTGGTCTGCATAAAAAAGCGCATTAATTATTTTATTATCGCGAAAAAAAACCGCCTTCACGATGAAGACGGTTTTTTGTTATCTGCAACAACTTACGCAGGCAAAACATCGCTTACCGGTTTGCCGCGCGTCACGAATTTACGCAGCGTAACGTAAAACACCGGCGTCAGGAACAGGCCAAACAACGTTACGCCCAGCATACCGGAGAACACCGTGATCCCGGTGACGCCGCGCACTTCCGCACCTGCGCCGTGGCCGAGGATCAGCGGAATCGTCCCGGCAATAAAAGCGATGGAGGTCATCACGATCGGGCGTAAACGCAGGTGGCAAGCCTCCAGCGCCGCTTCCATGATACCTTTCCCCTGAATTTCCAGCTCGCGGGCAAACTCAACGATCAGAATAGCATTTTTACAGGCCAGTCCCATTAGTACGACCAGACCCACCTGCACGAACACGTTGTTATCGCCACCAGTCAGCCAGACGCCAAATAGAGCGGACAGCATCGTCATCGGGACGATAAGGATCACCGCCAGCGGCAGCGTCCAGCTTTCATACAGCGCCGCCAACACCAGGAAGGCCAGCAAAACCGCGACCGGGAAGACAATCAGCGCCGTATTGCCCTGAGTGGCCTGCTGGTAACTCAGATCCGTCCATTCAATATTCATCCCATTCGGCAGTATCTGCTTAGACATCCCGTCAAGTTGCGTCATCGCCTGCGCAGAAGAGAGTATGCGAGGATCGGCATCGCCAATAAGATCCGCCGCCGGATAACCATTGTAGCGAATCACCGGATCCGGCCCGTACGTGGTAGTGATCTTCACCATACTGCCAATCGGCACCATTTCGCCCTGATTATTACGGGTGCGCAAATTAGCAATATTCTCCACGCTGTCGCGGAACGGCCCGTCGGCCTGCGCCATCACTCGCCAGGTACGTCCAAACTGGTTAAAATCGTTCACATAAGACGATCCCAGATAGGTTTGCAGCGTACCGAAAAGATCGGTCAGCGACACGCCCTGTGCTTTCGCCTTATCACGATCGACCTGCACATCCAACTGCGGAACGTTGGCCTGGTAGGTTGAGATGGGGAAATGCATCCCCGGCGTCTGCATAATCGCGCCGGACATTGTGTTCACCGCGTTTTGCAGCGCGCCATAGCCAAGACCGGCACGATCTTGTATGTACAACGAATAGCCAGAACCCTGACCCAGCCCTAAAATCGGCGGCGGTAAAATCGAGAAACCAAAGCCCTGCTGGATTTGCGCGATTTTAGCGTTGATCTCAGCGTTAATTTGCGCCGCCGTATGTTTACGCTGGTCGAACGGCTTCAGGCCAAAAAAGACCGTCCCGGTATTCGGCGTGTTGGTGAACTGCAACGCATTCAGCCCAGGAAAAGCGACCGCATAATCCACGCCTTCGGTATTCATACCGATTTCGCTCATTTTGCGGATCACCGCATCGGTGCGTGCCAGCGAAGAGCCTTCAGGCATTTTCACGCCGCCAATCAAATAGAGCTTATCCTGTGTCGGAATAAACCCGCCGGGTACGGCTTTAAACATGACGCCAGCGGCACAGAGCAGCAGCACATAAACAACAAACACCGCACCACGTCGTCCGAGCGTTTTGCCCACCAGCCCCTGATAGCCGTTCGAGCTACGTTGGAAAAAGCGGTTAAACGGACGGAATAGCCAACCGAGCAGTCGATCGATAAGTCTGGTCGGGAAGTCTTTCGGCGCGCCGTGCGGCTTTAACAGCAGGGCAGCCAGCGCCGGAGAGAGCGTCAACGAGTTGATGGCGGAGATCACTGTTGAAATCGCGATCGTCACCGCAAACTGCTTGTAGAACTGACCGGTTACGCCAGAGAGAAACGCCATCGGCACGAATACCGCGCACAGCACCAGCGCAATCGCAATAATCGGCCCGGAAACTTCACGCATCGCCTGATGCGCCGCCTGAAGCGGAGCAAGCCCCTCTTCGATATTTCGCTCAACGTTTTCCACCACCACGATGGCGTCGTCCACAACGATACCGATAGCCAATACCAACCCGAACAAACTCAGGGTATTAAGCGAAAAGCCAAGCAGGTAGAGAATGCTGAACGTTCCCACGACCGATACCGGCACCGCGATCAGCGGAATAATCGACGCGCGCCAGGTTTGCAGGAACAGGATCACCACCAGTACAACCAGCACTACCGCTTCCAGCAGCGTTTGCACGACCGCACGAATGGAATCGCGAACAAACACCGTCGGATCGTAAGGTGCCGCCCATTTCATATCTTCCGGGAAACGCTTAGACAATTCGTCCATTTTGGCGCGCACCGCGTTAGACAAATCGATGGCGTTCGCCCCCGGTGCCTGGAAGATACCAATCCCGACCGCGTCTTTATTGTTAAGCTGGGAACGCAGCGCATAGCTGCCGGAACCCATTTCTATACGCGCCACGTCGCGCAGGCGAACCAGCGAGCCGTCTTGCGCCGTTTTCAAAATAATATTGCCAAACTCCTCTTCCGTGTGCAGACGTCCCTGGGCGTTAATTGAAATCAGGAAATCGCTCTCTTTCGGCAACGGCTCGGCGCCAAGCTGCCCGGCGGAAACCTGTACGTTTTGCTCCTGCATCGCCGTCACCACATCCGAGGCAGTCAACCCGCGCGCTGCTACTTTATTGGGATCCAGCCAGATGCGCATCGCGTATTCGCCCGCGCCAAAAATCTGAATTTGGCCGACGCCGGGCAGACGCGCCAGTTCATCCTTCACTTTTAGCGTGGCGTAGTTACGCATATACAGTGAATCGTATTTACCGCCGGGCGAAAACAGATGCACCACCAACGTGAGTGTCGGCGATTGTTTCTGGGTGGTGATACCCAAACGCCGCACATCTTCCGGCAGACGCGCCTCAGCCTGCGATACCCGGTTTTGCACTTGAACCTGCGCCTGGTCGGGATCTGTACCCGGACGGAAAGTTACGGTGGTCACCAGTACGCCATCGGAGCCTGCGACAGATTTCATGTACATCATATTCTCAACGCCGTTGATCGCTTCTTCCAGCGGCGTCGCCACGGTCTCTGCAATCACTTTCGGGTTGGCCCCTGGATACTCCGCGCGTACCTGCACGCTTGGCGGTACGACGTCAGGATATTCGCTGACCGGCAACAGGGGGATGGCAATTAATCCTGTAATAAAAATCAGAATCGACAGCACTGCGGCGAAAATCGGCCTGTCGATAAAAAAGCGGGAAAAGTCCATGTGTCGGATTCTCAGGTAAGGGATCAGTTGAGGGCGGTGCTGGCAGTCATGGCAACGGTTTTCGCGTTAACCGGCATACCCGGCATAAACACTTTTTGTAAACCATCGACGATGACTCTATCGCCAGGGTTCAGCCCCTGCTGCACGATGCGTAAACCGTCTGCCAGACGCCCCTGAGTAATATCGCGACGCTGCGCTTTACCCTCTTTATCCACGATATAAACATATTTTCGGTCCTGATCGGTTAGCACCGCTTTGTCGTCAATAAGCGTGGCTTTGAATTCAGCGCTGCCCGGCAGACGTACGCGGGCAAACAGCCCTGGCGTGAACTGACGCTGCGCGTTATCCAACAGCGCGCGCATACGGATCGTGCCGGTACTCGGCGTTAACTGATTATCAAGAAAATCCACTTTGCCCTGATGGGGATAGCCCTCCTCGCCAACAAGGCTAATCTCAACCGGTAGCGCCAGGTGATTACTGGATGCCCCTTGCCCACTGCGGGCGAGATTTTGATAGTGGAGGTAGGTCGACTCATCCACGTCAAAGTAGACGTAAACTGTCTTCTGCGATACCAGCGTGGTAAGCACGCTGGCACTGTCACCTGCAGTGACCAGATTACCGCTGGTGATCAACGCACGGCTGGCTCGGCCATCGATAGGCGCGGTGACTTTGGTGAAATCAAGGTTAAGTTGCGCGGCGTCAACCGCCGCCTGCGCTGCGCGAATGTCGGCCTGCGCCTGGGTGGCGGCCGAACGGCGCTGCTCCCACTCTTCACGGGATACCAGGTTGGTATTGATTAATTTATCGGTACGGTTAGCCTCACTTTGCGCCAGGCTGGCCTGCGTTTTAGCTCTCGCCAATGTCGCCTGCGCCTGTTCCAGTGCAGCGCGATAGGTTCTGTCATCGATGGTGAACAGCACCTCGCCCTTTTTCACCTCCTGGCCGTCGGTGTAATTCACTTTATCAATATAGCCGGAGACGCGGGGGCGTAGCTGAACACTTTCCACCGCTTCAATCCGACCATTAAAGCTATCCCACTGACTAATGGATTTCACGACCACATTAGCAGCACTGACGGCGGGAGCTTGTGGTACGGCGTTTTGCGCGACACCATTATCGCACCCGACGAGCAGTACGGAGAGTAACATCGCTCCCAGCGCATTCAGATGAAAGTTAACCCAAGGTTTTTGCAGGCTCATTATTTTTATTCCGCTAATTGTAGCCGCCGGGCAAGACGCAGCCAACACGCAGCGCCACTTCCTTTGTCCGGGATGGCTTAAGGTCATTTGTGTCGTTCATCGCCACAAAACTGTAACAGTTTCCAATACACTATCGCGGCGATTGTAGGAAGGCGCTTAATTAAGTGCAAGAATAATTGTTGCACTTAATGTGCTATTTGAGTCCAAGGCAAATGACCCGTTTCGGACAGGGATTTAAATGCAACAATAAAACTTGCAATTAATGCAAAAGCGGGCCACCTTTAAATGCAACAGACAAAGATGCTTTTTAATAAGCTTGCGTGGGAAACATGATGAACACGGGTGCATTTATTCACGATTTACTCGACTGGATCGACAACAACCTTGAAAGCCGTCTGGACATTGACACTGTTTCCAGGCGAGCCGGTTATTCGAAATGGCACCTCCAGCGGATATTTAAAGAACATACTGGTTATCGTCTCGCCGAGTATATTCGCGCGCAAAAGCTGCAAAAATCGGTCGAGCGCTTAGCCCACAGCGACGAGCCGATTTTGAACGTGGCAATGGCGCTCGGCTTTGACTCCCAGCAGTCCTTCAACCGCAGCTTCAAGCGTCAGTATGGCCAGGCACCCGGCGCGTGGCGCCGCAGTATCGGTTACCCTAAAACGCAGCAATCACGCCAGCAATCGACATAGTGCATTGTGGTTTTCGCCGCGATCCGTCCAGGATGAGATCGTCGGCCAGGCAGCAGCAGACCGCCCGGCGTGTCCGGTTTGACGTTTCATTCAAATAGCCGCTTTCTGCGGTATTCATTTTACTGATGGCGCATCCGCCACGGGAAAGGGGATCCAGTTTTTTGCGCAATCGGCAGGAACAACGGATCGCTGTAACGATGCTTCTCCCGGAGGAACAGGTGAAACGCCGCCAGGACCTATGAGGAGCTGCGACGATTCGATTAGCCAGCGCGCCGCATTGCTGAAATAGACGCCGTCCAGGGCAAAATGCAAAGTATGAACGGCGTCATAACCGCGTAACACCAACTGGCCGGTCTCGCCGGAAATATGACTCAGGGAGATATCACGGTAGACGGGAATGTTGTTACCGATCGCATGTGCATCATATCGCGTATCAAAGTCGAGCGGCCGACGATTCCCCCGCATACAAACATTTTCGTAGCGGATATCGCTGACAATTCCGCCCCGGCTGATGTCACTTTTGATGCGCAGCCCTGAAGTCGTACCGTCAAGCGTCAAACCTCGCACCCGAATATTGCTGACACCGCCCACCGTCTCGCTACCAATGGACATCCCGTGCCCCCAATAAAAATGGTTGTCCACTAAAAGTACATGACGCGTGGGTCCACCGGCGCCAGCTTTAATCGCAACATTGTCGTCACCGGTTCTGATGAAGCTGTGAGCAATAAGGATATTCTGCGACGAAATAGGATCAATACCGTCGGTATTACGGGCATTCGCGGGTGTATCAATACGTACACCCCAGAAAGTCGCATCCTGGACATTTTTCAGGGTGACATGGAATCCAGCTGAATTTCGCAGCGTAATGCCGTGAAAAATAATATTTGAACTATCGTCTATTTCAATCAGGCGAGGCACATTCTGCGCCCCGCCTTCCGTCTGCGCGCGGCGAGCCAACTGCCACCATGATTCATTCGTTCCTTTCATCAGCTCACCGCCCTGCCCATCAATTATCCCCTCCCCGGCAATGCCTCCACCATCGGTATTCTTAAAAAGAATAAAAGGCCGACAACCATTCCCCTTATGATCGAGGGTTCCACAACGCCCATTTTTGTCGTAAACATGTGGGTCTGTATTTGCCGCCAGCAATGCTCCATGCGAAATCCAGAGTGTGACACCAGATTTCATTGTCAAAGGACCGCTGGAGAAACGACCAGCAAGGAGTTGTAAAGCCTCACCACGGGTGCAATTATCAATAGCCGACTGAAGTCGTTGGGTATCGTCTCCAGGTGAATAAGCTTGCCGGGGAGCCAGTCTTGCGCAGATATGCGCGGGCAGCTCAGGCTCAGGCAAATCTGGGCTATCCTGGGCCAATATTGTCGCGCTGAATCCTGATACCAGGACGGCTAACATGCCAGCGATCATTACTTTCAAATTACAGCGAAGAATAAACATCATGATCCCGATATCAGAATTGTTGAAATATTGTAGCGTCACCGCAAGAAAAAATGTGGCAAATACGTATTCAGTTGAAGTGGCGTTTATGTTTGTTGAGAAAAAAAAGATATAATTCTTCGCCTCTTCATTTCTACAACAGTCAGTGAACATGACATAAATTAAATCACGCTGGCTTTAGCAAACCGTACTGGTTTTCATCAGTGCATTCCTTTTTATTTCATGTAAAAGGGAGATCTCTTTATGCTTATTCACCACTTCCTGGATTTGTAAAGACTCGTCCTGATATTGCATCAAGGGCATTGACAGCATGCTTAACCTCTTCGAAATCATGATAAAACTGATTATTTAACGACATGTGTCTCAGGATCCCAAGACAATGGTTCAGCGCATTTAGCGCGTTGTGTATCGGGTAAAGACAAAGCATGGTGTTGCTGTCCTGGCTGGCCCTGGTTAACAGGCGAATATCCTGTTCAATAGCTGCCTTGATAACGTCCAGTTTAAAGTGCAGCAAACGCAAGGTGTCAGGCTCTTCGGGTTCCAGTATCAACACGTTAATCAACCCAATAGCTTCTTTAAAGTTTTTAATGATAGAGTTAATAAAATTACGCGTTTCAGATTCCATATTCACTCCGTAAATAGTCATTAATGCCTTCACTGTCACCGAGTATCATTGATGTTTTTAACCGGCGGCATACGAAAGTAAACAGGATTGCAATATCTGTAAAAAATACAGCCGGGAAGTTACCCGTCGATGTTCTCATTTTTATTAGATAAATTTAATGCTATAAAAGTAAACTTTACTGCAATAACGTCCTTAAATGTCGTTAGCGGTATACTAATAAGTGACTTAAGTGACATAAAAAACCGGATATCACATAAGCCTGAAGATAGTTGCTAACCTAAATATGATGCAATAGTGTCGATTCGTTTTGCAAGTGGAAACACTCAGGCGCTATAACGGGAATCAGATAAAGATGAATTATCGTTAACTTCCAGCGTTTGAATTATCGAGTTTGATATCGCCTCCAGACGACCCTGTCGAGATGTAATAATTGTGATGAAATATTTCTCCCGTGACGCATATGCATCCAAAACGTTAATCGAATCGGTCTGAATTATCAGTGGATCGAAAACGCTTACCCGTACGGATGCTGAATCGCCTGGCAGCGCAGTAACTGTCACCTACACAGCACGCTGAATAAAGCGCATGGTGTCCAGTAGATTATCTTTCTCGGCTTCACTCAGGTTCGGGGATGCTGTTTTCTCAGCCAACCAGGCCCGCTCTGAATAAGAGAGATGACCTGTGCGAAGTCGCTGGCTGATAGTCATGAGCAGATGCTTGTCCAGTTCATTGATACGCTGCCTGATTCCGTCAAGATCCCGGTGAGTGACAGATAAATCTGGTTGAGCAAACCCGTCGGCCAGATAGCGATACTGTATCGTTTTTCCCGCATTCATTAACGCACTGATGAATAGCTCCACTGACTGCGGTTCCAGCCCAGCCTCTTGCGCATTGTTCCGTGCCGCCGACAACACTTTTTGTTCCCGCACCAAATCCTCCACGGGTAAGCGATACTTCGCCTTGTAGGCTGCAACATCTCTCATTATCTGCATTCGTTCGGTCAAGATTAACGAAAGGGCATTAAGACAAATGGAAGCAGATGCTCCCGCAAAAACGCTTCCGGACATCAGTAGAGTTGATGCGAAAATCTTCATAACCAGCCCTCAAAGAAAAGTGAGACACTTAATTTACGCGTGTAAATATAACCAAAAGTTACTATTTCATTTCTGGATGTAAGAGCTTTGTTATAAGCAAAGCCAGCTTTTCGTCGCGCTTGTTATCTCGCAGCGCTTACGGATCCAGCGCTGGCGGCTAACAAGCTCTGTTTTCAGATACGCAATTGCGTGATTAACACTGGCTGAACAAAGACACCTGCGGGAATAAGCAACAAACAGGTGTCTGAACACATCATTCACTTTTCATTAATTTAATTAAGTTATTATTTCACTAAAGCGACTTTAGGTAAGAAAATGTAACACGTTGATATCCATGTAGATTCATTGGCAGTCCGCAAGTCTTGTACGAGACTGCGATTGAAATGTGGAAAAAACGTTATCGGGCCTTTCGCGCTGGGGCGATCCGCCGTTTTTTGATGACAAAAGCGGTGCGGATCAGGAGGGGTGTTCGCATTTTCTAAACTAACGCTTCGGATTATTCTGTTTTATTTGTTGTGCCTGAAAATGTATACCTTGCCGGGAATCCATTTCCTGGCAGGCAGACATGAGCACACATACCCGCATTCGCAAATTTAATACGAAAGACACTTACCCAAATCAGTCGCTTGATAACGATCTTTGCCAGGCAGTCCGTGCAGGCAATACCGTGTACGTATGAGGTCAGATTGGTACTGATTTCGCAGGCAACCTGGTGTGGGGCCTGTCGACTCCGCCTAAAATGACGCTGCGCAACCTGCTGAATATTGCCGCAATATGCTCGCCACACGCAACCGTAACTTTGGCAATATTATCGGTCACGTCAGCGGTGTTAATAACATTGCTACCATGGTGGAGTGGACTGCGGGGCGGATGCGCTCATTGTCTCTAATCACGGCGACCGTCAGCTGGATGGTGTGTCGTCACCGAGTATATTATTGCCAGAGATAGTCGCCGCAATGGGTAATGATATTGGAGTCCATTTCGACGGAGGGATACGTTCCGGGCAGGATGTGGCGCTGGGGGGACCTATAAAGGGAACCTATATCGGGCGCAGTATGCTGTATGGATTAGGGGCGATGGGCGAAGAAGGTATCACAATGGTGCTAAATATCATTCGTAATGAATTCGATTTGTCGATGGCTTTTTGCGGCAAGACCCATGTTGCTTCGATTGATGCCAGGCTCCTACGGCGCAGGTTGTTTGACTGACTTCCCCCATTTGGCTGTTATAATCCCGCTAACACACCAACGGGTTTAACGACGACGATGACAAAACTTACCTTGCAAGAGCAGATGTTAAAAGCTGGATTAGTCACCAGCAAGAAAATGGCCAAAGTCCAGAGAACGGCGAAAAAATCCCGCGTTCAGGCGCGTGAGGCCAGAGAAGCGGTAGAAGAAAATAAGAAAGCGCAACTTGAGCGTGATAAGCAACTCAACGAACAGCAAAAGCAGGCTGCGTTATCGAAAGAGTATAAAGCGCAGATCAAGCAGCTTATTGAGATGAACCGCATCACAATAGCGAAAGGTAATATCGGCTTTAACTTCACCGACAATAGTGTGATTAAAAAAATAGAGGTCGATAAACTCACTCAGGCGCAGTTGATGAATGGCCGTCTCGCTATTGCCCGTCTGGTGTCCGACAACAGCGGTGATAGCCAATATGCCATCATCCCGGCGGCTGTCGCCGATAAAATTGCCCAGCGCGATGTAAACAGTATTGTGCTGCACAGCACGCTAACTCAGGAAGCCCTGAATGAAGACGATCCGTATGCGGACTTCAAAGTGCCCGATGATTTGATGTGGTAATTCACGTTTCAGAATGGGCTGGCATTACGGGCGTTGATCCATGTGTTGCTGATGGGATGCACAAAATGCAACTCGCTGGCGTGCAGCATCAGCCTCGGTGCCCGTTCAGTACCCGGCGTCAGCCGACCGCCATACAGATCGCACCCCAGAATCGGATGTCCGAGGTGCTGGCAGTGGATGCGAAGCTGGTGCGTGCGCCCGGTTTCAGGAATAAGCTCAACGCGCGACAGCGGCAGTAACCTGTCGTCTTCCTGCGTCTGGTAAAAACGCTCAACGACCCGAAAACGGGAACGCGCTGGCTTGCCGCCGATCGCACAAATCGACATCCGCGGGAAGTTCGCCGGGTCTTTGACGATCGCCGCATCGATCACCCCTTCATCGTCGTGCACATGTCCGCAGAGCAATGCGCTGTAAACCTTGGTGACGCGACGCTGGCTGAACTGCTGGCAGAGTGCGGCATTAATGACTTTATTGCGGGCAACCACCATCAACCCGGAAGTGCCGAAATCAAGGCGGTGCACCAGGGTGCAACCGGGGAATATCTGCACCAGTCGATGATGCACGGAATCGAGATTTTGCGGGTTTTTCCCAGAGAGGCTGAGCAATCCGCTGGGTTTATTGATCAGCACCAGGTGCTCGTCCTGATAGAGCATTTCAATGGTGTCGTGACACGGCGGGGCAATAAAAGTATCGATCATAGACATCGGGCTGCCCGAGTGGAGAGTGGCAGCGGATAATAACGGATTTTCACCGAACTGGCGAACCCGGCGTTTTCCCCCTTTGGCTTAGCGTCCCGCGTACGGCAAGTGGGCTTTCCCCACTCGCGTGGCAGAAATTTATCATTCACACTTAACCAAACGTGGCCTGCGCAGGCATTGTGCTTTACACTGCGCGCTGCAAAAAACTGAGTAGATAAACGATTAACCAGGCGGTACAGCGATGAACGGAACGATCACAACATGGTTTAAAGATAAAGGTTTTGGCTTTATCAAAGATGAAAACGGCGATAACCGTTATTTTCATGTGATTAAAGTCGCTAACCCTGAGCTAATTAAGAAAGATGCCGCAGTGACTTTTGAACCTACCACCAATAACAAGGGGTTATCGGCTTACGCGGTGAAAGTCATCCCTGACAGCAAATACATCTATATCGCAGGCGAACGTCTCAAGCTTGCTTCGATCAAATCGTATCTGGTGTACGGCGAAGAAGTCCCTGCTGATACCCGTATCGATAAAGAAAATGCCGTGTTGTCTGTGGGTCTGCTGATGGGAAATATCAGGCCGAAAACCACCACCAGGCCGGGTGAAATGCGCTCAGTGAAAAAACTGGCGATCACCACCTTTCAGGGAACAACCTCCATTTTCTCGGAAGATGAAATTGACATTGATGCGACGGTAAAAATGCTCAAGGTCTGAGCAGCACCATTGCCACTTCAGGCAACTTGTTCGGCACCACGCGCTGGCGTATCGGCAACCAGCGCGGGCGATAAGTAAGAAGCGGCTGAGTGTCGCTTCTTTTCTCGTCCCGGGAAAACCGGGTTAATCCGGGCGCTTGCCTGGCATCATTCTCAGCAAGGTATTATCCCGCAGTATGTAGTGGTGCAGCAGAGCCGCCGCCGCATGCAAACCGATGATAAAATAACCCGCATTAGCCAGTAATTCATGAATCTCTTTCAGGTTATGCTGCAGCACGCTATTTTTTTCCGCTGCAACCGGCATGTTAATAAACAGAAAGCTCCACTCTTTCTGGCCATAATAGAGCGATACCACTCCCAGAAGAGGAAGAAAAATAAACAGTGCATATAAAATAAAATGCACAACAGTAGCGCTGAGCTTTTGCCATTGTGGCAGAGCGGGAATAACCGGCGGTTCCGGGAAGATAAATCTAAATACCATTCTGATTAGCATCAGAATAAATACACTAACACCACAAGTGTAATGTGTTATTGCCATCCAGTAACGACCGACAGAATCTTTGGGGAAAATACCCTTGAACTCCATCGCGGCGTACGTGATCACGATCAGCAATAAAACCAGCCAATGTAGTGCTATCTGCCCACCTGAGTATTTCTTCATTTTTTCTGTCCTGAGTTTTCTGTCCTGAGAATGAAACGATTATTTAAGCCAGTGCCTGTCCGGCGAGCGAACCCGCCCCCATCGACAAGCCCATCGCCATGGCGCTCCAGAAGGTGATTCTAATAATGGCTTTCACCGGCGGCGCTTTGCCTGCGACCGACGAGATATAACCGAGCAGCGCCAGTGAAAAAAGTGTGGAAAGGATGATGAACAGCAAAACCAGCGGTGCCGGAGTTAACCACGCCACCAGAACCGGCAACACTGCACCGGCAGAAAAACTGATGGCTGAAAAAATCGCGGCCTGCAGCGGCCGTGCTGAATTTGTCTGGGTCAGGCCCAGTTCTTCACGGGCATGAGCGTCGAGCGCATCCTTTGCCATCAACTGTTCCGCAACCTCGCGGGCAAGCGAAGGTGCCAACCCCCGTTGCATATACAGTGAAGTCAGTTCTTGTACCTCCCCATCATAATCCGTCGCCAGTTCCCTTTTTTCCTGGGCAATCGCAGCCTTTTCGGTATCGGCTTGCGATGAGACGGAGACATATTCTCCGGTCGCCATAGACATGGCACCTGCGACCAGCCCGGCAACGCCCGCCAGCAACACCCCGGAGGAGGAACTTCCCGCAGACGCAACCCCGAGAACAAGACTGGCAGTCGACACGATGCCATCATTGGCTCCCAGCACTGCTGCCCGGAGCCACCCCACTCTTCCGATGCTGTGTAGTTCCAGATGCATGCTTATATTTGCCTTTTATCAGTGAATGAATCTGCCCGGCATTGCTGATATTAAAAAAATTGTGTTGATAGTTTATCATGTCAGCCTTAACGCCAGATTAAGACGGAATGAGTAAAATCCAGGCTCTGCTGATTTTCATTTCCCTGGATATTCACTCCCGAAATGATAATAGCTATCATGCTCATTCATAAATATCTCGGAAATTATCTTATCAGCGTTACCATTCATTGTATTTTATCATTTATGCAGGTTCTGACAGGTAATTTTCAGGCGCCAGCATTAATTGTTGAGGCTATTCATTCACAGCCAAAACTCATTGGTGTCAGCAAAAAAGAGACGCAAACAGGCAGACAGCGTTCACACTAACGTAATAACGCACAGCAACGCCATTTCAGCCATAACGATACACGCCGTGCGCTGGCAATTTCAGCTTCTCTCAACCATGCTGTATATAGTGATATTTTTATAAAAAAATCAACCACTTAGATCTAGGACGCAATGATGCGCAATGCCCTTATTCCTCTCATCACGGCAGTGCTTCTTTTTATGACCGGCGTTTTTATTCTTAATATGCAGCTCTGGTACTCCAACCGGGCAGATCGTCTTGAGGGAGCACGTTACGCGGTAAACAGTATCAACATCATTCTTGATGAAGCTTCCCATGCCACCCGTCTCGCCATTAACATCGCGGTTAAAGGATGCGATGCGGAAGGGCAATTTCAACTCGGCACCGAAACCGCCCTGCAACCCCATCTGCGAACAATCCTGATTGTTAAAGACGGGGAAGTCTGGTGCTCATCACTACCAGGTAATCGCGGGCTGCTGGCGCGTATTCCCAGAATGTCTGCTTCCGGTCTGCTTCTCGCACCAGCAGAGGACGCAGCAAATGAACAGCCATTTCTGGTCTATCAGACGCGATTTGCCGCAAGCCGCGTGCTGGTCACCATCAGCGATCAACATATTCGCGAGGCGCTGGATGCGCCGTTAGAGGGCATTATCTACAGATTGCGCGTCGGGAATAATGTGATCGGTCTGTCGGGGGATATCGCAGCGCTTGACGCAAGTAATCCCCCTTCGGGACAGGTCAATTCGAAAACGTATCCCTTCAGTATCATTTACAATCAACCGCCGCTGTTTAGCCTGCTCCGACTCGTCTCGCAGGGGCCGGGCATCCTGATTTTCATCCTGTTCATCTCCTGCGCAACGGCCTACGTGCTGGTTAAATACCTGAATAAAAATGCCACGCCGGCAGAGACGCTGCGCCGGGCCATTACTAACGGTGAGATCGTGCCTTTTTACCAGCCAGTGGTGAACGGCAGAGAAGGAACCCTGAGCGGCGTCGAGGTGCTGGCGCGCTGGAAACACCCGCGATCCGGCTATATCCCGCCTGCGTCATTTATCCCTTTAGCCGAAAAATCAGATCTGATCATACCGCTAACGCAAAGCCTGATGAGACAGGTCGTGACTCATATGAACGCCATTGCCCACAAGTTGCCGGAAGGTTTTCATATCGGTATTAACGTCAGTGCGGCCCATATCGCTTCACCCGATTTTGTCGCGGAGTGTCTGAAATTCAAAGGCAGTTTCAGCCATCCTGCGCTCAATCTGGTGATTGAAGTCACAGAACGTGAACCTTTAGACGTGGATGAAGGTCTTGTGCAGCGGCTAAATACCCTGCATGAAAATGGATTTGCTATCGCCCTGGATGATTTCGGTACTGGCTACTCAGGGCTTTCTTACCTGCACGATCTGCATATCGATTACATTAAAATCGACCAGAGTTTCGTTGCCAGGGTAAATGCAGAACAAGACTCGACGCGGATTTTAGACTGCGTACTGGATCTGGCGCGCAAACTCTCTTTAAGCATTGTCGCCGAAGGCGTCGAAACGAAAGAACAACTCGATTACCTGAATCAAAACAACATCACTTTCCTGCAAGGTTACTACTTCTATAAACCGGTCAACTTTCAGGAGTTGATCAAAATTCTGTTGTCAAAACCCAGAGTGAAGGTGGTTGTTGATGATTCGACTCGCCCGAAAGACGATGCCCATAATGCGGTGGGCTGAATAACCTTGTCACGCGGTCAATTTGCCGTGAACAGTTACTGCGTGGCTAAGGCGACTTTTTCGCATGATAATTCCGGCATAATAACACCGCATCCTTCATCTCTTCGCACCTTTTACCTTCATTTCAGGCTGGGTGCCACGGCATTGACGCAATATATTACGCGGTGAGTGCCTTCAACATAAAGTTTGAAGCGCGCACATATTATATATCGGGTAATCGTGCAACTACTCTTGTTGTACCCACGCGCGTTGCGGGGGGACACTTACTCCGTGCTGAAACTGGTCGAAGTCTGAGTAAACCGTTCCTGCCAACGGGATAACCGGCAGGAACGGCCACCTTTCAAATCGCCACCAGTTGTCTTACGCCCTGCGCTTCCATCTCATCGCCGCGCCCGCGCTGGATAATGGTGCCGCGCGACATCACCAGATACTGATCGGCCAGCTCGGCGGCAAAATCGTAAAACTGCTCCACCAGCAGAATGGCCATATCACCGCGATTCGCCAGGCTGCGGATCACCGCGCCAATCTCTTTGATAACCGAAGGCTGAATACCTTCCGTCGGCTCATCAAGGATCAGCAACTGCGGCTTGCAGGCCAGCGCCCGCCCGATGGCAAGCTGCTGCTGTTGCCCGCCGGAAAGATCGCCGCCCCGTCGCTGCTTCATCTCGCGTAGCACCGGGAAGAGAGCGTAAATCTCGTCGGGAACAGTTTTTGCCTGGCGCCCCGGAAAACGCGACAGCCCCATCAGCAGATTCTCTTCGACGGTTAGACGGGGAAAAATCTCCCGCCCCTGTGGAACATACGCGATCCCCTGCTGCACCCGCTGGTGCGGCTTACTGTTATTGATCAGTTTGCCCTGCCAGTGTACCGTGCCGGACTTCGCCGGGATCAGCCCCATCAGGCACTTCAGCAGCGTGGTTTTCCCGACGCCGTTACGCCCCAGCAGGCAGGTAATTTCCCCCGGCGTGGTCTCGAACGACAAGCCGCGCAAAATATGGCTGCCGCCGTAATATTGGTTTAACTCTTTCACCTGCAACATATTAGCGCCCCAGATAAACGTCGATAACCTGCTCGTTGGCCTGCACCTCGCGCAGCGAACCTTCCGCCAGCACCTGCCCCTGATGCAGCACGGTCACGTAGTCGGCAATGGTTTCGACAAAGCCCATATCATGCTCCACCACCATCAGCGAGTGTTTGCCCGCCAGCGTGCGAAACAGCTCGGCAATATAATCCGTTTCGGCATCCGTTAGTCCGGCTGCGGGCTCATCCAGCAGCAATAGATGCGGCTCCTGGACCAGCAGCATGCCAATTTCCAGAAACTGTTTTTGCCCGTGGGAAAGCAACCCGGACGGGCGATGTCGATGTTCCGTCAGCCGCAACAACAGCAATACTTCATCAATGCGATCCCGCTGCTCGCCGCTGAGCCTGGCTCGCAGGCTGGTCCACACCGACTTATCCATTTTCAGTGCAATTTCGAGGTTTTCCGTCACAGTCAGTGCTTCAAACACCGTAGGTTTCTGGAACTTACGCCCAATGCCGACGCGGCTAATGTCCACTGGCGACATTCCGGTAAGATCAATGTTCTGATCGTAGGTTATCGTCCCGCTGTCCGGGCGCGTTTTACCGGTAATGATATCCATCAGCGTGGTTTTGCCGGCGCCGTTTGGCCCGATCACACAGCGCAGTTCCCCAACACCAATTGACAGTGACAAATCAGTCAGTGCGCGAAAGGAATCAAACGTGACGTTGATTTTTTCCAGTTGCAGCACCGGATCGGTGGTTTCGCGGTAGCGATCCTGCAACTGCGGCTGGGTAAAGAGAGTATCAGTCATGCTTCCTCCGTTTGAGCAGGCCAATCACGCCACGCGGCAGGAACAGCGTCACAAGGATAAACATCAGCCCAAGGAAAAAGAGCCACACATCCGGGAAATCGACGGTAAACCAGCTCTTCGCGCCGTTAACGATCCCGGCGCCGAGGATCGGCCCAATCAGCGAGCCGCGCCCGCCGAGCGCCACCCAAATCGCTGCTTCAATCGAGTTGGTCGGCGACATTTCGCTGGGATTGATAATCCCCACCTGCGGTACATACAGTGCGCCCGCCAGTCCGCACAGCACGGCGGAAAGCGTCCAGACGAAAAGCTTGTAGCCTTTCGGATCGTAGCCGCAGAACATCAGCCGGTTTTCCGCATCGCGCACGGCAGTGAGCACCCGGCCGAACTTGCTGCGCGTCAGCATCACGCCGATCGCCAGCGCCCCCGCCAGCAGCAGCACCGTCGCCACAAATAGCGCGATACGTGTACCGGTCGCCGACACCGGGAAACCGAGCAGCGTGGTAAAGCCGGTAAAACCATTGTTGCCGCCAAAGCCGGTTTCGTTGCGAAAAAACAGCAGCATCCCGGCGTAGGTCAGCGCCTGGGTCATGATCGAGAAGTAGACATCTTTAATGCGCGAACGAAAGGCGAAATAGCCGAACACCAGCGCCAGCAGGCCTGGCGCCAGGATCACCAGGCACAGCGCCCAGGCGAAATATTGTGTTCCGGCCCAGAACCACGGTAATTCCGTCCACGAGAGAAACGACATAAACGCCGGCAACCCGTCACCGGCGGCCTGGCGCATCAGATACATCCCCATCGCATAACCGCCGAGTGCGAAAAACACCCCATGGCCCAGCGACAGCAGCCCCGCGTAGCCCCACACCAGATCCAGCGCAACCGCCACAATGGCGTAGCAGAGGATTTTGCCAATCAGCGTCAGCGTATAGGTGGACATCGCCAGCGGATTTTCCGCCGGAAGCAGCGCGAAAAAGGGCAGGATCAGCAGCGCAACCAGCAGCAGTGAAGAGAGCATGCAGGTCAGGCGCGGCGCGCGTCGGGCGATGGTTAACGTAATAGGTTGGCTCATCAGTCAATTACCCGCCCTTTGAATGCAAACAACCCCTGTGGTCGTTTCTGAATAAACAGCACGATCAACACCAGGATCGCGATCTTGCCCAGCACCGCGCCGATTTGCGGCTCGAGGACTTTGTTCAGCACACCCAGGCCCAGCGCCGCCACTACCGTGCCCGCCAGTTGCCCGACACCGCCCGTTACCACCACGAGGAAAGAGTCAATAATGTAGCCCTGTCCCAGTTCCGGGCCAACGTTACCGAGTTGCGACAGCGCTACCCCGCCCAGCCCGGCAATACCGGAACCTAAACCGAAAGCCAGCATATCGATGCGCCCGGTCGGTACGCCGCAACAATCCGCCATCCGGCGGTTTTGCGTCACCGCCCGCACGTTCATCCCGAGCCGGGTTTTGTTCAGCAGCAACCAGGTGAGGATCAGCACGCCGATAACAAACACAATCACCGCGATACGGTTGTAAGGCAGCACCAGGTTCGGCAACACCGACCAGCCGCCAGAGAGCCACGCCGGGTTGGCGACTTCCAGGTTCTGCGTGCCGAACAGCACGCGCACCAGTTGAATCAGCATCAGGCTAATCCCCCAGGTGGCAAGCAGGGTTTCCAGCGGTCGTCCGTAGAGATGGCGAATAATGGTACGCTCCAGCAGCATGCCGATAATGGCGGTGATAAAGAACGCCACCGGCAGTGCCACCAGCGGGTAAATCGCCAGCCAGTCGGGGGCAAAGCGCTGAAACAGATCCTGCACCAGCCAGGTGGAGTACGCGCCCAGCATGAGCATTTCGCCGTGCGCCATATTGATCACGCCAAGCAAACCGTAGGTGATTGCCAACCCCAGCGCTGCCAGCAACAGGATCGATCCAAGCGAAATCCCGCTGAACGCTTGTCCGAGCCAGTCGCCCCACTTCAGGCGTTGCTGTACCTGTTTCAGGCTGGCAGCAGCGGCTTCGCGCACTGCGGAGTCGGGCTCATTTTGTGGCTGCGTCAAACGTTGCAGACTGGCCTGCACCTGCGGATCGCTGGTCTCACCCAGCAGTTTCACCGCCTGCAGGCGCCGTTCGGCACGGCTATCAGAAAGTTGCAAGTTCGCCACCACAATGGCAAGTGCAGTATGCACACCGTCATTTTTCTCCGCCGTCAGCCGTGCGCTGAGAAACGGCAACTGATCGGCCTGCGCGCTGTTTTGTAACGCCAATGCCGCACGCAGGCGTACGCTGTCGTCCAGGCTGACCAGTTGCAGCGTCGCCAGCGCGCTGACCACCAGCCCGCGAATACGGTTATTCATAAACACTTTTTTCGTCGCGCCCACAGGTGCTGCGTCGCCTTCCAGCGCCGTCAGTTTGCCGTTCTGGTCGGTGAAGAGTTGACCATTCTCATCGGTGACCACCGTCTCGTCATTCAGCGCCCGCAACAACGGCAAGCGCGATGCCTCCGGCGCGGCAGACCACTGCTGAAGCAGTTGCGCCTGCTGCGTGCGGCTGGCCTTGCCATAATCAGCGGCAGGCCCGGCCTGCGCCGTCGCGGTCATCAGCAGGCAGCCGAAAAGGAGAAGGCCCAAAGTCGGGAATATTTTCATGTGTCAGCATCTTTTGATGGTTATCCGGCGAGGCCGGAACATTCAACCACTGCCAGGGGCAGAACCCCTGCCCCTGGCACGTACCGCACGGGCTTATTTACCGCCGGTTTTTACCGGGTAATCCGGTTTTTTATCGTTGCCCGCAATGTATGGACTCCACGGCTGAGCGCGGATCGGCTTATCGGTATTCCACACCACGTTGAACTGACCGTTCTCTTCAATTTCGCCAATCATCACCGGCTTGTGTAAGTGGTGGTTGGTGGCATCCATGGTCAACGTAAAGCCGCTGGGTGCGGCAAAGGTCTGGCCTGCCATTGCCGCACGAACTTTATCCACGTCAGTGGTTCCCGCTTTCTCAACCGCCTGCGCCCACATATGGATGCCGACGTAGGTCGCTTCCATCGGATCGTTAGTCACCACGGTGTCGGCGTTCGGCAGTTTGTGCGCTTTGGCATAGGCACGGTAATCCGCAACAAACTTGGTGTTCACCGGGTTGCTGACCGACTCAAAGTAGTTCCATGCCGCCAGATGACCAACCAACGGTTTGGTGTCGATACCGCGCAGTTCCTCTTCGCCTACCGAGAAAGCCACCACCGGCACATCGGTGGCTTTGATGCCCTGGTTTGCCAGTTCTTTATAGAACGGCACGTTGGAGTCGCCGTTGATGGTGGAGATCACTGCGGTTTTGCCGCCTGCGGAGAATTTTTTGATATTGGCAACAATGGTCTGGTAATCGCTGTAACCGAACGGGGTATAGACTTCTTCAATGTCTTTATCCTGTACGCCTTTGGAGTGCAGGAAGGCGCGCAGAATTTTGTTGGTGGTGCGCGGGTAGACATAGTCAGTACCGAGCAGGAAGAAGCGTTTTGCACTGCCGCCATCTTCACTCATCATGTATTCCACCGCCGGGATCGCCTGTTGGTTTGGTGCCGCGCCGGTGTAGAACACGTTCGGCGACATCTCTTCGCCCTCATACTGCACCGGGTAGAACAGCAGGCCGTTCAGCTCTTCAAACA
This sequence comes from Pseudomonadota bacterium, assembly GCA_018261615.1. GTDB lineage: Bacteria > Pseudomonadota > Gammaproteobacteria > Enterobacterales > Enterobacteriaceae > Kosakonia. The sequence continues at coordinate 33,793 of JAGTSE010000021.1, read as the reverse complement.
CCGGCAGCACCGATTTGCGCGAAACCGACGTCCAGCAGCCAAAAACCACCGCGACTTTATCCTGGGTCAGCAGTTGACGCGCTTTTTCCGCAAACAGCGGCCAGTTAGAGGCGGGATCGACCACCACCGGCTCCAGCTTTTTACCCAGTACGCCGCCTTTGGCGTTAATTTCATCAATGGTCATCAGCGCCATGTCTTTCAATGGCGTTTCTGAAATGGCCATGGTGCCGGAGAGAGAATGCATGATCCCCACTTTGATGGTGTCGGCTGCGTATGCCTGTAACGACAAGCCCATGCTCAAAAAAGTGGCTGACAGGGCAAAAGCTTTCAGTAAAGAACGTCTTTTCATTACAAAACCCCTAAATGATATTGAGTCATTAAAATTCCCCGCCGTAAGACGGGGCGGAACCACGGCTACGGTGAAACGGGTTGTAAACTTGCCTGCTGGAGCATGTGTAAGGTGATTTTCCTGACCTCGGCTTTGCTCTGGGAAATGTGCTCGGTCAGAATGCGCTGTGCCTCCTCGGTTTGCTGTTTCAGGATCGCCTGTAAAACACGGGCATGTTCGTTGTAGGTCGCATCCACACGGTCATTGCGGGTGAAATCAAGATGGCGGATGATGCGCATCTTCTCGGTCAACTCCACATGTACCCTTACCATTTCACTGTTGCCGCTGGCGCGTACCAGCGTGGTGTGAAAATGCTCATCCTGAAGCGATAACGCTTTGCCCGGCTCCATGCGCGAAGAGTCAATCCAGAAGCTGACCAGCGGCGCCAGATGTTCTGAACAGATGCCCGGCGGCATGCCGCACAGGCGACGCACCGCTTCCCTTTCCAGCACGATACGAAAGTCGTACAGTGCCTCGAAATAATTGAAATCAAACGGTTTCACCTGCCAGCCGCTGCGCGAGTAAACCTGCACATAACCCTCATGTTCAAGCCAGAACAGCGCCTGTCGCACCGGGGTACGGCTGGCGGACATCCGCTCGGAGATCTCGTTTTCGCTAAAATGCGCACCCGGCATTAAGCGAAAATCAAAGATGTCGTTTTTCAGCTCGTGATAAATGCGCTCTGCCAGGCCGACTGCGCGTTTTTTACTGCCCTTCTCACTCATCATCAACCTCCTTTATTCCAGCCACAGCAGCGTGTCGCCGGGGCTAACCGGACGCCCCGGCTGGCAGGCAATGCGTTTAACCTTACCGCTCTGCGGCGCGTTGATGGCCAGCTCCATCTTCATCGCTTCGACGATCACCAGTGGCTGGCCTTCCGTCACCGTATCGCCCGGCGCGACCAGCACTTTCCAGATGTTGCCGCTCATATCGGCGCAAACCGGCAACGCATCGTCACCTTCTGCTATTACTTCTGGCGGCAAACTTTCCGTTACGCTGGCCTGATCGTCCAGTTGCCAGCGCTCCACTTCCGCTTCAAAAGCTTCGGCCTGCCGCGCGCGGAATTCGGCAATGTCGGCGGCGTTATCTCGCAGGAACTGCAAATGCTGCGGGAAATCAAACACCGTCTCTTCAATGCGGATGGTCGCGCGGCCTTCGCGGAAATCGTCACGCAGTTGTGTGAGTTCTACTTCGCTCACCGGGTAGAAGCGCACCTGGTCGAAGAAGTGCAGCAGCCACGGCTCACCGGCGGCGAATTGCGCATTTTTGAGAAACTTGTTCCAGATAGGCAGCGTACGGCCCACCAGTTGATAGCCGCCGGGGGAATCCATGCCGTAGATACACATGTACATCCCGCCGATCCCGACGGTGCCTTCGGCGGTAAAGGTGCGCGCCGGGTTATATTTGGAGCTCAGCAGACGATGGCGCGGATCGATTGGCACCGCGCAGGGCGCGCCGAGATAGACATCGCCAAGACCGAGGATCAGATAGCTGGCGTCAAAAATCGTCGCTTTGACCGCTTCGCGGCTCGCCAGGCCGTTGATGCGCTGAATAAAGTCCACGTTGTTGGGCAACCACGGCGCTGTCGCGCGCACCGTATCTTTGTAACGGCTGACCGCATCCAGCGTGGCGCTGTCTTCGAATGCCATCGGCAAATGCACAATGCGTGACGGCACTTTCATCTGGCTGACATCGCCTATGTGCGATTCCAGTTCCAGCAGCAGCGCCACCAGTTCCTGCTGACTAATGGCGAGACTGTCATAACGCACCTGCAAAGAACGCACGCCAGGCGACAGCTCTTTCACGCCCGGATGCGCCCGCATGCGTAATTGTTCCATCAACAGGTGAACGCGCAGACGCAGCGCCAGATCCAGTACGTTGTCGCCATACTCAATCAGAATGTAGTTATCCCCGGCCTGGCGATAGACAATCGCGGGCGCGCCAGCTCTGGCGGGCAGCGACACCAGCGCGGTGGCGGAAACACCGTCGCGATCGGCAAGCGATGGCGTAATGAATTCCGCCAGCTGGCTGGCGTGCAGAGTCTCAATACTGCGCTCCTGCGCTTTTTCCCGCGCCACCGCCTCTTCCACGCTGATCGGGTAGAAGCGGATGCGATCGCCCGGTTTCACCTGACCGACTTTCCATAACTCCGCTTTAGCGATGGTGATCGGGCAGACAAAACCGCCCAGGCTTGGGCCATCGCGGGTGAGGATCACCGGAAAGTCGCCGGTAAAGTTAATCGCGCCAATGGCGTATTCGCAGTCGTGAACGTTAGAGGGATGCAGACCGGCTTCTCCGCCGTTTGGCCGCGTCCAGCCTGGTTTCGGCCCGACCAGCCGCACACCGAGGCGGTTAGAGTTGTAATGCACCTGCCAGTCGCTGGCGAAGAACTCGTCGATCGCTTCCTGAGTAAAGAAATCCGGCGCGCCGTGCGGCCCGTACAGCACGCCGATGCGCCACAGTTCGCCATACTCCGGGATCAGCGACGGGCTTATCGCCTGGGGTTCGCTCACCGGTGCTGGCGTGGTACAGGCGGCCAGTTGCGGGCGCGAAATCGGCAGCAGATCGGCGATTTTCAGCGTGCGCCCGGCGTGGCCGCCAAACTGCCCGAGCGCAAAGGTGGAGCGGCTGCCAAGGTATTGCGGCACATCAATACCGTTACGTACCGCGAGATAAGCGCGGCAGCCCACCTGCGCGCGACCATACGCCAGCGTCTGCCCGGCGTTAACGGTGATCGGTTGCCATAATGGCACCGCTTCGCCATCCAGCGTCGCCTGGCAATCTGCCCCGGTCAGGGCGATCAGCGCCGCACTGTGAAACTGCAGCACCGGGCCTTGCAGGGTGAACTCCAGCCCCGCCGCCGCGTCGTGGTTACCGACAATACGGTTGGCCAGGCGGAAAGCTAAATCGTCCATCGGGCCGGAAGGCGGCACGCCGATATCCCAGTAGCCGAGGCGGCCCGGATAATCCTGAACGCTGCTCCAGGTACCCGGTTGTAGCACCTCAATCACCGCCGACTGCGCTTCATAGCTGTCGAGCATCCGCGTCCACATGCTGCCGTTGCGGAATGCCTCGCTTGCGGTGATCTGGCGCAGATAATCAAGGTTAGTGGTGATGCCGTGCAACCGGGTCGCATCGAGCGCCGACTGCAATTTTGCCAGCGCCTCTTCGCGGCTGGCGGCCTGTACAATCAGTTTGGCGATCATCGGATCGTAAAATGCCGACACTTCACTGCCGGTGGTCACACCGGTATCCACACGGACATCTTGCGGGAAAGCGACTTCGGTTAATACGCCTGGGCTGGGCTGGAAATTTTTCAACGGGTTTTCGGCGTAGATACGCACTTCGATAGCGGCGCCCTGCGGCGCCTGTTGCAGACGCGCCCAGTCAATTGCTTCATCCGCCGCTACGCGTAGCATGCACTCGACCAGATCCAGCCCGGTGACGCACTCGGTTACCGGATGTTCTACCTGCAAACGGGTGTTGACTTCCAGAAAGTAGAACGCATCCCGTTGCGCGTCGTAGATAAATTCCACGGTGCCCGCGCTGCGGTAATTGACCTGTTTGCCAAGCTGCACCGCGGCGCTAAGCAACGCTTCACGGGTAGCCGCAGGCAGGTTCGGTGCAGGGGTTTCTTCCACCACTTTCTGGTTGCGCCGCTGCAATGAGCAGTCGCGCTCGCCGAGCGCCACCACATTGCCTTTGCCGTCGCCAAAGATCTGCACTTCAATATGTCGCGCACGATCGACGCAGCGCTCGATAAACACCCCGGCGTCGCTAAAAAACTGTTCGCCCAGACGTCGCACGCCCTCCCAGGCGTCGCTGAGCGCCTGCGCATCGGCGCAGCGCGTCAGGCCAATACCGCCGCCGCCCGCTGTGCTTTTTAGCATCACCGGATAGCCAATATTCACTGCTGCTTCAAGCGCCGCGTCCGGCGAGTCAAGCAGCCCAGTGCCTGGCGTCATCGGCACGCCTGCCTCGGCGGCCAGCTCACGCGCACGGTGTTTCAGCCCAAACTCGCCAATCTGCTGCGCAGTCGGCCCGACAAAAACAATGTCGGCCTGTTCGCAGGCGGCGGCAAACGGCAGGCTTTCCGATAAAAATCCGTAGCCCGGCCAGATAGCCTGTGCGCCCGTTTCTTGCGCCGCAGCGATGATTTTGTCGATGCTCAGGTAACTGTCGCTGGCCTTCTCGCCGCCAAGTGCAACGGCAATATCGGCCTGTTTGACATGTTCGGCGTTTTTATCAGCATCGGAATAGACTGCTACGCTTTTGATACCCAGACGTTGCAGCGTGCGGATGGCGCGGCAGGCAATTTCGCCCCGGTTGGCAATCAGTACAGTGTTAAACATGGTTGCTCTCCTGGCGGGCAATCCAGTTACGCCAGCCTTTAAATTCAGTAATGTCGGTGGCATCGTGCAACGCTGCCGGTTCGCAGATAAACCCTTTCACCCAGCGTCCATCAGCCAGCTCCAGAGAACCGATGCCGAGCGGTGCGGGGATCTCCGCGACAAATTCACCAAAGCGCGCCAGCGGGATATCCCACAACTCCACCGCAATGGCTGCACCCTGCGCCTGGCGGGCAATCCCCGGCTTGGGTGGTTTGGTGTTTGCCAGCGCATACAGCCGGTAGCACGGCGCAGTTTCGGTGGCTTCGACAAACGCGGCATCACGGGTGGTGAGCTGGAAGTTCAGCGGCATGCCGCGCAGATGTGCGCCCACTACGGCAACGCGAACATGGTGTTGTGAAACCGGTAATACAGCCGCTTGTGGGCGAAATGGCTGGTCAGTCGCGCCAAGCGGCAGCGCCAGTTGTTGCTGCCAGCGCAGGCCGAAATCCGCCAGCGCGCGGTCATGCCAGGCCGGGGCGATCAGCGTGATCCCGGCAGGTAAACCGTCTGTGCGAAAAGGGGCTGGCAAGGCCAGCGCGCAGAGATCCGCAAGGTTGGTAAAGTTGGTGTAGGTACCGAACTGCGAGTTGAAGAGAATCGGCTCCTGCTTCATCTCTTCGAGGGTGTGAATGGTGGGCGAAGTCGGTACCACCAACGCATTAACATCACTTAAAATGCTGTGGATTTGGTTCGTTAATTCCGCGCGCAGATATTCCGCTTTAAAAGCGTCTACCGCACTGTAGTTCAGCCCGGCGGAAATAATGGTGTGGACGGTGGGATCCATCTGCTCTGGGTGTTGCAGCATCTCGCCGACAGATGCGGTACGCTCCGCCACCCACGGCCCCTGATAAAGTTGTTCGGCAAGCTGGTAGAACGGCGTAAAATCAATCGGCTGCAACGTCGCGCCGCTGGCGCGCAACGCTTCCTGCGCACTTAGCCAGGCGGCTTGTGCTTGCGTATCGCCGTAGAAACGCAACTCTGCCGGGATGGCGAAAACCGGGTTTTGCGGGATGGCCGCAGGCGCGGTTGCCGGGTTAACGCGCGAATAGGCGTCTTCACTGTCTGCGCCGCCCGCCAGCGTCGCGATATAGAACGCGTCTTCCACCGTCAGGGCAAACACCGACAGCGTGTCGTTCAGGCGGCAGGCGGGCAGTACGCCGGTTGCCGAGAGCCAGCCTTTGGTCGGCTTCAGACCGACGATATTATTGAACCCGGCCGGGATGCGGCCAGAACCGGCGGTGTCTGTGCCAAAGGCAAACGGCACCAGGCCACGCGCCACCACCGAGGCGGAACCGGAACTGGAGCCGCCGCTGACATACGCCGGGTCAAAGGTGTTTGGCACTGCGCCGTAGGGTGAACGCGTGCCGACCAGTCCGGTGGCGAACTGATCGAGGTTGGTTTTACCAATCACAATCGCACCGGCTGCTTTCAACCGGGCAACGGCGGTGGCATCTCTCTTCGCGATAAATTTGAGCGCCGGACACGCCGCCGTGGTCGGCCAGCCCGCCACATCCACATTGTCTTTGACGGCGAAAGGAACGCCGAACAGCGGAAACGCATCGGGGTTATTGCGATACAGCGGCAGCAACGCATTAATTTGCGTCTGTAACTGCGCGTCGCTGGCAATAACCAGCCAGGCATTATCCTCAAGGGATAACGCATCAATATGCGCTTTTAAAAACGAATAAACCGACTCACTCTCCTGCCGAATGCGCTGCTGCCATGCAGCCAGTGTTTTTCCTGTCATTAAGGCCATCATTGAATTCCTGCTGGTATACAAGATGGAATTCAATCAGCAAGCAGCATGCCAAAAATTCAATTTATTGTTTTTGAAGAAAAAAGTTATTTAGCGGGTATTATTTTCAATACCCGCCTGCACCCTTTCAGAACATATACGCGCGATGGCAGTGCAATTATTATTGGAAAAACAGATACCTATAATCAATATCAGAATATTCGATTATGGCAGTATGCGGCTATTCTTTGCCTGACCAGCACATTAACCTGCGCGACCCCTTTGCGTTATATACTCGTCATACTTCAAGTTGCATGTGCGTTGGCTTTTTATTCGGCTCATCCCTGAGCCTTACCCCTTCGGAGCCGCTGCTTACAGCGTTCAAATCTGCTCCCGGCAGATTTGTCGCTCACCCCAGCCACTTACTTGAGTAAGCTGCTGGGGATTCACTTCGGCCTGCGAGCCACGGTGATCGACCAACAAGCGCGGCTGCTCGCCGTACCAGTAACCATCAGGAATATTGCTGTTACGCCGCACTTTATTTCCCGCTCCCCAGCTGATCACCTCGTAGCTGCATGCGTGTGTCCCGCTGGTGCATCGCCTGGGCGAGGCTGACGGCAAGGGAGAGCAGCGTGATGCACAGCAGGCACAGGAAAAAGGTTTTTATTACGATCATGGTGGCCTGCTATCAGAAGGGAGAATTCAACGTCTGACCATTGTACGGGTGATTTTTCGACCAGCAAGACGCCATCGCGCTGGAAAACGGGCCAATAGCATAAAAATCCCCAAAAAACGCAGTCTGGAAGGATAAAAATTTCCCTCACCGCCAGTATCGGCCTTGCTGAATGGGATTATCACCCGGATTACAAGAGGTTAATTGAGAAAGCGGATCGCGCGCTGTGCCTGGCTAAACGCCACGGGCACAACCAACTGTAAACGAGCCGGAACTGCGTGTCGCCCGTTCCGGCTCTTTGACTTAACGGTAAACAATACCGCCATCAATCAGTATTGATTGCCCGGTGACATAATCGGAATCCGGGCCAGCTAGATAAGAGACCAGGCTTGCGACATCATCCGGCGTTTCAGCGCGGCCAAGCGCGATACCCTCAACGTATTTTTTCCAGGTTTCGCCAATTGCAGCGCCGGTGATTTCTGAGAAGCGTTTATCGATTTCCGTCCACATACCAGTGCCGACAATCCCCGGGCAATAAGCATTCACCGTGATCCCACGGCTGGCGTACTCTTTCGCCGCCGTTTGCGTCAGTGCGCGAACAGCAAATTTCGTTGCAGAGTAGATGCCGAGCAGAGCAAAACCGTCATGCCCGGCAATAGAACAGGCATTGATAATTTTCCCTTTCTGTTTACGGTCGATAAATTTTTTCGCCGCCGCCTGGATGCCCCACAGCGTTCCTTGCACGTTGATCCGCATGATGCGATCGACCTCTTCCGGGGTCACATCGGCCAGTGCCTGCACCTGCGCGATACCGGCGTTGTTGACGATAATATCGAAGCCGCCAAGCTGGCTTTCAGCCTGGTTAACGGCCTCATACACCTGCTCGCGATCGGCGATATCAGCCACGAAAGTGGCAACCTGACGTCCCAGCGCTTTAACCTCTGCGGCAACCGCGTCCAGCCCTTCGCGCTTAACATCAACCAGCATCAGCGACGCGCCATCCTTTGCCAGACGCAAAGCAATACCCCGGCCAATTCCCTGACCCGCGCCGGTGACCAGAGCAACTTTATTTTCGATAGCCATAATCTCTACTTACCTCATCCTGATTAACGGTTATGCTGCCCGCTGGCGCATGGTCTGATGGGCAAAACGACCTGACTATGCACCGACGGTATATGGTGATTTACTCTACAGACACGAACAGAGATGGCCTACCCCCTCTGATGGGGGGTAAAGCACAGGGCGAGAGAGGGATACATGGCGTTTTTATCCTCAACCAGGGATGTACCCGCAGTGGTAACGCACGATGAACCGTTCCGTTTCGCCCGCGCGTTACCACTGATCCTCACCAAGCTCTCGCCGCCGCGATCGCCAGGCGCGTTAGTGCAGCGTGACCGGTTGTTACAGCAGCTTGACGGCGCCGCTTCCCGTAACCTGACGCTGGTGTGCGCCGCCGCCGGGTTTGGCAAAACGACGCTGCTGGCGCAGTGGTATCATCGCCGCCTACAGCGGGGCGATAGCATCGCCTGGCTGAACCTTGAAGAGGATGACAACTCGCCGCTGCTGTTCATGCGTTATTTGCAGGCGGCGTTACGCCCGTTCAGCCAGCAGGAAAAAAACCCATTATCACCGGGTTCCACCGGCGAACTTGCGGGTGATTTTGCTCACTTCTGCGCCGCGCTCATCAACCTGTTGCACACCCACCCGCGCCCGCTGTACCTCATTCTGGATGATTATCAGTACATTCAGCATCCGTCCATCCACACCGGGCTTAGCTGGCTGTTGGCTCATGCCCCCGCCTGCCTGCATCTGGTTTTAGGCAGCCGTTGTCCGCCGCCATGGGCGCTCAGCCGCCTGCAAATCGAGGATCAACTGCTGGAGATCGATGATGACGCGCTGCGCTTTACCCATGATGAAGCCCACGCCTGGTTTTCTGCGACCACCGCAATACCGGTAAAAAAAGAGACGCTTCACCGGTTAATTTCAGTCACTGAAGGCTGGATTGCGGGCATGAAAATGGCCGCCCTTGCCCCGCCTGGTCACACCAATAACGAGGGGAGCCTGCGGGCCAGTTCCCGCTCAGTTTCGCGCTATCTGGATGAGGTCGTCTTCGCCCCACTACCGGCTGACGTGTTTGATTTTCTATTGCGAACATCCCTGCTTAATCGTCTCCATCCAGCATTGTGCGATGCCGTAACTGGTCTGCATAACGGTGTGGAGATGCTCGCCTGGATAGCCGAGCGCAACCTGTTTCTCTCCACCCTCGATGACGAAGGGTTCTGGTTCCGTTACCACCCGCTCATGCGCGATGCATTATTCACACGTTTACAGCGTCATGGGCAGCAAGTCGTGAGTTTGCTGCATGAACGAGCAAGCACCTGGTTTGCCGCCCAGCAACTGTGGGCTGAAGCCATCCGCCATACGCTCGCCGCCGGTAAACCGATGATCAGCCATGCAGCCGCCGGCGCGCAATCACTGGCTGAAGAGGGTGATATCGATACCATGGTGCGCTGGATGCGCTATCTGCCGGCGGATGTGACACCCGCGCGTATTGAACTGCAAATCAACCTCGCATGGGCGCTGGCGCACTATTTCCGCTTTGACGATGCGCGACAACTGCTGGATGAACTCGACGCGCTGGCGGCAAAAAACCCGGCGTTGGCCCACCCTGGCCGCATCAAACTCCGCGTGGTGCGGGCGATTTGCGAAGCCTTCGCCGAGAATATTGCCGCCAGTCTGGCCATTGTGGAGCCGCTGCTTCAGGCGGTGCCCTGCGGCGATATCTGGGTAGATGGCCTGGTGTGCAATATTCTCAGCTACTGTTACCTTGTCGCCTCACGCCCCCAGCAGGCGCTGGCTGTTCATCAGCGTATCGCCATTGCGCAAACGCCCCTGCGTAACCTGTTTGTCGAGGTCTATCGCGCTTTCGTGATGGCCCAGGCCTGCTTGCGGCAGGGGGATTTAACGCAGGCTGAACAGTTGGCCTCCCGTGCGCTGTGTCATGCGGAACAGCATACCGGCACAAATTCCAGCAGCAGCGCAACGTTGGCACCGCTGCTGGCGGAAATCGCCTGGGAACAGGGAAACGATGAGCGTCTCGAAGAGCTGCTGACCCTGCGGCTGCAAACCATTGATGACGTCTGCCCACCGGACGGTCTGAGCAGTTGCTACCGTGTACTGGCACGTAATGCGCAGCAAAACAACCAGCACCAAGAAGCACAGGCGCTGTTACAGCATGCAGAACAGCTGGCTGACCGACGCGGATGGTTGCGCATCCGCGCCTTGTTGCTCGCTGAGCAGCTGGCGCTTTATCTGCTGGCCGGTCATCACGATGCCGCAGAACATGCGCTGGTACAATTGCTACAGATTCGCGCTGCGGACCCTCATCAACAAGCGCTTATTGACAGGTACAGCGCCATCAGCCAGTGTCGGATGCTGATCGCGCACGACGAACCGCTGGCGGCGGCGAGGTTACTTCACATACAGGTGGAAGCGCTTGAACAGTGCGGTGAATGGCTTAGCGCTGTGCGCTTGCGCTTGCTGGAAGCTATTGCCCTGTTCCGTGGCGGAGAAATCGCGCAGGCGGCCACGGTGGGCTTACCGGCACTGCAAAGCGCGGTGGCGAAAAATCTGCGACGCAGTCTGCAAGACCTCGGCCCGGATCTTACCTTGTGGCTGGTTCACCTGAATAAGCAGCCCACGCAGGATATGGTCATCCGTACGCTGCTTAGCCAATTGGGCGCGATGCTGCCCGCTCCCGCAACTGCAGGCCTGCGGTTAACGGAGCGAGAACAACAAACATTGCGCTTAATTGCCGATGGACATTCCAACAAACAAATCGCTCGTGCGCTGGGTATCTCTGTGGAAACCGTCAAATGGCACTTAAAACAGCTATATGAAAAGTTGCAGGTGAAGGGGCGCATTCAGGCGGTCAATCAGGCACGTAAACAACAACTGTTACACTGACTATTCGCGAAGGGACTCCAGCAGTACCTGATTAAAACGCGCCGCTTATTCTCTCTGCGGTGCGTGGCCTGGCCCGTCAAACTCAATCAGTTCCCGCCGATACCATTGATCCACCGTGCTGTATGGTACGCCAGGCGCTTTCCGGTCTTTCATCAGCACCAGCGGCTAAGCTGCACTGCTCTCCAGCCGCTGACGATGCCGCAGGCCGGGGAACATCTTCATCCACAGCGCCACCACCAGCAGCGTGCCAATACCGCCCAGCGCCGCAGCGGGCACAGCCCCGAGCCACGCGGCGAGCATACCGGATTCAAATTCGCCAAGCTGAGTTGCCTGTTTGTCGGCTTTTGATTCGGCTCATCCCTGAGACTCACCCCTTCGGGGACAGCGTAAGCACACTGTTCAAAACGGAAAAGCGTTTTGTCCTGCAACTCGAATTATTTTGGGTATCTGTATTAATGTCCTGTTGCGGGTGGCACTCCAGGCGCACCGGAACGCACAAACGGCGGACGTGCAAACCAAATCAACACCATTAGCCCCATAAAACCCCAGCCCAGCAGCCAGAAATAGTCAATGGTCGACATCATATAGGCCTGCTGCTCAATGGTTTTATCCACTGCCGCAAGGTGCTGCTGCGTCACACCGCCCATCTTATGCAGGTAGTCCATTGCCGCAGGGTTATAGGCAGTGACGCTATCGGTGAGGTTAGCATGGTGATAAACCTCACGCCGCGACCAAATCCAGGTGGTGAGCGACGAGGCGAAAGAACCGCCGAGCACACGGAAAAAGGTCGCCAGCCCGGAACCTTCCGCCACTTCAACGCCATTCAAATTTGACAGCACAATGGTGGTGATCGGCATAAAGAAGAAGGCCACGCCAATGCCCATAAACATCTGCACTTCGGCAATAGTGCGAAAATCGACGCTGGTATTGAACTGAGCACGAAGCAAACACGATATGCCCATCGTCAGAAACGACAGCGTGGCGAGGAATCGCAGATCCACTTTGTGCGCATAGCGGCCGATAAACGGCGTCAGCAACAACGGCAAAAAACCCATCGGCGCAGCGGCCAGCCCGGCCCAGATGGCGGTGTAGCCCATCTGGGTTTGCAGCCACTGCGGCAGAATAATGTTGATGGCAAAAAAAGCCGCATAGCCGAGTGTCAGCGTTGCAGTACCAATCGCGAAATTACGATCCTTAAACAGCCGCAGGTTCACAATCGGGTGGTTTTCCCCCAGTTCCCAAATCACAAATGAGACCAGTGCAATCACGGAGATAACTGACATAACGATGATTTCTGGCGCGCTGAACCAGTCAAGATCGTTGCCTTTGTCGAGCACCACCTGCAACAACCCTACGCCGAGTATCAGCAGCGCAATGCCAATGTAATCAATCGGCGCGGTGGTGGTCGTCTCTTCCCTGGCGCGAAGCTGACTCCAGACGGCAATGGCGGCGAAAATCCCGATCGGCACGTTGATGTAAAAGATCCACGGCCACGAGTAGTTATCGGTGATCCAGCCGCCGGTGATCGGGCCGACAATCGGCGCCACGACAGTCACCATCGATAGCAGGGCCAGCGCCATACTGCGTTTGCTGGTCGGGAAAATGACCAGCAATAGCGTCTGGCACATCGGGAACATCGGCCCGGCGAAAAAGCCCTGCAGGGCGCGGAAAATAATCAGCTCGGTCATGCTGTGGGCAAAACCGCAGAGGAACGAGGTCAGGGTAAAGAGCGCCACCGAACCGACAAATAGCTTAAGCTGACCGAAGCGTCGGGTGAACCAGCCAGTTAGCGGCAGCGCAATGGCGTTGCACACCGCAAACGAGGTGATCACCCAGGTGCCCTGATCCGAGCTGACGCCGAGGTTACCGGCGATGGTCGGCAGCGCCACGTTGGCGATGGTGGTATCCAGCACCTGCATAAACGTTGCCAGCGACAGCGCAATCGTCGCCAACAGCAGGCTGGGAGGCGTAAACGCCGACTTATCTTGCATAACGTCTCTCTTAGCGGGCGCTGGACGCTACCGCCTGGCTGTTGTCATGAAGAATTTTCGCCACCAGTTGATCGGCATTTTGTAGCGCGTTCTGGTACACGTCAGTGGTAAAGCGCGGCGCGGCAACTGTTTGCTGTGGCAGCAGGTGACCATCCGTATCATGGATATCTACGCGGGCAAACATTGACAGCCCCACGCGCAGCGGATGTTTCTGTATATCATGCGGATCGAGCGTGATGCGCACCGGTAGACGCTGGATGATCTTTATCCAGTTACCACTAGCGTTCTGCGCGGGTAGCAGCGAGAAGGCGCTGCCGGTGCCGATGCCGAGGCTCTCAATTACCCCATGGTATTCAACATTATCGCCATAGAGATCGGCGGTCAGCGTCACTTTCTGCCCCAGCCGCATAGTGTCCATCTGGCTCTCTTTAAAGTTGGCATCCACCCAGACCTGATCCAGCGGCACAATCGACATCAACGTCGTGCCGGAATCAACCCGCATGCCAAGCTGCACCGCGCGTTTGGCAACAAAGCCGCTCACCGGCGCAACAATGGTGCTACGGGCATTATCAAGGTAGCGCTGGCGCAGCGTGGCGACTGCGCTTTTGATTTCAGGGTGGCTGTCGATAACCGTGTCATCAACCATCGCCAGATTGGTGGTTAATGCTTGCTGCGCCGCTGCCAAATCGCTTTTCGCGGTGGTCACCGCATCGCGGTAATGCGCCAGATCTTCAGCAGCAATCGCTCCGCTGGCGAAGATCTTTTGCCGCCGCGCATAGTCATTTTGCGCGGTTTGTAGCGCCACCTGTTTCGCTTCGACCTGCGCGCGATAGTTATCGGCGGTGCTGTAAAGCCCGCGCACCTGGCGCACGGTGCTGCCAAGGTTGGCTTCCGCCTGTTGCAGGGCGATTTCCGTATCGCTAGGATCGAGTAGCACCAGCGGCTGCCCTTTTTCTACGTAATCGCCTTCATCAACGGCAACCTGCGTGACGGTACCCGCTATTTGCGGCGTCAGCGTTACCAGGTTGGCATTGACGTAGGCGTCATCGGTCGTTTCGTAATAGCGGGCATACAAAAAGTACCAGGCCAGACATCCTGCGGCGATCGCCAGCAAAATGAGGAACAGAATAGCGAAGTTGCGCTTACGTTTGCCCGGCGCACGTTCGGCTTGTGCAGATGAAGTTTGCATCGTGAATACCTTATTGGACAGCTTAGCGATGTGGGCGAGTTGCCTCGTCCGGCAACATTTTTATCAGTAAATCGACCAGCAATCGGGACTCTTCAGGTGTCAGGCGGCAGGTCAGCGAACTGAGAATCGAGGCCAGCGCCTCATTCTGGAAACGTTCGCAGATCTGCTGCCCTTTTTCGGTCAGAGCCAGGATCACCTGGCGTTTATCCTGCGGATTGGTGTTGCGCACGATCAGATCGCGTTTCACCATTCGTTCCAGCATGCGACTCATTGCACCCGCATCCATCAACAAGTTTTTGCTCACTTCTAGCGGACTGTTAAAACCTTTGTAGATACTGATCAGCACCTTGAACTGGGCGGCGGTGATATCCGTCGACGAAAAATACTGACTAATAAGTTGGTCTTTAAACTGGTTCGCCAGATGAATCAATAAAGCAAGATGCAGTTTGGGAGTGGGGGTATCTGTCGTGTCCGTCATGATGTTTGCCTGGTCAGTAATTACAAATGAAACTACTGACCAGGCAATTATCTGTCAATGGATTGTCAGGATAAGCGCACATTTTGTCAGCCCGTCAGCAGCGGACAGCATGCTGCACCGAGGTTTTCACGCGGATGACTCTGACGTCCCATGGCAAGAGAATTAAATAAGGTATAAAGCGTAATAATGGTTTAGAGCCTATCCCATTAGGCTATTTTATTTGTCATTTTGGTCCTGGGCAGTGCTCACACAAAATGTGTTGGCATTTTGAACGCCGCTTGCGGCGGCCCTTTAGGGCTGAGGGAAACGAGTAATCCTCACGTACTGCGTGTACGCCCCGGTTGTTGCGCGCTGTCCGTGTCCAAACTGGCTGCAACAATATACGCCTACTGGGATAGGCTCTTAATTGTCAGGATGACTATTCCAACCTGTAATTGGAACGGTTATTTAAAGTTTTTACTGGATTACATATAGTATGTTTCTCCGTAAGCAAAATTAAAAACATTACCAATCATATAATTTGTGATAGGTAATCGTCATACCACAAGCAATAACAAGACCCAGTATCGACGCATAAAGATATTTAAAACATTAGCTATAAAGCGTACTTTTAATATTCCACTTACTCTTAATTAAGAGCATAAATATAGCAACGAACTACATTCTGAAGTAACTTATAAGCGTATGTTTGAGCACAGCACCAATGACAGCTTAATTGTAGGGTTAATTAAGTCATACGTCATTATTTGGAGGATACTATGAGCAATACTCAACACAAGTTAGATAAAGCCCGTCCGCCGCGGGTACAAATAACCTATGATGTCGAGATTGGTGATGCCCAGACGGCAAAAGAATTACCTTTAGTTCTTGGCGTTATGGGTGATTTCACCAATACCGAAACTGAACTGCGCGATCGTAAATTTCTGCACGTTGATAAAGATAATTTCAACGAAATCATGTCGTCGATGAAACCGTCTGCTGAATTTTTAGTCGATAGCGCATTACCCGATCAGGAAGGGAAAATGGCCATATCATTAACTTTCCAGAATATGGATGACTTTTCGCCAGATAATATTGTTCAACAAGTTGAACCGCTGCGAAAATTGATGGAACTGCGTGAACAACTATCAGACTTACGCAATCGCGCCGCCAGTAATGAACGTTTAAAAACGCAGCTAGCAGAAATAGCAATGCAACAGAGTGAACAAACAGAACAGGCAGATAACCCGGCAGAGGAATAAAAATGGATAGTGAACTGGCTGTAGGCACTGTTGCTGAAGCATCATTCAGTGATGATTTTCTTAATCAGATAATTGATAATACAAAAGCAATTCGTCGTGAATCAGATCGCGACCGCATGAAAACACAGCTTAATAATTTTCTTGCCGAAGTAACGGCAGGAACAGTGATTATTTCCAGCGATCTGATTGGCAGTATTGAACAGCGAATTTCAGCCATTGATGAACTACTTTCCAGCCAGGTAAGTTTAATTATTCATGCCCCTGAATTTCAAAAAAAAGAGTCTTCGTGGCTCGGCCTGCATAAACTGGTGCAGACCAGCGTAACGGAAAATACGCAAGTCAGGATTCTGCAATGTACTAAACAAGAATTGATAAAAGATTTTAAATCGGCCAGCGATTTCGATCAGTCAATGCTGTTTAAATGCGTCTATGAAAGCGAATACGGTACTTTTGGCGGTACACCATTCTCGTCCTTTCTTGGCGATTTCGAATTTGATAACACGCCACAAGATATTAATCTGCTGGAACAGATTTCCCACGTCGCGGCAGCGGCCCATGCCCCTTTCCTGAGCGCTATTGCACCTGGCATGCTGTCGATGCAGGATTTTTCCGAACTGCCTCGCCCCCGGGATTTGGCGAAATTGTTTGAGACTACGGATTATGCGCGCTGGCGTTCATTCCGCCAGAATGATGATAGCCGTTATATTGGCCTCACATTACCCCGCGTGCTGGGGCGTATGCCCTACGGCAGTAAAACCATCCCGGCGGAAAGCTTTAGCTTTGAAGAACAGATCAATGAGAACGAAAGCGGCAGCGATTATCTGTGGATGAACTCCGCCTGGGAACTGGCAGGCAAGATCGTCGAATCCTTTGAAGAGTACGGCTGGTGCGCATCCATCCGCGGCGTCGAAGGGGGTGGCCTGGTGCAATCATTGCCGGCGTATAACTACACATCAACCAGCGGTGAAAGGACTATGCAATGTCCTACGCAGGTTGCTATTTCAGATCGCCGAGAAAAAGAGCTTTCCGATCTCGGTTTTATTCCGCTGGTGCACTGCAAAGGAACCGACTACGCGGCGTTTTTTGCCGTCCAGTCAGCCAACAAACCGCGTTTATATAACTCTGACCAGGCGAATGCGAATGCGCGCTTGTCGAGTCAGTTGCCCTACATTCTGGCCACGTCGCGGTTTGCCCATTATTTGAAATCCATCGTTCGCGATAAGGTCGGCAGCTTTATGTCGCGCAGCGAGTGTGAAGAATATTTACAGAAGTGGATTATGCAATATGTCGTGGCCTCCGATAACGCAGGCCCGGAAACGAAAGCTCGCTATCCCCTTCGTGAAGCCCAAATAGACGTTGTTGAAGTTCCTGGTTTTCCCGGGACTTATCGCGCAATCGCATGGTTAAAACCTCATTTTCAACTTGAGGGGTTAAGTATGTCTTTACGCCTTGTAGCCGATTTACCGTCTGCTGCCGGTGCGTAAATTTATTTTCATCGTTTCATTATTAATAAAGGATTAGATATGGCTAAACTCCAGGATTGTCAATTCATCGAAATTAAAATTGACAACAAACCGGTTAAAGGCACATCAACGGAAGCTGCTTATAAAGACTGGATCGAAGGATATGCTCCGATGGGTATCACCACGTATTCCGGCCCTGACGGTACCTATTTTGATTCAACCCACGTTTCCTTATTAGTCACCAAGGAAAGCAGCAACTTTTTTGAGCAGTATTTAAAGCGTGGTTATAAAAACATTACTATCACTACCGTACACCGTGGCTCCGACGAATACTCAGCGAACTATGAAATACAGCGTATCATTTACACTGATTGTAAAATTCAGAGCCTTCGTTACGAAATGCGTGACAAATTATTTATGGATATTAATTTCACCTTTGAAGGCGAAGTTGATCTCACCATTAACGTGCCGAATGCCGCAGAATCTGGCCTGGATAAAATCGGGCCGATTAAATACGACATTCCGACAAAAGCGCTAAAATAACAGCGTGCACCGGCTGCCGCAGGTGGCCGTTTTTTCCCCAGGAAGCGCATTGATGATACATTCACTACTCTTAACCCTCAGTGATAATCACCCTCTTCGTGAAGAAGATGATTATCAGTGTGACGCGCTTTCACATCACCAATTGCTAACAGAATTAAACATGTGTTTAAGCTCTCGTGCACGCTATCCCGGTATTGAGGAGATTCCCCTTATTAATACTTCGGTATTGAATTTTGGTATCGATGAGTCATTCCAGCAAACTAACGAACTGATCCCCAGGCGCAATATTATGGAACAGCGGCTGAAAACAACCATTGCCCGCTATGAACCGCGCTTAACGCAGGTTTCTATCACCAGCACCCAGGATGAGCCGGAATACATTAAATTCCAATTACAGGCAAATTATTTAAATAAGCGAATAACCATCAGGCTTATCTGGAATGACGATACGGGAGTGTTTTATTTCGATGAATAGTTTGCTTTCTTATTATCAGAAAGAACTGAACTTCTTAAAAAAGCATGGACGGGTTTTCGCTGAACGCTTTCCCAAAATAGCCCGCCGGCTTGGCATGATCGAGGGGGAATCCACCGATCCGCATGTCAGCCGACTGATTGAATCTTTTGCATTATTAACGTCTCGTATTCATCAGCGGCTGGATGAAGATATGCCTGAAGTGGTCGAGGCGCTCATTGCTTCGCTGGCCCCGCAGTTCCTGCGCCCGCTGCCCTCAACCTGCATTGTTATGATCGAGCCCGATCCCGTGCGCAGCGGCATCAGCGGCAAAAATATTCTTGCGCCAGGAACCGCGCTGTTTACCCGCAACACCGCCCCGCTGCCCTGCCAGTTTCAAACCATCTACCCGGTAACGCTAATGCCACTCAGTATCGAGACGGCAAGGCTACATTTTGACAGCGATATCCTGAACTGGAAGTTACGCTTGCAGTTTCGGGTCTGGCCAGGCGGCGCGATCGGTGCCGAAAAGATCCGTATCTATCTGCACGGCCAGGACAATGCGGTCAACCTGCTATATACGGTGCTTTGCTCTGAACTTCAGAGTCTTGGCTTGTTACAGGGGGAGAATAGAATAGCACTACCCGCCACGGCGATCACCCCGGTAGGTTTTGAGGTGGAAGATGCGCTGCTTACGCGGGATCCACGCATTGCGCCGATCCATATTCTGCTACTGGATTACTTTTATTTTCCGCAGAAATTCTCTTTTATCGACCTGCAATTGCCGGAAGGTTTTACCGCCAGTGGCAATGAAAGTTTTGAAATTCACGCCGTTATCAGACGCAACCGGTTGACGAAAAAACTGGAAAAAATGGCTGATATTGTCGATGCCAGCTTTTTCCGCCTGTTCTGTTCTCCCGCCGTTAATTTGTTCACGCAGCGCGCAGAACCGCTCACACTCAACGACGCTACCGTCGAGCATCCAATTATTCCGGACAATCGCTATCCGGGGCTGATTAGCGTCTGGTCAATCGACACTGTTACCGTACAGCGTAAAACCGCAGGCCGCATCGAACACTGGCCGGTGCGTTCACTGCTTGAAAGCCACCTGCACACGGACAATAAGGACAATGCCGGACTGCACTGGCAGAGCGCCCACCGGGAAGCGCATGGCCCACGCGGCGTGGAGCCGATCTGTTTTATTGCCTTCAGTAAAAGCCAGCCCGGCCCGGCTTCGCCGATCGCCGAGGTGGTGACCATTACCATACGCTGCAGCAACCATACGTTGCCGCATCAGTTGTCATATGGTCATCCTGACGGTGATTTTGATACCGACGCCGCTGTTGCCGCGCTGAAGACGATTGCTCTGACTCATCCAACACGTCCGCTTAATCCCCCGGAAAAGAGTGCGCAACGCTGGCGCTTTCTGGCGCAACTGTCTCTCAATCATCAGCTGCTGACCGGCGAACACGGCGCACAACAGCTGGCAGAGATGCTGTCGCTGTATAGCCGTGATGTGCAACCGGGAAAAACGCCGTTATTTATGTTGATACAGTCGCTGGAGTGCCAGCCTGTTACCCGTCGGCTGGTAAAAAACGATCCGCACTCGCTGGCCCGCGGCATCAACGTACTGGTGACGTTTCGCCATCAGGCGTTGAATGAACCTGACTATTACCTGTTCTGCGCTTTGCTGGATCGCCTGCTGGCGCTGTATGCCCCGGTCAACAGTTTTATCCGGCTCGCCACCTGTATTGAGCAGGAAGAAGAAACGCTGCACCAGTGGCCGGTGCGCGCCGGGAGGCTGTCTTGGCTTTGATCCCGCTTATCAGCAAATTCAATTTTTATCAGCAAGTTCGCCTGCTGCTGCGCACGCTGCGGGATGGCGAAAAAACCGATGAAACATTGCTTGATGAAGCGCTACATCTGACATCAACCCTTTCGCTTAATGCGCCAGAGGGTGATGTGGAGTCGCTGTCTCAAGCCGCGCCCGACCAGCCTCTGACGCTAACGGCTTTCCATCATGGCCTGACCGGAGCTATGGGCTCGCTGCCTGCGGTGTATACCGAATGGCTGATTGAACGCCAATACCGTTACAGCGACGGCAGCGCCAGGGCTTTTTTTGATCTCTTTGGCCACAGACTCTACTGCCTGGATTATCTCGCCTGGCAAAAAAATCATTTATACGCTCTCGCTGAATCCACAGGTTCCTCGCCGCTCAAGATGGCCATCCTCGCGCTTACCGGCCTGACGAATGAAGCGTCCTTCCCGGCGATGGTGGACCACGCTGCGTTATTTGCCGCGCCCGTGCGTTCAATGGTCAATCTGGAGCGCTGGCTGAGTCAGCTTTTTGCTGTCCCGGCACAGGTGATCCCGTTTACCGGCGGCTGGCGGAGCGTGAGCGATGAGGAGCGTTGCCAGCTCGGCAATGATCAACACAGGCTGGAAACCGCGCCAATGCTGGGTGCCGCACGTCGGGAGGCTCATGCACATTTTGATGTTTTGCTCGGCCCGATGTCAGTGGAGTCTTCCCGCCGTTTTATTCCGCAGGGCGCAGCCTGGCAGGATCTCTGGGCGCAAATTCGCAATTACGTCGGCCCGGTAATGGACTTCTCGGTTTCCTTACTGATCAGCCGTTCCTCTACCGGTTCCAGCCCGCTGGGAACGTGCGCTTTAGGGGTAGATTTTTGTCTTGGCAGTAGCGCGGGGACTTATCTGCATAAAGTGCAGAAACCTGCCCCAACCTTTTAAACAGGATTATCGGTATGTCGATTATTGAAAAAAGTAAAGAGCAACAACACCATTTTATCGGCTGGAACGGTGACCTCGCCGGTTCGCTGCTGCTTGTCTCACTTCGCGGACAGGAATCACTCTCCTCGCCGTATCAATACGAACTGCGTTCGCTGACCAAAATGAAGGAGAAAGATCTGTCGCGCTGGCATGGCGAAGCGGTCTCCTGCCGTATCGGCGATGGCAGTCAATCGCTGCCACAGCGCCATTTACACGGCGTCGTGACCCGCATTCGTTATGCGCAACGCACCGAGGATGAGGCGGAATGTATTTTCACGCTCGAACCGACACTCTCGCTGCTGCAAATGGGGCGCATGATGCGCATCTGGCAAAACACCAACGTTCCGGATCTGGTCAGCACTCTGCTCAAAAGTTACGGCATCAACGATGTCGAGGTGCAGTTGCATGGCACGTACCCGAAGCGAGAGTACTGCGTGCAGTATCGTGAATCGGTATTGCGTTTTATCGAGCGAATTTTGCAGGAAGAAGGGATCTACTACTTTTTCCGCCACAGCGCAGTGGGTCATACCTTCGTGCTGGCCGATCATCCAGCCAGCCACGCCGCCATTGGCGGAGAGAAGCTTGCCTGGCATCATCAGGGCGAAATCATCACTGGTGGCACTATTGAAAGCTGGGAAGCCAGCGTGGCGTTGCTGCCGGCAAGCGTGGCGATCCAGGGGTTCAATATGCCGCAAACTGCCGCGGTTGATGACCTGCAAAGCGCCCGCAGTGCTAATAAATCAATCTCCTCCGTGACGTTTACCGATATCACGCCGCAGGGCGAACACGAACTGATCTCCCGTCATGCCCAAACGGCGATGGCGGCGAAAGAAGCCAATATTCGTCATTTTGCCGCGACGGCGAATGCGCACTGGTTGAGTTGCGGCGAAATCTTCACGCTGAGCGGCCATCCTTCCGGCGACAAGGCGTACAACATCCGACGCCTGGATTTTGAGGCGGTCAATAACTTTGACGACAACAGCAGCGTCTGTTTTTGTCAGTTGCAGGCGATAATTAACGATCAGCCCTGGGTACCAGCCGATAGTCATCCGCGGCCGGAGATCCCGGGCGTTCTGACGGCAACTGTCGTCGGGCCTGCTTCAGAAGAGATCCACGCCGATGAATATGGCCGCATTAAGATCCAGTTTCCGTGGGACAAAGAAAACCCCAGCGACGATACCTGCTCCTGCTGGGTGCAGGTGGTGCAGCCGTGGAGCGGTGCGAAGTTCGGCGCGCAGTTTCTGCCACGCGTCGGCTGTGAAGTGTTGGTCAGCTTTGTGCAGGGACATCCCGATTTTCCGGTCGTCATCGGAACGGTGCATAACGGTCAGAATAAGCCACCCTTCGCCCTTCCCGCCGGGAAAAACGAGAGCGGTTTTGTGTCACGCAGCACCCCTGAAGGCAGCGTCGATGAGGGCCATCGCCTCAGTTTCAACGATAAAAAAGGCGAAGAGTTGCTGACCATCATTGCACAAAAGGATCTCGCGCTGACGGTGAAAAATGATGCTACCAGCACCATCGCCGCCAATCGCAGCACCGAGCTGACCAAGGGCAACGATCTGTTAGTGCTGAAAGAGGGGGATATGAGCGTCACACTGGAAAAAGGCAACTGGCAACAGCGCGTAACGGGCAATGCTACTACAGAAGTGAAAGACGGCGAGTACAAACTCAGCGTCGCTGGCAACACCACAACCGAAGTGAAAGACGGTAACTACAAACTCAGCGTGGCGGGCAATAACACCACCGAGTTGAAGAGCGGCAACTACATGCTCAGCGTGAGCGGCGGCAGCGGCGGTATCAAAACCGATAAAGCGCTGACGTTCGAATCCACACAAGGCATCGAACTGAAAGTGGGCAGCAACAAAATCAGCCTCTCGCCCAGTGGCATTACGATTAACGGCACCCTGCTCACCCTTGAAGCAAAAGCCACGGCAGAGCTTAAAGGCGCAATGGCCACGGTGTCCGGCAGCGGGATGACGCAGGTTTCAGGCGGCATTATTAACATCGGCTAAGGAGAGCACCATGGTATCCGTTGAATTATCCCACCAACAACAGCTTGCATGCGGCAACTGGGAAGAAGCCCTGCAACAGTGGCGCCAGCAGTATGACTTCAAAACAGTCGTTACCCAATTGACCGCCCTGCTTCGGCGCTTTGCCAGCACGGATGCGCTGCCGCTGCTGGATGATATCGCCCACTACGGCCATCAACCCGACGAAACACTGCGTTGGCGCATCTTTGAACAGGCGAAGGCGCTGGGCTTTAACACACCAGTTGGCGCCCTCGCTTTGTCGCTGTTCTGGTCGCAGGGAAGTATGAGCCCGCCGGATCTCGAACCGGTTTATCCCGATCCGCAACTGAGCCAGCAAATCCTCAATTGTGCGCTGGTGATGTCAGCCTGCCAGCTCTCTGAGTCTCCGACAGAGGGTGTGCGCCTGCTGTTTTCCCACATTGCTAACGGAGGTCTGTAATGGCTCAGCCTGCAGCTCGTATTTCTGATATGCATATCTGCCCGATGATGACGCCCGGCGTTCCGCCGATCCCACATGTCGGCGGGCCCATCATGCCGCCAGGCGTCCCTACGGTGCTGATTGGCGGTCTTCCCGCCGCTACCGTCGGCTCAATGGCGACCTGCGTCGGGCCTGTCGACAGTATAGTGATGGGCAGTTTCAAAGTGCTGATCGGCAAAAAACCGGCCGCACGCATGGGAGATAGCTGCGCTCATGGCGGCGTGATTGTCGCCGGGTGCCCCACCGTTCTGATCGGATAAGTGAACATGACCCTTGTTGCCGATATCGCGCCACTGTTAGCGCCAATAAGCCCGGAAAATCCTGCAGGGGAAAATCTGGAATATGAGCTGCTATTTGACACCATCCGCAGCGCGCGCGAAAGCGACCCGGACTACTTGCCCGAAGGCGACTGGTCGGTGAGCGAACCCCGCAAAGCGGACTGGAATAAAGTGCGGACGCTGAGTGAAAAAGCCCTCACAGAGCAAAGTAAAGATCTGCAACTGGCGTGCTGGCTCGTGGAGTCGCACTGCCATTTGCAGGGGCTTGCCGGGCTGTGCCAGGGCATCGATTTTCTTTGTGCCTTCCTGCAGCAGTTCTGGCTTCAGTGCTGGCCTTCGCTTGAGGAAGATGGCGTTTCAGCGCGCCGTAGCCGACTGTCGCGCCTCGATCGCGACATCAGTATGCAGCTTTTCCGCCAGCCGTTGCTGCCCCAGCAGATGACCTCGCTGGCGACATGGCGGGAGATTCAGGCGTTCGAACAAAAAGTCGCCACTCACCCGGAGAGCCGCGAGGAGCTGATAAAGCAGAAAGGCGATCTGTCGATGAGCAGTTTTGACCGGCTGGCGACGCAATTTTCTGCCCATGACATCAGTCAACAGATTGCGCTTACGAAACAACTTGCCGTTGCGCTGCGGCAATGTGAGGCATGTTATGCCTCGTTGAGTGAGGACCAGGAAGGCGATGTCTTTGTTCTGATCCGCCAGACACTAGCGGAGATGATCGACTATCTGCAACGCCTGGCGCAACGGGCAGTGCCGCTGGTTGCCAATGCACCTGCTGACGGCGCAGGAGACGCGCCGCTCGCCACGGCGTCGCCCTTCGCCACCTCACAGGTGATGAACCGAGAGCAGGCCATCAACCAGATGCTGGCTATCGGCGTCTGGTTTCGCCAGACCGAACCCTCAAGCCCGGTACCCTTTCTGATGGATCGCGCCGCCCGCTGGGCAAACATGACGCTGACCGAATGGCTGGAAGAGATGCTTACCGACGATACCAGCCTGCATGCCATCCATAATGTATTAACAGGACAGACCCAATAATGCCGGGAAAACATACTCTTACCATTGCTTTTTGTGCGGCGCTGCTCAGCGGGTGCGCAACAGAGGAAAACTCTGCTTCCGCCACGAAACAGCAGGCCATTGACCAGGTTGCTGCGCCCTTTGCACAGGGTACCATCACGCTGGCGATTCAAACCGACCCGGATTTGAATGCGGTGCATGGCATCGCCAATAGCTGCACGTTACTGGTTATCCAGGCCCAACATGCTAATACTCTGAGCAAACTGCTCTCTAACCCATTTGCTTTAAAGAGCCTGTTCAGCGCCGCAGGCGCACAGGATGACATCTTAAAAGTTGACCGCTACGCCGCCATGCCGGGACAGCGCACGACGCTGCATATCGACCGCAGCGAGAATACCCGTTACCTCGCGGTGGTTGCTGGTTATTACCCGTTCCCGCAAAAGCAGCATATGGCGCTAATTCGTATTCCCGTCACCACCGAAAGTTCCGGCTGGTGGACACCGCGCTGGCAGGCACAACTGGCTCCGGTAATGCTAACCCTTCACCTCGGTAGCAACGGCATGACACAGTTTACCGGCGCGGAACGCGAGCCACTGCGCCTGCAAAATGCAGCGCCCGCACCAGCACAATCCTCTGCCAGCCAAGGAAGCTGATATGTATCCGGAACTTCAGCAGATTTACTGGTATTCGGGTGTTTATTTACAACCGCAACATTTGCAGTCTGTCGATCTGCATCATCATTACATGCTATCGCGCCATCGCCAACTGGCACAGCCGTGGAACGTTGGGCTGATTGAGTCGATGTTTAACCCGGAAACGCTGGTTGATTTCACGCTAAAAATTGAACGCCTGAAGGCGCTGTTACCTTCCGGGGATTATCTGGAGTTTCCCGGCAACTGTAGCCTGCAACCGCGTCAGTTTCGTCAGGCATGGAAACAGCTGGAAAAACCGTTAACCCTGTGGCTGGCGCTGCGTCGTTTCGACCCTGGCCATGTGAATGTCGGTGAGTCGCCAAACAGCCGCTGGTTTAAAGCGCCGGAAGAAGGCGTGATGAAAGATGTCTATTTCAACGGGCCGGAGTGCAGCGTCTCGCGCATTCTTTATAACGTACAGATCCTCACCGATGGCGAGAAAGAGGCGGTGGTGGATTGTGAATTTATTCCCCTTCTGCGGTTACGCTATGACACCGATCGAGTGATCGCTGACGCCAGTTTTTGTCCTCCACTGGTCAGCCTTGGCAGCACACCAGTGCTGAAAAATCTGTTGGATGGTCTGTATGCTGAACTGGCAAACCGCGCCTATAAACTCGAAGAGTACAAACGCCCGGAACAGAGTAATACCGCCCAGCGCGGCGATATGACGCAACTGTTAGTGATGCGCTCCCTGAACCGGACTCTGCCGTTGCTGCACCATTACTGTCGCACGCCGGGCATGCATCCGTGGCCTGTCTACGGGCTGCTGGCGCAACTGATTGGCGAACTCTCCAGTGTCAGCGATTGCTGTTCATTTAATGGAGATTGGGCCGGTGAGACGATGCGTCTGTTGCCGTATGACCACTATGACCTTTACGCCTGTTTCGCCAGCGCAAAAAACCTTCTGCTTTCACTGCTAAATAACCTGGCGCTGGAAGATAACGTCTGGATCACCTTCGTTCCAACCAGCCAGCGCATCTTTATCGGCGATTTGTCGTCACTCGCCGGACAACAGAGCGACAGCGTGTTGCTGCGGCTGCGTTCAGAGCAGCGCCCCTCCGGAACAACCGAGAACAGTGGTTTCAAAGTGGCAGCGGGTTCAGCGATCGGCAAGCTGATTCAACATGCGCTGCCGGGGATTGCCACTACGGTGCTGGATCCCGCCCCGCGTGGCATGCCGCAGAGCAAAAACACTGTCTATTACCAACTGAACCAGCAGGACGATCTATGGAAGAAGATCGGCCAGGAGCAGAGTCTGGCCTTTTACTGGGATGACGCACCCGACGATCTGCAAGTTCAAGTCGTTTTTATGGGGGTGTCATGAGTGAGCTTCTTGATGACTATCTACCGGTCTTCAGGCAGGTACTGGAGATGATTGCAGAACCGACATCGTTTACCGATTACGCCGAAGCGCGACAAGGGTGTCTTGTCCAACTGGAGCAGGCAATGCAGCGAGCCTGCCAACAGGATGCCAACGAAGAGGAGAAAGCGGCCGCACAGTTTGCGGTTATTGCCTGGATCGATGAAACGGTGCTCTGTTCGTCCTTGCCATGGCGTGAGCGCTGGCAGAGTGAATTATTGCAGCGTAAGTATCTGAATATGACAGTCGCCGGAGAGCGTTTTTTTACCTGTCTGGCGCAGCTTGAGCCCGACTGGCATCAGGCGCGGAAGGTTTTTCTCTTCTGTCTGCAAAATGGTTTTCACGGTCAGTACAGCATGCCCGAGGATGACGAGCCGTTGCAGGAGATCATTACAGAGCAACGTGCGCTGTGTCTGCCTGCCGCATGGCTAAGCTGGCCAAATGACAGCGCGATCACGCTCGCGACATGCGGACAAACCGTCGCCACGCCGCTGCATAAACGCCTGCTACTGCGGGCAACCGTGACTCTGTTGCTGCTATACGGGTCTTTATTTTTTCTTCTTTATCACTACACAAACTGACCTCTATGTTTAAGAAATTAGCCTGCTTTACTGGCTGGCTGGCTGTACTGTGCCTGTCGCTGATATTCAGTTTTATGCTCGGCCTGTGGCAAGGATGGAGCACACCGGGGATCCTGCTGCTGTGGTTGCTGGTGATGGTGCTGGCTGCGCTGCTGTGGCACTCGCTTCCCGAACTATTGCTGCTTATCAGGGGGAAAAAAGGTCGCCGCTGGTTCACAAAATACCGCTTATCGCGCCGGGAATATGTGCTGTTCAATCACTGGAAAGCGGGTGCCGCGGTCATCAAACGCATTAAACGTCGGCGTACGCATCTGCCGTGGTATTTGCTGGTCGGTGATCGCTGTGGCAAAAGTACCCTGCTGAGCAGCGCAGGGCTGCCCCGTTTTTATGGTGACAGCGCCGACAGCATCACCACCCCGACCCGCACGCTGCGGTGGTGGTTTTTTCGCGATCTGTGCGTACTCGATCTGTCGAGCAATTTTTTAAACGGCGCTGCCACCTTCCGTCAGACCTGGAGCAAACTCGCCCGTTGGTGCACGCACATTCCCGCGCCTGGCGGCATCATTATTGCGTTGCCAATGAGCCAGTTAATCGGTGGCGATCTCAGTCAATTGCATACGCTGGCCCGCCAGCAACGTAGCCTTGTCGAACCGCTGGTCAGGCACTATGGCGAACGCTTGCCACTGTATGTGTTAGTCACCCAGTGCGATAAGTTCCCCGGTTTCAGTTTGTGGCAGCATCAGCTTTCTGACGCCCAACGCCAGCAGGCACTGGGTTACACATGGAGCGTGCCACCGCATATTGATGGCCAGGATGACTCCACGCTGCAACCGCTATTCACGCGTCTGCATGAAGGATTTTCCCTCGTGCGGCTGAGTATGGCGCGCCCGGCCACACTCAGCGCACTTGAGTACAATACCCTGCTGGATTTCCCGGAAGCGTTCGCCCGGCTGGAACCCGCCCTGCGCTACACGCTGGCAGCCCTGTGCGAAGCCAACGCCTATTTCAGCCCGGTCACGCTGAAGAGCATCTGGTTTTGTTCCACCGAACCGCAGGTGGAGAATCAGGGGCGCCGCACCAGCCATTTCATCCAGGATCTGCTGACCCGCCACCTTCCAGCATTGAGTTTAAAAAAAACCGGCCTGCACTGGTATCAGCGTTCATTCGGCAGAACCTGCTGCTACACCGCAATCGGCATCTGCGCCCTCTGGCTGGCGATAAGCGCCAGTATGAGTGCCATGCGCTTGCGCTCCGGGCTGGCTGAATTAGCGCCGGATAAGCTGGCGGCGTTTATTGCCGCAGATGAGCAACATGCAACGCTGGCGCTGCCCTGGTTGCCGTTTACGCCCTTATTCAGCCAGCAACAACACAACGCTGAAACATTACTTAACCGCATCCCGGTGACGGCGCGCCCTGCCCGGCAAACGCTGGAAGCTTATCAGCAGCGCGCCCTTAACGCGTCGCCCGCACAACAGCGGCACTACATTCTGCAACTGGCCGCTGCTGTCACGCGCTGGCGACAAATGCAGCACGGTACACCGCTGGATACGCTCGCCGAAGTCGCGCCGATTAGCGACGAACTGACGCAAAATGTCTATCCGCCGACGCTATCTCCGCTGACCCGGCTGGCGCTGGAGCGTTATTACATTCAGCGTCCCTATGGCGAACGCTGGTTGCAGAACGCACAACAGGTGCTGGAAAATCTGGTCAATCACGATCTGTCGTTACGCTGGTTACAGGCCCCGTCCACCGCATTTCCGCCGCTGCACGCCGCAACATTCTGGCCAGCATTACGCGATACGCTTGCTCTCGACGGGAGATGGACGCAGGCCGGTGAAGCCACAGTTAATCAATGGATGGCAGAGATTGAAGACGCTACCGGTCGAACTGAACCGATTTTTCAGCCATTGCGCGAAAGCTGGCAGGAAGCGAGGCAGCAGGCATGGCGTCAGTATCTGATCGAGGTGACGGCTCACCTTTCGCCCGATGAAACAGGCACGGCGTCGCGCCGCCAGTTGATTGCTATCAGCCAGAATCAAAGCCCGGCGATGCGCTTTGCCGCCCGCATCGTTGACGAGCTTGAAGCCATTCCGCCGGAACACACACAGCCCTGGCTGACCACGCTGCGTGACGTTCAGACACTCGCCAGCGCGGGCGATGGAACCGCGCTGTTGCAACGCACCGAGCGGCTCAACAAGCAACTGCGTCTATCGCTTACCGCCTGGTTTCAGGGCAAAACCCAAACGGCCGCTGCCGCCACAGCGCAATCTGCTCAACAGGCGTGGCTCGACTGGCAAAAATCCCGTAACAGTGCCGTTAATGCGGCGGTAGCGAAGGAGAAACCGGGTGATACGTTAACGCGCGGGCTTTTTACCCCCGGGCAGCAAAAACCGGACGCCAACCCGCTGGGTACTCTTCTGCCAGCACTTGCCACGTTGCAGGAGCGCGTCTCACCCGATGACATTGATGCTGATGTGGCGGCGGTGTGGCGGCTGTATCAGGATGATGCCCGCACGTTACTGGCGAACGCGATGGCCAGCAGTGCTTGTTGGTTGAATGCGCAATGGAAAAGCGGCGTGATCTGGCCGCTGGGGAAAAATGCCGAAAAACGCAGCTACGAAGAGCAACAAGCGCTGAGCCTGCAACTGGTGGGTAATTTTCTACGCGGCCCGGCGAAGCCCATGCTGTCGGTGGATAATAATGGTCTCAGCGCTGCCGGTTTTGCCGGAATGACGCTGCCATTAACGGCGGAATTTAGCCAGTTTCTCCGTAGCGCCTTCGCCCCGGATATTCTTCAGGATCTGCCACAACGCACCACCACCAAAGTCCAGGATCGGAAAGCGGCGTTACAGGCCAAAGTCGCGGCGCTTGAGTTACAACAAACCAAACTCGAAAAACAGGTTGTGAAAACCACGGTCACCAGCCTGCCAGCAACCATCGCCGGAGGCGCGCAGGTGATCCCAACCGGAACAAAGTTATTACTGAACTGCCAGAAAGGCGACCAGGTGCTCAGCAGTATGAATTTTGCCGACAAGGCCGATTTCACCTGGCAACCAGGCCAGTGCCGCGGCGTAACGCTCAGCGTTACGTTCCCTGATTTTGTCGCGGTCAATCAGATTAATGGTGACGATGCATGGCCCTGGTTTGTCAGCCTGCTCTCCTCAGGAGAAACGCTGATCGACAGCAGTGATTTCGGTGACAGTGCAGAGTTGCTTAAACGATTAGGCATTAAACAAATCCTCGTTCGTTTTGCCATGACTAATACTCATCCCCTTGAGGATGCGTGGCAAAGCTGGAAAACGAACGCCGATGAAATCAGTTCCCTCACTCTACAAATCCGCGATCTCAGCGAGCAGTCAGCGCATCCACAACCTGACGAGTTAGCGGCGCACGCGCTTTCTGGTTTCCCCGACAAAATCACACTGTGTCAGTAACACCATTGAAGGTACTTTTATGAGTCATCATTTAAAACCAATAATCAATAAGCTTTCCGCTGAGGGACGAGCGGTACTTGACACCGCCGTCAGCCATGCGGTTTCTCTACAACATACAGAAGTGACGCCAGAACATTTACTGATGGCAATACTGCACCAGCAAAGCTCATTGATCGAGCAACTGGGATTACAGAGCGGACTACCGGTCAGCCGGTTGTTCGATGTATTACAGCAGGAGCTTCAGCACCAGCGGCCGCAACAAAACTCAGCACCACACTTTTCCGTCGGGCTGACCGAATGGTTTATTGCGAGCTGGTTATTGGCAAGCAGCCACTGGGGACAATCCCGACTGACACCTGCCGCGCTGCTGGCCGCGTTATTCGATGACGGCAATGAGTTACGGCTTGCCACCCCGGTGGAAAAAGCATTGCAATGCGCCCGCCCCGAAGCGATGGCGTTGCTGCAAAGCATCTATGCGCCAGAACCTGCACACGACGAACTGACAGCGGCCAGCACGTCTGCGCTGCAAAAATATACGCGTAATCTCAGTGAACTGGCTCGTAGCGGCGAACTGGATCCGGTTCTGGGCCGCGAATCCGAGCTGCGCCAGATGGTGGATATTCTGTTACGCCGCCGCCAGAACAACCCGATTCTTACCGGCGAGCCAGGCGTCGGGAAAACGGCGCTTGCCGAAGCGCTGGCGCAGCGCATTGTCACAGGCACCTTTCCCCATATGCTGAAATCGACAGAGATACTGACGCTTGATTTGGGATTATTACAGGCCGGAGCGAGCGTGAAAGGTGAGTTTGAAAACCGCCTTCAGCAGTTGCTGAAAGAGGTTGCCCGCTCGCCCACGCCGATTATTTTATTTATTGATGAAGCGCATACACTCATTGGCGCAGGGGGATCCGCCGGACAAAGCGATGCGGCTAACTTACTCAAACCCGCGCTGGCGCGCGGCGAGTTGCGAATTATTGCGGCCACAACCTGGGTTGAATATAAAAAATATTTCGAGAAAGATGCCGCGCTGGCGCGCCGCTTTCAGCTCATTAAAGTGGCGGAGCCGGATACGGATAAGGCAACGACGATGTTACGCGCGATGGCACCGGCCATGTCCCGACATCACAGAGTTCCCATCCTCGAAAGCGCCATCCATGCCGCTATCTCCCTCTCCAGCCGTTACATTGCAGAACGCCAGCTTCCCGACAAATCGGTGAGTTTGCTGGATACCGCCTGCGCCCGCGTGGCAATATCACAAACTCAGGAACCGAAAGAGGTTGAGGCAATCTGCGTGCAACTGCACGCCATTCAATGCGAGATTGCGGCGCTGAAACGAGAAAACAGTGCGACTGAGCGGCAGGAAAAACTCCGTCAGCAAGCGACGACCTTGCAGGGCGCTCTCGATTCACTGCGCCAGGAATGGGAGCGGCAAACACTGTTGGTGCAACAGTTACAACAGAGCAAGGATGCCGAAGAAATTGCGCTTATGCGTGAAGCGCTGGCTGCATGTCACCAGCAGCATGCGATGGTGTTTGAGTGCGTCGATTCCGCCTGCGTGGCGGACGTGGTAGCAGACTGGACCGGTATCCCGCTCGGACACATGCTGGAACAGGAGCACCAGCAACTGGACTCGCTATGCGAACGGCTTGAACAACGGATTATTGGACAAAGACATGCCCTCAAACATATCACGCAACAAATTCGTATCAGCCGTGCCGGGCTTGCCGATCCGCAAAAACCCACCGGCGTTTATATGCTGGCCGGTCCCTCTGGAATCGGCAAAACCGAAACATCGCTGGCGCTGGCCGAGCTGCTGTATGGCGGGGGAAAAAGCATGGTGACCATTAATATGTCCGAGTATCAGGAAGCCCACTCCGTTTCCGGGCTGAAAGGTTCACCGCCAGGGTATGTGGGGTATGGGCAGGGCGGTATACTTACCGAAGCCGTCCGCCGTAATCCCTACTGTGTGGTATTGCTGGATGAAGTGGAAAAAGCGCATCCGGACGTAATGGAGCTGTTCTATCAAATTTTCGATAAAGGCATAATTGAAGATGCAGAAGGACAGATGATTAACTTCCGTAATACGCTGATTATTATGACGTCTAATCTGGCCAGCGCGGTGCTGCTTAGCGCATGGGAAAAAGGCGAAACCTCGCCAGAGGCGTTGTGTAATATTATTCGCCCTGAGTTTGAACGCGTCTTCAGCCCGGCGTTGATGGGACGCATGACGCTGATCCCTTACCTGCCCTTACAACCGCTGGAACTGGCGCAGATCATCGAATTGAAACTTCAGCACCTGTGCCGCCGTTATCAAACCGCGACAGAAAGCGACTCACGCCCTGGCTGGACAAATAAAGTGGTTAACTGGGTGGCAGAACGCTGTCAAGTGCAGCAAAGTGGTGCGCGTGATATTGACCAGATATTGACCTCACATTTATTACCGATTCTGGCTGACCATGCGTTAACTTCAACGGCAAAGAGTGAAGTAAAAATTGATATACTCAAAGATCAGGTGGCATTGAAAGTATATACCCTAAATAATTCGAGTTGCAGGAAGGCGGCGACGCAGTGACAAATTCGTCGGGAACGAATTTGCCCAACCGAAGGTTGGCCTCCGGTGAGAG
>JAGTSE010000020.1 GCA_018261615.1 Pseudomonadota bacterium | reverse complement strand
TTTTTTGGCGAAAATCAGTAGATCATAAAACTCTATGCCTGTCTCCTTTTCTGGGGATTCATCAGCCCGAAGGGGTAAGGCTCAGGGATGAGCCGAATACAAAAGCCAACGCACATGCAGCTTGAAGTATGACGGGGATATTGGGGCGGGAAATGTTTCTCGCCTCATTTCGCTTTATCCCGCCAAAATACGCTTCTCCCCAATCGATAATTTCTGCACACTGTCGGCATTTCTCATTACGGAGTGATGGCATGAACAGTGGTATCAGGGCGGTGCTGGTGATGGCAGCGACGCTGAGTACGTCTGCGCTGGCGGAGCAGTCGGGCATCTCGTTTGATCATAAAGACTGGGAAGTGGTGTGCGACAACACGCTTACCTGCCGCGCAGCAGGTTACAGCGCGGAAGAGGAAGCCAGCGGATCGGTACTGATCACCCGTAAAGCCGGGCCGGACACGCCGGTTACCGTGGATGTGGTGCTGGCCGAGATGGATGCGGATGAAACCGCGACGCAGGCGGCGCTCTCGCTGTGGATCGACGGTAAATCGCAGGGCGAAATCGCCACCGAAGATAATGACACCTGGCGCTTATCGGATGCGCAGGTGCACAGCATGATTGACGCAGTGAAAGGCAGCGGCAAAGTGGAGTTCAAAGGCGCGGCAAAACCCTTTGTGCTCTCCAGCGACGGCGCGTATGCCGTGTTGTTGAAATTTGATGATGTGCAGGGACGGGTCGGCACGCCGGGCGCGCTCAGTAAAAAAGGCGATAAAGCCGAAAACACGGTGAAGCCCGCGGTGGCAGCGCCGGTAATTCAGGCGGCAAAAGTCGAAAGCGGCGAAGACCGCTCGCTGACCGTAGCCGAAGTCAACGCGCTGAAGCCGCGCCTGCTGGCGGCGCTCCCTAATAATAACGAGTGTGAAGGCATTGCATCACCGCAAGAACCGGTCATTGATGGCGATAATGACATTACGCTGACGCCGCTTGACCGTAAGCATGTCCTGATATCCGCCCTTTGCTGGCGCGGTGCGTACAACGAAGGTTACGGCTACTGGGTGCTGGATAAGGCCTTGAAAGGCAACCCGCAATTTATCACCAACGCGGCGTCCGACTATGCGGACGGCATCATTTCGCTGGGGCAGCGCGGTCGCGGTATCGGCGATTGCTGGGCCTCTGCGGAGTGGGTGTGGGACGGCGAAACCTTCCGTAAAAGCAGTGAATCCACCACCGGCATGTGCCGTTATATCCGCGCGGGCGGCACCTGGGATCTGCCGGAGTTCGTCACCGAGGTGAAAGAGGCGCAGTAATCCACCTGTTACTGAACACTGCGTTTGTCCGCTCAGCGCAGTGTTTACCGCCGCCACCGCAGAAAGGAGATAAACCATGTTGAGCCATTT
Source organism: Pseudomonadota bacterium (assembly GCA_018261615.1). GTDB lineage: Bacteria > Pseudomonadota > Gammaproteobacteria > Enterobacterales > Enterobacteriaceae > Kosakonia. Next base: position 133,657 of record JAGTSE010000020.1, on the reverse strand, counting down.
CAATCATCTGACACTTGCGGTCAGCGATCTTGCTCGTAGCGTCGATTTTTACCATCAACTGCTGGGGTTGAAACTGCATGCGCGCTGGGACAACGGTGCTTACCTTACCTGCGGCGAACTGTGGCTGTGTTTGTCGGTGGATGCGCAGCGTGAATTTGTTGCGCCGCAGCGCAGCGATTACACCCATTATGCCTTTAGCATTAGCGAAAGAGATTTCGCCGGGTTTGTTGCGCGCCTCGAACAGGCTGGTGTTGTAAGCTGGAAAGCCAACAAAAGCGAAGGCGACTCCTGGTATTTTCTCGATCCGGACGGACATAAACTTGAAGCGCATGTCGGCAACCTCACCCAGCGGCTTATGGCTTGCCGCGAGAAACCGTATAAGGGAATGGTATTTTTTGATTGAAGCCGTTCCGGTGTGCGCTTTTCACAATCCATGGTCTGGCTGTTGCACTTTATATTGAACCGCTTCGAAGCAACACGGTTTGTGATTGAGGAGCCGTAAGGCGACGCTGTTATCCGGCGAATTACACCACCAGCGTGAAACTCTCGCCCTCACAGCGATAAACCGCCTGCGTCACGCCGGGGATGACCCACTGATTTTCCTCACCGGCCTGGCAGTGAAAACGGAGGCACAATCCACATCCGCCGCGTAACTGCCGGGGAATATCCTGCACCCGAAACGTCATGCCTGCGGCCAGCATCGCTTTGCGGGTTTGCAGCACACCGGGCGTATTGTGAAACAGCAGCAGATATTCGTTCATCACCGTTTTCCCTGTCGCTGACCTATCAGCGCGGCGCCGAGCGCGCCCGCATACTGCGCATCATCATGGGTAAACACCTCGCTATTCAGGTGCCCGGCCAGCATGCGGCGGAAGCTGGCGCAGTGGCTGACGCCGCCGGTAAACAGCAGCGGGCCTTGCGTGGAGAGACGCGCGACAAAATGCGCGCTGCGCCGTGCCATGGCGTTGATGACCCCGGCGAGGATCGCTTCCGACTCGATGCCCACCGAGCGCAGGCTGATCACTTCTGATTCGGCAAACACCGTACACATGCTGGTGAGCGGATGTGGCTCCACTCCGTCGGTGATGATATCCAGTTGTTCCACCTGGGTACCCAGCGTGCGCGAGATAACGTCCAGAAAACGGCCGGTACCGGCAGCGCATTTATCATTCATCAGAAAATCGGTGAGGTTTCCGCTCTCATCCAGGGCGATCACTTTGCTGTCCTGGCCGCCGATATCAATAACGGTACGGGTATCCGATTGCAGCAGCCGCGCGCCGAGGCCGTGACAGGAGATCTCGGTAACTTGCTTATCGGCGAAATTCACCAGTTGCCGCCCGTAACCGGTCAGCGTCAAAAAAGGTTTTTCCGCCACACCGGCACGCAGTGTTTCCCAGGCTTCGATAATAGAATCAGCAGGGCGAAATGAGGTCGGGCAGAGAAAGCGCCGCACAATGCTGTCGCCGTCCAGCAGAATGCCTTTTGTGGTGGTCGAGCCGGAATCAATGCCTATGGTCAGTGCCACAACGACTCCTTACAGCATCTCAATGAATGCGGCGACGCGGGTGCTGAGCTGCCCGATGTCGGATGTTGAGTAATCCGTCTCAATCGCCATATAAGGAATGTTGTGCTGCTGGCGTATGTGGCGTTTGATCGCCAGCGATTCGACCGCATAAGTGTGGCAGGCCTGCAAAATCACATCGATCACGCCATCGGCCTGGTACTCTTCCACCATCTGGCTGAGCAGCTTCAGGCGTTCGTCGTTGGGGGAGATGCACGAGCAGCCAATCGCCAGGTATTTGTCGGTCAATGCATCATAGACATCGCCACTCTCGTCAACGCAGCGTTCGGTCGCTTTCGCCCCGGTGCAGTTTTCGTAACCGACCACCCAGCCGCCGTTCTCTTCAATGGCGCGTACCACTTTTTCCGCCGCACCGCCAATCGGGCAACCAGTGATCAAAATGCGCGGGCGTGCATCGAGGCGTTCTCCGGCCTGCCAGTCGGCTCTGACCTGTTCAGCCATGGTGTTCAGTTCGCTAATCAGCGCCTCTTTATCGAAGCGGAAGGTCGCGCCATAGACCACTTTCAAAATATCGGCCCCGCTGAGTGCAGGAGGATTAAGTTGCCCGACGCGATAGAAGTTCGCCAGTGCCTGACGTTCGCGGTTTTTCAGCGCGATGGCAGCGCGCAGCGCGGCTTCACTAATTGGTTGACCAAAACGTTGTTCGATAACCTGCTGTAGCCGCAAAATTTCCGCTTTCCATAGCGCGCGGGAGGCGGCATCAGCGGCGCTGTTCGGCAACTGCATTACGTGTACGGCTTTGAACTCTGCCATGTACTCGTACATTTTTTTCTTGCCGTCGCAGGTGGTTTCGCCCACCACCAGATCGGAAAAGTAGAAGTAGGGACATTTGTCGGTTTTACCGAAGCCGTAGCTACTTTTGATTAACGGGCAGAGGTTGCGCGGTAGATCTTTTTCCGCTTCTTCGATGGTTTCATCGTTGGTGGAACAGAGTGAAACCACTACTGCGCCAGCCGCCATGGCGATCTCTTGCGGCATAAACGTGCAGTAGGTGCCGACTAGCGGAATACCCTGTTCTTTCAGGTCCATCACGGTGAGAAAACCTTTCTGGCGGGCGGCGGAGAATTGCTCGAAAACATCCGGGAGTACGGTGATAAGCGACATGATTTTCCTTCCCCGTGACACGGGAGATAATAAAAAGATGCCGCATTATAGCCGTAATGAATGTGTGGTTTTGTTGATCGCGGCGGCTCAAAAAGGAGAAAAGTGCAGCAGCGTAGGCAACTGCGACAGCAGATAAAGGATCAGGCCAATGCAGCCGCCAACCAGCGTACCGTTGATGCGGATAAATTGCAGATCCTTACCAATATTTAGCTCCACTTGTCGCGACATATCCCGCGCGTCCCAGCTTTTTACCGTGTCGCTGATATGGCGCGTTAAAAAAGCGGCAAAATCAGGCGCGACGCGATACGCCGCCTGCTCCAGATGTTCATTCAGCGAGGCGCGCAGCGCTGCGTCCGCCAGCAGGGTTTCGCCGAACCACTGCCCTGCATCGCTGATACGTTTTTTCATGCGCGAGTCAGCGGACTGCATATCCGCTTTCATCCAGCCGCGCAGATCTGCCCACATCTCGCCGACATAGCGGTTAAAGGCTTCGTCATTCTTCAGATATTCTTTGATGTTGTCAGCGCGCTCGGCGATTTGCGGATCGGTTTTCAGATTGGCAATCAGCTTGATGGTTGCTCGATCAAAGGCCTGGCGGATCTGATGCGCGCGATCTTCGTTAATATCATCCAGCAGCGAATTTACCGCCTCGGAGACCAGATCTGCACTCTGCTCGCCGAGCCATTCCGTTGGCAGCAGCTTTGCTTTCATCGGGTGATCGGTCTCCAGCCAGTGCACAACATGGCGGGCGATAAAGGTGCGGGTGCTCTCCCGTTGCAGCAGGGCGATAAGCTGGGCGATTAAGGTATCGAGCAGCTTCTGGTGTCGATTGTTGCGCGTCAGGCTCTCCAGCATGATGGCGCTGGTTTCGGTCAGATCGACTTTATCGATAGCTTTATGCACCGCGCGACGCAGCAGGCGCTGAATGCGGGCATCATCGGTCATTTCCAGAAAACCGCTCATTACCTGCAACAGATGCTGGCCAACGCGCTGCGCGTTTTCCGGCTGGCTAAACCAGACGCCGATCATCTGCGCCGGTTGATGACGCTGGATCAGCGCCACCAGCGACTGCGTATCGAGAAACTTCTCCTGCACGAACTGGCCAAGATTGTCGCCGATCCGATCTTTATTGCGCGGGATAATCGCCGTATGGCGGGAAATAAACGGTAACGGTACGCGATGAAACAACGCCACCACTGCAAACCAGTCCGCCAGCGCGCCAACCATTGCCGCTTCAGCAATGGCTTTGATCCCGCTCACCCAGAAACCTGGCGGCAGGAACAGCGTAGTGATAAACGTTGCGGCTGCAACCAGCAACAGCGAGAGCGCCAGACGCTTGGCGCGCTTAAGTTCGGCTAATTTTTCCATGACTTAAGCATATAACCCAACGACAGATTCATGCAAAAGGTTAAATAGCAAGCAGATCGCGCAGTAATCCAGCAAGGATCCACACCCCAAACACCATCAGCACTGCGCCAGCGCCGCGTTCTATCCAGCAGATGCTGCGGCTCAGGCGTTGCTGCACAGCGGGCAGGCCAATCAACGTGACCAGTGCCAGATCCCACAACAGCACCACCAGCACCATCCAGATGCCGCTTACCGATTGCTGAAGCAGCGTCGCCTCCGGCCCCAGCAACGCGGTCATCAGCGCAAGATAAAACAGCGCATTTTTCGGGTTCAACAAAGCGGAACCGAGTCCAGGCAGGTACTGTTTTCGCCATGACAGGGACTGTTGCTGCGTGTGCGTGATGGCCAGCGTTTGCGCGCGGCTACGCAGTAAATGGGTGCCGATCCACAGCAAATAGAGCGCACCGAGCAGTTCGATGACAGCGAACAGCGGCACAAACTGGCGCAGGGCGCTGGAGCCTATAATCACCAGTGCAATATAGAGTGCATTGCCGGTGGCGATACCAACACACAACCCGGCGCTGCCGCGCAGGCGGTAACGAATGGCAAAGCCGATCAGCAGGAAGAAATCCGGACCAGGGCTGAGCAGCGCAACAAAATGTGCCAGCGCCAGCGCGGGAAAAGCAGAAGGAAACAGCGATTCCATAGTGACCTCAACAGGAAAAAACAGCGGTCACCGTAGCGCAGAGGGCGCGCTATTTATTGTCGGATATTGATCGAGCGTACTGGCGTGGTGTGGCAGCGGTGTAGTTCACAAAGGTGCGGTGAAAGTGGCTCTGATCGGCAAAGCCGCTCTGGTAGCTGACATCGGCCAACGTTTCCCCGGCGCGCAGGCGGCTTTTGGCAAACTCTACGCGAGCGATATTAAGAAAGCTGCCGGGCGTCAGGCCGGTGTCCTGCTTAAAGGCGCGGATCAGCGTCTCTTTGCGCAGCGAAAAACCGTACGCCAGCGCATCCAGCGTCGGCGGCGATTGTAGGTTATCGGTTAATGCCGCCTGCAATTGCTGGCTCAGCGGACGCAGCGCGGAAGGATGATTGCCGTTGCCGGGCAGCGCGTTCAGCAAATGAGCGATGGCCGCCGGTAACTCGCGCGTTTTCCCGCGCTCTATAAGCGCCACAATTTGCTGATACTGGTGGCAAAGTTGTGGGTTGCGGATCATCTGCAAGGTTGGTTCAGGCTGAGGGCAGATTTCCTGGGTCAGATAAAGCATATGGTAGCTACGTGGTTGCCCGGCAAGCGGATTGCAACTGTGCGGCGTTAAGGCCGGAATGACAATCAGATCGCCCACTTGCAGCAGATATTCCTGTTGATGGCAGACGCAGCGGGTTTGTCCGTCGAGTATCGCGCCAATCGACAGTTGCGGATGGCTGTGGCGTTTATACGCCTGCTGGCTGCGCCAGGTGCTGCGCAGCTCAACGCCGGGCAGACGGCGGAACGTTTGTTGAATATCGCGGATGATCGACATAGCTGCCCCGGTTAGTGATCTGATTTCAGGTATATCACAGGCGGCTATTTGTCGCTAAACGCATTGCGCAATAGCTGCCACATATGGTGGGCCGCCGGGGTAAAGCGGCGGTCGGAGTTACGCAGCAGATGGCACTGTGCGCTGCTGGCAATCGGATGATCGAGCGGCACGGCAACCAGCGATCCCTGGCGAATAGGATCGGCGGCGGCATAAGCGGTCATAAACGAAATACCCAGCCCGGCCTGGCTCATGCTCATGGCGGTGGAAAATTGGTTGCAGCGGTACGCCGGGTGAAACTGCAACCCTTGGCTTTTAAACATCGCATTCATATGCCGTTGCAGACCAAAGTTTTCCGTCAGCGCGATCAACGGATAATCTGCCAGCTCTTCAATGGTGATACTGCTGCGCCCGGCGAGCGGATGCTGCGGTGACATGACCGCGCAAATCGGCCCCCACTGGAAGCTGTGGCGTTTGAGCTCTGGCGTGCCGATCGGGCCAAATGCCAGCGCCATATCGGCTTCGCCGCTGACAATGTCGTTGAGCATCTCCTGCATACTGCCCACCACGATATCGACAAACACCTGCGGATAAGATTGGGCGAATTCACGCATCACACCTTCGATAAAGGCGGTGATCAGCCCGCCGCCAATGCGAACCGAAATGGTACCGCCGCGCATATGGCGCAGATCTTTTAGCTGGCTTTCCAGTTTTTCTCGTCGCTGGCGACTGGCGAAATAGTCCTCGGCCAGCAAGCGGCCGGCTTCCGTCAGGACCACGTTTCGCCCGCGACGCTCCAGCAATGGTAGCTGGAGCGAGCGTTCCAGTTGGGCTATTTGACGGCTGATCACCGACGGGTTAACGCCGAGGATATCCGCCGCGCGGCGAATGCCCCCCTGGATGCCCACTTCATACAGATAGCCGACCGGTTTGTCCTGAAACATGCGCCGTTTTCTCTCTCAACTGTTGACCTGAAAGCAACAATAACATCCATTTGCAGGCATTTATCGTGCCGGTTTAATAGAGATAATCAGATTAATGTTTAATTTGTTCTGCCGGGAGGAATTTAAAGACAATGCCGATATGGTTGCACCAAAATGGTGCCCAAAAACGGTGAGAGATTATTTTATTGGGGCGGCACCATGGCTTAATTAAATAATTTTTCGCGAACTTTGCTTTTTATTCTCTGTATTTTTCGGGAAGGTTTTTTATTGCGTAAAAAAATGCAATGTCAGATATTTATTTTAGCTTTTAGTTATTCAGGCATGGATCCTGCTTATTCATACACCATGGTCATCTAATTTATATTTAAAGAGAGAAGTTATGAGCGAATCTAAAACGCTGGAGCAACCGGCAAAAGAAGACGCAAACGAGTGGAAAGTGGGGGCGGGGGCCTGGATCTCGTTGATCATTGTGCTGCTGGTGTTTTCCGGTTTCTTTTTTAAAGTGGACGGGATGGCGTGGCTGGGCGCTTTCGACTTCACCACGCTGGGCGGTAGTTTTGGCACTATGAAGTCGCCGGAAACCAACACCTTTATCGGCAGCGGCGGCATCAGCGCCAAAGCGGGTTTCCTGTTCGCGCTGTCGCTGGTGCCAACGGTCATGCTGGCGCTGGGGCTGCTGGAGATTTTCACCCACTATGGCGCTATCCGCGCGGCGCATAAATTACTGACGCCGCTGCTGAAACCGCTGCTTGGCATTCCGGGTTACACCGGGCTGGCGTTGATTACCGACCTGCAAAGTACCGATGCCGGTGCGGCGCTCACCAAGGAGCTGTACGACAGCGGGAAAATTGCCCGTAAGGATGTGGTGATTATGGGCGCGTGGCAATATTCCGGTGCCGGATTAATTAATAATTACTTCTCGATTGGATCGGCGATGTTTGCCTCATTAACCATTCCGATCATTATTCCGCTGGTCTTAATGTTTGTCCTGAAATTCGTTGGCGCCGCCGTGGTTCGCCTGACATTAAATACTGTCTATAAGAGAGATTTCGACCATGAGTAATACTGCCAAAGTCTCCGGCAACCCGTTTGATATTTTCGTTATCGGCGCACGTAAAGGTTTTAATATTGCCATTAATAACCTGATGCCGAATGTCGTCATGGCCTATGTGATTGCTGAAATGCTCAATTTACTGGGCGTGATGCAGATTATTGGTCATCTCTTCGCACCGCTGATGGGCGTTTTCGGCCTGCCGGGCGAAGCCGTTACCGTGCTGCTCACCGCCTGGCTCTCTTCTTCCGCAGGAACCGGCGTCGCTATTAGCCTGCTGAGTAAAGGCCAGCTTGATGTCGGGCAGATCACCATTCTCGCCCCGGCCATCTTTTTAATGGGTTCGCAGCTACAGTATATGGGCCGCCTGTTGGGTGTGGCCGATGTCCCGAAGAAGTACTGGCCGTTATTGATGGCCGTCAGCATTCTTAACGCGATTATTTCTATGCTGGTCATGCGCGTTATTGCCTGAGTAAAGAATACCAAGGAGTAAGACGTGTCACGCACATTAGAACACTTTAATTACCTGCATCAGATCCCAGAACTGGGCTTCGAAGAGTACAAAACCTCCACCTATATCGCAGGCGTACTGGAGGTGGCGGGCTACCAGGTCACGCGCCAGGTGAATAACACCACCGGTATTGTAGCCGTGCTGGACAGCGGCAAACCCGGCCCGGTGCTGGCTTTGCGCGCCGATATGGACGCACTGGGACATATCATCAATGGCGAGCATGTCGCGCGCCACACATGCGGCCACGATGGTCACTCTTCCGTGGTGCTGACTACCGCCCAGGAAGTGATGGCTGAAGGTGTGGTGAAAAAGGGTAAGCTGAAGTTTATCTTCCAGCCGGCCGAAGAACTGGGCACCGGAGCGATTGCCCTTACCGAGGGCGGCGTGCTGGACGATGTCGACATGCTGCTTGGCTTCCACCTGCGCCCGCTGGAAGAGTGCCCGATGGGGCAGGCTGTTCCGGCGATGTACTACTCATCATCTGCCACCGTTGAAGTGATGTTCCACGGTAAAGCCGCCCACGCCGCGCGCCCACATTTAGGGGTGAACGCGCTGGATGCTGCGGCACACGCGGTGCAGGCAGTAAATGGTATTCACCTTGCGCCGTCACTGACCTGGAGCGCGAAAGCCACGCGTTTTCTCTGCGATGCCGGGGTGACGAACTCCATTCCCGATAAAGCACAGGTGTGCTGGGATCTGCGTGCGGCGCAGAACGAATCCATGGATACGCTCAAACAGCAAGTGCTGCGCGCTATCGAAAGCAGCGCTGCGGCGTATGGCGCACGGGCAGAGATCCGCATTCTGAAAGAGATGCCTGCCGCCATTATTGATGATGAGGCAACGGAAGTGGTTTCCCGCGCTATTCGCAGCGTGTTTGGCGACGCCGGATTGACGGAACCGAAATCAACGCCAGGCAGTGAAGATTTCTTCCACTACCTGCGTCTGCGTCCGCAGGTGAAAGGCGGTTTCTGGGGACTGGGCGCCAACCTGACGCCGGGGCTGCATCACCCGGAAATGCACTTTGACCGCGAAGCATTAGCGCTCGGCGTAAAAGTGTTTAAAGCCTGCGTGCAGGATGTGCTGGGCTGAGTTACGGCTCCTGGCGGCGCAGTAAACACTTCGCCGCCCGCTGCGTGAAAACGCTGTAACGCGCTTTCAATATTAAAAGCACTGGCAGACAAACCGGATGCTGAGATTGATTACAGTGATATTCCGTCCACGAAGGATGCGTTATGGGCGGATGCTGCGCGCGGCAATGATGCGTGCTTTGCAGGACAAGAAGTAACGGATAATTGCCGGGAGGTGCTGCGCTTATCCGGCCCGTGTTTGGCTCTGCAAGCCCCTGGCCGGATAAGTCGTTTCGCCCATCAGGCTATTTCTTTAGTCCCGCAAAGGCTTCGCGGATCTCATCTTCCGGCAGTTGCACGCCAATAAACACCAGCGTGCTATGTGGGGTTTCATCGCCCCACGGACGATCCCAGTCGGCGCTGTAGAGGCGCTGCACGCCCTGGAACAGAAGGCGGTTTGGCTCGCCGTCGATCCACAGCATCCCTTTATAACGCAACAGTTTTTCGGCGAAACTCAGCAGCAGGCTCTCCATCACGCGCGACACCTCGCTGATGTCCACCGGGTAATCAAGTTCCACCACAATCGAGCTAATGTCGTTCTGCTTGTCGGCCATAAAATGGAAGCGCGGTTTAGCGGCGACCACGTTCTCTTCCAGCATAAATCCGTTGGTATTAAATAGATTCGCCAGCTCAATATCACCGTGAGTAACGGCGTAAATCGGCGCGCGGGCGTTAATACGGCGCAGGCGTTCTCGCAGCTTTTCGCTCTCACCAGCAACGTCGGTTTTGCTCAGCAGAATGCGGTCGGCATAGCCTATTTGTGATTGCGACAGCGTAAACTGGTTCATCTGCTCATCGGCGTGGACTGCATCGACCAGCGCGATCACCCCGTCAAGTAGATAGCGCTGGCAGAGGATTTCATGGGCGAAAAAGGTCTGGATGATTGGGCCAGGGTCCGCCATGCCGGTGCATTCGATCACCAGCCGGTCGAAGGTGATATCACCGCGATCGAGGCTGTCGAGCAGATCCAGCAGCGCATCTTCCAGTTCATTGGAGCGGCTACAGCAGATACAGCCGTTAGTCAGGGTTTTGATCTGCGTGGCGCGATCGCCAATTAATTGATCGTCAACGGAGACTTCACCGAATTCGTTCTCGATGACGGCGATTTTGTAGCCGTGTTGTTCATTGAGGATATGGCGTAAGAGGGTGGTTTTGCCTGCGCCGAGGAAACCGGTCAACAGTGTGACTGCAATTGGGGTCATAACATCTCCTTTAGCAACAGCGGACACCGCCCTTTCCGTCGCCGCCGTAACGCGCCTGCTGGCGTTCGCGGAAGAACTCTTCGTAAGTCATGTACGGTTTGTCGGGATGGTTGGTCTTCATATGGTCAACATAGTTGTCATAATCCGGAATACCAATCAGCATCTTTGCCGCCTGGCCGAGGTACTTTTTAGCTTCGCCTAAATTACCAAACATTATTCTTCCCGGATATTGATTACGCCGGATGGCGGCGTTCGCCTTATCCAGCCTACGATGACTGCGGAACTCATGTAGAACCCCGCTCTGCGGGGTTCTACATCATGATGTTTTGTATGCCGGATAAGCGTAGCGTCATCCGGCATCAGGTTTAATGGTGTGAAGAGGTTTTCACGCCGCCTTCCGGCACCGGAACATACGGTGTCTCTTTATCGGTACGCACTTTATTGTTACGTACGTTCAGCCAGGTTTTGATGCCGTAGAAGATGATGCTGTAAACCACCACCAGGAACAGAATACTCAAACCGGCGTTGGTGTAGTTGTTCACCACGATATGGTTCATGTTGGCAATCTGTTGTGCAGTCAGGTCACTGCCGCCTGCGGCAATCTTCTCTTTGTACTGGTTAGCCATAAACAGGAAGCCTTCCAGTTGCGGGTTGGTGCTGAACAGTTTCAGACCCAGCGCCCAGGTGGTGCACAGCAGCAGCCACGTTGCCGGAACCACGGTCACCCAAATGTATTTGGTGCGCTGCATTTTCACCAGCACCACTGTGCCCAGCATCAGCGCCACTGCGGCCAGCATCTGGTTAGAGATACCGAACAGCGGCCACAGGCTCTTCACGCCGCCCAGCGGATCGACCACGCCCTGATACAACAGGTAACCCCACAGACCCACGCAGCCCGCTGTACCGATAACACCGGCTACCAGCGAATCGGTTTTCTTCAGGAACGGCACGAAGTTGCCCAGCAGATCCTGCAACATAAAGCGACCTGCACGCGTACCTGCATCCAGTGCGGTAAGGATAAACAGCGCTTCAAACAGAATACCGAAGTGGTACCAGAAGCCCATGTCCGCCATCGGCATGATTTTATGGAACACATGAGCAATACCGACTGCCAGCGTGGGCGCGCCACCTGCGCGGTTCAGTACCGACGGTTCACCGATATCTTTCGCCGTTTGCAGCACTTGTTCAGGGGAGATAACAAAGCCCCAGGAGCTGACGGTGGCCGCCGCGTGCGCAGTCACATCTTTCAACTGCGCAAGGATCATCGGCGCGTTATCACCGCCCAGCTCATGCAGGTTCGGCATGGTGATGCTCAGACCGGCTGGCGGGGTGTTCATCGCAAAGTAGAGACCCGGTTCGATAATCGATGCTGCGACCAGCGCCATTACCGCAACGAAGGATTCCATCAGCATTGCGCCATAACCGATAAAGCGCGCATCGGTTTCGTTGGCCAACAGTTTCGGTGTCGTACCCGAAGCGATCAGCGCATGGAAGCCAGACACGGCACCACAGGCGATGGTGATAAACAGGAACGGGAACAGCGCACCTTTCCACAGCGGGCCGGTACCGTCAATGTACTGCGTAATCGCAGGCATTTTCAGTTCTGGGTTGAGGATCACGATGCCCAACGCCAGACCGACGATCACGCCGATTTTCAGGAAGGTCGCCAGATAGTCACGCGGCGCGAGGATCAGCCAGACCGGCAGCAGCGCGGAAACAAAGGCGTAACCCACCAGCGCGAAGGTGATGGTGGTGTCTTTAAAGGTCAACGCCGGTCCCCAGTACGGGTCGCGGGCGATCACGCCACCAAACCAGATAGCGGCAACCAGCAGCACAATACCGATCACTGACACTTCACCCACGCGGCCAGGACGCAGGAAGCGCATGTAGATCCCCATAAACAGGGCAATCGGCACGGTGGAGCAAACGGTGAACACACCCCATGGGCTTTCCGCCAGTGCTTTCACCACGATCAGCGCCAGCACCGCGAGGATGATGATCATAATCAGGAAGCAGCCGAACAGCGCGATGGTGCCCGGCACACGGCCCATCTCCTCTTTCACCATCTCACCGAGAGAGGCGCCGTTACGACGGGAGGAGATAAACAGCACCATGAAATCCTGTACTGCACCGGCCAGCACTACGCCTGCCAGCAGCCACAATGTGCCGGGCAGGTAACCCATCTGCGCGGCCAGCACCGGGCCGACCAGCGGGCCTGCGCCAGCGATAGCGGCAAAATGGTGACCAAACAGCACGTAGCGGTTGGTTGGCACATAGTTAAGGCCGTCGTTATTGATCACCGCCGGGGTTGAGCGGGTCGGATCGAGTTTCATCACCTTTTGGGCGATGTAAAGGCTGTAGTAGCGGTAAGCCACCAGATAGACGGAGACGGATGCAACAACGATCCACAGAGCACTAACGTGCTCACCCCGGCGTAAGGCGACAACAGAGAGACAGAAAGCACCGATAATCCCGAGAATCACCCAGGGTATGTGCTTGAAGAGCTTTTTAGTATCCATATCAGACCTGGTTTTTTGCAGAATGAGTGAACTGGACTGGAAGTATTGTTTTGGCTGAATGCTGGCAGCGATCATGACAAATTACGTGCGCAAAGCGGTGATGATTTGACTCAGTGGTCAGAAACGATTGCTGAGCGGTAAAGGGGGGCAGTGAGCGGTTTCAGCGGCGCGTAAGTGCCGGAAAATATGTGAGTTTGATCACATGGAAAGAAATAGGTGATTGTCTTTTATTCGGTAAAAAACGAACTGAAATAGCACGATGCACTATAAAGTTTTCTATATCCAGGCCGAAAACCTAACGTCTGTCTATAGGGAAAGAGAAAACATGTTAACTCGCATCAAACTTGTCACCAGTTTATTGCTGGTACTGGGATTATTTGGCCTTCTACAACTCACTTCCGGCGGCTTGTTCTTTAACGCGCTGAAACACGACAAAGAAAACTTCACCGTCCTGCAAACCATTCGCCAGCAACAGTCTACGCTGAACGCCAGTTGGGTTGCGCTGCTGCAAACCCGTAATACCCTTAACCGCGCCGGGATCCGCTACATGATGGATCAGAACAATATTGGCAGCGGCGCAACGGTGTCCGACCTGATGCAGATTGCCAGCACCTCGCTGAAACAGGCAGAAGCAGGCTGGAATGCTTACCAGGCGCTGCCGCGCGATCCGCGCCAGAGCGGGGAGGCTGCTGCAGAGATTAAACGTAACTACGATATCTACCACAACGCGCTGGCGGAGCTGATCCAACTGTTGGGCGCAGGCAAAATTAATGCCTTCTTCGATCAACCGACCCAGAGCTATCAGGACGGTTTTGAGAAGCAATACCTCAACTATTTGCAGCAGAACGATCATCTGTATGAAATGGCGGTCAGCGATAGCGAAAGCTCTTACGGCTCAGCCATTTGGATCATTATTACTGTGTTGAGCGTGGTGCTGCTGGTTATCATCGGCGTCTGGGCCGGGATCAAACAAGCGCTGATAGGGCCGTTGAACCACCTGATCGACAACATTCGTCATATTGCTGGCGGTGATCTGGTGCAGCGCATTGATGTCCACGGTTCCAATGAGATGGGGGTGCTGGCTGACAGCCTGCGTCATATGCAGAGTGAGTTGGTGCGTACCGTCAGCGATGTGCGCAATGGCGCCAATGCAATTTATAGCGGGGCCAGTGAAATTTCGGTGGGCAATAATGACCTTTCCTCTCGTACCGAGCAGCAGGCCTCTTCGCTGGAAGAGACGGCAGCCAGCATGGAAGAACTCACGGCAACGGTGAAACAGAACGCCGATAATGCCCGTCAGGCGAGCCACCTGGCACTGAGCGCTTCCGAAACCGCGCAGAAAGGCGGCAAAGTGGTGAATAATGTTGTGCAGACGATGCGCGATATTGCCGCCAGTTCGCAGAAAATTGCTGACATCATCAGCGTAATAGACGGTATTGCCTTCCAGACTAATATCCTGGCGCTGAATGCCGCCGTTGAAGCCGCGCGTGCGGGAGAGCAGGGACGTGGCTTTGCAGTGGTGGCGGGCGAAGTTCGCAACCTGGCGCAGCGCAGCGCCCAGGCCGCTCATGAAATCAAAAGCCTGATTGAAGACTCAGTCGGTCGCGTTGAACTGGGTTCTACACTGGTGGAGAGCGCCGGGGAAACCATGGGTGAAATCGTGAGTGCGGTGACCCGCGTGACCGACATTATGGGGGAGATCGCTTCTGCTTCTGATGAGCAGAGTCGCGGTATCGACCAGGTGGGGCTGGCGGTTTCCGAGATGGATCGGGTGACACAGCAGAACGCCTCGCTGGTGGAAGAATCCGCTGCTGCGGCGGCGGCGCTGGAAGAGCAGGCCAGTCGTTTGACGCAGGCGGTTTCCGTATTTCGCATTAGCCAGCAGCAGCGCAAGCTGAACAGCGCAACGCCAGCCAGTTTTACCAGGGCCGCTCCGGTAAGCGCGCAACCGCGTAGCGCGGCGGCGACCAATGCCAGTGACAACTGGGAAACTTTCTGACGGTTATTTGCGCTCTGTCATGCAGGGCGCGTTTTCCCCCGCTTCCCCGTGCTATGCTCACAGCATCATTTCGTGGAGAAGCCTTATGAACTTCGTCGCTATCCCTGCCATTCACTACAGTTGCACGCAACTTGCCGCCCTGGTTGGGCAATGTTTTGAAGGTTACAGCGTGCCGTTTTCGTTGCCGCCAGCGGTATTTGCCCAGCGTTTTATCGCCGAAGGGCTTAGCCTTGTGGACTCCTGCGTCTGGCTGGATGGCGAGGAGCCTGCGGCGGTGGCTCTGATCACCCGGCGTGGCGCATCAGCGCGGCTGGCAGCGTTCGCCATTCGCCCGCAGTATCGGGCGCAAGGGTTGGGCAAACGTCTTCTCCCTCCCTTAATAACCGCGTTGCACGATAAAGGCGTGCGGTTACTACGGCTGGAAGTTATTCAGGATAATCATCCGGCAGTTGCTTTGTATCACTCACTCGGTTTTATCACAGTCCAGCCACTTTATGGTTTTCAGGGCGCGAAGGAGGTGGACGGTGAAGAGAGCGCGTTGCAGGAAATTGATCCGCTGATCGTGGTGCGCAAAGCGGTCTGCGAGAGTAATGCTACACTCTCCTGGCTGACCGATCCGCTCTCCGTCGCATCATTACCGGCGCGGGCGTTTGAGTACCGCAATCATGCGCTGGCGGTGATTGCCACGCACATGGAGACGCCGCAGCTACGGTTTATTTATGTGGAGCCGGAGTACCGGCGCAGAGGATTTGCCGGTGAACTTCTGCGGGTGTTGAATCAGCATTTTCCCGGTTTGAGCACCTCAGTAGTGGTGCCCGGCGCGTTTGCGCCGTTGTTCGAGCGTGCAGGTTACAGCAGACTTGCGCTCAGCCAGTATGAGATGAAGGCTGACCTGTAACGGCCAGCCTTCGATTTTTAACCGTTGCCACTCAGCACTTTTATTTCCGCCAGCCCGATTCCAAGCTGGCGCGGCGAGTGGCCGAGGATATTCCCTTCGTTGGTGGATTGCGGGTCCGGCGGGACAATCACCAGTGTGCTGCTGCGGGACGGATTATTGAAGCGCAATGTCGTGGTGCTGAGCGTGTTATCCAGCGTCAGGGTTTGCTCTTCATCGCCGACACGCACCGGAATAGGGCGGTTGGCGTTCGGGCCATACGCTTTGGCGGTAATGACCAGTTCAAAATGTTCCGGCAGCGGCTGGTTATATTCAATCGATACTTCTTTTCCCAATCGTGCGTTGGACCAGCGCCCCCAGCTCTCCGGGCGGGAAATGCCATTGAATGCTTTCACCTCTTCCGGCGCGCCGGGAACGTTAAAGACAAAGCTATCGGCTTTGTAGCGAATGTTGTTATCGAGGATCTTCAGCGTATCGACATTATTCTGGTAGCGATCGGCGCTGATCACGCTCTCTTTAAACGCGGTTTTGCCTTTCCACAATGCTTTATCAATATGCTGCACCTGCTGTTCGCCGCCGAGCTGCCCCTGCGAGACGCACCAGTCGGTAGAGAGTGCGAGGTCTGGCGACCACAGGCGCGCCATTTTGTAGCACTGATCGATCCACACGAAGTTATCGCGCGGTGCAAAGTCGGCAAGCTGGAAGCGCAGCGGCGCGGAGTATTCGCTTTCTGGCAGCGGTTCAACCCGATCACTGGAAACGCGCACCAGCAGCGGTAAACGGAACTGGCTACCGGAGAAGGCGACCATCTGTTTCTGGCTATCCACCGTGAACGCTTTCATCGTTTTCGGGAAGTTCCACAGGCGAATGACGTCCGGTTTCCACGCCAGCACTTTCTCTTTCATATTAAGAAATACCCCGGAGAGCGACTGGCCGGAAATACTGCTGCGACCAAGGCCGAGGAAGTTGTCGCCGCCGAGGATATCGAGCACGGTTGCGCCGTTATCCAGCGTACTGCGTTTGATCCCGGAGACATCCTCCTGGGGTTCATCGCCGCGTATCACAAAGAACAGATCGCTGCGATCTTCTTTATTGAGGTATTTCCACGCCGTGTTGTTCATCGCCAGATGATCGGAAGAGACCACGATTACTGTGTCTTTAAACCATGGCGACGCTTTGATCTTATTGATCAACGCGGCGATATGCTGCTGGCTACAAGTGACGGCACTGAATGACTGGTTCGGCTTGCCATCATAGCTGTAACTTTTTCGCTCGCAGGTGCGCGAGATAAAACCATCCGGATGGTGTGTATCGACGGTCAGCGCAAACAGTGAGAAGCGTTTGCCCGCGCGCGACAACTCTTCGTAGCGTTTCCAGACAGCATCCAGCACCGTATCGTCGTAGAAGCCCCAGTCATTACGGTAGTGGGGATCGGCTACCTGGCTTTTAAGCTCTTCCGCGCCCACGAGATAATCAAAACCGTGCGATTTCAGGAACACATCTTTCCCGGCAAAGCGCAGATTCGCTCCCTGGATAAAATGGTTCTCATAGCCGGAATTTTTCAGAATATCGCCGAGGCAAAGATTCTGCGGGAAGAAACTGGACACTGAAGCGGAAGCGTTGCCTTCAAAAGGCGCGAACAGTGGAATGCCGCACTGCGAGGCGACCATACCAGCGATGGTGTAATCCGTACCGGGGAGTTGCTCCGTATGGCTAAAGTCGAGGCTCTGCGCCTTTAGCGCGCCCAATTCCGGCGTGAGTCCAGGAAATGCCTCTTCATTGAAGTAGGTACGCTCCAGGCTTTCGCCGTAGATGTAGACCAGATTGAGTTTCGGTTCCGGGATTTTCTTCGCCGGGACTTTATAAAAGGTGGAGAAGTCGGGATCGCCCTCACGCGTCTGGGATTTCACCAGTTCGGTGATTTGGCGGAACGCCGGGCTGGCATCGACCGAACCCAGCGCCAGCGCCAGTGCCAGCAGGCTATAGCCAAAATGATGGGGCAGATGGCGACGGCGGCGCAGTACCCAGCCCAGCGCGCAGAACAAAGCCACCAGCGCGAGAACCAGACCCGCCCCGGGTAACATGTATTTGCTGATGCCCGCACCGGTCAGACTGTTGGTGAGGGTGTACAACACTGCGTCGTTAATGCCGTCGCCGGTAAAGTAATGACTGGCGTACAGCGTGATATTCAAAACAATAAACAGGCCCAATACCAGCAGCGTTGCAGTAAACCACCAGCTATTTCGCCCCGCCTTACAGGCGTAAATCATGACCGAGGCGAGAAACAGAGCAATAGAGAGCAACTCGGACAACCGTCATTCCTTATCAAGACCAGACATATTGCTGATTAATAATTTTTTGTAACAGGAAAGCTAATTTAATGGTGATGTCACACTTCTGCAATTGTATTGTCACCTTATTCTGAAGATTAAGAAATGGTTTAGAAAAAGACAATCTCGTTGTTGATCATGTCTGTTAACGGGCGGGACGACAGAGAAAGAGAGAGGAAATGCCGCGTTCAGGCCGAAAAAGCGCTCAACGCGGCGGAAGATCAGGAGAGGAAGTTGACGCCCTGTTTCAGAACGATATCGCAGGCTTTTGATTTCACTTTCTCTGCCAGCGGCGTGCTGCCGATATTGCTCAGGTTCAACTGCTCGCCGTTTTTGGTGTTCAGCATACCCTGAAGACCAGTCAGATAGTTGGTGTCCTGTTTCTGCTGGCTGGCGCCGAGCCCCAGTTTATCCAGCACCTGGTTTTTCACATTCTCGGTATTGGTGAGCGAAGAGAGCTTGTTTTTGGCGCACCAGGTCATTACGCCTGCCGCATTGTTCATGGTATTTGAACTGAGCGCCTGATTACCGCCGTTAAGCAGGCCGGTCAGGGAGGAGAGAGATAACCCACCCTGCTGCGAGGCGGTGCTGCTCTGGTTGTACTGGCTGAGCTGGTTGGCGGCGCTGGAGAGCGTATCCTGCCAGGAAGCGGCGTTGGCAACGCTGGTTAGCAGGGCGCTGCTGATGGCAGCAGCGCAGAGCAGGCGTTTGGCGAATTTCATATCGTGCATATTCCGATGTTTCATTAAAGCGCTGATTATACTCCTGCGCAGATCCGCCACAGAGGTAAAAATTCTCAATATTCTTTACCGGTGACGCGGCTACGGTAGCTCTCCCAGTTGAAGATCACCCACAGACTGTTGCCAAGGCGCATCCTGTCCATTACGCGTTCGCCCAGCAGCTTATTCATCTCTTCCAGATTACTGTTAGTGAGCATGCCGGTCGGGCGTTTGGATGAAGAACGCCTGTCGACAATCTGATTGATAATGACTTTTTCGTAGCGAGATTCTGTTTGCATGCCGATTTCGTCAATCACCAGTAGATCGACGCTGCTTAAATCGTTCAGCAACTGTTCTTCACTGCTTTCGCGGTTGCCGAACGTCTCCTTCATTGCAGACATAATGTCGGCAACGGTAATGATCAGTACCGATTTGCCGCGCAGCAACAGTTCATTGCAGATGGCCGCGGCGAGGTGATTCTTGCCGGTGCCAGGTTTGCCGGAAAAGATAAAACTGGCGATATTGCCTTCAAACTCTTCGACATATTGACGTGCCTGGCTGAGGGCGCGCATTTGGCCCTCCGTTTCGACCCGGTAATTTTCAAAAGAGCAGTTCTGGTGCAACGGACGAATGCCGGAGCGATTAAAGGTGCGCTGCATTTTCATTGCGCGGTTTTCTCGCTCCAGCGCCGCCGAACGGATTGCACCCTGTTCTTTCTGCCAGGCCATTAGCTCCTCGCTCGTTTTAAAAGCGGGCTCGGTGTTGGCGGGCATCATCTTTTGCAGTCGCTTCATCAATTCGCCGACGTTTTTCATCGTTATCCTCTAAAGCCTGGTGGGATTTGATTGTCCGGTTCTGACAGGGCATTGATATCGCGTTTCGCCGTGCCATTCTGGCTGGCACGACCGATTTGCACGCTGCGTGCCAGCTTTTGCTGCCACTGCACATGGTGGAATACTTTGCCTTCGGCCTGCCAGTAAGCAACAAACGAGGCCAGCTCTTCCGGCGTAACGGGCTGCGTTAACGCAATACCCCACAACGCAGCCAGACGCTGGAAATCTGCATCCGGCTGCCAGCCGGCGTACATGACGAATTTGCCCATCGGCACATTCACCGGCGCGGCAGCAGGTTCTTCATAAAATTGCGCATCGAGGGCAATGTCGCTGGCTGGCCGCGCAAGGCGGGCTTCAAGCGCAAGTAATTGCTCAAGGCGCTGTTGTGTGATGGCATAAAACGCGGGGCTGTTATTGGCAAAAACAGCGACAGCGCCGCCTTCCGTGCGGGCCAGGACACTGGCGTGATCGCGCACAAATTCATCAATGCCGATGACATTCGATGTCAGGATTCTGGAAGACATAACGCGTTCTCAAACAGGATTACTACGGATAAGGCGCTCTGTGTTTTTTTCGCACAGGCATAATGACATATAGTAACACAGTGAGCGGAAAGGGCAGTACAGCATGAAAAAAGCCGGGTTTCCCCGGCTGCGGCTGTTGATTTTTCCAAAGTGTCGGCTTGCGCGTTAGGCAATAATGTTCAGCGTAACGTCGATGTTGCCACGGGTGGCATTGGAATAAGGGCAAACAATATGCGCGGCATCGACCAGTTTTTTCGCTTCGGCTGCGTCCATACCTGGCAGATGGATATTCAGTTTCGCTTCGATACCGAAACCGGTAGGCAGCGGACCAATGCCGACTTCACCTTCGATAAACGCCTCTTTCGGTATGGCGATTTTGTCGCGACCAGCAACGAACTTCATGGCGCCCAGGAAGCAGGCGGAGTAGCCCGCAGCGAATAGTTGTTCCGGGTTGGTCACTTCGCCGCCTGCGCCGCCCATCTCTTTTGGCACGCCCAGTTTGACATCCAGGACGCCGTCTGAAGAGGTTGCGCGGCCGTCACGGCCTCCGGTTGCTTTAGCTTTAGCGGTGTAAACGACTTTTTCTAATGACATGGCAGGTTCCTTAATTATTTGAGTGTTTACTATAAAATAGTGTGCTATTTGTTTGTTGAGGTAAACTCCCTGCAAAAGGGAGTTCATGCCCGTTGAAAGTTCTGGCGAAACTGTTCCAGTTGCTGCTTGATATCGTGCAGCGTCGCGTTATCGCAGGCCATAGCACAGCCTATCGCTTGCGGAATGGACGTCGCTTGCTGCTGCAACGCGCGCCCGCTTTCGCTTAACGTAATCACCACTTGCCGCTCATCCTGGCGTGAACGCTGACGACGGATCAGCCCTGCGCTTTCCAGCCGTTTAAGCAGCGGCGTTAGCGTTGCTGAATCCAGAAACAGGCGCTCACCAATCTCTGACACGGTGATGTCGTCCTGTTCCCACAGCACCAGCATTACCAGATACTGTGGATAGGTAAGATTCAGCGGAGCCAGAAGCTGCCGGTAGAGCTTATGCAGCGCCAGGTTTGTTGAGTAGAGCGCAAAACAAAACTGGTTATCTAAGGCGAGCTGTGCATTTTTGGTCGGTGTCGTTTTCATGTTTTTTAATATAGATAGCGCACGATTTAATTGCAAGGTATTTTTTTGCTGGCCTCGCCAGAAAACAAATCTCAAACGCGCGGGCGTTTGCGGTATATCCACAGCCCGGGAATCGACAGGCCAATAGAAAGCGCGCCAACGATCGATGAGGCTTTCAGGAAATTCGTCAGTAACAGGATCATTAACTCTTCGCTGTAGCCAAAGTGGCCAATTTTCACAGCGGAAACCATCGCTGTGTAGGCCGAGATGCCCGGAAACATTGGAATTACTGCCGCCACAGTAAACACTTTAGGATGCGCCAGATACCAACGCGACCAGCGAATGCCTATTGATCCCACCAGCATGGCGGCAACAAAGGTTGACCATTCGATATTAAAACCCCAGTACATCAGCGCAAAGCGGGAACCGTGGCCTACTGCGCCAAGAAGCGCGCACCAGGGCAGGGCGCGATGTGGAACGTTGAAAACCATGGCAAACCCGACTGCGGGGATTGCGGCCAGCAACATATCTTGTAAAAGTGCCAGAACAAAGGCGATCACATCCATCCGCGTAGCCCCCACAGTGTCATTGCCATCACCACGCCGATACAGGTGGCAAGGGTTAATAAGCTGGCGATAGCCCAGCGCGCAAGACCGGTGTTTATATGGCCTTTGAACATATCTGCAACTGCGTTTATCAGCGGAAAACCGGGTACCAGCAACAGCACGCTGGCGGCCATGGCGACGGTTGATGAATGAATAAAGGCAGGAAGTGTCAGCATCAAGCCAGAAACGGTCGTGGCCACAAAGGCGGTAACACAGAAATTAATCTGTGGATGCATATGGCGATTCGCCAGTAGCAGCCGCACGTACATCGCCACGCTGCTGGCGCAAAACGTAATAAATGCGCCGTCCCAGCCGCCGTTATTGAGTTTGCAGAAACAGGCGCAGGAGAGGCCAACCATAAGCGTGACCAGCCAGCGTGGGTAGCGCAGCGGTTTAACCTGGGCAAACCGCTTTTCAACGCCCCTGGCATCCAGCAGCTTATGTTCGGTCATGATCACGATATGCTGTATTTCCGTTACGACGTGCATATTGATTCCGCGATCGTTGTTTTTACGCGTTGAAGTCAGGCATTGCCCGTCTTTGATGGTTGTCAGAACAATGGCGTTAGAGGAGATGAGACTTTCAACGCTGTCCATACCCAGCGCGATGCCCAGGCGTGTTGATAGCTCCTCCACTAATGCGCTCTCTGCGCCATGTTGCAATAAAAAAAGGCCACACTGGATACACAATCGCGTAATAGCGCGCTGTGATGACTGGTCTGTTTGCATGATTACCCTGGTATCTGTTAACACAACGCTCGCGAAGGATGGAGCATAAAAGATAGTTTTAGCACAAGTGATAGGCAGAATAGCGCTCAGGTAGATCAAGATTTGTGCAGTAAGTCACGCTGAAGTGTGCTCTGAGGTCTTCTTAATTATCCGGTTCAGAACTCATTTGAGATTTTTTATAAAAAATCATATGAAAAGAAAAAGTGAATTTTTATTTTCAGATAATACCCTGATTTTTGTTATGTATTTATTGATCATTTGTTAAGGTTGTTATTCTTATCTTAATTATATTTCCTTTGATTAATTTAAATTTACTTTTTATTTTTTAATGATATGCAAAATAATCTGATTGTTGATATATCATATTGACATATAAATTGTTAATACTATAATTTCGGCTCTTTATGTTTGACCCCAACTCATAAATTTCGTCAATTATTTTGGCGACGTTTATCCAGATAATGTCTTTATCTGTGGTTACTATTGGAAAAAGTCATCATGCGGATTGATAGAACTTGCAAATGGATGTGGAGATTTTATGTTATCAGCAGACCATACTCATGGGATTATTATTAGCCAGACTCCGCTTCTGATGGCCGGGATTGGCGGTATACTTAAACATCATTTTCCTGAATACATCCTCAATTATTATTCTTGTGTAGAAGAGATAGATCTGCTGCAATTAAAGAGCGCTCGCCTGGTTATTGTTGACATCTCTGACGAGCCTTTCTACGCGAGAAGGCGATGTAAGGCTTATTATTCTCTTTTTTCTCAAAGCAATAGCTCACGCTGGATCTTTTTCACGCCACGTACGGTGCTGCCTGTGGCAATGGAGTTTTTGTTACGCCCGCGTATCACGTTACTCTCTAGCCAGGAACCCGTTGAAGGGGTGATTAATGCTATTCGCCACGGATACGGGAGTGAGGGAGAAATTAGCCGGGCACTTATACCTGAGGGAATGAGCAGGAGGGCCGCTGATGCTCATCTAAGTAAAATACTGACTTTATCTGAACGTAACGTGTTACGTCTTCTTGGAAAAGGTTTGGGAATAAAACAAATTGCAATGCTGCTCAAAAAAAGTAATAAAACAGTGAGCGCGCAGAAAAATAGTGCAATGAGGCGGTTATCATTACAGAGTAATGCAGATTTATATATATGGATTAATAGCAGCCAGGGAATGGCAGAACTGAATTCAGACGCGATATATGGAGACGGAAATGAATGGGGAATAGCCACAAAAAGGGAAATGTCGCCATTATTGAAAAGTGCGCAATGAGTCGGGAAGGATTACGACATTTATTTAGTGAATCGTCTATTAATAAGTATTCGTTTCATTTTTTTAACGAGCATTCGGTGTTTCGTCAGGCATTGAAGCACACACCCTTTTTTTCTGTTATCTATTCACTTTTGGGTCACAGGAAAGAACGGCGGGAGTGCCTGGTGTGTTTGCACTGGCTCTCGCTTTCTTACCACGATGTTCAGCATATTGTTCTGGCAGGAGACGATCGAGAAGCCCAATTGGTCGGGCATCTCTCTCCCTCGAGACTGCATGGTATTTTGAGCAAATCGTCTCCGCTGCCTGTATTACAGGAGCAATTGGGGATGCTACTGGGTGAAACACGGCGTATTAATGAAAACATGATCAATAATTGGTACGTGAGCCAGTGCCGGATGCTCAGCCCTACAGAATGGGAGCTCCTGAATTACTTGAGGCGAGGTTTTTCGCTGGCTGAGATAGCCTCGTTGTTGGATCGGAACGTGAAAACCATTCGCGCGCATAAGTTCAACGCGATGACGAAGCTGGGCGTTACGTCTGACGTCGGGTTATTGGATGCCGCAGACATTTTGACCTGGAGCCCACCAGCTCCTCGTTCAACGTCGGAGCTGATGTAGTTCAGCGACGTTTAAGCGCCAGGCGGGCTGCACCTGGCACTGTGAACTTACAGGCAAACGTCAATCCATTTTGCGCGGGTGAGTTCAGCCATTCGCTCAGGAGAAATGCGAACTGCGCTGTGGATTGCTCCCGCAGCGGGCAGGACTTCCGGATACTGTTTTAGTGAGATATCACAATAGATTGCCAACGGGTTTTCTAACCCAAACGGACAGACACCGCCCACCGGATGCCCGGTAACCACAACAACCTCATCGCTGCTCAGCATGCGAGCTTTCGCGCCAAAGGTGTTTTTCAGTTTTTTGTTATCCAGCCGTGCGTCGCCTTTAGCAACGACGAGAATAACTTCGTTTTTCACTTTTAATGACAGCGTTTTGGCGATTTGTCCTGGTTCAACATGGTGCGCGGCGGCGGCCAGTGCAACAGTCGCGGTACTTTGGTTCAGCTCAATAATATCGATATCGGGGGCGTTGTCGGCAAAGAATTGCCGCACGGACTGCAAACTCATGATGTTCTCCTGACTGGGACCGCTATTAATCTGTCATAAGCTTGTTATCCATGTAAATATCCCGATGTAACAAACCTCCCTACAAAGTTTCTCGATCGCCTTCACAATCGAGGAAACCGGTTACAGTAACCGGTTGCAGTGCTCACATCGCGGGTTAATACTCATTTTGTCCTTCCTTCTGTACATAAAAGCAAAAAAGAGCCGTCTATGAAACCTACACTGCTTTGTTGTAATGCTGGTTTAAAAACCCGCATGGTTTCAAACCTAAAAATGGATCGCTGCACGGCAAAACATTCGCTAGTGCGCTTATTTTTTTAGTCCGACAGGAGAGCTGATATGTCTGCTAACCATGCTGCGTTTAACCTGATTTTCCGGTTTATAGAAAACTATGTCAGCCCGATCGCCGGGCGGATCTCTTCTCAACGTCATGTTATGGCCATCCGTGACGGCTTTATTTCTGCGATGCCGTTTATGATTGTTGGCTCATTCTTATTGGTCTTTGCCTATCCGCCTTTTTCACCGGATACCACTTGGGGCTTTGCGCGCGCCTGGCTGGATCTGGCGAAACAGTATGAATGGCGGATCCTCACGCCTTTCGATATGACGATGGGCATTATGTCCATTTATATCTGTGCGGCGATTGCTTATAACCTCGGTAAGCATTACGTGAAGTCGCACCAACTCGATCCTTTCATGTGCGCAATGCTGTCGCTGATGGCGTTTTTACTGGTTGCGGCCCCGAAAACCAAAGGTACGCTTCCGGTAGACAGCCTGGGCGGAACCGGTATTTTCACCGCAATACTGGTGGCGATTTACTGTGTCGAAATGATGCGTTTCCTGAAGGCGCACAATATTGGCATCCGTCTGCCGGACCAGGTGCCGCCGATGATCAAAAACTCGTTTGATCTGCTGATCCCGGTGCTTGTCGTCGTGCTGACACTCTACCCGTTAAGCCTGCTGATCCAGTCGCAGTTCACTATGCTTATTCCACAGGCCATTATGGCGCTGTTCAAACCGCTGGTAGCGGCGGCGGATTCTCTGCCAGCGATCCTGCTGGCGGTGATTATTGCTCATCTGTTGTGGTTTGCCGGTATTCACGGCGCGGCTATTGTTTCGGGCATGCTGCAAATGTTCTGGTTAACTAATCTGGGGATCAACCAGAGCGCGCTGGCGCAGGGCGCACCGTTGCCGCACATCTTTATGGAAGCGTTCTGGACTTTCTTTATCGTGATAGGCGGCTCCGGTGCGACAATGGGGCTAGTGTTCTGCTATTTACGCAGCCGCTCGGTTCATCTGCGCTCGATTGGTCGGTTGAGCGTAGTGCCCAGCCTCTTCAATATCAATGAACCGGTGATTTTCGGCACCCCGATTGTCATGAATCCGGTGTTCTTTATTCCTTTCCTGCTGGCGCCGACAGTCAATGCCATTGTTGCGTGGGCAGCCATGAAGCTGGATCTGATCGGCAGAGTGATTTCTGTGGTGCCGTGGACGGCGCCTGCACCGATTGGCGGAGCGTGGGCGCTCGGCTGGGATTTCCGTGCCGCGATTCTTATCATACTGCTTGCCTGTATTTCTGCCGTCATCTATTTCCCCTTCTTTAAAGTGTATGAGAAACAGCTCCTGGAGCAGGAGGCGGAAGAGGCTCGGCGTACAGAGGATGAAAAACAGGTCGCTTAAAACAGGATCAAGGATAATCAGGGAGGCGTAACGCCTCCCTGATTATTTCAGCGTGCAGTCGCCGCACTGTTGCACATCCGGCAACCGGTAACGCTGGCAGCAGGTACGACGTACCAGCGCGCCATCGCGCAGTACAACAGTGCGCCACAGCGGATTGTCGCTGCAGTCGGAAAACTGTTTTTCGAAGAAACAGGTCTGGCGTAATTCCGTGACGCGTGCTTCACCCAGCAGCGGGATCATCTCACCCAGACAGCAGTTGATCAGATAGCCGGTGTTGCTCCAGATAAGTTTGCCATTGATATCGCCCGTGTCTTCCAGTGCCTGAACTACCGGGAGCATCGCCTGTGAAACCAGTGCGGTAATCCGCTGTGCATCATTTTGTGAGGTCAGTTGATGATTCTGCTGTACATCAATCCAGAAACAGGCCGCGCGACCTGTTTCATGGAATTCAACGTGAAAATGTTCAGGTGCGAGGCTAATAGCGTTTTTTTGCGTTAACAATGCCAGTAGCAAGGGCGGCACCATTAATCCCAGATACCATTGTGCCCATAGTGACAGCAGCGGTTTGTTTTCGCGCGGCTGCGCCAGTTGGTGACGGTAAATATGATCGGAATAAGTCGCAATCAGCGATTGTAGCGCGGCTGGCCGTGACCATTCTGCCAACGTCTGCGCTTGCCAGGGAACGGGTTCATTAAAGCGGATAAAATCGAGCAGATGGGGGCGCGTGCTGGCGATAGTTTCCCGCATAGCATTAGCCAGCGAATCGCGTTCATCAACGAGATGACTTCGCCAGATAACATGTTCAGTGATCGATGCGGTACGGTAAGTCATGGGCTGGTTGGATATGGAATGTAAATGATAATAATTAACAATCCTATCCACAGGTAAAATCGATAGCAAGATTTTTATCGTAAAGTTAGCGCTGCTACGCCTCAGGCGAGGCGCAATTCCCCGCTGACCAGAATATTGTTGCGGCCCAAATGTTTGGCTTCATATAACGCTTTATCTGCCCGCTCAATAGCTGCGTCGATATTGTCATCCAGCAATGGTGCAATACCAATGCTGATGGTGACATTAGTGGCGACACTTTCATTAAACATATGTGGGATCTTCAGATCGTACACTTTCTGACGAATGCGCTCGGCAGCCAGACGCGCATGTTCCAGATCGGTATTATTCATCAGGATCATGAATTCTTCACCGCCAAAGCGCGCGACGATATCGCGGGAACGCACGGCATCCCGCAATGCCGCTGAGACGCGAATCAGCGCCTGATCGCCCATCATATGGCCGTAGTGGTCGTTATAAGCTTTGAAGTGGTCGATATCCAGCAGCAGCACAAACCGCGAACTATCATCCAGCGCCAGTAGGTTATCGATTTTGGATTGCAGCCCGCGGCGGTTATATAACCCGGTAAGAGGATCCAGCATGCTCAAATCGTTCAAGGTCTTCCGTTCCTGCATTAAACGGTTCATTAACGCCTGGGCGAAATTATCATTACGCTGCTGAATCGCATGTTGTATGGCGATACCTAATACCGGCAAAGCAAAACTAAATATTAAACGGAGCTCGTTCTCCGATCCGGAGAAATAGAGGCAAGCGGTGAATACCGGCAATGAGTGCAGCAGAAACGCGGCAACGTTATTAGAGAAAGCAATCGAGCCAATAAAGAGGACATTTAGCAGGGCGATCAGCAAATATGATGAGGCGTTATGCTGGAATAAACCAATTTTTACGATCACATGCCATGCCCAAAGGCTGCCGAACATAAGAGAAATCAAGGGAATACTGATTTTCTTTTTCGGATAGTATCTGTGCCATGCGGGCAACACGGCGCTCACCGCAAAAATAATACATGCTGGCAGCGTGAAGACGCGCTGGTTATAGAGCGGCAGAGCCATGGAGAACATTGCTGAGAGTGCATTGAGTAGCAAGAAGAGTCGCAGGGACAATCGATATCTCTTGTTACATAGAGATTGCCAGGTTTGTAATGTCATACCTAAAAATCGTTATTTATCCGCAATGTAACACTATGTAGTGAGTCGATAAGGAAAGAAATAACGCGAAGAAACAGTCATCGCGAAAAATTAGTGATTTGGATTTTTATTTAAGCAATGCTTAATTTATCACCTTAATGAATGTCTGTCATCAGAAGATGAGCGATCTCTGTATATTGTGATAGCGGCAGTATGCTGACAAATGAGAAATAATATCATATAATATTAGTTATCATTATCGATATCAGAGATGAAAACATGTTGCAGCGAGCGTTGGGAAGTGGTTGGGGGATCGTTCTGCCGGGCATGATTGTTGCCGTTCTGGCACTGGCTGATGTTTCGATCAACGCATGGCGGATGGTGATTTTACTGGGTTTATTGCTGACTCCGGTGATGCTTTACCATAAGCGGTTACGGCATTTCGTTCTGTTGCCTTCAGGCGTTGCTCTGGTCGGGGGAATGATAATGATGTTGCTGAACTTGAAAACGATGGTGTAACAGCGGAGTTATACAGGGAGAGTATAAGATATCTGGTGCGAGGGGGGGGACTTGAACCCCCACGTCCGTAAGGACACTAACACCTGAAGCTAGCGCGTCTACCAATTCCGCCACCTTCGCACAGTCATCTTACTTTTTAGATATCGCCTCGTTGGTGCGAGGGGGGGGACTTGAACCCCCACGTCCGTAAGAACACTAACACCTGAAGCTAGCGCGTCTACCAATTCCGCCACCTTCGCACAGTGCGAGCGATATCTGCGTGGTTTATGGTGCGAGGGGGGGGACTTGAACCCCCACGTCCGTAAGGACACTAACACCTGAAGCTAGCGCGTCTACCAATTCCGCCACCTTCGCATACCATCGATACCTTTGAAGTATCGTTACCACGGAGGCGCATTCTAGATGTTTTCAATTTTTCGTCAATAGCTAATTGCTGAGAACAACACTGATTGCTGCAAAAATGGGCGCTGTGGATGGGTAAAAAGAAGAGACCCGGCGAACAGCGCTCGCCGGGAGAAAAGTGATTATTTCAGCGCCTGGCGCGTCATTACCGTGCGGTAAACCTTGAAACGCCCAGTCTGAGCGAGCACTTCATGGAAACCGAAGGTCTGATCTAATACCTCCGGGTACGGTAGGAAGGCGTTAGCGACAATGCGCAGCTCGCCACCGCTGTTCAGATGACGCACCGCGCCGCGTATCAATGTTTGCGCGGCTTCAAGACTGGTTTGCAGGCCATCATGGAACGGCGGATTGGAAATAATCATATCGAAGCGACCAGTGACTTCAGAGAAGACATTGCTGGCAAAGACCTCCCCTTCAAAGCCGTTGGCGGCGAGCGTCGCGCGGCTGGCTTCTACCGCCGGAGCGGAAACGTCGCACAGGGTTAAACGCACTTTCGGCGAATGGCTCGCCAGCACCGCTGCCAACACACCGGCGCCGCAGCCAACATCCAGCACTTTACCTTTCGTGTGCGGCGTCAGGGTCGAGAGCAACAACTGGCTGCCCACATCTAATCCGTCACGACTAAAGACGCCCGGCAGGGTTTTAATCGTCAGATCGCCCAGCGCATACTCACCCCAGAAACCATTTGCATCAAAGTCAGATTTCTTCTCCAGACGACCGTAATACAGGCCGCAGCGACGCGCGCTGTCTATTTTATTGAGCGGGCAATATGCAGCCAGCATCTGCTCGGCGCTTCGCACGCCGCTACGGTTTTCGCCGACGACGAAAATATCGCAGCCGACTGGTAGCAGCGACAGCAGGTTCATTAGTTGAAACTGCGCTTCTGGTTTGTTTTTTGGCCAGTAATAGATCAGCGTATCGACTTCGCCGATCGTATCATTGTCAGCGACCAGGCTGTAACAGGCGCGTTCGCCCATCTGCTGGCTTAAGGTTTGCCACTGATGATACTGTTGTGTCCAGGCACGGCTTTCAGCCGTCTCCAGACGAGCGGGCAGGTCATCCTGCAAATCACCGGCAAACAGAATGCGGTTGGTTTCGAAATCATCACTGTGGCGCAGCAAGACTTCACTTGCCGGGGTAAAAGCAGACATGAATGGGGTTCCTCGTTTAACTCAGGCGGCGATTATACACATTATCCTTCAAACTGCCTCTTTGTTGGCTTCACCTTTGCACCCCTGTCACTTACTTATGTAAGCGGCTGTGCAGTCTTGCCGCTTCGACGCAGTGTGAATGATTTTGTGTATACACTTTATCCTGCAAACAGCCTCTTTGTTGACGAGCGTCGTTGATGGCGCATTTTCGCCGAGTTTGCTATATTTGCGCGCCTGACACACAGGAGTGTTTCGCTATGACTTCCCGACGCGACTGGCAATTACAGCAACTGGGCATTACTCAGTGGAGCTTGCGACGCCCGGCAGTGTTGCAGGGCGAAATCGCCATTTCGCTGCCTGCGCATATTCGTCTGGTGATGGTCGCTTTCGAACCGCCGATGCTTGCCGAACCGCTGGTGAGCGACGTACTGCGTGCGCTTACCATTACGGCGGATCAGGTATTACAGTTGACGCCGGATCGCGTCGCGATGCTGCCGCCGGGCAGCCAGTGCAACAGTTGGTGGCTGGGCGTCGATGAACCGCAGTCGCTGGCGGGTGCACAGGTCGCAACGCCCGGCGTGGATGAATTACGCGCTAACCCTGCGGCACGCGCCGCGTTATGGCAACAAATCTGCGAACATGAACACGATTTCTTCCCTCAGCACGGCTGATTTAGCCCGCGCATATCAGATTGAAACACGGGCGCACGCCTTCCCCTGGAGCGAAAAGACCTTCGCCAGCAATCAAGGGGATCGCTACCTCAACTACCGGCTAATGGTGGGCGATGAGATGGCGGCTTTTGCCATTACGCAGGTTGTGCTGGATGAAGCCACATTGTTCAACATCGCGGTTGATCCCGCCTGGCAACGCAAAGGGTTTGGCCGCCAGTTGCTGGAACATCTGATCCGCGAACTGGAAGCCCGCGAGGTATTAACCCTGTGGCTGGAAGTGCGCGCGTCTAACGTAGGCGCGATTGCACTGTATGAAAGTTTAGGTTTTAACGAGGCGACAATCCGCCGCAATTACTATCCCACCGCCAACGGGCGCGAAGACGCGATAGTGATGGCCCTGTCAATTTAAAAAGGTGATGTAATGAAATGGGACTGGATACTCTTTGATGCTGACGAAACGCTGTTTACCTTTGATGCGTTTGGCGGCTTACAACGGATGTTTCTTGACTATAGCGTGACATTCACCGACCAGGACTTTCTTGAGTATCAGTCTGTTAATAAGCCGTTGTGGGTTGATTACCAGAATGGCGCCATCACCGCGCTGCAACTGCAACACCGCCGTTTTCAGGGCTGGTCTGAGCGCCTGAACGTTCCGGCGGGTTCGCTGAACGACGCGTTTCTTAATGCGATGGCTGAGATTTGCTCTCCGTTGCCGGGCGCCGTTTCGCTGCTCGGCAACCTGAAAGGCAAGGAGAAGCTGGGTATCATTACCAACGGTTTTACCGCGTTGCAGCAAACTCGCCTGGAACGCACCGGCTTGCGTGACTATTTTGATTTATTGGTGATCTCTGAAGAAATCGGTGTCGCCAAGCCCGATCGCCGCATTTTCGATCACGCGTTACAACTGGCCGGTAACCCGGATCGCGAGCGCGTCATGATGGTGGGCGATACGGCAGAATCTGACATTCTGGGCGGCATCAACGCCGGGCTATCCACCTGCTGGCTGAATGCGCACAATCGCGCGCTGCCTGAAAGCATTAACCCGACCTGGACCGTAACGTCCCTCAACGAACTGGAGCAACGCCTGTGTAAACATTGATTGTCTGCACTTCGCTGTTGAGTACAATAGTCGCATTTTTCATATTTCATCGCGTGGCCTGAGGCCGCGCAATTACACAGAAGATTTTTATTATGACGTTGTCTCCTTATTTACAAGAGGTGGCGAAGCGCCGTACGTTCGCCATCATCTCGCACCCCGATGCGGGTAAAACCACCATCACCGAAAAGGTCTTGCTGTTCGGACAGGCAATTCAGACCGCCGGCACAGTAAAAGGTCGCGGTTCCAGCCAGCATGCAAAATCCGACTGGATGGAGATGGAAAAACAGCGTGGGATCTCCATCACTACTTCCGTGATGCAGTTCCCGTATCGCCAGTGTCTGGTGAACCTGCTGGATACCCCGGGGCACGAAGACTTCTCCGAAGATACCTACCGTACGTTAACGGCGGTGGACTGCTGCCTGATGGTTATCGATGCAGCAAAAGGTGTTGAAGATCGAACCCGCAAACTGATGGAAGTTACCCGTCTGCGCGATACGCCGATCCTGACCTTTATGAACAAACTCGACCGTGACATCCGCGATCCAATGGAATTGCTGGATGAAGTGGAAAACGAGCTGAAGATCGCCTGCGCGCCCATCACCTGGCCGATTGGCTGCGGTAAGTTATTTAAAGGCGTTTACCATCTCTATAAAGATGAAACTTATCTTTATCAGACTGGGCAGGGCCATACGATTCAGGAAGTTCGTATCGTTAAAGGGCTGAACAACCCGGATCTCGACAAAGCGGTGGGTGAAGATCTGGCGCATCAACTGCGTGATGAGCTGGAACTGGTTCAGGGCGCATCCAACGAGTTCGATAAAGAGCTGTTCCTGAGCGGTGAAATTACCCCGGTCTTCTTCGGCACCGCGCTGGGTAACTTCGGCGTTGACCATATGCTGGACGGCCTGGTTGAGTGGGCGCCAGCGCCAATGCCGCGTAAAACGGATCTGCGCGAAGTGAAAGCAGACGACAGCAAATTCACCGGCTTCGTCTTTAAGATCCAGGCGAACATGGATCCGAAACACCGCGACCGCGTAGCATTTATGCGCGTGGTGTCAGGTAAATACGAAAAAGGGATGAAGCTGCGTCAGGTGCGCACCGGTAAGGATGTGGTTATCTCTGACGCGCTGACCTTTATGGCCGGCGACCGTTCGCACGTTGAAGAAGCTTATCCTGGTGACATTATCGGGCTGCACAACCACGGCACCATTCAGATTGGTGATACCTTTACTCAGGGTGAAATGATGAAGTTCACCGGTATTCCGAACTTTGCCCCGGAGCTGTTCCGCCGTATCCGTCTGCGCGATCCGCTGAAGCAGAAACAGTTGCTGAAAGGGCTGGTGCAGCTTTCGGAAGAGGGCGCGGTGCAGGTATTCCGCCCCATCGCCAACAACGATCTGATCGTGGGCGCAGTTGGTGTGTTGCAGTTTGACGTGGTCGTGTCGCGCCTAAAGAGCGAGTACAACGTAGAAGCGGTGTATGAATCCGTTAACGTGGCGACGGCGCGCTGGGTTGAAAGCAGTGACGTGAAGAAATTCGAAGAGTTTAAGCGTAAGAACGAGATCCAGTTGGCGCTCGATGGCGGCGATAACCTGACCTATATCGCGCCGACGATGGTGAACCTGAACCTGACGCAGGAACGCTATCCGGAAGTCACTTTCCATAAAACGCGCGAGCATTAATCCCCCACGGAGCACGGTATTCGCCGTGCTCCGGCACTTTTCCTGTCTTTTTAGCCCCTTGCGGAATGTTCTTAAAACCCACCCTTTTTTTACTCTCTGCTCGCTTTTTAACCTGTTAGCCGGGATTTCTGTCGATAGTGTTCTATATTTAACAAAGTGATGACATTTTAGACGGATAAAAGTCCTGTTAATTTCGTTTTTAGTGGGCTTTTATTCACACTTTTGCTCACTAAATGAGATTAATAACCACCTAAGTCAGATAAGGAGCGGCATTGTATCTGCAACTATTCGACCCTGGATTGTGTGATCTTTCGCCATGGCAGTTAAGCAGCCTGAGTTGCTGCAAGCGGCCACAAATTGTGGGCAAACCAACAGGAATAACATCGATGACTATGACAAAACTGAAGATTTCTAAAACTCTGCTGGCCGTCGTACTGGGCTCTGTAGTGGCAAGTGGTTCCACTTTTGCGGCAAACACTATCACCGACAAAGCGCAAAATGCCGCATCCGGCGTGGGGGAAAAGATCGACAGATCGATGACTAAAGTCGGTGGATTCATGGATGACAGCGCCATCACTGCAAAAGTGAAAGCGGCACTGGTGGATCATGAAAGTATTAAGAGCACCGATATTTCCGTCAAAACGGACAACAAAGTAGTAACGCTGAGCGGCTTCGTTGAAAGCCAGGCGCAGGCCGAACAGGCCGTCTCTGTGGCCAAAGGTGTGGAAGGCGTTGCTTCGGTAAGCGACAAGCTGCATGTCCGCGACGGGAAAAACCAGTCAATAAAAGGTTATGCGGGTGACACCGCTACAACCAGTGAAATCAAAGCCAAATTGCTGGCCGATGACGTTGTACCGTCTCGTAAGGTGAAAGTTGAAACCACCGACGGCGTCGTGCAGTTGTCCGGTACGGTTGATTCTCAGGCCCAAAGTGAACGCGCCGAAAGTATCGCAAAAGCGGTTGAGGGCGTTAAAAGCGTCAAAAACGATCTAAAAGTTAAGTAACAATTCCTGAAAACGTCAGCGCTCGCGTGGACGGGCGCGACGAATACGTGCCGGGAAAATATCGCAGATGAGCAGCCTGAGCGCTCATCGTAAGCGGTCGACATTAACTATGGTAAAGGAGAGTCTTATGTTTCGTTGGGGCATTATATTTCTGGTTATCGCGTTAATTGCCGCCGCTCTGGGCTTTGGTACTCTGGCGGGGACGGCAGCAGGTGCGGCGAAAATCGTCTTTATCGTCGGTATCGTCCTGTTCCTGGTCAGCCTGTTTATGGGCCGTCGGCGTCCATAGCATCCATCGAGTAGCTAGTGCTTAAATTTCGCTTACATTAAAGCCAGTCCTCGTGACTGGCTTTACTATTTCGGCCCGGCAGAAATTGCGTTACTTTGACAGATACAACGCAGCCAAAAGGAAAACACGGTGGGGCAATATATTCCAATAACGCTGGGCAATATTGCGCCTCTGGCGTTAAAACCGTTTCGTCCGGGCCGTCTCGCGCTGGTGTGCGAAGGCGGGGGCCAGCGTGGCATTTTCACCGCCGGGGTACTGGACGAGTTTATGCAGGCGGACTTTAACCCCTTCGATCTTTACTTTGGTACCTCGGCGGGTGCGCAAAACCTCTCGGCTTATGTTTGCAACCAGCCCGGCTATGCCCGCAAAGTGATCATGCGCTACACCACCACGCGTGACTTTTTTGACCCGGTGCGCTTTGTGCGCGGCGGTAACCTTATCGATCTCGACTGGTTGGTTGATTCGACATCCCGCCAGATGCCGCTGGCGATGGATTTTGCCGCGCGTTCTTTTGATGCTGGTAAAGCGTTCTATATGTGCGCTTGCCGCCAGGATGATTACACTGCGGAATATTTTGCGCCGACCCACCAGACGTGGCTGGATCAGATCCGCGCCTCCAGCGCCATTCCGGGTTTTTACCGTTCCGGGGTGTCGCTCAATGGCGTGAAATATCTTGATGGCGGCGTCAGCGATGCGATCCCGGTTCAGGAAGCGGCTAAGCGCGGAGCGAAAACCATCGTAGTGATCCGCACCGTGCCTTCTCAGATGTACTACACGCCGCAGTGGTTTAAACGTATGGAACGTTGGCTGGGCGACAGCAGTTTGCAGCCGCTGGTTAATCTGGTGCAGCACCACGAGAAAAGTTATTCGGCGATTCAGCGGTTTATCGAAACACCGCCGGGAAAACTACGCATACTTGAAATCTATCCGCCGAAACTTTTGCATAGCATGGCGCTGGGCAGCCGGTTACCGGCGCTACGCGATGATTATAAAATCGGCCGCCTGTGTGGTCGTTATTTTCTGGCGACGGTAGGGAAATTGCTGGTGGAAACCCCGCCGCTGATTCGCCATACTCTGGTGTCGGCTCCCCTTGTTGTGCCGCCCGCAGTTGTTGCCGCGCCCGTTTCTGCCACCTGCGTGTTGCCGCCTGCTGCTGTCGCCAACGATGTGCTGGATGCGCCGCTGGTTAATGCAGTACAAGCCAACGACTTACCCATTAATAAAGAGGATACGGCGTGAGTTTCCGCTTTATCGATACGCACTGTCATTTTGATTTTCCGCCCTTCACGGGTGATGAAATCGCCAGTATTGCCCGCGCGGCAGACAATGGTGTCGGGTGTATTATCGTACCCGCCATCGCTGCGCGCTATTTCGATCGCGTTTGCTCTCTGGCGCGCGAGTATTCTGCGCTGTATGCCGCGCTGGGTCTGCATCCGATTGTGATTGAAGAACATACGGCGCAAAGCCTTGAGCAGCTTGAGCAGGCGCTGGCCGCCAGGCCGGAAAAGGTGGTGGCGATTGGCGAGATCGGTCTTGATCTCTATCGCGATAACCCGCAGTTTGAACGCCAGCAGCAGGTGCTGGATGCGCAGCTAGAACTGGCGAAACGCTTTGATTTGCCTGTAATCCTTCATTCGCGTCGTACGCATGACAAACTGGCGTTGCACCTGAAAAAGCAGGCTTTGCCGCGCACCGGCGTGGTTCACGGTTTTTCCGGTAGCCTGCAGCAGGCGCAGCGTTTTATCGAACTGGGGTATTACATTGGTGTCGGCGGAACGATCACTTATCCACGCGCCAGTAAAACCCGTGATGTAATGGCGCAGTTGCCGCTATCCGCATTGTTGCTGGAGACTGATGCGCCGGATATGCCGCTGAATGGCTTCCAGGGGCAGCCTAACCGACCGGAACAGGCGGCGCGGGTTTTTGCCACGCTGTGTGAATTGCGCCCTGAAGCCCCGGATGTGATCGCCCAAACGTTACTGGAGAATACGCAGCAGCTTTTCGCTTTACAGGTATAGCGCCGGGCGCAGCACGGTGGTGACGCCGCGCTGTTGCAGCGCTTCCGCCAGCGGTTCGATATCTCCTTCGGTTGCGCTACGCCAGCTTTTTGCCTCGCCGTAAACGCCGTGCGCGTGGAATGCGTTGAGCCGTACCGGAATATGCCCCAGTTCACAGATAAACGCCGCCAGTGCGTCAACATGCAGCAAATAGTCGCTATGTTGCGGGATCACCAGCAAACGCACTTCAGCCAGCTTGTTCTGTGCTGCCAGCAGGCGCAGACTATTTTTCACCAGCGCATTATCCCGCCCGGTGAGAAAACGGTGATGTTCGCTGCCCCAGGCTTTTAGATCGATCATTGCCCCGTCGCAAACCGGCAGCAACTTATGCCAGCCGGTTTCGCTCAGCATTCCGTTACTGTCAACAAGACAGGTCAGATGGCACAGCTGCGGATCGGCACGCAGCGTAGAAAACAGCGCGTGCAGAAACGGCAGTTGTAATGTGGCCTCGCCGCCGCTGACTGTGAGGCCTTCAATGAATAACGCGGCTTTGCGGATCTTCGCCACCACCTCCTCCACAGACATCGACTGTGCCATCGGCGTTGCCTGTTGCGGACACATTTGCAGGCAGGTATCGCACTGCTGGCAGGTGACGGCGTTCCACTGTACTTGCCCGCCGTCAAACGCCAGCGCCTGATGCGGACAACCTGGCACGCAGTCACCGCAGTGATTGCAGCGGCCGATCGTCCACGGATTGTGGCAGCTCTTACAGCGCAGATTACAGCCCTGTAAAAACAGCGCCAGGCGGCTGCCCGGCCCGTCGACGCAGGAGAAAGGGATCAGGTTACTGACGAAAGCGCATCTGCTGCTCATGGCTTACCACTCGGGGTTGTCGCTCAAGAATATGCGTATTGCGTGCGGCTTCTTCACCCAGCCAGGTGGTGTTGGTGCGTGAACCTGCGGCGCGGAATTTCTCCAGGTCCGACAGACGCACCATATAACCGGTAACACGCACCAAATCATTGCCCGCGACGTTGACGGTAAATTCACGCATTCCGGCGTTAAACGCA
This sequence comes from Pseudomonadota bacterium, assembly GCA_018261615.1. Lineage (GTDB taxonomy): Bacteria > Pseudomonadota > Gammaproteobacteria > Enterobacterales > Enterobacteriaceae > Kosakonia. The sequence continues at coordinate 95,072 of JAGTSE010000020.1, read as the reverse complement.
CCGCGGCAGAGTTGTACTACGGCCTGTGGGTTGCGTTTGACAGTTTCGTCAAGGGTTAAAATATCGCTGATCCCGGCTTTGTACCAGGCGTGGTGCGGCGCAACGGCCAGCAAATGGGTAATCGGATCGGGTTCATCGCCATAAGGCAGACGCGCGCCTGGCGTGGTACCGATATCGGAACTGATGCCGGATTGCGCATGCAGCAGCGCGCGTTGCTTCCAGCCATGTTTGACTGGCGTATTTTCAACAAATGCCGCCAGTTGCTCGCTGATGCGGTAGCCGAGGGCATTGGCCTGCTCATCTTTGCCGTAGCGCCCTGCGATGTTCGCTTTATCGCACAGGATATTGACCGCTTCAGCCAGCCCGTACATGCCGAACATTGGCGCAAAACGATCGGCGGTGATCAGCCCCTCCTGCACAAGGAAACTATGCTCAAAGAAACCGGATTGTTGATACAGGAAGTCGCAGCGCGCATCGATAATAGCCAATTGTTGCTGGCAATAATGTGGCAGCCGCTGGGTAAAGAATTCCTCTAGAGAGCGGCTGCCTTCAGCGATGACTTTCAGGTTCAGCCGTACCAGCGTACTGCCGCCGCCGCCCAGTGGCAGCGAGTTGTAACAACTGACAATGCCATAACCCCCTTTTGTGAAAATATTATCATGCAGCGGGCCGTTGGCGATATGCGGCTTGCTGCACGCGCAGATATTACGGGCAACTTCCAGCAGCAGATCATCCGGCGTGATCTGCGGATCATAAATAAACGTCAGATTCGGCGCGACCTGCTTTAATTCAGCATCAGCGCGCAAGATAGCGCGGGTGACTGGCGTATCATAAGGGCCGATATTGGCGTGGACAAAGGCATCCGGCAAAGTTCTGTCGAGATAGCGCCAGAAGCGTTTTATTCGAATATCGATTTCTTCTTGTGTTAGAATTCTAACATATGGTTGTAGTAACGCATCCAGTTGCCCAAGGTAAACCGGCATACCGGTAACAGAGGGAACATGGTGATAAATAATGGTCAGCAAAGAGATCGCATCGTCCAGATCCTTTGCCCCTTCCAGCTCCAGCCACGCGGATCCGTTAGCCAGAAATTTGGCGTAATCCGGCAGGACATAACGCGGTTTGTAGGGCGCGTGCCCTTCAAACATATCGCAAATTGCCCCCTCGTCGAGCGCCTCTTGCGCAGCTTGCGGCAGCGCCGGATAGGGGAGGCTATTTTCCGCCTCCAGCGCGAGAAAATGGTGTTTCTGCTGCGGTGTGAGCGTTGAGCTGGTAACAATCTGCTGGCAGCGTGTCTGTAATCCTTGCGTAACCGGTATCGACATGATCTTCCTCTTTATCCCGTGCGTTCAGGGCGAGGAGTGTAAGTCACCGACGAATAACCACTTTTGATCCATACGCACCTTAGCGGTAATCACGACCGCTTTTGTGTTTTAAAGTTTGATGAGTGTCTCATTATGGTTTTGCAAACGTGAATTATGTTTTCATTAACTGTGATGAGCATCGAAGTGTAATCGTGGGTTGATGTTAGAATATTAACAAGCCCGAACAGAAAATCGGCATTACGCCGTCGGAGAGAATATGAGTGATTTAACGGCAAGCAGCCTGCGCGCGTTGCAATTAATGGATCTGACCACCCTGAACGACGATGACACTAACGAGAAAGTCATTGCGCTGTGCCATCAGGCCAAAACCCCGGTGGGGAACACCGCCGCCGTTTGCATCTATCCGCGTTTCATCCCGATTGCGCGTAAGACGCTGAACGCGCAGGGAACACCGAACGTGCGTATTGCGACGGTAACTAACTTCCCGCACGGTAACGATGATATCGACATTGCGCTGGCAGAAACCCGCGCGGCGATTGCCTACGGTGCTGATGAAGTTGACGTGGTATTCCCGTACCGCGCGCTGATCGCCGGTAACGAGCAGGTCGGTTTTGATCTGGTCAAAGCCTGTAAAGAGGCGTGTGCCGCAGCCAACGTGCTGTTGAAAGTGATCATCGAAACTGGCGAACTGAAAGAAGAAGCGCTGATCCGTAAGGCGTCAGAAATCGCGATTAAAGCGGGCGCTGACTTTATCAAGACCTCAACCGGGAAAGTACCGGTTAATGCCACACCGGAAAGCGCGCGCATCATGCTGGAAGTGATCCGCGATATGGGCGTTGAGAAAACCGTGGGCTTTAAACCGGCGGGCGGCGTGCGCAGCGCGGAAGACGCACAGCACTATCTGGCGATTGCCGATGAACTGCTTGGCGCCGACTGGGCCGATGCCCGTCACTATCGTTTTGGTGCATCAAGCCTGCTGGCAAGCCTGCTGAAAGCATTGGGACACGGCGACGGTAAGAGCGCAAGCAGCTACTGATAGCTGCATTTGCCGGGCCTGCACCTCTCCCCGCAGGCCGGGTAAGGTATCGCCGCCATCAGGCGGTATAGTATAGGCTGATGACACCATGTTTTGCCGGGTCACTTTGGTTGCCCGGTCGTATCATTCCGCAGGGGGTTACCTTGTTTCTCGCTCAAGAAATTATTCGTAAAAAACGCGATGGTCTCGCACTGAGTGATGAAGAGATCCGTTTCTTTATCAACGGAATTCGCGATAACACTGTTTCTGAAGGCCAGATCGCTGCGCTTGCCATGACCATCTTTTTCCATGATATGACCATGCCAGAACGCGTGTCGTTGACCATGGCAATGCGCGATTCCGGTACGGTTCTGGACTGGAAACACCTTAATCTCAACGGCCCAATTGTTGATAAACACTCTACTGGTGGCGTCGGGGATGTGACCTCATTGATGCTTGGCCCGATGGTTGCTGCCTGTGGTGGCTATATTCCGATGATTTCCGGGCGCGGTCTGGGACATACCGGCGGCACACTCGATAAACTGGAAGCTATTCCTGGCTTCGACATCTTCCCGGATGATAGCCGCTTCCGCGATATTATTAAGGATGTTGGTGTGGCGATTATCGGCCAGACCAACTCACTGGCACCGGCCGATAAACGTTTCTATGCCACTCGCGATATCACCGCAACGGTGGACTCGATCCCCCTGATCACCGCTTCCATTCTGGCGAAAAAACTGGCTGAAGGCCTTGATGCGTTAGTGATGGACGTTAAAGTCGGCAGTGGTGCGTTTATGCCGACTTATGCGCTCTCCGAACAACTGGCGGAGGCGATTGTGGGCGTGGCGAATGGCGCAGGCGTTCGCACCACCGCACTGCTGACCGATATGAATCAGGTGCTGGCTTCCAGTGCAGGCAATGCGGTGGAAGTGCGTGAAGCGGTGCAGTTCCTCACAGGCGAATACCGTAACCCGCGTCTGTTTGATGTCACGATGGCGCTGTGCGTGGAGATGCTGATTTCCGGCAAACTGGCGAAAGATGACGCGGAAGCCCGGGCGAAACTGCAAGCGGTGCTGGATAACGGAAAAGCGGCAGAGATCTTTGGCCGCATGGTCGCGGCGCAGAAAGGACCGACGGATTTCGTCGAGAACTATGCCAACTATCTGCCCTCCGCCACGTTGAGCAAAGCCGTTTATGCCGACGACGAAGGTTTTATTACTGCAATGGATACCCGCGCGCTGGGCATGGCGGTGGTGTCGATGGGAGGTGGCCGTCGACAGGCGACAGACAGCATCGATTACAGCGTTGGCTTTACCGATATGGTGCGTCTGGGCGATCGCGTGGATGGGCAGCGCCCGTTGGCAGTCATTCACGCGAAGGATGAAGCCAGTTGGCAGGACGCCGCGCAGGCGGTGAAGACTGCCCTCGTTGTGGACGACATCGCCGCAAAAGAGACACCTACGGTCTATCGACGCATTACTGAATAACGGTATACTGATCTGATCGCTTTTTTACAAAGCACAAGGTACGGAGAACATATGAAACGTGCATTTATTATGGTGCTGGACTCTTTCGGCATCGGCGCGACTGAAGACGCGGAGCGCTTCGGCGACGCGGGTTCCGACACTTTCGGCCATATCGCTGAAGTCTGTGCGAAAGGTGAAGCCGATACCGGGCGTAAAGGGCCGTTGCATCTCCCTAATCTGACCCGTCTTGGGTTGGCGAAAGCCCATGAAGGTGCGACCGGTTTTATCCCGGCCGGGATGGACGGTAACGCAGAAATCACCGGTGCTTACGCGTGGGCGCATGAGCTCTCTTCCGGTAAAGATACGCCGTCAGGCCACTGGGAAATCGCCGGTGTGCCGGTGCTGTTCGATTGGGGCTATTTTAGCGATATTGAAAACAGCTTCCCGCAGGCGCTGCTGGATAAACTGGTAGAACGCACAAATCTGCCGGGTTATCTCGGCAACTGCCACTCTTCCGGGACGGTGATCCTTGACCAACTGGGCGAAGAGCATATGAAAACCGGTAAGCCGATTTTCTACACCTCTGCGGACTCTGTCTTCCAGATCGCCTGTCATGAAGAGACGTTTGGTCTCGATAAGCTGTATGAACTGTGCGAAATAGCGCGCGAAGAACTGACCGAAGGTGGTTACAACATTGGCCGCGTGATTGCGCGTCCGTTTGTCGGTGATAAAGCGGGTAACTTCCAGCGCACCGGTAACCGCCATGACCTGGCCGTCGAGCCGCCGTCAGCAACCGTGCTGCAAAAACTGGTGGAAGAGAAAGACGGTCATGTGGTTTCCGTGGGCAAAATCGCCGACATCTATGCCAACTGTGGTATCACCAAAAAAGTGAAAGCCACCGGGCTGGATGCGCTGTTTGACGCCACCGTGAAAGAGATGAAAGAAGCGGGCGATAAGACCATTGTCTTTACCAACTTCGTTGATTTTGACTCATCATGGGGCCATCGCCGCGATGTCGCCGGTTATGCGGGCGGGCTGGAGCTGTTTGACCGCCGTCTGCCGGAGTTAATGGCGCTGGTGGGCGAGGACGATATCCTGATCCTTACCGCCGATCACGGCTGCGATCCAACCTGGAAAGGCACCGATCATACTCGTGAGCACATTCCGGTGCTGGTTTACGGCCCGAAAGTGAAACCCGGTTCGCTTGGCCACCGTGAAACGTTCGCGGATATTGGTCAGACGTTGGCGAAATACTTTGGCGTTTCTGATATGGACTATGGCAAAGCCATGTTCTGATGATTTTGGGCGGGAGTTTCCCGCCCTTTCTGTTCTAACGACATAAAGGAATTAACGATGGCTACCCCACATATTAATGCAGAAATGGGCGATTTCGCTGACGTTGTGCTGATGCCGGGCGATCCGCTGCGTGCGAAGCACATTGCTGAAACATTCCTCGAAGATTACCGCGAAGTGAACAACGTGCGCGGTATGCTGGGTTATACCGGTACTTACAAAGGCCGCAAAATCTCGGTAATGGGCCACGGTATGGGCATTCCGTCCTGCTCCATCTATAGCAAAGAGCTGATCACCGATTTTGGCGTGAAGAAAATCATTCGCGTCGGTTCCTGCGGTGCGGTGCGTATGGATGTGAAACTGCGTGATATCGTGATCGGTATGGGTGCCTGCACCGATTCCAAAGTAAACCGTATGCGTTTTAAAGATCATGACTTTGCGGCGATCGCTGATTTCGACATGGTGCGTAACGCCGTCGATGCGGCGAAAACGCTGGGCGTTGACGCGCGCGTGGGGAACCTGTTCTCTGCCGATCTGTTCTATTCTCCGGACGGCGAAATGTTCGATGTGATGGAGAAATACGGTATTCTCGGCGTGGAAATGGAAGCTGCGGGTATTTATGGTGTGGCGGCAGAATTCGGTGCGAAAGCGCTGACTATCTGCACTGTGTCCGATCATATCCGCACCCACGAGCAGACCACCTCTGCTGAGCGTCAGACGACGTTTAATGACATGATCAAAATTGCGCTGGAATCTGTCCTGCTGGGCGATAAAGCGTAACGTTTTGTTGTGCCGGGTGGAGGCGATACCTTACCCGGCCTGCATTCCCCTGGCCTGATAAAAGCAGCGCTATCAGGCGCTTGCCGTTAACGCATTGCTTTGACAATCCACGCAGACAGCTCGCGCAGTTCCTGTTCCTGATCCGGAAAATCTACCCGTAGCGTATCGCACTCCTGCGCCAGCATATCCGCCCGGTACAGGCAGCCCTGCAAACGCGCCGCCAGCGCTTCGAGCGGTGCCGGGTTCAGGCTGTCGGTAAATACCTGCGTGCGAGTGATATGGCCTTTCTCAACGTCGAAATGTAACTCCACGCCGCCCCAGGTAAAGCGCTCATCCAGTAAATGGCTGAAAGCTGGTGCCTGACCGAAGTTCCACTCCCAACTGCTCTGGCGGGCAAAGGTTTCGGCGAAATTGGGCAGATCCGGCGTTTTCTCCGGCGAGATAATTTCGGCTGTAACACGTTCGCCGTAGTGGCTGAAGAAGGCCTCTGTTATCGCCTGGCAAATCTTCTCGTGGGTGATGCCCGGCAGTAATTCCACCAGGTTGGCGACGCGTCCTCGCACGGAGGTAATGCCTTTCGCTTGCAGTTTTTTCTTGTCAGGATTGAGGTAGTTAGCCAGACGGCTAAGATCGGCATTTAACAGTAGCGTACTGTGGTGGAAGCCGCGATCGCGGGTTTCCCGGTAGGCGGATCCAGACACTTTGCGGTCACCTTCTGCGGTCTTCACGACCAGGTCGTTACGCCCGGAGGCTTCTGCCGTTACGCCGAGCGCATTCAGCGCCGCGAGCACAATACCCGTAGAGATGGTTTTGTTGTATTCGGGTTTCCCGGCCATAAAGGTAAAGCAGGTGTTGCCGAGATCGTGGAAAACCGCGCCGCCACCGCTGCTGCGCCGGGCCAGCCGCACGTTGTCTTCTTCCATGCGCCGCGTATTGCACTCTTTCCATGGGTTCTGCGCCCGGCCGATAACCACGGTCATTATAACCATTTCACACATGATAATTACTATCATTTATACGTTTTGGATTTTATTGGCATTAGATATCAAAGGGATACATGATTGATAATTTCCCATGTATCCTGCCGTTACCCCCTGCCACTATATCAGTCTGCAATATTGGCAGTACTGGCAAGCATTTCTTTCTTCACGCGAAACACTGTAGCTCTACCGCAATCACACAGCTTTGCGATCTCGTCCGGCGTGTTCTTCCCGGCTTGAAGCATATCAATGATTTTACTGTGTAATTCCTTGTTTTTTTGCTTACCCTTGTACTTCTTAGCCTCTTTAGCAAGAGCGATCCCTTCATTGCGACGGGATGCGATCATACCTCTTTCAAATTCAGCAACGGCTCCCATCATGGTTAAGATCAGACGGGACTGTGGGGAATTATCAAAACTCATTGAGTTAGCGAGGAATTGAACAGTGATCCCGCGATCAACGAGGTTATCAATCATTTCCAGCAAATCGCGGGTATTACGTGCAAGGCGATCAATCGAGTGAGTAACGAGCGTATCACCTTCGCGGAGGTGTGAAAGCAGGTTCAACAGTTCAGGCCGTTCGCTGGTGGACTTGCCTGATTCCTTCTCTGTAACGATTTTGTCGCAAACAGGTTCTAGTACTGCTAACTGACGCTCAAGGTTCTGATCCTTTGTCGAGACTCTCGCATAGCCAAAAATCATTGTCCTGCCCTCACTACCAATTAGTATCATTTAAATTCTTTCAACGCATAAATGATACTAAACGAGACGCAAAAGAGGAGTATCACAAGGGATTACCCAAAAGAGATTTTTGATCGTTCTTTTTTTAGTCGATACAGGGTTAGTGAAAAGTTCGGTACCGAGATCTGAGTACGCGGCATTTTGTCGGCGGGGTTGAACTTGATCAGGCGAACGAGATTTTAAATCAGGCAGATCAAAACTGATTGCACTTTTATCTGAGTAAACGATCCCTTTAACTTTTTTGTCAAAAATCGGGATGTCCTGGATTTGATTGATTTTTGTACTTAAGACCAGTACTTTTAGCGAGGGCGAAGAAGGGGCCTACTAAAGGCCACGCTCGTGAACACAACTCAAGACATACCAATACGCTTTAACTAAAATACTGGACGTTAGTTAATAAAGTTTAAGCTCCCAATCAGTACTATCATAAATGCCTATGTACGCAATAAGATTATCATCTTTTTCCACTAATAAATCGTATTCAACAGGTTTTTTCACCGCAGCCAGAACACAAGATTTGACATCAGATACTGTTTTTCCAAATAATTTTAATTCATCCCATGTAAAATCAAAACCATATATTTCAGAAGCGACCAACTCTTCAAATTCAGGCATCCCCATCCCATGGGGAGCAATTCCCACTCCCTCGAAATCAAACAATCGCCACTTCCAATTGTTATCAGGGATTTTATTCAAAAGATCTGATAACATGATTTTTACTCCATCTTCAGTAAAAACATTTCCGCTCTCTGTATTCATTTTGGTATCTCCAATTCTTTTGCTGGGCCGTGTTGTAATGTTCCACCCGTAGGGTTCAATATGTAGCCATGTTGGTGCGGATTAGGATGATTTCCTGGTCGTCCATGATCTGTAAAATCAATATCCCTTTTTGGCACAAGTTGGTTGTTAGCATCATAACCCCATTCCCTCGCTTGGGTATAATCACCTCGACGTCCGGATTTTGTTCCTAATTGTGTATGTGGAACGTTAGTATCGGGGACAGGGTTACCAAATTTATCTCGTGGTAGTTTGCGTTCAGGACGATATGAGCCAAATTGAAGGGGAGCTTTTTTCATACCAAATAATACAGCAGAAGCAGCTATTATCGCACCCTCTGTTTGCTCATTAAGTACTTGATCGTATCCTTTAACAGCATCTCCACCCAACTGTTCTGCTGTTTTCCTGAAGCCCTCAACATTACCATTATATACACCACCCGCCGCCAGTAAACGTCCTGCGGCCTTGCTGTTAATTGTCTGGTATGTCGGCTCAGAAGTTGGGGTTGATGTTCCACCGGAGAAAGACAGTAAAAACGAAGTTGGACGGGGCTTTCCAGTACGGTAGTACCTGCATCCGACAGAATTCCTGTACTCTTTAAGGATCTGTTCAGCACCATTCATTTCAAACGCTTGGTAATTCTTACAAATAAGTTGACCTTCGTCATCAATATAGAAAAGCTCTCCTGGGGAACCATAACGGTTTAACATCACGATTTCACCTCTGAAGACAAGGTATCTCAGACGTCTTTCAGTATTGAATCCATTGGTATGATTGTTTTGGTAAGCATAGTTACGTGAATATGATGGTCGGGGTCTTAACCCTTCAACATGATAATGATCACGGTATCTGTCATCAAACTCGTACTCCTGCCTGATGTAATCCCATGTAACAGAAGGACGCGTGATCAGTTCATACTTCTCTGGTTCAAGATTATCCCTTGACAGGTAGAACAAGTTAAATCCCGGTAAACTAAAACTCATAACCACCTCCTTTTGGTAATGTCCTGTATATTTTATAACCATAGAAGAGCATTGAAAACAGAGAATTATTTCCCTACATTGATTATCAGAAAAAGGGCCGCTTTCGCGACCTTGTGTAACATCGTACTCATTGAGAACGATCAAGTACCATGTACGCTGGCTGGCACATGCTGCCACGTTCCTGTAGCCAGTAGTAGTCAAGATCGGCTACATGCACATCCAGCCCCGAATCCACACGGTTTATCTGTAGTCGAAGTCCTACAGTATCTTTATATGACAACCCTGATTTAACAACGTATTTGTACTTAACGCCGCTTTCTTCTTCAAATGACTTGAGATAAGGGGTGATTTGCTTCTGAATTTCTTTCAAACAAATAATTTCATTGCCAATAACAAAGGGCTTTTCGATTTTCCGTCAGGTACTGCCGCTATTGACGAAACAGAAATACAAAATAACATAGCTGCGATGGAAGTATTTTTCATTTTAATATTCCTTATTGAAGGTTAGTACTTAATACTTCGCCAGTGTCAGCAAGGGGTACTCTATATTTTTAAACGCACCGAAACCGTTTTGAGCCTGTGCTCTGTGTCCGTAAAGGGTGACTAATTTTTTGTCTTTATCGTACCAACTGTATGATGAAAATTTTGGTTCAGTAATTCCGTCAGTCCATTTAAACTGGTACTGGGCAGAATTTTCTACAGCTACCTTACAAATATAATCTCCTGCTTTATGTTTCGAAGCGGGCATCTGGCGGAAAATGCACTCCTCCACTGCCAGGTTGAACCACGGATCGTAAGATTCAGAGATAAGCAGACGAAGCGTCGACATAGCCGATATCCTTTCTTCGATTTTTCAATAGATTGCCACTAGCGGTAACCGCTACTCTTTCTTTTCGTGCTCTTCTTCTTCCGGCACGGATTTGTTAGCCGTTAGCAGGAACGGCGATTGTTGCCAGCGAGTGCGTTTACCCTGCAAAAGCGTACGCGTCAGCACGACGCCAATGGCCAGCGACAGCAGCAGCATCAGACGCAGAATATTGGTGGTGTTATCCACCTGACGGGCTTCCGTCGCCAGCGTGTGGGTATCCAGCGTCAGGCGCAGATAACCCAGCGGGCCGCTTTTCCCCTGAATGGGTTCGACAATTTGTTGACTGAAATAGCCGCCAGCTTTCTTACCATCGAGCGCCAGCCGGTCGCGAACATCAATGCTTTCGCCCGAACGTGCAATGAGATCGCCCTGTGCGTCATACACGCCGGCATCGAGGATCCGACTCCCTTCCGTAAGCTGGCGTAACACGACATCAATACGTTTTGCATCCGGCGCTTCGGTACGCATCAGCGGAGTAAGGTTGAGCGCCACCTGGCGCGCCAGGGTTCTGGCCAGCTCTTCAAACTGTGGATTGCGCTGGCGTTGATGGTTCTGGCTGAACCAGGATGCGCCCTGCATCAGCGCGACCAGCAATGCCAGACAGATGAGGACGATTACGGCGCGATGCAGCCGAAATTTAAGTTTTGCGCGAGCCATATTCCACCTGTTGAAAATTTGAGGCTTAATGTTGCCAGAAGCGCTGGTTACAAGGTAGCCTCATGCGTTATTTTCCCCTCCGATGCTTTCTGGCGCGAATGTTTTTACAGGAGCTTTAATGCTTAACAGTTTGACCTGGTGCGATCTGCCCGATGATGTTTCTCAGTGGCCAGGGTTGCCACTCTCTTTAAGTGGCGATGAGGTAATGCCTCTGGACTATCACGCCGGTCGAAGCGGCTGGCTCCTGTATGGGCGCAATCTTGATAAAACGAGCCTGACGGCCTACCAGCGCAAACTGGGTGCAGCAATGGTGATTGTGGCGGCCTGGTGCGTTGATGATTATCAGGTGATCCGTCTGGCGGGCTCGTTAACGCCGCGCGCTTCGCGTCTGGCGCATGACGAAGGTATGGATGTTGCGCCGCTGGGCAAAATCCCGCATTTACGTTCGCCAGGGCTGCTGGTGATGGATATGGATTCCACCGCGATTCAGATCGAGTGTATTGACGAGATTGCGAAGCTTGCCGGTACGGGCGAGATGGTGGCGGAAGTGACCGAACGTGCGATGCGCGGCGAGCTTGATTTCACCGCCAGCTTGCGCAGCCGTGTGGCAACATTGAAAGGGGCGGATGCCAACATTCTGATGCAGGTGCGTGAATCATTGCCGCTGATGCCGGGTCTGGTGCAACTGGTGTTGAAGCTGGAGACGCTGGGCTGGAAAGTGGCGATTGTCTCCGGCGGCTTTACCTTTTTTGCTGATTACCTGCGCGACAAGCTGCACCTCACGGCGGCAGTGGCGAATGAGCTGGAAATCATGGACGGAAAATTCACCGGCCATGTATTGGGCGATATCGTCGATGCCCGGTACAAAGCCAATACGTTGCAAGCGCTCGCTGAGAAGTACGAGATTCCGGCCACGCAAACCGTCGCCATTGGCGATGGCGCGAATGACCTGCTAATGATCAAAGCCGCCGGGCTGGGGATCGCCTTCCACGCTAAACCCAAAGTGAATGAGAAAGCGGAAGTCAGCATTCGTCACGCCGACCTGATGGGCGTATTTTGTATTCTTTCCGGTAGTATCAATAAGAAGTAGAGGTGATTGTGGCGAAAGCTCCCAAACGTGCGTTTGTCTGTAATGAATGCGGCGCGGATTATCCGCGCTGGCAGGGGCAGTGTAGCGCCTGCCATGCATGGAACACCATTACTGAAATCCGTGTGGCCGCTTCGCCCACCGTGGCGCGTAATGAGCGTCTTTCCGGCTATGCCGGGAATGCGGGCGTCTCGAAAGTGCAGAAACTTTCGGAAATCAGTCTGGAAGAGCTGCCGCGTTTTTCGACCGGTTTTAAAGAGTTTGACCGCGTGCTCGGCGGCGGCGTTGTGCCGGGAAGCGCCATTCTGATTGGCGGCAACCCTGGCGCAGGGAAGTCAACGTTGCTGTTGCAAACGCTGTGTAAGCTCGCTGAACAGATGAAAACCCTGTATGTCACCGGTGAAGAGTCGTTGCAACAGGTTGCGATGCGCGCCCATCGCCTGGGTCTGCCGACGAGCAACCTGAATATGCTTTCGGAAACCAGCATTGAGCAAATCTGCATGATTGCCGATGAAGAACGACCCAAACTGATGGTGATCGACTCGATTCAGGTGATGCATATGGCGGACATTCAGTCGTCGCCCGGCAGCGTCGCTCAGGTGCGCGAGACTGCGGCCTACCTGACGCGGTTCGCGAAAACCCGCGGTGTGGCGATTGTTATGGTCGGCCATGTCACGAAAGATGGTTCGCTGGCGGGGCCAAAAGTGCTGGAGCACTGTATCGATTGCTCGGTGCTGCTCGACGGCGATGCCGATTCCCGTTTTCGCACCTTGCGTAGCCACAAAAACCGCTTTGGTGCCGTGAATGAGCTGGGCGTGTTTGCGATGACTGAGCAGGGGCTGCGCGAAGTCAGCAACCCTTCGGCCATTTTTCTTAGCCGCGGGGATGAAGTGACCTCCGGTAGCTCTGTGATGGTGGTATGGGAAGGGACGCGCCCGCTACTGGTTGAGATCCAGGCGCTGGTGGATCACTCGATGATGTCGAACCCGCGCCGCGTGGCGGTAGGCCTGGAGCAGAACCGCCTGGCGATTCTGCTGGCGGTGTTGCATCGCCACGGCGGCTTGCAGATGGCGGATCAGGACGTGTTCGTGAACGTCGTCGGCGGGGTAAAAGTGACCGAAACCAGTGCAGATTTGGCACTGCTGCTGGCAATGGTTTCCAGCCTGCGCGACAGACCGCTGCCACAGGACCTGGTGGTGTTTGGCGAAGTGGGACTGGCTGGTGAGATCCGTCCGGTGCCGAGTGGCCTGGAGCGTATTTCCGAGGCGGCCAAACACGGTTTCCGCCGCGCGATTGTTCCGGCGGCAAACGTGCCGAAAAAAGTGCCGGAAGGAATGCAGATTTTCGGCGTGAAGAAGCTCTCAGATGCGCTAACCGTCTTTGACGACTTATAATTGGCTAAAGATTTTTGCAGGAGGCAACAATGTCGTCATTTGCTTATTTAAAAACCGCTATTCGCCAGAAGGGCTGCACGTTACAACAAGTGGCAGATGCCAGCGGTATGACCAAAGGCTATTTAAGCCAACTGCTGAATGCGAAGATTAAAAGCCCCAGCGCACAAAAGCTGGAGGCGTTGCACCGCTTCCTCGACCTTGAGTTTCCCCGGCGGCAGAAAAATATTGGTGTGGTATTCGGTAAGTTTTATCCGCTGCATACCGGCCATATCTATTTGATCCAGCGCGCCTGTAGTCAGGTTGACGAATTGCACATTCTCCTCGGCTACGACGAAACGCGCGATCGCGAGCTGTTTGAAGACAGCGCGATGTCGCAGCAGCCGACGGTCAGCGATCGGCTACGCTGGCTTCTGCAAACCTTTAAATATCAGAAGAATATTCGTATTCATGCTTTTAATGAAGAGGGCATGGAGCCGTATCCGCACGGCTGGGATGTCTGGAGTAAAGGCATCAAAGCGTTTATGACAGAGAAAGGTATCACGCCAAACTGGATCTACACCTCGGAAGAGGCTGATGCGCCGCAGTATCTGCAACATTTGGGGATTGAGGCCGTGCTGGTGGATCCGCAGCGTACGTTTATGAATATCAGCGGCTCGCAGATCCGTGAAAACCCATTCCGCTACTGGGATTATATTCCGACGGAAGTAAAACCGTTCTTTGTCCGCACGGTGGCTATTCTGGGCGGTGAATCCAGCGGTAAATCGACGCTGGTGAATAAACTCGCCAATATTTTTAATACAACCAGCGCGTGGGAATATGGACGGGATTATGTATTTTCTCATCTCGGCGGCGATGAGATTGCGCTGCAATATTCTGATTACGATAAAATTGCTTTAGGCCATGCGCAATATATCGATTTCGCGGTGAAATATGCGAATAAAGTGGCTTTTATCGATACTGATTTTGTCACCACGCAGGCATTTTGCAAAAAATATGAGGGGCGTGAACATCCCTTCGTACAGGCGTTAATTGATGAATATCGCTTCGATTTAGTAATCCTGTTGGAAAATAATACACCGTGGGTGAATGATGGCTTAAGAAGTCTGGGCAGTTCGGTTGACCGGAAAGAGTTTCAGGATTTGTTGGTTTCCATGTTACAGGAGAACCATATTGATTTTGTCCGCGTTGAATCGGCTGATTATGATTCGCGGTTCCTGCTTGCAGGAAGGCGGCGACGCAGTGACAAATTCGTCGGGAACGAATTTGCCCAACCGAAGGTTGGCCTCCGGTGAGAGACAGGATGTCTCTCAGTAATCCTCAGGAGCTTACTTTAGTAAGTGACTGGGGTGAGCGACAAATCTGCCGGGAGCAGATTTGAACGCTGTAAGCAGCGGCCCCGAGGGGTAAGGCTCAGGGATGAGCCGAATAAAAAAGCCAACGCACATGCAGCTTGAAGTATGACGGGTATAACCACGTAATGATTCGCCGTAAGCGGTGAATTCTCTGCGCATTTCGGGGAAAGCGTGTTGGGGAAAGGGGAAAAAGCGGATGGGAAATCCATCCGCTTTGACGATGCTTATTTAGCGATACGTTTGTATTTAATACGTTTTGGCTCCAGCGCTTCAGCACCAAGCGTCCGTTTTTTATACTCTTCGTATTCGGTGAAGTTACCTTCGAAGAACTCGACTTTACCTTCATCCTGGTAATCCAGAATGTGGGTGGCGATACGGTCAAGGAACCAGCGGTCGTGCGAGATAACCATTGCGCAACCCGGGAATTCGAGCAGGGCGTTTTCCAGCGCGCGTAGCGTTTCGATATCCAGGTCGTTGGTTGGTTCATCGAGCAGCAGCACGTTGCCGCCTACCTGCAGCAGCTTCGCCAGATGCAGACGACCGCGCTCACCGCCGGAGAGTTCGCCAACGCGTTTACCCTGATCGGTGCCTTTAAAGTTAAAGCGACCAACATAAGCACGGCTCGGCATTTCGGTATTGCCGATACGCATGATATCCAGCCCGCCGGAAACTTCTTCCCACACGGTTTTGCTGTTATCCATGGCGTCACGGAACTGGTCAACCGAGGCAAGTTTCACGGTATCACCCAGGGTAATGGAGCCGCTATCCGGCTGCTCCTGACCGGACATCATACGGAACAGCGTCGATTTACCCGCGCCGTTTGGACCGATGATGCCGACAATGGCGCCTTTAGGTACGGAGAAGGACAGATTGTCAATCAACTGGCGATCGCCGTAGGATTTGCTGAGGTTGCTGACCTCAACCACTTTGTCACCCAGACGTGCTCCAGGCGGAATAAACAGTTCGTTGGTTTCGTTACGTTTCTGGTATTCCGTGCTGTTAAGTTCTTCAAAGCGCGCCAGACGGGCTTTGCCCTTCGACTGACGGCCTTTCGCACCCTGACGAACCCACTCCAGCTCTTTCTCAATAGATTTACGGCGAGCCGCTTCCTGAGAGGCTTCCTGCGCCAGACGCTGATCTTTTTGTTCCAGCCAGGAGGAGTAGTTGCCTTCCCACGGAATGCCTTCGCCGCGGTCTAGCTCAAGGATCCAGCCTGCGACGTTATCAAGGAAGTAACGGTCGTGGGTGATCGCCACCACGGTGCCTTCGAAGTCGTGCAGGAAGCGTTCCAGCCACGCAACGGATTCAGCATCAAGGTGGTTAGTTGGTTCGTCAAGCAGCAGCATGTCCGGCTTTTCGAGCAGCAGGCGGCACAGCGCGACACGGCGGCGTTCACCACCGGAAAGGTTAGCAACTTTGGCATCCCAGTCCGGCAGACGCAGGGCATCCGCAGCACGCTCCAGTTGCACGTTCAGGTTGTGACCGTCGTGCGCCTGGATAATCTCTTCAAACTTACCTTGCTGCGCGGCCAACTTGTCGAAGTCCGCATCGGGTTCCGCGTACTTCGCGTACACTTCATCCAGGCCTTTCAGCGCATTAACCACTTCGGAAACAGCTTCTTCAACCGATTCACGGACAGTATGTTCCGGGTTCAGTTGTGGTTCCTGCGGCAGATAACCAATTTTGATGCCGGGCTGCGGGCGGGCTTCACCTTCGATGTCTGTATCGATGCCGGCCATGATGCGCAGCAGGGTAGATTTACCGGCACCGTTAAGACCCAACACGCCGATTTTTGCGCCCGGGAAGAAGCTTAGCGATATATTTTTCAGAATATGACGTTTCGGCGGGACAACTTTGCCGACACGATGCATGGTATATACGAATTGAGCCACGTTGGACTTCGCCTCTTTGTTATGAGAGTAGTATTCAACAGCGGAGTGTAGCGGTTTTCGACGCTTAATCCCAGCCAACAGCGCCCACACTGTTAAATCACCACAAAAAGGTAAAAAAGTGTGCAGAACATGGCGCGTAGCGGCATGCCCGGTTAGCATTAACTCATTATGCGGCATGAGGCTGCCAATAACGTGACAGAAAGAGGAAAGAGCTGTGCAGAGAGCTAAACATGCCGCCTGGCGATTTGCGGCGGCCTGCGTTTGTTTGCTGTCCCTCAGCAATATGGCGCGCGCAGATTCACTGGATGAACAACGTAACCGTTATGCGCAGATCAAAAACGCATGGGATAACAAGCAAATGGATGTCGTGCAGCAACTTCTGCCCACGCTGACTGATTATCCGCTGTATCCCTATTTGCAATATCGCCAGATTACTGACGATCTGATGAATCAACCGGCCATCACGGTGACTAACTTCGTGCAGCAGAACCCGACGCTGCCGCCAGCACGCACGCTGAAATCCCGTTTTGTTAACGAACTGGCACGGCGTGAAGACTGGCGCGGGTTGCTGGCTTTTAGCCCGGAGAAACCCGCCACAACCGAAGCGCAATGTAACTACTATTTCGCCAAGTGGAATACCGGGCAGGCAGATGAGGCTTGGGCGGGAGCAAAAGATCTCTGGTTGAGCGGTAAAAGCCAACCGAATGCCTGTGACCGGTTGTTTGGTGCCTGGCGCGCTTCCGGAAAGCAGGATCCGCTGACATTTCTTGAACGCATCCGGCTGGCCATGAAAGCCGGTAATACGCAACTGGTGACGCTGCTGGCCGGGCAGATGCCCGCTGATTATCAAACTATCTCTCAGGCCATCATTAACCTTGCCAACAATCCCAACAGCGTCATGACGTTTGCCACTACCACCGGCGCGACCGACTTCACCCGGCAAATGGCGGCGGAAGCGTTTGAAAGCGTTGCCCGGCAGGATGTGGAAAATGCCCGTTTGCTGATCCCTTCGCTGGCGCAGGCGCAGCAACTGACGGAGGATCAAATTCAGACGCTGCGTGATATTGTCGCCTGGCGTTTGATGGGGAATGACGTCACCAGCGAACAGGCGCGTTGGCGCGATGATGCGGTGATGCGCTCGCAATCCACATCGCTTCTGGAGCGGCGGGTGCGGATGGCGATCGGCGCTGGCGATCGTCGCGGCCTGAATACCTGGCTTTCCCGTTTGCCGATGGAGGCGAAAGAGAAAGATGAGTGGCGTTACTGGCAGGCTGATTTGTTGCTGGAGCGCGGCCGTGATGAAGAGGCCAAATCGATCCTGCATGCGTTGATGCAGCAGCGCGGCTTTTATCCGATGGCGGCAGCACAGCGCTTAGGGGAAGATTACCAACTTCATATTGATAAAGTGCAAGGTAACCCCGATCCGGCGTTGGTTCAGGGCGCTGAAATGGCTCGGGTGCGCGAATTGATGTACTGGGGGCTGGATAATACCGCCCGCAGTGAATGGGCTAATCTGGTCACCAGCCGCCCGCAGCAACAGCAGGCGCAACTGGCGCGCTATGCCTTCAACCAGCACTGGTGGGATCTCAGCGTGCAGTCCACTATTGCCGGTAAATTGTGGGATCATCTTGAAGAGCGATTCCCACTGGCCTACCGCGATTTGTATGCGCGTTACACCAACGGTAAAGTCATTAGCCAGAGCTATGCGATGGCGATTTCCCGTCAGGAGAGCGCGTGGAATCCAACGGCGCGTTCACCGGTCGGCGCGAGTGGGTTAATGCAGATTATGCCCGGCACCGCCACCCATACAGTGAAGGTGTTTAACATTGCCAGTTATCGCAATGCCAGCCAGCTTTTCGATCCGGAAACCAACATCAACATTGGCACCAGCTACCTGCAATATGTTTATCAGCAGTTCGGCAACAACAGGATTTTCTCCTCAGCGGCGTATAACGCCGGGCCGGGCAGGGTTCGTAGCTGGTTGAACAACAGCGCCGGAAAACTGGATGTAGTGGCGTTTGTGGAGAGTATTCCGTTCTCGGAAACCCGCAGCTACGTGAAAAACGTCCTCACTTACGATGCTTACTACCGTTATTTCCTTGATGGTGGCAAACCGGTCATCTTTACTGACGCCGAATGGCAGCGCCGTTACTGATTTCTAAGGTTTATGCTATGCTGTGTACTCTTTAACGAGTACACTCTTTTCGGAAGCCTGTCCAGAGGCTTCCGAAACCAACGAATGGCGGAAAACTATGACTCAGCAATCTCCTTATTCAGCAGCAATGGCCGAACAGCGCGACCAGGAGTGGCGACGCTTTGTCGAGTTGGTCAGGCAGTCATATGAAAAGGATCTGCATCTTCCGTTGCTTAATTTGATGCTTACGCCGGATGAGCGCGAGTCGTTGGGGACGCGGGTGCGAATTATCGAAGAGTTGTTGCGCGGCGAGATGAGCCAGCGCGAGCTGAAAAGCGAACTGGGCGCGGGTATTGCGACTATTACCCGCGGCTCAAACAGCCTGAAAGCGGCACCTGCCGATTTGCGCCTGTGGCTGGAGCAGACGCTGCTGAACGATCAGCGGTAAACCGCGTTATGAAATGGGCTTAGCGCCAGAATTACCGCCTGATGGTAAACGCTCTCGCGGGTGAGTTTACCGGCAGTGAAAACACCAATCGCTCCCTCTTTACGGCCAATTTCATCAATGCCGGTGTCGTGTGACATCACCGGTCCGAGCGCTTCACCGGCGCGCACTCTCTGCAAAATAATCTCTGGCAGCGGCAGCGTGGCTGAGCGCGCTTCGCCCTGCATTTCTGGGTTTTCGATGACTACCCAGCTAAACGTACTGCCTTCATCAATCCCTGCTTCAATGGCAACCCAGAAATCGGCGTCAGGCCGCAGCTTGCGGGCATTGTTAACGCGATTACGTGCGCCAGCCCGCGTTTCCTGACTGCCAAACGGTTGTTCAGGCACGCCGCTATCGACGGAGACCGATTCTATATGGCAGGATCCTTCGCCGAAGATCTCGTTAAAAGCGTGCAGAATAGCCCGAATTTTCGCGGGATTTGTGGTAGCTGAGACAACATGGTGCATAATCTATAATTGGCTTGTCCGAAACGAGACGCGTTCTTTATCCCGGACAGAGGCCTTCCTCAGATAATAAATTCATCGCAGTATAATGGATAAAAAAGCATGTTACAGGTATACCTTGTTCGCCACGGTGAAACGCAGTGGAACGCCGAGCGTCGTATTCAAGGCCAGTCAGACAGTCCGTTAACCGACAAAGGGGAAACGCAGGCGTGGCAGGTGGCTGAACGCGCGAAAGCGCTGGGCATCACCCATATTATTGCCAGCGATCTGGGGCGTACCCGTCGCACGGCTGAGATCATCGCTGATGCCTGCGGTTGCGAGATTTCGCTTGAGCCGCGTCTACGCGAGCTGGATATGGGCGTGCTCGAATGCCGTCATATCGATTCCCTGACGGAAGAAGAAGAGAGCTGGCGTTGCCAGTTAGTGAATGGCACGGCTGATGGCCGTATTCCTGACGGTGAGTCGATGCAGGAGCTGAGCGATCGTATGCACGCTGCGCTGGCTACTTGTCTGGAGCTACCGGAAGGAAGCCGTCCGATGCTGATCAGTCACGGTATGGCGCTGGGCTGCTTGGTGAGTACCATTCTTGGGCTTCCGGCTTATGCAGAACGCCGTCTGCGTCTGCGCAACTGCTCCATCTCCCGCATCGATTACCAGCACAGCCCGTGGTTGGCATCCGGCTGGGTGGTGGAAACCGCAGGCGACGTTTCGCATCTCGACGCTCCTGCGCTGGATGAATTACAGCGTTAACGGCGGATTGGTACCAGATATTCGCAGCGAATATGTAACGGCGGCTCACGGTCGCGTGAGTCGTCAGGCTGCGGGTAGAAATGCTCAATATCCTGACCTTTGCGGCGCGTAAGGTTGAGTATCGGCATGCATGTGCCATAAACGGTCAGAATAAAGTCCTGTAATTCGTCCGGGGAGCCTTCAAAAGAGAAGGCCACGTAATCGCCGCCCTCCAGTAATACCCGCTGTGCATTGCTCAAATAGCCATTCGCCATTTCCGGTGTCAGCGCCGTAGTGTAAAACACCTCCTGTTCATCGTCTTTCTCGAGGCTGGGGCGCGGTTCGTGCAGCCCGTACAACTCCTGAGGAAGCGTCGGCGAATTGCTTAAAAATTCACGCCAGAACTGGATGCGCATTTGGTTACGGAAATCAGAGATCTCCTCCAGCGAGCAGGTGTAGCTCTGCGTTGTGCCGATCAGGTGCATCTGCGGCAGCGTTACAAATTCATGCTTGGGCAAGGTAAACTTGCCAAGACGCAGCGGCGGGCGGATACCAAAGGCGCTCCAGTCCGGTGAACGACGATAGAGCGCAGGCGTGACGGTAAACTGTTTTTTGAAAGCCCGGGTGAACGTTTGCTGTGAATCGAAACGATACTGTAGTGCAATATCAAGAATAGGACGGGCGGTAAGCCGTAATGCGACTGCGGATTTTGACAGGCGACGAGCGCGGATGTAAGCACCAATGGCATGGCCGGTGACGTCTTTGAACATCCGTTGCAAATGCCACTTGGAATAGCCCGCTTTTGCCGCCACATTATCTAATGAGAGCGGCTGATCC
Organism: Pseudomonadota bacterium; assembly: GCA_018261615.1. Taxonomy (GTDB): domain Bacteria; phylum Pseudomonadota; class Gammaproteobacteria; order Enterobacterales; family Enterobacteriaceae; genus Kosakonia. The sequence continues at coordinate 73,812 of JAGTSE010000020.1, read as the reverse complement.
AGATGGCCTTCCAGCCAGGCGAGTAGGTCCCGAATGATCCCAGCCTGATCCATACAATATCCTCTTCCTTAATACAGCGATGAACACCTGATACCAGGGGACGGATAATAGCGGGTTTTTAAGGCTTTAGCATTCGGTGTTTTTTTTATGCACAAATTCGCATTGTGACTGATTTTCATCATAAATTTTGTAAAGTGGTGATCTGCAAACAGTTTCTCATTTGAAAACTGAATAGTTGCTAAAGGTAATATTCAAAAATGGTAACAATATGAAATACACGAAGTTATGCATTCCTGCATTGATGTTGGTGGCGTGGAGTTCAGCCCATGCGGAACAGATTGGTTCTGTGGATACGGTCTTTAAAATGTTTGGCCCGGATCACAAAATTGTAGTTGAGGCGTTTGACGACCCGGATGTTAAAAACGTGACCTGTTATATCAGCCGGGCGAAAACCGGCGGTATCAAGGGCGGACTGGGATTGGCGGAGGATACTTCGGATGCCGCCATTTCTTGCCAGCAGGTTGGGCCGGTTGAACTGAGCGATAAAATTAAAAACGGTAAGGCGCAGGGCGATGTGGTCTTCCAGAAACGGACTTCGCTGGTATTTAAAAAATTGCAGGTAGTGCGTTTCTATGACGCAAAACGTAACACTTTGGCATATTTAGCCTACTCCGACAAAGTCGTTGAAGGTTCGCCGAAGAATGCTTTAAGTGCAGTTCCTATCATTCCGTGGAGCAAATAGCAGAAATCAAAAAGCGGCGCCTGAGCGCCGCTTTTTTTATCAATTTTCGCTTATTCCTGCAGATCGCCGCAGAAACGGTAACCTTCGCCATGAATGGTGGCGATGATTTCCGGCGTGTCTGGCGTGGATTCAAAATGTTTGCGAATGCGGCGAATCGTCACGTCCACGGTGCGGTCATGCGGTTTCAGCTCGCGGCCGGTCATTTTTTTCAACAGTTCGGCACGGGACTGGATTTTACCCGGATTTTCGCAGAAGTGCAGCATCGCGCGGAATTCACTGCGCGGCAGCTTATACTGTTCGCCGTTTGGGCTGACCAGTGAGCGGCTGTTGATATCCAGTTCCCACCCGTTGAACTTGTAGCTGTCAACGCTGCGGCGTTCTTCGCTGACTGTGCCCAGGTTCATGGTGCGGGACAGCAGATTGCGGGCGCGGATAGTCAGTTCACGTGGGTTGAACGGCTTCGTGATGTAGTCGTCGGCACCAATTTCGAGGCCCAAAATCTTATCGACTTCGTTATCACGACCAGTCAGGAACATCAGTGCTACGTCTGCCTGCTCGCGCAGTTCGCGCGCCAGCAAAAGACCATTTTTACCTGGCAGGTTAATATCCATAATCACCAGGTTGATATCATTTTCAGCAAGAATCTGATGCATTTCAGCGCCATCAGTCGCTTCAAAGACATCGTAGCCTTCTGCTTCGAAAATGCTTTTTAACGTGTTGCGTGTTACCAACTCGTCTTCAACAATAAGAATGTGCGGGGTCTGCATGTTTGCTACCTAAATTGCCAACTAAATCGAAACAGGAAGTACAAAAGTCCCTGACCAGCCTGGTGCATGTCGAAAATTAACATGACGGCATACCATGACTAAAGTACGTAATTGCGTTCTTGATGCACTTTCCATCAACGTCAACAACATCATTAGCTTGGTCGTGGGCACTTTCCCTCTGAACCCGACAGTGTCAAAAACGGCTGTCATCCTAACCATTTTAACAGCAACATAACAGGCTAAGACGTAAATGACACCCAATAAAACTACGCTTCGTTGACATATATCAAGTTCAATTGTAGCACGTTAACAGTCTGGCGAAATCTTCACGGCCAAATGCCAGAGCTGGCGACTATTTATCAATAAACCAACTAGTTGCGCATATTAATTGATAGATATGATGAATCCAATACAAGAACGAAATACAGTAATAAAATACTATGTATAAACAGAGGGATAAGCCCTTTCTGTTAACATCTTAGCAGGTACGATTGCTGATAAACAGTTTAGCTTTTTTAATTGTGTGTAATCTGAAAATCAATGATTTGTGTTAGAAAATTGTAAATTCGCTCTGCGTAGTATGTTGATATATGTCACATTCTCCTGCGGAATCAGTAAGAAGAGAAAGTAAAATGCAATTGGTTGTAGTGCTTGTTTGCCCTGCGAGGCCCGAAAATGTTGGGGCTGCTGCCCGGGCGATGAAAACCATGGGGTTTCATGACTTGCGCATCGTCGATAGCGATGCGCATTTGCAGGATGGTGCGCGCCGTGTTGCCCACGGCTCCGGCGATATCCTTGATAATGTTAAAACTTATGCGACGCTTGCCGACGCGCTGGCGGACGTTCAGTTCACCATTGCGACCACGGCGCGTAGCCGGGCGAAGTTCCACTATTACGCGACGCCAGCAGAACTGGTGCCGCTATTGCAAGAGAAACGCACATGGCTTGGCAGTGCCGCGCTGGTCTTTGGCCGCGAAGATTCCGGTTTAACCAATGAAGAGCTGGCGCTGGCAGACATCTTAACCGGTGTGCCGATGGCCGCGGATTATCCATCGCTGAATCTGGGGCAGGCAGTAATGGTTTTTTGCTATCAATTAGCATCATTAATGCAACAGGCACCTCAGCAAGTGGCTCCGGTTGATGATAACCAGTTGCGCGCATTGCGCTTGCGAGCCCGTGAATTACTGGAAAAACTCTGCGTTGCGGACGATATCAAAATGGCAGACTGGCTGGATCAGCGTCTTGGTCTGCTTGAACAGCGGGATACGGCAATGTTGCACCGATTGCTGCACGATATTGAAAAAAAACTCTCCGAGTAAGTCACTACGATAAGTTTGTTTTATAGTTAAAACCGCTGAAATCTATTATTGTAATGACCATGTCGCGCTGAAAGTTACTGTCGTTTCAGCGTAGCCGGGAAGGCGAATAAAAACGCAAAAAATAAAAATAAATTGACTTAAGCGGGCAGATACTTTAACCAATATAGGCATACTGTACAGACAGATAATATTACAGAGTACATAACATCTATGACACGCATCAGCACCATTACCATTATTACAACCATCACCATTACCACAGGTAACGGTGCGGGCTGACGCGTACAGGAAACACAGAAAAAAGCCCGCACCCGAACAGTGCGGGCTTTTTTTTCGACCAAAGATCAAGGGGTAAAACCATGCGAGTGTTGAAGTTCGGCGGTACATCAGTGGCAAATGCAGAACGTTTTCTGCGTGTTGCCGACATTCTGGAAAGCAATGCCAGGCAAGGGCAGGTAGCGACCGTACTTTCTGCCCCGGCGAAAATCACCAACCATCTGGTGGCGATGATCGAAAAGACCATCAGTGGCCAGGATGCAGTACCGAATATTAGCGATGCAGAACGTATTTTTGCCGACCTGCTGCAAGGGCTGGCCGATGCGCAACCTGGATTTCCCCTCGCACAGTTAAAAACCTTCGTCGAACAAGAATTTGCACAGATCAAACATGTTCTGCATGGTATCAGCCTGCTGGGGCAGTGCCCGGACAGTATCAACGCGGCGCTGATCTGCCGTGGCGAAAAACTCTCCATCGCCATCATGGCCGGTCTGCTGGAAGCGCGTGGTCATAAAGTCAGCGTTATCGATCCGGTGGAAAAATTACTCGCCGTCGGTCACTATCTGGAATCGACTGTCGATATTGCCGAATCAACTCGTCGTATCGCTGCCAGCCGCATCCCGCAGGATCATATGGTGCTGATGGCAGGTTTCACTGCCGGTAACGAAAAAGGTGAGCTGGTTGTGCTGGGGCGCAACGGTTCGGATTACTCTGCCGCCGTGCTGGCCGCCTGTTTACGCGCCGATTGTTGTGAGATCTGGACGGATGTCGATGGTGTCTATACTTGCGACCCAAGACAGGTACCGGACGCCAGATTGCTGAAGTCAATGTCGTATCAGGAGGCCATGGAGCTTTCCTACTTCGGCGCCAAAGTTCTTCACCCCCGCACGATTACCCCGATTGCTCAGTTCCACATCCCTTGCCTGATTAAAAATACCGGTAACCCGCAAGCCCCCGGCACACTCATTGGCGCAACGTCGGACGAAGATGACCTGCCGGTAAAAGGGATCTCCAACCTGAACAACATGGCGATGTTTAGCGTTTCAGGCCCAGGCATGAAAGGCATGGTCGGCATGGCCGCCCGCGTATTTGCGGCGATGTCGCGCTCAGGGATTTCCGTCGTCTTGATTACCCAATCCTCCTCGGAATACAGCATCAGCTTTTGTGTGCCACAGTCCGATTGTGTTCACGCTCAGAAAGCGATGAATGAGGAGTTCTATCTGGAACTCAAAGAGGGGCTGCTGGAACCGCTGGCAGTAATGGAGCGTCTGGCGATCATCTCCGTGGTCGGCGATGGCATGCGTACCTTGCGCGGTATCTCGGCAAAATTCTTTGCCGCTCTGGCTCGCGCCAATATCAACATTGTGGCGATTGCTCAGGGCTCCTCTGAACGCTCTATCTCGGTTGTGGTGAGCAATGATGATGCGACGACTGGGGTGCGCGTTACTCACCAGATGTTGTTTAACACCGACCAGGTGATTGAAGTTTTTGTCATCGGTGTTGGCGGTGTCGGCGGCGCGTTGCTGGAGCAGTTGAAGCGTCAACAAGGCTGGTTGAAAAACAAGCATATCGATCTGCGTGTCTGCGGCGTGGCGAATTCAAAAGCGTTGATGACCAATGTACACGGCCTGAATCTGGAAAACTGGCAGGCCGAAATGGCGCAGGCGAAAGAGCCTTTCAATCTGGGGCGCTTGATCCGTCTGGTAAAAGAGTATCATTTGCTTAATCCGGTGATTGTTGACTGTACTTCCAGCCAGGCTATGGCCGATCAGTATGCGGATTTCCTGCGGGAAGGTTTCCACGTTGTCACGCCGAATAAGAAAGCCAACACCTCGTCACTGGATTATTATCACCAGTTGCGTCGTGCAGCGGAGAAATCTCGGCGTAAGTTCCTTTATGACACCAACGTTGGTGCGGGCCTGCCGGTGATTGAAAACCTGCAAAACCTGCTCAACGCTGGTGATGAGTTACAACATTTTTCCGGGATCCTTTCTGGCTCACTGTCGTTTATTTTCGGCAAACTGGACGAGGGAATGAACCTCTCGGAAGCCACGGCGCTGGCGCGCGAGTTGGGTTACACCGAACCGGACCCGCGAGACGATCTCTCCGGGATGGATGTAGCACGTAAGTTGCTGATTCTCGCTCGTGAAACCGGGCGAGAACTGGAGCTTTCTGATATCGTCATTGAGCCTGTCTTACCCGCAACGTTTGATGCGTCCGGCGATGTTGAGAGCTTAATGGCGCGCCTGCCGCAACTGGATGACGAGTTCGCATCTCGTGTGGCGCTAGCCCGCGATGAAGGAAAAGTTCTGCGTTATGTCGGTAATATCGAGGAAGATGGCACCTGTCGGGTGAAGATCGCCGCTGTTGACGGTAATGATCCGCTCTACAAAGTGAAAAATGGTGAGAATGCGCTGGCGTTCTACAGCCACTATTATCAGCCGTTGCCGTTGGTATTACGCGGTTACGGCGCGGGTAACGATGTAACAGCAGCTGGCGTCTTCGCAGACCTGCTGCGTACCTTGTCCTGGAAGTTAGGAGTCTGACATGGTGAAGGTGTATGCTCCGGCTTCAAGCGCCAATATGAGTGTTGGCTTTGATGTGCTGGGCGCGGCGGTAACGCCGGTAGATGGAACTTTGCTGGGCGATAATGTTTCGGTGGAAGCCGCAGAACATTTCAGCCTGAAAAATATTGGCCGTTTTGCCAGTAAATTACCGACTGAACCGCAGGAAAATATTGTTTATCAGTGCTGGGAACTATTCTGCCAGACGATTGGCAAGCAGGTTCCGGTGGCAATGACGCTGGAAAAAAACATGCCGATTGGCTCGGGGCTCGGTTCCAGCGCTTGTTCTGTTGTCGCCGCGCTGGTGGCGATGAACGAGTACTGCGGTAAACCGCTGGATGATACGCGCATGCTGGCGCTGATGGGCGAGCTGGAAGGGCGCATTTCAGGCAGTGTGCATTACGACAACGTCGCACCCTGTTTCCTCGGCGGTATGCAGTTGATGATCGAGGAAAGCGGCATTATCAGCCAGCAGGTACCCGGTTTTGATGAATGGTTGTGGGTGCTGGCTTATCCGGGTATTAAAGTCTCAACGGCGGAAGCGCGCGCAATTTTGCCCGCGCAATATCGCCGTCAGGATTGCATCGCTCACGGGCGACATCTGGCGGGCTTTATTCATGCCTGCTACACCCGCCAGCCCGAGCTGGCGGCAAAATTGATGAAAGACGTGATTGCCGAGCCGTACCGCATGAAATTGCTGCCGGGCTTTGGCGAAGCGCGTCAGGCAGTGGCCGATATTGGCGCGTTGGCCTGTGGGATTTCCGGTTCCGGGCCAACGCTGTTTGCTTTGTGTGATAAGCCGGATACCGCCCAGCGCGTAGCCGACTGGCTAGGCAAACACTATCTGCAAAATCAGGAAGGCTTTGTTCATATTTGCCGGCTGGATACGGCGGGCGCACGAGTAGTGGGATAACCAATGAAACTCTACAATTTAAAAGATCACAACGAGCAGGTCAGCTTTGCGCAGGCCGTAACGCAGGGGCTTGGCAAAAATCAGGGCCTGTTTTTCCCGCACGACCTGCCGGAATTTAACCTGACGGAAATCGACGTCATGCTGGAGCAGGATTTCGTCAGCCGTAGCGCGAAGATCCTTGCTGCTTTTATTGGCGATGAAATTCCGCAGGACGAACTGGAAGCGCGGGTACGCGCCGCGTTTGCTTTCCCGGCGCCGGTTAAACCGGTAGAGAGCGATATCGGCTGTCTGGAGTTGTTCCATGGGCCAACGCTGGCGTTTAAAGATTTCGGCGGACGTTTTATGGCGCAGATGCTGAGCGCCATCAGCGGCGACAAACCGGTGACCATTCTGACTGCTACCTCGGGTGATACCGGTGCTGCGGTAGCACATGCCTTCTACGGCATGAAAAATGTGCGCGTGGTGATCCTCTATCCGCAAGGCAAAATCAGTCCGTTGCAGGAAAAACTGTTCTGTACGCTCGGTGGTAATATCGAAACTGTGGCGATTGATGCCGACTTCGATGCCTGCCAGGCGCTGGTGAAACAAGCCTTCGATGATGAAGAATTGAAAGCCGCGCTGGGGCTGAACTCGGCGAACTCGATCAATATCAGCCGATTGCTGGCGCAGATTTGTTACTACTTCGAAGCGGTCGCGCAGCTACCGCAGGAAGCGCGCAACCAACTGGTGGTTTCCGTACCGAGCGGTAACTTCGGCGATCTGACCGCGGGTTTGCTGGCGAAATCGCTGGGGCTGCCGATCAAACGCTTTATCGCAGCGACCAATGCCAACGATACCGTGCCACGTTTCCTCAAAGAGGGGCAATGGCAGCCAAAAGCGACGCAAGCGACGCTCTCAAATGCCATGGATGTTAGCCAGCCGAACAACTGGCCGCGCGTTGAAGAGCTGTTCCGCCGTAAAATCTGGCGTCTGAATGAGCTGGGTTATGCTGCTGTGGACGATGAAACGACGAAAGCGGCCATGCGTGAGCTGAAGGATAAAGGCTATGTTTCAGAGCCGCATGCCGCGATTGCATATCGCGCCCTGCGCGATCAGCTTAATCCGGGCGAGTACGGTCTGTTCCTTGGTACGGCTCATCCTGCGAAATTCAAAGAGAGCGTGGAAGAGATTTTGGGCGAATCGTTGCCGCTGCCGAAAGAGCTGGCGGATCGTGCAGATCTGCCGCTGCTTTCCCACCACTTGCCTGCGGATTTTGCTGCATTACGTCAGTTGATGATGCGTAACGCGTAATTTCTCTGCTTCCCCTGCCTGCAAGCTGTCTCTTGATCAGAAGATCTGATCAAGAGACAGCTCGAGCTGGAGAGGGTTTCTCTTACTGTTCGTATCGCTTAAACACCAACTCTTCTTGCGATGAAACTTCCTGATCAAAGAAATAGCCTTCGCTGTTAAACCCAGTTAATTGCTCCGGTTTAGTCAGGTGATTCTCAATAATAAAACGACTCATCAGACCGCGTGCTTTTTTGGCGTAGAAGCTGATGACTTTGAATTTGCCGTTTTTCTCGTCAAGAAACACCGGTTTAATGATCCTGGCGTTCAGCTTTTGCGTTTTGACCGATTTGAAATATTCATCAGAGGCCAGATTGATAACGGTCTCATCGCCTTGTGCCGCAATGGCTTCGTTGAGTTTGTGAGTGATCACGTCGCCCCAGAACTGGTAGAGATCTTTCCCTTTGGCATTTTCCAGGCGAATACCCATCTCCAGCCGGTACGGCTGCATCAGATCCAGTGGACGCAGCACGCCGTATAAACCGGAAAGCATACGCAGATGTTGCTGCGCGAAATCGAAATCCGCATCGCTAAAGGTTTCTGCCTGTAAGCCGGTATAGACATCCCCTTTAAATGCCAGGATGGCCTGGCGCGCATTTTCCGGGTTGAAATCAGGTTGCCAGTCGTGAAAACGCGTGGCGTTCAGGTCGGCCAACTTGTCGCTGATCCCCATTAGCGCTTTGATTTGCGGCGCGGAGAGCTTACGCGCGCTGTTAATCAGTTGCTGTGAGTGATCCAGCAGTTCCGGCTGGGTAAAACGCGTGGTCGCCAGCGGGCTCTGGTAATCGAGGGTTTTGGCAGGTGAAATAAGAATCAGCATACTCAGTCCTTGCTGTGCGAGAAATTTCCGCTGACTTTAGCAAAAAAAACTACAGACTTGATCGATAGTTGCGATTAGTGCTACGAACGGGGAATGTCGTCCCAACTGCCTGGCGCCAGTTGACGCTTTATTTCCGGATAACGCTGTGGGTCGAAGAGCGGCATAACTCCCAGTTTGCGCTGGCGCAGATAGTCACGAGCCAGCAATCTGACCACTGGCGAAAGCAGCAAAATGGCGGTCAGGTTGATCATCGCCATCAGTGCCATCACGACATCGGCAATGTGCCAGATAAGCGGTACGCTGAATATGGGGCCTGCCACTACCATCGATAAAATACCGATGCGCAGCAGCCAGAGGTTTCGATTACTGTGGCAGCGTAAAAAGATCAGATTATTTTCCGCATAAATATAATTCGTGACGATCGAAGTAAATGCGAAGAACAGGACGATACAGGCGACAAATCCTGCGCCCCAGCCACCGGTCAATGAGGTCATGGCTTGCTGCAATTGTTGGATGCCACCAAATGCATCGCTTAGCGGAACCGTACCCGCCAGCAACAATACCACTGCGCTGGCGGTGCAGACCAGGAAGGTATCCACCAGCACGCCGATCATTTGCACAATTCCCTGTGCTACCGGGTGCGGCGGCCATGAGGCGGCCATAGCGGCGGCGTTAGGCGATGATCCCAGCCCGGCTTCGTTGGCAAACATACTGCGCTGAAAACCGCTGGTCATTGCCTGACACAGGGTGTATGCCATCGTGCCTGTCGCCGCTTCCTGCCAGCCGAAAGCGCTTTTAATGATGGTGGTAAAAATCTCTGGCAGTAAGTTGGCATGCCAAAGGCTAAGACCCAGACTGACCAGAATCCAGGTAAGCCCTACCACTGGCACCAACCACTGCATCAGCCGGGCGGTGGGTTTTAATCCCCGAACGATGAAAAAGAGAATGCAGAGCGCCAGTGCCATGCCGCTGGCGATTCCCGGCACGCCCCACGCAAAGTGCACGGCCTGTGCGACGGCGCTGGACTGAATGGTATTAAACACCAGGCCATACGCGAGCAGCAGGAACACTGAGAAAAGCACACCCATCCAGCGCATACCTAAACCGCGCGCCATATACCATGCCGGGCCGCCGCGAAACTGATTTTCCGTATCACGCTCTTTATACAGTTGTGCCAGAGAGCATTCGGCAAAGCTGATTACCATACCGATGAGCGCGGCGATCCACATCCAGAAAACGGCGCCTGGCCCGCCGGCGGTTAATGCAAAAGCCACGCCCGCCAGGTTGCCGCTGCCCAGCCGTGTTGCCAGGCTCAGACAGAGTGCCTGGTAAGAGGTGATCGCGTTGGGTTGTGGTGTGCGGCTACTTTTAAGGCTTTTCCCAAAGTCGGGCAGAAAACGAAAGGGGACAAACTGACTGCGTACAGCAAACCAGATACCTGCCGCTGCCAGCAAGTACACCATGAATGAACCCCAAAGTATTTCACTGATAAATGAGAAAAATTCTGGCATTAACATTCCTCTTGTTGATGCCGGGTTATGACCTGAGGCGAGGCTATTGGTGGGAGCGTATCACTTCGCAGGCAGTTAATTAGCAGAGTTTACCATACTATTGACACAGCATTGTCTGCGGTTGCGCTGGCAGGGCGTCGTGTTATCATCAGGGCAGACCGGTTACATCCCCCTAACAAGTATACTCGTCATACTTCACGTTCAGGTGCGCTGGCCGCGTTTGTGCTCCAGGGGTGCAAATGTGTCGTGGGCCAAACATGAATTATTCAGGGTATCGTTTAAAGAGAAACATTATCATGACGGATAAATTGACCTCCCTGCGTCAGTACACAACAGTCGTGGCTGATACCGGAGATATTGCGGCAATGAAACTGTACCAGCCGCAGGATGCAACAACGAACCCTTCTCTGATCCTTGGCGCTGCCCAAATCCCGGAATACCGTAAGCTGATCGATGATGCCGTAACATGGGCTCGCGCTCAGAGCAGCGATCGTGCGCAGCAGGTTGTTGACGCGACAGATCGCCTGGCGGTGAACATTGGTCTGGAAATCCTAAAACTGATCCCAGGCCGTATCTCTACTGAGGTTGATGCTCGTCTCTCTTACGACACCGAAGCCTCTATCGCCAAAGCGAAACGCCTGATCAAGATGTACAACGATGCTGGTATCAGCAACGATCGTATCCTGATCAAACTGGCCTCTACCTGGCAGGGGATTCGCGCGGCTGAACAACTGGAGAAAGAGGGCATCAACTGTAACCTGACGCTGTTGTTCTCCTTCGCGCAAGCGCGTGCATGTGCCGAAGCGGGCGTATTCCTGATCTCCCCGTTTGTAGGTCGTATCCTCGACTGGTACAAAGCCAACACCGACAAGAAAGAGTACGCGCCGGCAGAAGATCCAGGTGTGGTTTCCGTAACCGAAATTTACCAGTACTACAAACAGCACGGTTATGAAACCGTGGTGATGGGCGCCAGCTTCCGTAATACCGGTGAAATCATCGAACTGGCTGGCTGCGACCGTCTGACCATCGCCCCGGCGCTGCTGAAAGAGCTGTCTGAAAGTGCTGGCACCATCGAGCGCAAACTGGCGTATACCGGTGAAGTGAAAGCGCGTCCGGAACGTATCACCGAAGCGGAATTCCTGTGGCAGCATAACCAGGATCCGATGGCGGTGGATAAACTGGCGGATGGTATCCGTAAGTTTGCCGTTGACCAGGAAAAACTGGAAAAAATGATCGGCGATCTGCTGTAATCCTCAGGCGTGACCGGTTTACCGGTCACGCTTCTTCTCTCCCTACTGTCTGCCTTTCCCCTCAGCGTGTATCATTTCGTTAAATAGTTTTTTTGAACGGAATGAATATGGACACACTACGCATTGGTTTAGTTTCGGTTTCCGATCGCGCATCCAGCGGTATTTACCAGGACAAGGGTATTCCTGCGCTTGAGGAGTGGCTGGCGAGCGCGCTGACAACCCCGTTTCAGATTGAGACCCGGTTGATCCCGGATGAGCAAAGCATCATCGAACAAACGCTGTGCGAACTGGTGGACGAAATGAGCTGCCATCTGGTGCTGACGACTGGCGGCACCGGGCCTGCGCGACGCGACGTAACGCCGGACGCGACGCTGGCGGTTGCCGATCGCGAAATGCCGGGGTTTGGTGAGCAGATGCGGCAAATCAGCCTCAATTTTGTACCGACGGCGATCCTCTCCCGCCAGGTTGGCGTGATCCGCAAACAGGCATTGATCCTGAATTTGCCCGGCCAGCCCAAATCGATCAAAGAGACTCTGGAAGGTCTAAAAAGCGCTAACGGCGAAGTCAAAGTGCCCGGTATTTTTGCCAGTGTTCCGTATTGTGTACAGTTGCTTGACGGACCGTATGTTGAAACCAATCCGCAAGTCGTAGCATCTTTCCGGCCTAAAAATGCAAGGCGCGAAACATTATCCTAAAAGTTAACCTTTTCTGAAATAAAGACGGCGAACCATGGCGTGTTTATTTATTTACGGTATAGTAATTTTTAATTTACACAATTCGTAATAATTAAATCAGCACTCTCTATTTACAAATGGTTCGCTATGTCAAATGCCACTCGTCCTCTGAACGGACAGGATTATAAAACGCTGACGCTTGCTGCCCTCGGCGGTGCGCTGGAGTTTTACGATTTCATCATTTTCGTCTTCTTCGCCGCCGTCGTTGGCGAGATTTTCTTCCCGGCGGATATTCCTGAATGGCTGCGCCAGGTGCAAACCTTTGGCATTTTTGCCGCTGGTTATCTGGCGCGTCCGCTTGGTGGCATTGTCATGGCGCACTTCGGCGATCTGGTCGGGCGCAAGAAGATGTTTACCCTGAGTATTCTGCTGATGGCGTTGCCGACGCTGGCGATTGGCTTGCTGCCAACGTATGCCTCAACAGGCATTGTGGCGCCGCTGTTGCTGCTCTCGATGCGCGTTTTACAGGGGGCGGCCATCGGTGGTGAAGTGCCTGGCGCGTGGGTGTTTGTGGCGGAACATGTTCCGGCGCGTCGCATCGGTATTGCTTGCGGTACGTTGACAGCGGGCCTGACCGTGGGGATTTTGCTCGGTTCGGTGGTGGCGACGCTGGTTAATACCAGCATGACGCAACAAGCTATTCACGATGGCGGCTGGCGTATTCCGTTCCTGCTGGGCGGCGTATTTGGCCTGGTGGCGATGTATCTGCGCCGCTGGTTGCAAGAAACGCCGATATTTCTTGAGATGCAGCAACGTAAAGCGCTGGCGCAGGAATTACCTGTTAAATCGGTCGTGCTGAAACATAAAAAAGCAGTGGTGATTTCCATGCTGCTGACCTGGCTGCTTTCCGCCGGGATTGTGGTGGTCATTCTGATGTCACCGGTATGGCTGCAAAAACAGTATGGTTTTGCTCCGGCCCTGACGTTGCGGGCCAACAGCATCGCGACCATTATGCTTTGCTTTGGTTGTCTGGCCGCCGGGCTGCTGGTCGATAAATTTGGCGCCAGTCGCACTTTTATTATTGGCAGCGTGCTGCTTGCCTGTGCCAGTTGGTTTTTCTACCACCTGGTGGGAGCACACCCTGAGCAGCTTTTTGTCCTGTATGGCCTGGTGGGGCTGTGCGTTGGTGTGGTCGGCGCGGTTCCTTACGTAATGGTGCGGGCATTTCCGGCGGAGGTTCGCTTCACGGGAATCTCATTCTCGTATAACGTCTCATACGCTATTTTCGGTGGCCTGACGCCGATTGCGGTGACCATGCTAATGGGCGTTTCGCCGATGGCGCCTGCCTGGTATGTGCTGGCGCTATCGCTTATTGGTTTAGCGCTGGGGATCTGGCTGCGTCAGGATCTCCATCACCAGGATAGCGTAGCAGAGCGGCCGGTAGAGCAAGCATAAACAAATGGAGCCGCAGGCTGCGTTTTCAGTTTGAGCGGGCCGGTTGGTAATGAACAGCGAAAAGTTCTTTTTTATGCGTTGAGGGCAGGAAAATATCAGGAATAGGAATAATAGGGATAATAGGGATATAGAAAAAATGCGAAGCCTGGCTTCGCATTTTAGCAGTCAGCGCAGGAATTAATGCTTTTCACCAATAGGCAGAACGGTACGTTCAAACTGTTCGTTCAGCACTTCGCCCATCGCCAGGTAGATGGCGCTCGCGCCGCAAACCAGACCGATCCAACCCGCGACATGTACGATGCTTTCGTTATCAACCAGATGACCTACCGCCAGCAGAGCAAACAGTACGGTCAGGCTCAGGAAAACGAACTGCAGCGCACGCGCGCCTTTCAGCGTGCCGAAGAACATAAACAGGGTGAAGACGCCCCAAATCCCCAGATAAACGCCGAGGAAGTGGCCGTTTGTCGCATCCGCAAGACCCATTTTCGGAAACAGCAGAATCGCCACCAGCGTCAACCAGAAAGAACCGTAAGAGGTGAATGCAGTTAAACCAAAGGTGTTGCCCTTTTTATATTCAAGCAGGCCCGCGAGAATTTGTGCGATACCACCATAGAAAATGCCCATCGCCAGAATAATGCCGTCCATTGGGAATAAACCAATATTGTGCAGGTTAAGCAGAATAGTGGTCATGCCGAAACCCATTAAGCCCAGCGGAGCCGGATTAGCCAACTTAGTGTCGCCCATAATTCCTCAAAATAAATCAATACAAAAAAGGATAAATGAAGCCCCGCACCATGTTGAACTGGCGGGGTGCGGCATCATAATTAGCGGTAATGGGCCTGTCTATGATCTGAACTGGTGTAAATTAAAATTTTTTTATCGTTTGCCCCTTGATGAGCCGCTTAGTGACCCCATCTTGTAGTCAACCGCAGTGTGTGGGCCTGAAAAAAACGATACAGGGTGGTTGAAACAGCACGTTTCGCCCTTATTACAGGTTCACAACCACATGATGACGAATTTTTAGTGGAGACGTTTAGATGGGTAAAATTATTGGTATCGACCTTGGGACAACCAACTCTTGTGTAGCCATTATGGATGGCAATCAGGCTCGTGTGCTGGAGAATGCTGAAGGCGATCGCACCACTCCTTCTATCATTGCTTACACACAGGATGGTGAAACTCTGGTAGGTCAGCCGGCTAAACGTCAGGCCGTGACGAACCCGCAAAACACCCTGTTTGCGATCAAACGCCTGATCGGTCGTCGCTTCCAGGATGAAGAAGTCCAGCGTGACGAAGCCATCATGCCGTACAAAATCATTGCTGCTGATAACGGCGATGCATGGCTTGATGTAAAAGGCACCAAAATGGCACCGCCGCAGATCTCTGCCGAAGTGCTGAAAAAAATGAAGAAAACTGCTGAAGATTACCTGGGTGAGCCGGTAACTGAAGCGGTTATCACCGTACCTGCTTACTTTAACGATGCTCAGCGTCAGGCAACCAAAGACGCTGGCCGTATCGCAGGTCTGGAAGTAAAACGTATCATTAACGAACCGACAGCGGCAGCGCTGGCCTACGGTCTGGATAAAGAAACCGGTAACCGCACTATTGCGGTTTACGACCTGGGTGGTGGTACGTTCGATATCTCTATCATTGAAATCGATGAAGTTGACGGCGAAAAAACCTTCGAAGTACTGGCTACCAACGGTGACACCCACCTGGGTGGCGAAGACTTCGACAGCCGCCTGATCAACTACCTGGTGGAAGAGTTCAGGAAAGAGCAGGGTATCGATCTGCGTAACGATCCGCTGGCGATGCAGCGTCTGAAAGAAGCGGCAGAAAAAGCGAAAATCGAACTCTCTTCCGCGCAGCAGACCGACGTGAACCTGCCGTACATCACCGCAGACGCGACCGGCCCGAAACACATGAACATTAAAGTGACTCGCGCGAAACTGGAAAGCCTGGTGGAAGATCTGGTTAACCGTTCTATCGAGCCGCTGAAAGTTGCACTGCAGGATGCTGGACTGTCCGTATCTGACATCAACGACGTGATCCTGGTCGGTGGCCAGACCCGTATGCCGATGGTGCAGAAAAAAGTGGCTGAGTTCTTCGGTAAAGAGCCGCGTAAAGACGTTAACCCGGATGAAGCTGTTGCTATTGGTGCTGCGGTTCAGGGCGGTGTTCTGACTGGTGAAGTTAAAGACGTTCTGCTGCTGGACGTTACCCCGCTGTCGCTGGGTATCGAAACCATGGGCGGCGTGATGACTGCGCTGATCAACAAAAACACCACCATCCCGACCAAGCACAGCCAGGTATTCTCTACTGCGGAAGATAACCAGTCCGCTGTAACCATCCATGTGCTGCAGGGTGAACGTAAACGTGCGTCCGATAACAAATCTCTGGGTCAGTTCAACCTGGATGGTATTAACCCGGCACCGCGTGGTATGCCGCAAATCGAAGTCACCTTCGATATCGATGCTGACGGTATCCTGCACGTTTCCGCGAAAGACAAAAACAGCGGTAAAGAGCAGAAGATCACCATCAAGGCTTCTTCTGGTCTGAATGAAGAAGAAATCGCGAAAATGGTTCGTGAAGCAGAAGCGAATGCAGAATCTGACCGTAAGTTTGAAGAGCTGGTGCAAACCCGTAACCAGGGCGACCATCTGCTGCACAGCACGCGTAAGCAGGTTCAAGAAGCAGGCGATAAACTGCCTGCAGAAGACAAAACGGCTATCGAGTCTGCGCTGAACGAGCTGGAAGTTGCGCTGAAAGGCGAAGACAAAGCTGAAATCGAAGCGAAAATGCAGGCGTTGGCACAGGTTTCCCAGAAACTGCTGGAAATCGCACAACAGCAGCACGCACAGCAGCAAGCGGGCGCTGATGCTTCCGCGAACAACGCGAAAGATGACGATGTTGTCGACGCCGAGTTCGAAGAAGTCAAAGACAAAAAATAATCGCCCTGATGCAGGGTAGATAACCAGCACGGGCGTCGGGGTTTTCTCCACGCCCGTGCTCGTATGTTAAGGGGCAGATAAACCGATGGCGAAGCAAGATTATTACGAGATTTTAGGCGTTCCGAAAACAGCGGAAGAGCGTGAAATCAAAAAGGCGTACAAACGCCTGGCCATGAAATATCACCCGGACCGCAACCAGGGCGATAAAGAGGCCGAAGCCAAATTTAAAGAGATAAAAGAAGCCTACGAAGTTCTGACCGATGCCCAGAAACGTGCTGCTTACGATCAGTACGGCCATGCAGCATTTGAGCAGGGCGGAATGGGTGGCGGTGGATTCGGCGGTGGCGGCGGCGCTGACTTCAGTGACATTTTCGGTGATGTGTTCGGCGATATCTTCGGCGGTGGTCGTGGTCGCCAGCGAGCAGCTCGTGGCGCTGACCTGCGCTACAACATGGATCTGACGCTGGAAGAAGCGGTACGCGGCGTGACCAAAGAGATCCGCATTCCAACGCTGGAAGAGTGTGACGTTTGCCACGGCAGCGGCGCTAAACCTGGCACTCAGCCGCAAACCTGTCCGACCTGTCACGGTTCCGGCCAGGTGCAGATGCGCCAGGGGTTCTTCGCCGTACAGCAGACCTGTCCGCACTGTCAGGGGCGCGGTACGCTGATTAAAGATCCGTGCAACAAATGTCACGGTCATGGCCGCGTGGAGAAATCTAAAACCCTATCCGTAAAAATCCCGGCAGGCGTGGACACCGGCGATCGCATCCGCCTGAGCGGCGAAGGCGAAGCGGGTGAGCATGGCGCGCCAGCAGGCGATCTGTACGTTCAGGTGCAGGTGAAACAGCATCCTATCTTCGAGCGTGAAGGCAATAACCTGTACTGCGAAGTGCCGATCAACTTTGCCATGGCGGCGCTGGGCGGTGAAATCGAAGTGCCGACGTTGGATGGCCGCGTGAAGCTGAAAGTACCCAGCGAAACTCAGACCGGCAAACTGTTCCGCATGCGCAGCAAGGGCGTGAAATCCGTCCGTGGCGGCGCTCAGGGCGATCTGTTGTGCCGCGTCGTTGTTGAAACACCGGTTGGCCTGAACGAAAAACAGAAGCAACTGCTGAAAGATCTGCAGGACAGCTTTGGCGGCCCAACGGGAGAGCACAACAGCCCGCGTTCCAAGAGCTTCTTCGACGGCGTGAAAAAATTTTTCGACGATTTGACGCGCTAAGTCTTTCATACCGCGTATATCAGGCCCGGCTTTATGCCGGGCTTTTTTATCGTTTTTGGCACTATTCGGAAAAAGAGAATATAAACCCAATTATAATCTGTTTTTATCGAGGATTCGCGGGGGGTAAGATAGCCCGCACAACGGAATAGTGAACGAGAGAATAACATGAAGCTTTTACAGCGTTTCTTTAGCAGCGATGCTGCTGGGGGCATCGTACTTATCATTGCGGCAGCGCTCGCAATGCTGTGTGCCAATCTTGGAGTCACGCAGGGTCTTTACCACAATTTCCTGTCGACGCCCGTCGAATTAAAGTTCGGTTCGCTGGAAATCAATAAAAACATGCTGCTATGGATCAACGATGCGTTGATGGCCGTATTTTTCCTGATGATTGGCCTGGAAGTGAAATATGAACTGGTACAGGGCGCACTTGCCAGCCGCCAGCAGGCCGTATTTCCGGTGATTGCTGCCCTTGGCGGTATGGTTGCGCCCGCGCTGATCTTCCTGCTGTTCAATTTCCATGATCCACTGGCGCGACACGGTTGGGCTATTCCAACCGCGACGGACATTGCTTTTGCTCTCGGTGTCCTTGCTTTGCTGGGTAATCGCGTGCCTGTGGTGCTGAAAGTGTTCCTGATGGCGCTGGCGATCATTGACGATCTGGGTGCGATTATCATTATTGCCTTGTTCTACACCAGCGATCTCTCAACCACTGCGCTGGGGGTGGCGGCGGCATCCATTACCGCGCTGGCGATACTGAATGCCTGTAATGTTCGACGTATCGGCATTTATATGCTGGTTGGGATAGTACTGTGGACGGCGGTGCTAAAATCCGGTGTCCACGCGACGCTCGCCGGGGTGGTTGTCGGTTTCTTCGTTCCACTGCGCGAGCAGAACGGTGTTTCTCCGGCTCGCCAACTGGTCGATGCGATTTATCCGTGGGTTGCATGGCTGATTCTGCCGTTATTTGCTTTTGCGAATGCCGGCGTATCGCTGAGCGGCATGTCTGTATCCGGACTGGGCGATGTGCTGCCGTTAGGCATTATTGCCGGGCTGGTTCTTGGTAAGCCGCTGGGTATCACGATCTTCTGTTGGCTGGCGTTACGTTTAAAGCTGGCGAAGTTACCGCAGAGCGCTGAATTTAAACAGATTATGTCGGTAGGCGTGCTGTGCGGCATTGGCTTTACTATGTCGATTTTTATCGCTTCGTTGGCCTTTGGCGATGCCCATGAGGAGATGATTGCCTGGAGTAAATTAGGGATCCTCTCCGGCTCGATTATCTCAGCAGTGGTGGGATATTACTTGCTGCGTACTCGTATCGTTCGCGTTTAGCGACAGAAGTGAGTAGAGGGCTATGTCGTATATCAATTACAACCATTTGTATTACTTCTGGCATGTCTACCGTCAAGGCTCCGTCGTTGGTGCGGCGGAGTCACTCTTTCTGACTCCGCAGACCATCACCGGGCAAATAAAATCCCTCGAGGAGCAGATGCAAGGCAAGCTCTTCAAACGTAAGGGCAGAGGACTGGAACCGACAGAACTGGGCGAACTGGTATTTCGTTACGCGGATAAGATGTTCACGCTCAGTCAGGAGATGCTCGACATTATCAATTATCGCAAAGAGTCCAGCCTGCTATTTGATGTCGGCGTCGCGGATGCGCTTTCCAAGCGGCTGGTCAGCAGTATCCTCAGCGTGGCGGTAAGTGAGGGCGAGCCGATCCATTTGCGCTGTTTTGAATCGACACATGAACTCCTGCTGGAGCAGCTAAGCCAGCATAAGCTCGACATGATTATCTCTGACTGCCCAATCGATTCCACGCAGCAAGAGGGGCTTTTTTCGGTGAAAATTGGCGAATGCAGCGTCAGTTTCTGGGGCTGTAATCCGCTGCCGCAAACGCCTTTTCCATTTTGTTTACAGGAGCGGCGCTTATTGATTCCAGGGCGACGTTCAATGCTGGGGCGAAAGTTGCTGAACTGGTTTAATGCGCAAGATTTGCAGGTGGAGATTCTCGGGGAGTTCGATGATGCCGCGCTGATGAAGGCGTTTGGTGCCGTACACAATGCTATTTTTGTTGCCCCGACGCGCTACGCTCACGATCTTTTTGCCGATGAAAGCATGGTTGAAATCGGTCGGGTGGATAATGTGATGGAGGAGTATCACGCAATTTTTGCTGAGCGGATGATTCAGCATCCTGCCGTGCAGCGCATTTGCAATCAGGATTACTCAGCGCTTTTCGACCAGCCGCAGAAATAAAAAACCCGCCGAAGCGGGTTTTTTTCACAAAGCCAAGAAACGTAGCGATTAAGCCAGTTTGTTGATCTGCGCGGTCAGGTTAGCCTTATGACGCGCTGCTTTGTTTTTGTGGATCAGACCTTTAGCGGCCTGACGATCCACAATCGGTTGCATATCGTTAAATGCTTTCTGCGCAGCCGCTTTGTCGCCAGTTTCAATTGCTGCGTATACTTTCTTGATGAAAGTACGCATCATTGAGCGACGGCTTGCGTTGTGCTTGCGGGCCTTTTCAGACTGAACGGCACGCTTCTTAGCTGATTTGATATTAGCCAAGGTCCAACTCCCAAATATGATCTTTATGGACAATTCAAAGGCCGGGGAATATGCCCTTTTAGCCTTCTTTTGTCAATGGATTTGTGCAAATAAGCGCCGTTAAGATACAACGCTCGTTACGTAGTGATGGCGCAAGATTCTAACAGCTTGCTTGCCGCGAATACAGCTTTTCCACCAGAAAAATCGCTCACGATGCCAGATTTTCATGCCAGCGGCGGGCAGCCTGATGAAATCCTTCTCCTTTCTGCTGCGTGAAGGCAATCGTCGGTTAACGTTGCCCGTTGTACAAGGTATAATCCGACGATTTTCACTGTTTTGAGCCAGACATGAAGCTGATACGCGGCATACATAACCTCAGCCAGGCCCCTCACGGGTGTGTGCTGACGATTGGTAATTTCGATGGCGTACATCGTGGCCATCAGGCGCTTTTACAAGGGCTTGGCGCGGAAGGGCGGGCGCGTAGTTTGCCGGTGGTGGTGATGATTTTTGAACCGCAACCGCTGGAACTTTTCGCTGGGCAGAAAGCCCCTGCGCGCCTTACCCGGCTGCGTGAAAAGCTGCGCTGGTTGGCGGGTTGCGGCGTGGATTACGTGCTGTGTGTTCGTTTTGACCGCCGTTTTGCGGCGTTCACCGCACAAACCTTTGTCAGCGAACTGCTGGTTGATCGTCTTGGTGTGAAATTTCTCGCAGTGGGTGACGATTTCCGTTTTGGCGCTGGTCGCCAGGGGGATTTCTTGTTATTACAGAAGGCCGGTCAGAAATATGGCTTTGACGTCACCAGTACGCAAACTTTCTTTGATGGCGACGTTCGTGTGAGCAGTACGGCGGTGCGTCAGGCATTGGCTGACGATAATCTTGAGCTGGCTGAACAATTGCTCGGCCATCCGTTTAGCATCTCCGGGCGCGTGGTGCACGGTGATGAACTGGGGCGCACCATTGGTTTTCCGACGGCGAATTTACCGCTGCGCCGTCAGGTCTCTCCGGTAAAAGGGGTATATGCGGTGGAAGTGGCTGGACTGGGCGATACGCTTTACCCGGGCGTTGCCAATATCGGCACCCGCCCGACGGTTGCAGGTGTGCGCCAGCAGCTTGAAGTGCATCTGTTGGATGTTGTAATAGACCTCTACGGGCGTCATATAGATGTAGTGTTGCGTAAAAAATTACGCAATGAACAGCGATTTGCCTCGCTCGATGAGCTGAAAGCGCAAATCGCCCGCGATGAGGTAGCGGCCCGCGAGTTTTTTGGGCTATCTAAACCGGCTTCTTAAGGCCTGGTGGTATTAATCAAACCGAAATACGGAACCGAGAATCTGATGAGTGACTATAAATCTACCCTGAATTTGCCTGAAACAGGGTTCCCGATGCGTGGCGATCTCGCCAAGCGTGAGCCGGGAATGCTGGCGCGTTGGACTGATGATGACCTGTACGGCATCATCCGTACAGCGAAAAAAGGCAAAAAAACCTTCATTCTGCATGATGGCCCTCCATATGCGAATGGCAGCATTCATATTGGTCACTCGGTTAACAAGATTCTGAAAGACATTATTGTTAAGTCCAAAGGACTCGCAGGTTATGACTCTCCCTATGTCCCGGGTTGGGACTGCCACGGTCTGCCCATTGAGCTGAAAGTGGAGCAGGAGTTCGGTAAGCCGGGTGAGAAATTCACCGCCGCTGAGTTCCGCGCCAAATGCCGTGAATATGCCGCAACGCAGGTTGACGGTCAGCGCCAAGACTTTATCCGTCTTGGCGTGCTGGGCGACTGGTCGCACCCGTACCTGACCATGGATTTCAAAACCGAAGCCAATATTATCCGTGCGCTGGGCAAAATCATCGGCAACGGTCACCTGCTTAAAGGCGCTAAGCCGGTGCACTGGTGTGTCGACTGCCGTTCCGCGTTGGCGGAAGCAGAAGTGGAGTATTACGACAAAACCTCTCCGGCTATATACGTAGCTTTTGAAGCTGTTAATTCAGAAGCGTTAAAAAGAATATTCGATCCGCAGCCTGAAGAAGAATTTGTAGGGCCGGTATCGCTGGTGATTTGGACAACCACTCCGTGGACCCTGCCAGCGAACCGCGCAATCGCTTTGGGCACGGATATCGACTACGTAATTTGTAATTACGACGGGAAGAACTATATCGTTGCGCGAAACCTGTATGGTGAATTCCTCAAGGTAATGACGTTAAATAACCCAGACTCAAAAGGAATGATTGACGCACCTAAAACAATCAAAGGTTCCGAACTTGAGCATCTGCGGTTTAAACATCCGTTCCTGGATTTTGATGTCCCTGCGATCCTCGGCGATCACGTTACGTTGGAAGCCGGTACCGGTGCGGTACATACCGCTGGTGGTCACGGCCCGGACGACTATACCATCAGCCTGAAATACGGTCTGGAAATCGCCAACCCGGTTGGTCCGGACGGTGCCTATCTGCCAGGTACTTACCCGACGCTGGATGGCGTGAATGTGTTCAAAGCCAACGACATGATCGTGGCGCTGCTGAAGGAAAAAGGCGCGCTGCTGCACGTTGAAAAGATGCAGCACAGTTATCCGTGCTGCTGGCGTCATAAATCGCCGATTATCTTCCGTGCAACGCCGCAGTGGTTTGTCAGCATGGATCAGAAAGGTCTGCGTGCGCAGTCGCTGAGCGAAATCAAAGGCGTGCAGTGGATCCCGGACTGGGGTCAGGCGCGTATCGAATCGATGGTCGCCAACCGTCCTGACTGGTGTATCTCCCGCCAGCGTACCTGGGGCGTTCCCATGTCGCTGTTTGTGCATAAAGACACCGAAGAGCTGCATCCGCGCACGTTGGAGCTGATCGAAGCCGTTGCCAAACGCGTTGAAGCCGACGGTATTCAGGCATGGTGGGATCTCGACCCGCGCGACATCATGGGTGATGACGCTGACAACTATGTCAAAGTGCCTGATACGCTGGACGTCTGGTTCGATTCCGGTTCAACTCACGCTTCCGTGGTTGATGTGCGTCCGGAGTTTGCCGGTCACGCAGCGGATATGTATCTGGAAGGCTCGGATCAGCATCGCGGCTGGTTTATGTCCTCGCTGATGATCTCCACGGCGATGAAGGGCAAAGCGCCGTACCACCAGGTGCTGACTCACGGTTTCACCGTGGATGGTCAGGGCCGCAAGATGTCCAAATCCATCGGCAACACCGTTTCCCCACAGGAGGTGATGAACAAACTGGGCGCGGATATCCTGCGTCTGTGGGTCGCTTCCACGGATTACACTGGTGAAATGGCGGTTTCTGACGAGATCCTGAAACGCGCAGCGGACAGCTATCGTCGTATCCGTAACACCGCGCGTTTCCTGTTGGCGAACCTCAACGGCTTTGATCCGGCGAAAGACATGGTGAAACCGGAAGAGATGGTGGTGCTGGATCGCTGGGCAGTGGGCTGTGCGAAAGCGGCTCAGGAAGATATTGTTCAGGCCTATGATTCCTATGATTTCCACGAAGTGGTGCAACGCCTGATGCGTTTCTGCTCCATCGAAATGGGGTCGTTCTACCTCGACATTATCAAAGACCGCCAGTACACCGCGAAAGCGGACAGCGTGGCGCGTCGTAGCTGCCAGACCGCGTTGTACCACATCGCCGAAGCGCTGGTGCGCTGGATGGTGCCGATCATGTCCTTTACCGCCGATGAAATCTGGGGCTACCTGCCGGGCGATCGTGAGAAGTATGTCTTTACCGGCGAGTGGTACGAAGGCCTGTTCGGCCTGGCGGAAAGCGAAGCGATGAACGATGCCTTCTGGGACGAACTGCTGAAGGTGCGCGGCGAAGTGAACAAGGTTATTGAGCAGGCGCGCGCAGATAAGAAAGTCGGAGGCTCTCTGGAAGCGGCAGTTACGCTGTTTGCCGAGCCGGAGCTGGCAGCGAAGCTGACCTCGCTGGGCGACGAATTGCGATTTGTCCTGTTGACCTCCGGGGCGAAAGTTGCGGATTATGCCAGCGCTTCAGCGGACGCTCAGCAGAGCGAACAGCTCAAAGGGCTGAAAGTCGCGCTGAACAAAGCCGAAGGTGATAAGTGCCCGCGCTGCTGGCATTACACCAATGATGTCGGCCAGGTGGCGGAACACGCAGATATCTGCGGACGCTGTGTGAGCAACGTCGCCGGTGACGGCGAAAAACGTAAGTTTGCCTGATGAGTAAGCCTCTCTGTTCTACAGGACTACGCTGGCTGTGGCTGGTTGTGGTTGTGCTGATTATCGATCTGGGCAGTAAATTCCTGATCCTCCAGAACTTTGCGCTGGGGGATACGGCGTCGCTGTTCCCATCGCTCAATCTGCACTATGCGCGTAACTATGGCGCGGCATTCAGTTTTATGGCAGACAGCGGCGGCTGGCAGCGCTGGTTCTTTGCCGGTATCGCTATCGGTATCTGCGTGGTGCTGACGGTGCTGATGTACCGTGGGAAAGCCACGCAAAAGCTGAATAACATCGCTTATGCGCTGATTATCGGCGGCGCGCTCGGTAATCTTTTCGACCGTTTATGGCATGGCTTTGTCGTCGATATGATCGATTTCTACGTCGGCGACTGGCATTTTGCTACCTTTAACCTTGCCGATAGCGCAATTTGTATCGGCGCGGCGCTGATTGTGCTGGAAGGCTTTTTGCCTAAACCTGCGGCGAAAGAGTAGGTATAAATGTAAATGCCGGGCGGCCTTTGCTTGCCCGGCCTACAGAATTTGTGGCCGCCCATAGGCCCGGTAAGCAAAGCGCCACCGGGCAAACAGGTAAGTCAAAACAAGCGAGCAACCTGCATGTCTAAATCCGTACAGAGCGATAGCGCAGTGCTGGTGCACTTCACGCTCAAGCTCGAAGATGGCTCTCTTGCTGAGTCAACCCGCAACAACGGCAAACCAGCGCTGTTTCGTCTGGGCGATGGTTCGCTCTCTGAGGGACTGGAGCAACACCTGCTGGGTCTGAAAGCCGGGGGAAAAAAGGTTTTCTCTCTCGAACCGGATGCCGCATTCGGTACGCCGAGCCCGGACCTGATTCAGTACTTCTCCCGCCGTGAGTTTATGGATGCCGGGGAGCCTGAAATCGGGGCGATTATGCTCTTTACCGCAATGGATGGCAGCGAAATGCCGGGCGTGATCCGTGAAATTAACGGCGACTCTATCACCGTCGATTTCAACCATCCGCTGGCGGGCAGAACCGTCCATTTTGATATCGATGTACTGGAAGTCGATCCGGTACTGGAGGAAACGAATGCAGATCCTGTTGGCTAACCCGCGCGGTTTTTGCGCCGGCGTTGACCGCGCTATCAGCATTGTTGAAAACGCGCTGGCTCTGTACGGCGCACCAATTTATGTGCGTCACGAAGTGGTGCACAACCGTTATGTTGTTGATAGCCTGCGCGAGCTCGGGGCTATTTTCATTGAGCAGTTAAGTGAAGTGCCGGATGGTGCAATCCTGATTTTCTCTGCCCACGGTGTTTCCCAGGCGGTGCGTAATGAAGCAAAAAGCCGCGATCTGACGGTTTTCGATGCCACCTGTCCGTTAGTGACAAAAGTGCATATGGAAGTGGCTCGCGCCAGCCGACGTGGTGAGGAAGCGATCCTGATCGGCCACGCCGGGCACCCTGAAGTGGAAGGAACCATGGGGCAGTACAGCAACCCGAAAGGGGGCATGTACCTGGTCGAATCGCCTGCCGATGTTGCTACGCTCAACATCAAAGACGCGGGCAAATTGTCATTTATGACGCAGACCACGCTCTCGGTGGACGATACTTCTGATGTCATTGACGCACTGCGCGCCCGTTTCCCGCAGATTGTTGGCCCGCGTAAAGATGACATCTGTTACGCCACGACCAACCGGCAGGAAGCGGTGCGAGCGCTGGCCGAACAGGCGGAAGTGGTGCTGGTGGTCGGGTCGAAAAACTCATCCAACTCCAACCGTCTGGCCGAACTGGCAGAGCGGATGGGAAAAAGCGCTTATTTGATCGATGACGCTTCTGATATCCAGGAAACCTGGGTTAAAGACATCAAATGTGTAGGCGTAACTGCCGGTGCCTCCGCGCCGGACATTCTGGTGCAGAACGTGATTGCCCGCCTGCAGGAACTGGGCGGCGGTGAAGCCATCCCGCTGGAAGGCCGCGAAGAAAACATTGTCTTTGAAGTGCCAAAAGAGCTAAGGGTTGATGTTCGCGAGGTCGAATAACATTTCGACCTAAACTTTGTGCGAAGATGCCAGACTGAGTCTGGCATTTTTTATGGATTTCACTTCAGGAGGCTCTATGCGTTTGCCAATGATTCTCGACACCGATCCGGGTATTGACGATGCCATTGCCATTGCCGCCGCGCTGTATGCGCCGCAGTGCGAACTTAAACTGATTACCACCGTCGCCGGTAATGTCTCGCTGGAAAAAACCACTCGCAACGCCCTGCAACTGCTCAACTTCTGGCAGGCCGATATCCCGCTGGCGCAAGGTGCGGCGACACCCTTATTGCGCCCTCTGCACAGCGCCGCCGAAGTGCACGGGGAGTCCGGCATGGATGGCTACGACTTTGTTGAGCATCAGCGCCAGCCGCTGGCTAAACCGGCATTTCAGGCAATACGCGATACGCTAATGGTGTCTGCTGAACCCGTTACGCTGGTGACCATCGGCCCGTTGACCAATATCGCGCTGCTACTGTCGCACTACCCGGAGTGCAAGTTCAATATCCGGCGTCTGGTAATGATGGGCGGCTCCGCCGGGCGGGGTAACTTCACACCAAATGCCGAATTCAATATCGCTATCGATCCCGAAGCTGCTGCCCGCGTCTTTCACAGCGGCCTTGAGATCGTGATGTGCGGGCTGGATGTCACGAATCGGGCGACGCTGACGCCTGAGTTCCTCGCGGCGCTACCCGCGCTCAACAAAACCGGTCATATGTTGCATGCGCTGTTTAGTCACTATCGTAGCGGCAGCATGGCAACCGGGCTGCGTATGCATGATCTCTGCGCAATAGCCTGGCTGGCCCGTCCGGAACTGTTTACGCTGAAATCCTGTTTTGTGGCGGTAGAGACGCAGGGGCAATATACCTCTGGCACGACGGTGGTGGATATCGACGGTAAGCTGAAGCAGAAACCGAATGCGCAGGTCGCACTGGATATTGACGTGGAGGGTTTTCGTCATTGGGTGGCAGAAGTGCTGGCGTTCGCACCCTGATGAATCATGCCTTTTACTGATATTTTCGGCTGTATATCATTAATTTCTAATTATCGGCGTTTTCGGCTGGTGGCCCCGGCGTGGGCTGGTTAATCTGGAAACGATTCTCACGCATTTTTTTAACAAAAGAGTACAACTATGCATGATGCACCAATCCGCGTAGCCATCGCGGGTGCTGGCGGGCGTATGGGCCGCCAATTGATCCAGGCCACATTGGCTATGGAAGGCGTGGCGCTTGGCGCAGCACTGGAACGTGAAGGGTCTTCTCTGTTAGGCGTTGACGCGGGAGAACTGGCCGGTACGGCGAAAACCGGTGTTACGGTACAAAACAGCCTTGATGCAGTGAAAGACGATTTCGACGTATTTATCGATTTTACTCGCCCGGAAGGGACGCTGGCGCATCTGGCCTTTTGCCGCCAGCAGCAAAAAAGCATGGTAATTGGTACCACCGGATTTGACGACGCGGGCAAACAGGCGATTAGCGATGCTTCACAAGACATAGCGATTGTCTTCGCGGCGAACTTTAGTGTTGGTGTAAACGTGATGCTGAAGTTGCTGGAGAAAGCGGCGAAAGTGATGGGCGATTACACCGATATCGAGATCGTTGAAGCGCATCACCGCTACAAAGTCGATGCGCCTTCGGGCACGGCGCTGGCGATGGGAGAAGCCATCGCGAAGTCACTGAATAAAGATTTAAAAGAATGTGCGGTTTATTCACGTGAAGGGCATACCGGTGAGCGCGTCCCGGGCACGATTGGCTTTGCTACGGTACGTGCCGGTGACATCGTCGGCGAACATACGGCTATGTTCGCCGATATTGGCGAGCGTATAGAAATTACGCATAAAGCCTCCAGCCGCATGACTTTCGCCAATGGTGCCGTGCGTTCCGCTTTGTGGCTAAAAGGAAAGCGTAATGGACTTTTTGATATGCGAGATGTGCTTGATCTCAACAATTTGTAAGAGTTACTACCCATCGTGATGTGGTTGTTGCAGTCGTAATTAATTGATTGCAAAGGGCAGTATTTTATTGCCCTTTTATTTTCTCTTTTTTTCTCAGTTTATTAGGCCAGAATGGTATAATCTTCACTTATGTCCTGTTTTTTTTGCGCTGAAATATAAATTTTGACCATTTGGTCCACTTTCTTGTGCCGGGATTGCCTCTCCATAAGTTTTCTTGCTACGAAATCGTTTTCGTGGCTGGTTTTTTTGATCTTTTTATCTGTTAAATTCAGTAATGAAGGGCAGTGGCGTAAAAGAATAAGAAAAATATGTGAGAAAAGTTGACTTTTAACCGACATCTCTCCAGAATGCCGCCGTTTGCCAAAAATCCACGGCCAGCAAATTTGCATTGATTGATCATCTCAATATGAATTAATATGCAAATAAAGTGAGTGAATATTCTCTGGAGGACGTTTTGATTAAGTCAGCGCTATTGGTTCTGGAAGACGGAACCCAGTTTCACGGTCGGGCCATTGGGGCAACGGGCACGGCAGTTGGGGAAGTCGTTTTCAATACTTCAATGACCGGTTATCAAGAAATCCTCACTGACCCTTCCTATTCCCGCCAAATCGTTACTCTTACTTATCCTCATATCGGCAATGTCGGCACCAACTCCGCTGACGAAGAATCCTCTCAGGTACATGCGCAAGGCCTGGTCATTCGCGACCTGCCGCTGATTGCCAGCAACTACCGTAATACCGAAGACCTCTCTTCTTACCTGAAGCGCCATAACATTGTGGCGATTGCCGATATCGATACCCGTAAGCTGACGCGTTTGCTGCGTGAAAAAGGCGCGCAAAACGGCTGCATCATCGCTGGCGATAATGTCGATGCTACAGTGGCGCTGGAGAAAGCGAAAGCGTTCCCAGGTCTGAACGGAATGGATCTGGCAAAAGAAGTGACGACAGCAGAAACCTACAACTGGACCCAAGGCAGTTGGACGCTGGCAGGAGAACTGCCGCAGGCGAAAGCGGCGAGCGAATTACCGTTCCACGTTGTCGCTTACGACTACGGTGCGAAACGTAATATCCTGCGTATGCTGGTCGATCGCGGTTGCCGTTTAACGGTAGTACCGGCGAAAACCCCGGCAGCGGACGTACTGAAGCTCAATCCGGACGGTATCTTCCTTTCCAACGGCCCAGGTGACCCGGCGCCATGTGATTACGCGATTGAAGCGATTAAAACCTTCCTCGAAACAGATATTCCGGTGTTCGGCATCTGTCTCGGTCACCAACTGCTGGCGCTGGCGAGTGGCGCCAAAACCATGAAGATGAAATTCGGCCACCACGGCGGCAACCATCCGGTAAAAGATATTGATAACAATACCGTGATGATCACCGCGCAGAACCACGGTTTTGCCGTTGATGAAGCCTCAATGCCTGCCAATTTGCGGGTGACGCACAAATCGCTGTTCGACGGCACACTGCAAGGCATCCATCGTACCGACAAACCGGCGTTCAGTTTCCAGGGCCACCCGGAAGCCAGCCCGGGGCCGCACGATGCCGCACCGCTGTTTGACCACTTTATTGAGCTCATCGAGCAGTATCGCAACACCGCCAAATAATCAGGAGAAGAACAGCCATGCCAAAACGTACAGACATAAAAAGTATCCTGATCCTTGGCGCTGGCCCGATTGTTATCGGCCAGGCGTGTGAGTTTGATTACTCCGGTGCGCAGGCGTGTAAAGCGCTGCGCGAAGAGGGGTACCGCGTTATCCTGGTGAACTCCAACCCGGCGACGATCATGACCGACCCGGAGATGGCGGATGCCACTTATATAGAGCCTATCCACTGGGAAGTGGTACGCAAAATCATCGAAAAAGAGCGCCCGGATGCCGTACTGCCAACCATGGGTGGTCAAACTGCGCTGAACTGCGCGCTGGAACTGGAACGTCAGGGTGTGCTGGAAGAGTTTGGCGTCACCATGATTGGCGCGACCGCTGATGCAATTGATAAAGCTGAAGATCGCCGCCGTTTCGACATCGCGATGAAGAAAATCGGTCTCGACACCGCGCGTTCCGGTATCGCTCATACCATGGACGAAGCGCTGGCCGTCGCAGCTGACGTTGGTTTCCCGTGCATTATCCGTCCTTCCTTTACCATGGGCGGCACCGGTGGCGGCATCGCCTATAACCGTGAAGAGTTTGAAGAGATTTGCGCCCGTGGGCTGGATCTCTCGCCAACCAATGAACTGCTGATTGATGAATCGCTGATTGGCTGGAAAGAGTACGAGATGGAAGTGGTGCGTGATAAAAACGACAACTGCATCATTGTCTGCTCCATTGAAAACTTCGATGCCATGGGGATCCACACTGGTGACTCCATCACCGTGGCGCCAGCACAGACCCTGACCGATAAAGAGTACCAAATCATGCGTAACGCCTCGATGGCGGTACTGCGTGAAATCGGGGTGGAAACCGGCGGCTCGAACGTACAGTTCGCGGTGAACCCGAAAAACGGTCGTCTGATTGTGATTGAAATGAACCCTCGCGTATCCCGTTCTTCTGCGCTGGCTTCAAAAGCGACCGGTTTCCCGATTGCCAAAGTGGCAGCCAAGCTGGCGGTGGGTTATACGCTGGATGAATTGATGAACGACATCACCGGCGGCCGTACTCCGGCGTCGTTCGAACCGTCCATCGACTACGTTGTGACCAAGATTCCACGCTTCAACTTCGAGAAATTTGTCGGCGCTAATGACCGTCTGACCACGCAGATGAAATCAGTCGGTGAAGTGATGGCAATTGGCCGCACGCAGCAGGAATCGATGCAAAAAGCGCTGCGTGGTCTGGAAGTAGGCGCGACCGGCTTCGACCCGAAAGTGAGCCTTGACGATCCGGAAGCGCTGACCAAAATCCGCCGCGAACTGAAAGACGCAGGCGCAGAGCGTATCTGGTACATCGCCGATGCATTCCGTGCTGGTCTCTCCATTGATGGCGTATTCAATCTGACCAATATTGACCGCTGGTTCCTGGTGCAGATTGAAGATCTGGTGCGTCTGGAAGAGAAGGTGGCAGCGGTGGGCATTAACGGTCTGGACGCTGACTTCCTGCGCATTCTGAAACGTAAAGGCTTTGCCGATGCTCGTCTGGCTAAACTGGTTGGCGTACGCGAAGCGGAAATCCGCAAACTGCGCGATCAGTATGACCTGCATCCGGTCTACAAACGTGTGGATACCTGTGCGGCAGAGTTCGCTACGGATACGGCCTATATGTACTCCACTTATGAAGATGAGTGCGAAGCTAACCCGAGCCAGGATCGCGAAAAAATCATGGTACTGGGCGGCGGTCCAAACCGTATCGGACAGGGTATTGAATTCGACTACTGCTGCGTACATGCGTCGCTGGCGCTGCGCGAAGACGGTTATGAAACCATCATGGTTAACTGTAACCCGGAAACGGTTTCGACCGATTACGACACCTCTGACCGCCTCTACTTTGAGCCGGTGACCTTCGAAGACGTGCTGGAAATCGTTCGCGTCGAGAAGCCGAAAGGCGTCATCGTGCAGTATGGCGGCCAGACACCGCTGAAACTGGCGCGTGCGCTGGAAGCTGCAGGCGTGCCGGTTATCGGTACCAGCCCGGATGCGATTGACCGTGCGGAAGACCGTGAGCGCTTCCAGAAGGCGGTTGACCGTCTGAAGCTGAAACAGCCAGCGAACGCTACTGTCACGGCGACTGAGCAGGCTGTAGAAAAGGCGAAAGAGATTGGTTACCCGCTGGTGGTGCGTCCGTCTTACGTGCTGGGCGGCCGCGCGATGGAAATCGTCTACGACGAAGTCGATCTGCGTCGCTACTTTATGACGGCGGTGAGTGTTTCCAACGATGCGCCGGTTCTGCTTGATCGTTTCCTCGATGAT
Source organism: Pseudomonadota bacterium (assembly GCA_018261615.1). Lineage (GTDB taxonomy): Bacteria > Pseudomonadota > Gammaproteobacteria > Enterobacterales > Enterobacteriaceae > Kosakonia. The sequence goes on along the minus strand of JAGTSE010000020.1, from coordinate 41,438 downwards.
GCGGTGGAAGTGGATGTCGATGCCATCTGCGATGGTGAAATGGTGCTGATTGGCGGCATCATGGAGCACATCGAACAGGCGGGTGTTCACTCCGGCGACTCCGCCTGCTCTCTGCCAGCTTACACGCTGAGCCAGGAAATTCAGGACGTCATGCGCCAGCAGGTGCAGAAACTGGCGTTCGAGTTGCAGGTTCGCGGTCTGATGAACGTACAGTTCGCGGTGAAAGACAACGAAGTTTACTTGATTGAGGTGAACCCGCGTGCGGCACGTACCGTTCCGTTCGTCTCCAAAGCTACCGGCGTGCAGTTAGCGAAAGTGGCGGCGCGCGTGATGACCGGCAAAACGCTGGCGCAGCAGGGGCACACCAAAGAGATCATCCCGCCGTATTACTCAGTGAAAGAGGTGGTGCTGCCGTTTAACAAGTTCCCTGGCGTTGACCCGCTGTTAGGGCCAGAAATGCGCTCTACCGGTGAGGTGATGGGCGTCGGGCGCACCTTCGCTGAAGCATTTGCCAAAGCACAGCTCGGTAGCAACTCGACGATGAAGAAATACGGTCGCGCGCTGCTCTCTGTTCGCGAAGGCGATAAAGAGCGCGTGGTGGATCTGGCGGCTAAGCTGTTGAAACAGGGCTTTGAACTGGATGCAACCCACGGCACAGCGATTGTGCTGGGCGAAGCTGGTATCAATCCGCGTCTGGTGAACAAAGTGCATGAAGGGCGCCCGCACATTCAGGATCGTATCAAGAATGGCGAGTATACCTACATCATCAACACCACGGCAGGCCGTCAGGCGATTGAGGATTCCAAACTGATTCGCCGCAGCGCGCTGCAATACAAAGTGCATTACGACACCACGCTGAACGGCGGCTTCGCCACCGCGATGGCGCTGAATGCGGACGCTACAGAGAAAGTGATTTCCGTGCAGGAAATGCACGCGCAAATCCGCAAGTAAGCCTACCTCCGGCCCGTTTCGCGGGCCGTTTTTTTTCTGCCTGTAGCCCGGTTTTGTAGGCCTTAATTGCGGACCAGGTGAAAGACATGAGTGAGCTGGATAATTGATCCAGCCTGCTGTGAGAAGGAGTCCCGCCCCGGCGGGAGCCTTCAGCCCGCACTTCTGGCTTCGGTATTGCTACGTGAACATGGGGTGGCGGCTTATATTTCGCCTGATATTCCCACACAGATTGTCGCTTTGAGCCAGACGATTAACTGTCTACACTCTCAAGGAAAAGAGCGCAGTGAAAAACAGGTTGATCGATGATCCTTATAATTTATGCCCATCCTTATCCGCAGCATTCGCATGCGAATAAGCGAATGATTGAGCAGGCAAGGGCGCTAGAAGGCGTCGAAATCCGTTCTCTCTATGAGCTATACCCTGACTTTAATATTGATGTGGCCGCTGAGCAGGAGGCGCTTTCCCGCGCTTCGCTGGTTATCTGGCAACATCCTATGCAGTGGTACAGCGTTCCGCCGTTGTTGAAACTCTGGCTGGATAAAGTGTTATCGCATGGCTGGGCCTATGGTCACGAGGGCATCGCGCTTAGGGGCAAAAATGTGATGTGGGCCGTGACCACTGGCGGCGGCGACCACCATTTTGATATTGGATCGCACCCCGGCTTTGATGTGCTTTCACAGCCGTTACAAGCAACAGCTATTTACTGTGGGATGAACTGGTTACCACCTTTTGCTGTGCACTGTACCTTTATTTGCGACGATGAAACCCTACAGGCTCAGGCGCGTCATTACAAACAACGTTTGCTGGAGTGGCAGGAGGCGGCACATGGATAGCCATTCATTAATACAGGCGCTGATCTACCTGGGATCGGCCGCGCTGGTTGTCCCCATCGCCGTACGGTTGGGGCTGGGGTCGGTGCTTGGCTACCTGATTGCTGGCGGCATTATTGGGCCGTGGGGATTGCGATTGGTGACTGATGCCGAATCCATTCTCCATTTCGCCGAAATTGGCGTGGTGCTGATGCTTTTCGTGATTGGCCTTGAGCTGGATCCGCAACGATTGTGGAAGTTGCGCGCCCCGGTGTTTGGCGGCGGCGCGCTGCAAATGATGAGTTGCGGCCTGCTGCTTGGCGTGTTTTGCGCCCTGCAGGGGCTGGCCTGGCCAGTGGCGTTGCTGATTGGTCTGACGCTGGCGCTCTCTTCTACCGCGATTGCCATGCAGGCGATGAATGAACGTAACCTGACGGTTTCGCTGATGGGGCGCAGCGCCTTCTCGGTGCTGCTGTTCCAGGATATCGCTGCGATCCCACTGGTGGCGATGATTCCGTTGCTGGCGGCCAGCGGCGGTGCGATGACGTTGAGCGCTTTTACTATTTCGGCGCTGAAAGTCGTGGGTGCGCTGGCACTGGTGGTGCTGATTGGGCGTTATGTCGCGCGTCCGGCGCTACGCTTTGTTGCTCGCTCCGGGCTGCGGGAAGTGTTCTGCGCCGTAGCGCTGTTTCTGGTGTTCGGCTTTGGGTTATTGCTGGAAGAGGCGGGATTGTCTATGGCGATGGGCGCCTTCCTTGCCGGGGTGTTACTGGCCAGCTCTGAATATCGTCATGCACTGGAAAGCGACATCGAACCGTTTAAAGGCCTGTTGCTTGGGTTATTCTTTATTGGCGTCGGCATGTCCATCGATTTTGGTACGCTGGTGACGCACCCGCTGCGTATCCTGCTGTTGCTGGTGGGTTTCCTGGTGATTAAAAGCGTGGTGCTGTGGCTGATCGCCCGCCCGTTACGCGTGCCGGGTAAACAGCGGATGTGGTTTGCTGCGTTACTGGGGCAGGGGAGTGAATTCGCCTTTGTGGTGTTTGGCGCCGCGCAAACCGCGCAGGTGCTCGATCCGGAATGGGCGAAAGCGCTGACACTGACGGTTGCGTTATCAATGGCAGCGACGCCAGTTCTGTTGGTGCTGCTGGCGCGGCTGGAGACTGCCGGTTCACAGCAGGAGCGCGAAGCTGATGAGATCGATGAAGAAGAGGCGCGGGTTATCATCGCCGGATTTGGTCGTTTTGGTCAGATAGCTGGACGTCTGCTGCTTTCCAGCGGCGTGAAGATGGTGGTTCTTGACCACGATCCCGATCATATCGAAACGCTGCGTAAATTCGGCATGAAAGTCTTCTACGGTGACGCTACACGCGTTGATCTGCTGGAGTCCGCTGGCGCCGGACGTGCTGAGGTGTTGATTAATGCAATTGACGATCCACAGGCCAGCCTGCAATTGACTGCGCTGGCAAAAGAGCACTTCCCGGATCTGCACATTATTGCCCGCGCCCGCGATGTTGATCACTATATCCGCTTGCGACAGGCGGGCGTCGACAGACCGGAACGTGAAACCTTCGAAGCAGCGCTGAAAACCGGGCGTCTGGCGCTGGAAGGGTTAGGATTAGGCCCCTATGAAGCTCGCGAGCGCGCCGACCATTTCCGCCGTTTCAATACGTCGATGGTGGAAGAGATGGCGCAGGTCGAGAATGATGCGCAGGCCCGTGCCGCCGTGTTTAAGCGCACCAGCGCCATGTTGACGGAAATCATCGCAGAGGATCGCGCCCACCTTTCGTTAACGCAGCGTCATGGCTGGCAGGGAACGGAAGAGGGACGGCATACGGACGATCCGGCAGACGAACCAGCGGTGAAACCGCAGGAGTGAACCTGTTCAGGCGGGTTTATGGGTAACATTTTGAATTAAAGCGAGTTGAAAGTTGGCGATGCAGTAACAGGTTGTGGTATCGCCAGCATAATAAAAAATTTTCTCATCCTTTACCTTGCCCCCCATCGACGAAAGATTGCGCTTTCCGTATAGTGGCGACAATTTTTTTGCATCCAGGAATGAATGAATGATCAGTCTGATTGCCGCGCTAGCCGTGGATCGCGTGATTGGTATGGAGAACGCCATGCCGTGGAATTTACCGGCCGATCTCGCCTGGTTTAAGCGCAATACCTTAAATAAACCGGTGGTGATGGGGCGTCTGACGTGGGAATCCATCGGCCGTCCGTTACCGGGACGCAAGAACATTGTGATCAGCAGCCAGCCGGGTACTGACGATCGTGTCGAATGGGTAAAATCCGTGGATGAAGCGATTGCCGCTTGCGGCGATGTGGAAGAGATCATGGTGATCGGCGGCGGGCGTGTTTACGAACAGTGTCTGCCGAAGGCGCAGCGCCTCTACCTGACACACATTGATGCTGAAGTGGAAGGCGATACCCACTTCCCGGATTACGACCCGGACGACTGGGAATCGGTATTTAGCGAATTCCATGATGCTGATGCGCAGAACTCGCATAGCTACTGTTTTGAGATCCTCGATCGCCGCTAAGTTGTCCCCGGCGGGCCACCGCCGGGGAGTCCTTTAAGAGGCTATCGCCTCACCATCCCCTAAATCCATCTGGCGATTTGACGGTTGCGTGAAGTACATTTTGTCTTCCCAGCGCAGGCAGGTCAGTACGCCGCCCCAGCAGCAGCCTGTATCCAGCGCGTAAATCCCTTCCGGTGTGCCATCGCCTTCCAGCGATGCCCAGTGACCAAAGACGATGCTGTACTCCTGCGAAATCGGTCCCGGAATCGAGAACCATGGTTTAAGTGGTGCAGGGGCACGCTCGGGAATATCCTTGCAGTACATATCCAACTGCCCGTTCGGAAAGCAGTAACGCATACGCGTGAAGGCGTTAGTGATAAAGCGCAAGCGGGCAAGCCCGCTGAGTTCCGGTGTCCAGTGATTTGGCAGATCGCCGTACATGGCATCGAGGAATAGCGGATAGGAATCGCTGGATAGCACCGCTTCGATATCGCGCGCGCAGTGTATCGCCGTCGCCAAATCCCACTGGGGAGTGATCCCCGCGTGCGCCATTAACAGCTTTTTCTCTTCGTCGATTTGCAGCAGTGGCTGACGACGCAGCCAGTTGATCAGCTCGTCGGCATCGGGCGCTTCCAGTAATAAACTGAGCCGGTCTTTTGGTTTATTGCGGCTGATACCGGCAAAGACGGCCAGCAGATGCAGATCGTGATTGCCCAGTACGAGGCGTACGCTATCGCCCAGTGATTTGACGTAACGCAGTACATCCAGCGAGCCCGGCCCACGAGCGACTAAATCGCCGGTAAGCCATAGGGTGTCTTGCTGTGGTGAAAATTCAACCTGTTTTAACAGCGCGATCAGTTCATCATAGCAACCATGAACGTCACCAATCAGATATGTAGCCATTGGATTAATGAATCAGTATTGGAACAGCGAGTCGGAAGACCGGGACGGCGATGCGAAACGCAGTGCCCTGCGCGTCGATCATTTCGTAGTGGCCCTGCATCGTACCCATCGGCGTCTCAATAACCGCGCCGCTGGTGTATTGGTATTCACCGCCCGGCTCAATGTGCGGCTGTTCACCGACTACACCTTCGCCCTGAACTTCCGTTTCGCGGCCATTTCCATTGGTGATCAGCCAGTAGCGTTTCAACAACTGGACAGGCGTTCGCCCCAGGTTCCGGATGGTAATGGTGTAAGCAAACACATAACGTTCATCGTCGGGGGTTGACTGAGACTCAATGTAGACGCTTTGTACCTGAACACAAACTCGGGGCGAATTGATCATGAGTTAGCTCTCCTTCGGCGGCGCATTTTCCGTCAGGTAGTTGGCTAACTGACAGTACTGCGCGACAGAGACATTTTCCGCGCGCATCGTCGGGTCGATCCCCAGCGATGCCAGCACCTCAACCGTAAATATATTGCCGAGGCTATTGCGGATGGTTTTACGACGCTGGTTAAAGGCTTCGGTGGTAATGCGGCTCAGCGTGCGAATCTCTTTGACCGGATGCGGCAACGTACTATACGGCACCAGACGAACCACGGCAGAATCCACCTTCGGCGGTGGCGCAAAGGCTGTCGGCGGCACTTCCAGAACCGGAATAATCTGGCAATAGTACTGCGCCATCACGCTTAACCGACCATACGCCTTACTGTTTGGCCCTGCAACCAGACGATTTACCACCTCTCTCTGCAACATAAAGTGCATATCGGCAATGGCATCAGTATAGCTAAACAGATGGAACATCAATGGCGTGGAGATGTTATACGGCAGGTTGCCGAAAACACGCAGCGGCTGGCCGAGCGTTTGCGACAGCTCGCTAAAATTCATGGTCATCGCATCTTGCTGATAAATTGTCAGTTTTGGCGCGAGGAACGGATGTGTCTGTAGGCGCGCAGCCAGATCGCGGTCAAGTTCGATAACTGTCAGCTTGTCCAGTCGTTCGCCAACCGGTTCGGTCAGAGCGCCAAGCCCTGGACCGATTTCAACCATCGCCTGACCCTTTTGCGGGTTGATGGCCGATACGATGCTGTCGATCACGAACTGGTCGTGGAGAAAGTTTTGCCCGAAGCGTTTACGGGCTAAGTGGCCCTGATGGACTCGATTAGTCATTGAGTATTAACAATCATTTTGATGGCGAGGTTAAGCGCCGTAATAAAACTGCCGACATCTGCTGTTCCATGGCCCGCCAGTTCCAGCGCGGTGCCGTGGTCAACGGATGTGCGAATAAAAGGTAAGCCGAGAGTGATATTCACGCCGCGGCCAAAGCCCTGGTATTTTAGCACGGGCAGACCCTGATCGTGGTACATCGCCAGTACGGCGTCGGCATTATCAAGGTATTTCGGCTGAAATAGCGTATCGGCAGGTAGCGGACCGCTCAAATTCATACCGCTGGCCCGCATTTCTTCCAGCACCGGAATGATCGTATCGATCTCTTCCGTCCCCATGTGCCCGCCTTCACCTGCGTGTGGATTCAGACCGCAGACCAGAATGTGCGGATGGCGGATACCAAATTTCTGCTGTAAATCCCCGTACAGAATGCGAATAACCTCGCGCAACAGTGCTGGCGTAATGGCCTGTGCTACATCTTTGAGCGGCAAATGGGTGGTCGCCAGCGCAACGCGTAGCTCTTCGGTGGCCAGCATCATCACCACTTTGGCGGCGTGCGAACGCTGCTCGAAAAACTCTGTATGCCCGCTAAACGGCGTACCCGCGTCGTTGATCACCCCTTTATGCACCGGGCCAGTTACCAACGCAGCAAATTCACCGTTCAGGCAGCCATCGCAGGCGCGGGCAAGGGTTTCCACAACATAAGGGCCGTTAAGAGGGTTGAGTACGCCCAGCGTCACTGGTGCATGTAGCGGGAGATGCAGCACGGTTAATGTACCGGCTTGCTGCGCAACCGCAGCAACTGCGGGATCGTAATCCCTAAGCTGCAACGGCAGACCGAGCAGGGCTGCCCGGTCTGCTAACAGCGTCGCGTCTGCACAGATAACCAGTTCAACCGGCCAGTCGCGCTGGGCGAGCTGAACCACCAGATCCGGACCAATCCCGGCGGGCTCGCCGGGAGTGATAACGACACGCTGTGTTTTCATTTAGTTACTCAGGATTTTCACGTAGGCGCTGGCGCGTTGTTCCTGCATCCAGGTTGCTGCTTCTTCGGAGAACTTGCGGTTCATCAGCATACGATACGCTCTGTCTTTCTGCGCGGCGTCCGTTTTATCAACGTTACGCGAATCGAGCATTTCGATCAGGTGCCAACCGAAGGAGGAGTGCACCGGGCCGCTCATCTGGCCGCGTTTCAGCTTCATCAGCGCATCGCGGAATGCTGGATCGTAAATATCAGCTGCCGCCCAGCCCAGATCGCCGCCCTGGTTTGCAGAACCCGGATCCTGAGAGAACTCTTTCGCTGCATTAGCAAACGTGGTTTTACCGCTCTTAATGTCCGCCGCGATCTCTTCCAGTTTCACGCGAGCCTGATCGTCACTCATGATGGGTGACGGTTTCAGCAGGATGTGACGAGCGTGAACTTCCGTTACAGAAATGTTCTGAGACTGTCCGCGCAGATCGTTAACTTTCAGGATATGGAAACCAACGCCGGAACGAATCGGCCCGATAATATCGCCTTTTTTCGCTGTGCTCAGCGCCTGAGCGAAGATGCTTGGCAACTCCTGAATGCGCCCCCAACCCATCTGGCCGCCTTTCAGCGCCTGCTGATCGGCAGAGTAGGTGATCGCCAGCTTGCCGAAATCACTGCCTTTACGCGCTTGATCGACAATCGAACGCGCCTGGCTTTCAGCTTCGTTAACTTGATCCGACGTCGGATTTTCCGGCAGCGGGATCAGGATGTGGCTCAGGTTCAGTTCGGTGCCGGCATCGTTCTGGTTCCCCACCTGCTGCGCCAGGGCATCTACTTCCTGCGGCAGAACCGTCACGCGACGGCGCACTTCGCCGTTACGCACTTCAGAAATGATCATCTCTTTGCGGATCTGGTTGCGATAGGTGTTGTAATTCACCCCATCGTAAGCCAGACGGCTACGCAATTGATCCATAGACATTTTGTTCTGTTTGGCAATGTCGGCGATAGCGGCATCAAGCTGCTCGTCCGTCACTTTAACACCCATTTTGGTGCCCATCTGCAGAATGATTTGATCCATGATCAGTCGTTCAAGGATCTGATGGCGCAGTGTGGCGTCATCTGGCAACTGCTGACCCGCCTGGCCTGCATTGGCCTTTACGGACTGCATCATGCTATCAACGTCACTTTCAAGCACTACGCCGTTATTGACGACTGCAGCGACTTTATCAACAACCTGAGGCGCAGCAAAACTGGTATTCGCAACCATAGCGATACCGAGAAGCAGCGTTTTCCAGTTCTTCATAGCTTTTCCATTTCAATTAACCGCAATGCGGATTACGTTGCAAATCAAACAGATCACATTGAACTACGATACGGCAGAATGTTTGATCGCAGCATTTGTGGCGTACCCAAACCGTAGTTTGAACTCAGACCGCGCAGCTCAATGTTGAAACCGATGACGTTGTCATACTTGCTTTGGTTATTTTGCCAGCCGTTAATTTTCCGCTCATAGCCGACGCGGAGAGCATAACAGCAGGAGTTGTACTGCAATCCAACCATCTGGTCAGCGGATTTGTGTGTATTGGTGTCGAAATAGTAAGCCCCGACGATCGACCAGCGGTCGGCAATCGGCCAGCTTCCTGCAGTACCTACCTGCGAAATACCATCTTTATACTGCGTGGCAGTCGCGTAGCTTGGCAGCGTTGCCTGAATGTATTCCGGGCTGGCGTAACGGTAGCTCAGTTGCAGCATACGGTCTTCATCACGACGGTATTCCAGTGATGAACTGCTGTTGGCGATGGCATTCAGACGTGTGTCATACTGCACGCCGCCGCGCAGACCCCAACGATCCGAGATACGCCAGTAGGTATCACCCGCCCAAACCAACGACCCCGTTTTGTTGTCTTTCTCCCAGTTAATGTTGTCATCACCGGTGCGGGACTCGGTGAAATAGTAGATTTGACCAACAGAAACGTTAAAACGTTCAACTGCCGCATCATCATAAATGCGTGTTGTGACGCCGGAGGTAACCTGATTTGCGGAGGCGATACGGTCAAGCCCGCCGTAGGTGCGATCGCGGAATAACCCGCTGTAGTCGGATTGTAAGAGCGTTGAGTCGTAGTTGTTGATATAACTCTGATCGCGATACGGTACATACAGATACTGCGCGCGTGGCTCCAGCGTCTGGGTATAACCTTCCGCCCAGTTCATATCACGTTCAAACACCATCTTGCCGTCCATCTTAAATTGCGGCATGACGCGGTTGACCGTCTCTTTGTAATCCGTGTTATTACTTGCGTTGTAATCATCCAGATTGCTCTGCTGGTAGTGGGTCGCCAGCATTTTCACCTCGGTATTCAGGCTGCTCCAGTCATTGGAGATGGGCAGACTTAACGTCGGCTCCAGATGAACACGCGTCGCTTCCGGATAGTTAGCGTTAGTATTTGTGAAATGAACCGCCTGGCCATACACCCTTAAGTCAAATGGCCCAAGGTCATTGTGGTACCAGTTCACATCCAACTGCGGCAGAGCCGCGTAGGAGTTACTGTTTTCGCGGTTAAATACCTGGAACTGTTTAGTCGATACCGTGGCGTCAAAGTTTTCCACCCCGTAACCCACACTAAAAATCTGGGTCGCGTAACCATCGGTACTGGAACCGTAATTTGATGTGAAGTCATTAAAGTAGTAAGGATCACTGACTTTGGTGTAGTTGGCATTAAAACGCCACACCTGATCCATCACGCCAGAGTGCTGCCAGTAAAATAACCAGCGGTGGCGGTTGCTCTCTGCCGGATAATCATTTTGGTAGACGTTGTCAGATGGCAAATAGTCAAATTCAACCAGGCCACTCCCGGCCTGTGTCAGATAGCGGAATTCGTTTTGCCACTGAATATTGCCACGTTTATGGATGTAGTGCGGCGTGATGGTCGCATCCATATTTGGCGCAATGTTCCAGTAGTACGGCAGGTAAAACTCGAAGTAATTACTGGTGCTGTACTTGGCATTCGGGATCAAGAAACCGGAACGGCGTTTGTCACCGATCGGCAACTGCAAGTACGGGCTATAGAACACTGGCACGGGGCCGAGTTTAAAGCGCGCGTTCCAGATCTCCGCAACCTGCTCCTGGCGATCCTGAATCACTTCGCTACCCACGACGCTCCAGGTGTCAGAACCCGGCAAGCAGGAGGTAAAGGAGCCGTTATCCAGAATCGTATAGCGGTTTTGCCCGCGCTGTTTCATCAGGTCGGCGGTGCCACGCCCCTGGCGACCCACCATCTGGTAATCACCCTGCCAGACGTTGGTGTCTTTGGTATTCAGGTTTGACCAGGCTTTAGGACCTTTCAGGATGACCTGGTTATCGTCATAGTGCACATTACCCAGGGCATCCACTGTGCGTACCGGATCTGTCTGGCCTTCCGGCTGCAACTGGTGAAGCTGAACTTCATCGGCCTGTAAGCGGCTATTACCCTGATTAATATCTACATTGCCGGTAAACACGGCGTCGTCAGGATAATTACCTTTTGCGTGATCGGCATTAATCGTCACTGGCAGGTTATTGGTATCACCCTGTACCAGCGAGCGATTGTAGCTGGGGATACCAAGCATACACTGCGAGGCAAGATCGGCTGCCATTCCCTGTTGACTATAAAGGGCGGAGCCAATCATGGTGGCCAGGAGGGTGGGGATACGTTTTTTCATACGTTGTATTTGTTGTTCCGTCATCTGTGGCTTTACGCTGGCAAACGGTCTGAGACTAACTTACTCGCCTTTGCAACGCTAGTTTTAATCCTGCCCGCGTTCGAGCCAGGGAGAGAAGACTGCGCCTGTGCATGGCATAGAATGACGGGTATGATAAAGCAAATTTTAGCCGACGGCATGACGATTTGGGGAGTATATGCAGTATTGGGGAAAAGTGGTTGGTGTGGTCATCGCTCTTTTCATGGGCGGCGGCTTTTGGGGCGCGGTTCTGGGGCTGATTATCGGTCATATGTTTGATAAGGCGCGCAGCCGTAAAATGGCCTGGTTTGCTAACCAGCGTGAACGTCAGTCGCTGTTCTTCGCCACTACCTTTGAGGTGATGGGGCATCTGACCAAATCGAAAGGTCGCGTCACCGAAGCTGATATCCAGGTCGCCAGCCTTTTTATGGATCGTATGAATCTGCATGGCGAGTCGCGTACGGCGGCACAACGCGCGTTTCGCGACGGTAAAGCGGATAATTACCCGCTTCGCGACAAGATGCGTCAGTTCCGCAGCGTCTGTTTTGGCCGCTTCGATTTGATTCGGATGTTTCTGGAAATTCAAATTCAGGCCGCCTTTGCCGATGGATCCCTGCACCCTAGCGAACGCGACGTGTTGTATGTGATTGCTGAGGAGCTGGGTATCTCGCGCCTGCAATTCGATCAGTTCCTGCGCATGATGCAGGGTGGCGCACAGTTTGGCGGCGGTTACCATTATCAGCAGCAGGCAGGCGGTAACGGCGGCTGGCAGCAGGCGCAGCGTGGTCCGACGCTGGAAGATGCCTGTAATGTGCTGGGCGTGAAACCGACAGACGATGCTACAACCATCAAGCGCGCTTACCGTAAATTGATGGGCGAGCACCATCCGGACAAGCTGGTGGCAAAAGGTTTGCCGCCGGAGATGATGGAGATGGCAAAACAAAAAGCGCAGGAAATTCAGAAAGCTTACGAGCTAATTCGTGAGCAGAAGGGTTTTCGCTAAGCGTAAGACTCCCCCGGCACGCGGTCGGGGGAGTGTATTAAAAATCTACCGGAGCTTTGAACGTCATGCTATTGCCGAATTCCGGATGGGTAATCGTCAGTGTTTCGGCATGTAACTGTAAACGCGGCGCCAGCGCCAGCGCTTGCGGCGGCGCATAAAAGCGGTCACCGAGAATCGGATGACCAATAGCCAGCATATGCACACGCAGTTGATGCGAGCGACCCGTAATCGGCTTTAGCCGCACGCGGGCGTTACCGTCATCATCCAGCGACAACACTTCATACTCAGTCTGCGCCGCTTTGCCGGTTTCGTAACACACTTTCTGCTTCGGGCGATTCGGCCAGTCGCAAATCAGCGGTAAATCCACCAACCCTTCCGCTTTCTCCGGGTGGCCCCAGATGCGCGCCAGATACTGCTTTTTCGGCTCGCGCTCGCGGAACTGGCGCTTTAGCTCACGTTCTGCATTTTTGGTCAGAGCCACCACAATCACGCCGCTGGTGGCCATATCCAGTCGATGCACGGATTCAGCCTGCGGAAAGTCGCGCTGAATACGCGTCATCACACTGTCTTTGTGCTCATCAAGACGACCCGGAACCGACAACAAGCCGCTGGGCTTGTTGACGACCATAATGTGCTCATCCTGATAGAGAATAACCAGCCAGGGATCCTGCGGCGGATTGTAAGGCTCCATCACCATAAACAGCTCCGTTATTGATGTGTCACAACGATCAGACGCAATGCGTCCAGTCGCCAGCTTGCCTGATCCAGGCTTTCTAGCACTTGCTGGCGATTACTTTCAATAGCAGCCAGTTCATCGTCACGAATGTTCGGGTTAACCGCACGCAGTGCTTCCAGACGCGACAGTTCAGCAGAGAGTTTCTCGTCTGCTTCGCTGTGGGCGGCATCAATCAGCGTACGCGCTGCGCGCTCAACCTGCATTTCACCTTTTTGCAGAATGTTGTGTACATCCTGATGCACCGCATTCACCAGCTTACTGCCGGTATGGCGGTTCACAGCGCTGAGTTGACGGTTGAAACTCTCAAACTCAACCTGTCCGGCCAGGTTGGTGCCATTTTTATCAACCAGCAGGCGGATCGGCGTTGGCGGCAGGAAGCGGTTAAGCTGTAGCTGTTTCGGCGCCTGCGCTTCCACGACGTAGATCAATTCCAGCAACAGCGTACCGACCGGCAGCGCTTTGTTTTTCAGCAGCGAAATGGTACTGCTGCCAGTGTCGCCGGAGAGGATCAGATCCAGACCGTTGCGGATCAGCGGATGTTCCCAGGTGATGAACTGCGCATCCTCGCGGGAGAGCGCGACATCGCGATCGAAAGTGATGGTGCAGCCATCTTCCGGCAGGCCCGGAAAATCCGGCACCAGCATATGATCGGACGGCGTCAGGACGATCATGTTTTCGCCGCGATCGTCCTGGTTAATACCCACAATATCAAACAGGTTCATGGCGAAGGTGATAAGCGCGGTGTCATCATCCTGCTCTGCAATACTTTCTGCCAGGGCTTGCGCTTTTTCACCGCCATTAGAGTGGATCTCCAGCAGACGGTCACGCCCTTGTTCCAGCTGCGCTTTCAGCGCGTCATGCTGCTCGCGGCAGGATTTGATCAACTGCTCAAACCCGTCGGTGTTTTCCGGCGCGGCCAGATAGTTAATCAGCTCATCGTGGACGCTGTCGTAAATCGTGCGGCCGGTCGGGCAGGTATGTTCAAAGGCATCCAGCCCTTCGTGATACCAGCGAACCAGTACGGACTGCGCGGTTTTCTCCAGATAAGGCACATGGATCTGAATATCATGCGCCTGGCCGATACGATCCAGACGACCGATACGCTGCTCCAGCAGATCCGGGTTAAACGGCAGATCGAACATCACCAGATGGCTGGCGAACTGGAAGTTACGGCCTTCAGAGCCAATCTCCGAGCACAGCAGTACCTGCGCACCGCTGTCTTCTTCGCCAAACCACGCGGCTGCACGATCGCGTTCGATAATCGACATACCTTCATGGAACACTGCCGCGCGAATGCCTTCGCGTTCGCGTAGAACCTGTTCCAGTTGCAGCGCGGTCGCTGCTTTGGCGCAGATCACCAGTACTTTCTGGGAGCGATGGCTGGTCAGGTGGCCCATTAACCACTCTACGCGAGGGTCGAAGTTCCACCAGGTGCCGTTATCGCCTTCGAATTCCTGATAAATCTGTTCCGGATAGAGCATGTCGCGGGCGCGTTCTTCCAGACTCTTGCGCGCGCCCATAATGCCAGAAACTTTAATGGCGGTTTGATACTGGGTCGGCAGTGGCAATTTAACCGTATGCAGTTCGCGTTTCGGGAAGCCTTTCACACCGTTGCGGGTGTTACGGAACAGCACGCGGCTGGTGCCGTGTCTGTCCATCAGCATGGTGATCAGTTCCTGGCGCGCATCGGCTGCACCGTCGTGGTCGCTATTGGCAGTTTGCAGCAGCGGCTCAATATCCTGTTCGCCCACCAGATCGCTCAGCGTATTCATATCGTCATTGCTAAGCCGTGCGCCTGCCAGCAGTAGCGCCACTGCATCGGCGACAGGGCGATAGTTTTTCTGCTCTTCGACAAACTGGGCAAAGTCATGGAAACGGTTTGGATCAAGCAGGCGCAGACGGGCAAAGTGGCTCTCCATGCCCAGTTGTTCCGGCGTGGCGGTCAGCAGCAAAATGCCCGGTACGCGCCCGGCCAGTTGTTCGATAGCCAGATATTCGCGGCTGGCTTCGTTTTCGCTCCACACCAGGTGATGCGCTTCGTCCACCACCAGCAGATCCCACTCCGCATCGCAAAGATGCTCGAGGCGCTGCTTGCTGCGGCGTACAAAATCGAGGGAGCAGATCACCAACTGTTCGGTCTCAAACGGGTTGTCTGCATCGTGTTGCGCTTCGGCATAGCGTTCATCGTCGAACAGGGCGAAGCGTAGGTTGAAGCGACGTAACATCTCCACCAGCCACTGGTGTTGCAGGGTCTCCGGTACTACAATCAGCACACGTTCCGCTGCGCCAGAGAGCAGTTGTTGATGCAGGATCATCCCGGCTTCAATGGTTTTCCCGAGACCGACTTCATCCGCCAGTAGCACGCGCGGCGCATAGCGGCGACCCACATCGTGAGCGATGTGCAGTTGATGAGGGATGAGGTTAGTGCGCTGGCCACGCAGGCCGCTCCATGGCATACGGTATTGCGCACTTTGATAGTTGCGGGCGCGAAAACGCAGCGCAAAACGGTCCATACGGTCGATCTGCCCGGCAAACAGGCGATCCTGTGGTTTGCTGAACACCAGTTTGCTGTCGAGCAGCACTTCGCGCAGGATAACGTCGTTTTCTTGAGTATCCAGACGCGTTCCGGTATAGGCAAGCAGTCCGTTTTCTTCTTTTACGTCTTCAATCGTTAACTGCCAGCCTTCATGGCTGGTAACCGTATCGCCGGGATTGAACATGACGCGGGTAACCGGGGAATCGCTACGGGCATACAGACGATTTTCTCCGGTGGCGGGAAAAAGGAGCGTGACCGTGCGTGCATCGATGGCAACGACTGTACCAAGTCCGAGTTCGCTTTCCGTGTCGCTAATCCAGCGTTGACCAAGTGTAAAGGGCATAAATGAACTCTATATCTCAAATTGCAGGCAATAGCTCGTCACCGCCTGAAGGGAGGCGGGCGCGAACAGAATTGGGACCAGAAAAAGGAAGGGCGCTATGGTACTGGATGACGTTACATTCGTATAGCCTGAAAAGTGTAGCTTTAGTGCAAATGCTCCATTAAAACAGCCCCAGTTGCCCCGTAAGAAGTGTAGCAAAATCGTCGTCGATGAAAGGGAGAATTCCGTCAGCGACCGGCTGTAACTGTTTACTGAGATAGTGATCATAATCGAGCGGCGAGCGCTGATAATCCACCGGCTCAGGGCCGCTGGTGGTCCAGACGTATTTAATCGTGCCGCGATTCTGATATTGCACCGGGCGGCCGCGTTTGACGTTCTCCTCATCGGCCAGCCGGGCAGCACGTACATGCGGCGGCACATTGCGTTCATACTCGCCCAGCGCGCGGCGCAGACGTTTACGGTAGACCAGTTGTTCATCCAGTTCGCCCGCCATCAGGCTGGTGATCGTCTCCCGTACGTAATCCTGATACGGTTCGTTACGAAATACGCGCAGATAGAGCGTTTGCTGAAACTGCTGCGCCAGTGGTGTCCAGTCGGTGCGCACCGTTTCCAGCCCCTTAAACACCATGCGCTGGTTATCACCTTCTTGAATCAGCCCTGCGTAGCGTTTTTTACTGCCCTGCTCAGTGCCGCGAATGGTCGGCATCAGAAAGCGGCAGAAGTGGGTTTCAAACTCCAGCTCCAGCACGCTCTTCAGCCCCTCATTTTGCAAATGCGCCGCCCACCATGCGTTGACATGTTCCACCAGTGATTTACCGATGCGCGCCGCCTCTTCTTCGCTGTGCGCCCTCTTCAGCCAGACGAAGGTTGAATCGGTATCGCCGTAAATGACATTAAAGCCCTGTTCTTCAATCAGCGCTTTGGTCTGGCGCATGATTTGATGGCCACGCATGGTGATCGATGACGCCAGTCGGGGATCGAAAAAGCGGCACGCGCTGGTGCCGAGCACGCCGTAAAAGGCGTTCATGATAATCTTTAATGCCTGCGACAGCGGTTTATTACCCTGTCGTTTGGCATCATCGCGCCCGTTCCAGATTTGGCCGACAATCTCCGGCAGGCAGTGTTTCTCACGGGAAAACCACGCACCAAGGAAGCCTTCAGTGCTGTACTCGGGCTCCGGCTGCGCCATGCCTTCCACCAGACCGACCGGATCGATGAGAAAGGTACGGATAATCGAGGGATAAAGGCTTTTGTAATCCAGCACCAGCACCGAATCGTAGAGCCCCGGACGGGAATCCATCACGTAGCCGCCAGGACTTGCCTGTGGAGGCACATCACCGAGATTCGGCGCCACGAAACCTGCGCGGTGCATGCGTGGAAAATAGAGATGGCTGAAAGCGGCGACCGAACCGCCGTGTCGGTCTACCGGCAATCCGTTGACCGTGGCGCGCTCCAGCAGAAACGGCAGAATCTCCGTTTTATGGAAGATGCGCGTCACCAGCTCGCAATCTTTCAGGTTATAGGTGGCGAGCGCCGGTTTATTCTCGGCGAACCGGCGATCAATCTCGTCCATCCGATCCCACGGGTTGTCGATGGCTTTGCCTTCGCCGAGCAGCTCCTGCGATACCGCTTCCAGTGAAAAAGATGAGAAATTCCAGAAAGCGGACTTCAGCGCTTCAATGCCGTCGATAATCAGCCGACCGGCGGCCTGCGCGAAGAAGACGCCGTTTTTAAAACCGTGTTCGCGCCACTCCAGCTCGCTGCCGCGTCGTCCAAGGCTGAGCGGTACACGGTAACGCTCGGCGCTTTTTTGCAGTACGCGCAGATCGAACTGCACCACGTTCCAGCCGATGATGACATCCGGGTCGTGCGCGGCGAACCAGGCGTTGAGTTTTTCCAGCAGCTGTGGGCGGCTGGCGACATACTCCAGCTCAAAATCCAGCCCCTGCGCGCTGCCGTTTTCCGGCCCCAGCATATAGACTGTACGCTGGCCGCAGCCTTCCAGACCGATGCAGTAAAGCTCGCCGTGGCGGCTGGTTTCGATATCCAGCGACACCCATTTCAGCGGCGGGCGATAGTGGGGATTGGGTTTGAGGCGTGCATTGATCAGCGCGTCACCCTGTGTTTCGCCATCTACCCATACCGGCGCGGTGATAAAGCGCTCCATCAGAAAGCGCTCTGGCGGACGAACATCGGCTTCGTAGAGCGTTACGCCGCCTTCGCGCAGCAGCTTTTCCAGGCGCATCAGCTGACGATGAGCACGGCAATAGAGGCCGAACACAGGCTGGCGGTGGAAATCGCACAGTTCGAGCGGTGTGAGCCGCCACTGTTTTTCATTGCTTAACAGTCGGCGGGCCATTTCCACTTGCGCGGCGGGGATAAAGGCTACCGACTCCTGTGGTGGCAGCACAACGCGCAACGGGCCGTTATCTGTCGCCAGCCAGAATTCCACCTCGGTGCCGCCAGGGGTATCCCGCCAGTGCCGGGTTAATAAAAAGCCTTCTCGCGCCTGCGCCACAGCGTTCTCTCATAAAATAAAACCAGGCGAGATTATAGCCTGGTTTATGCAGTTATGCTGTGGTTTTATACAGTTATTGGCTATTGTCCGTAGTAGGCTTTGGCGCCGTGTTTACGCAGGTAGTGTTTATCCAGCAGCGTTTGCTGCATAGCAGGTAGACGCGGGTCGAGCTGGCGACAGAAAATGCCCATATACGCCACTTCTTCCAGTACTATCGCGTTATGCACCGCGTCATCAGCGCTTTTCCCCCAGGCGAAAGGCCCGTGAGAATGCACCAGCACGGCGGGCATTTGGGCGGGATCGATACCCTGTTTTTCAAAGGTTTCGACAATCACATTGCCAGTTTCCCACTCGTATTCCCCGTTGATTTCGTCATCGCTCATTTTACGGGTGCAGGGGATCTCGCCGTAAAAATAGTCCGCGTGCGTGGTGCCGGTTGCCGGGATCGGCTGGCCAGTCTGCGCCCAGATGGTGGCATGGCGGGAATGGGTATGCACGATGCCGCCAATACCAGGAAAAGCCTGGTACAACAGGCGGTGCGTTGGGGTATCCGACGACGGTTTTTTGTTGCCTTCAACCACTTCTCCGGTAGTGATATTGACGACCACCATATCGTCGGCGGTCATCACGCTGTAATCGACGCCAGAAGGTTTGATCACCAGCACGTCGTGCGCGCGATCAACTGCGCTGACATTACCCCAGGTCAGCGTCACCAGATTGTGTTTCGGCAGCGCCAGGTTGGCTTCCAGCACCTGACGTTTAAGATCTTCGAGCATTTCTTTCTCCTGCTATTGCCGGATGGTGCTAACGTTTATCCGGCCTACGGGAATCTTCAATCGCCAGGTGGCGTTAATGTTAATCCGGCCAGGGAAACCCACAGGCCGGTAAACGAAGCGCCACACGGCGCGAACATCTGCGCTTAGCGTTTTGAACCGTAATAGACTTCATTCCAACGCAGCGCATCTTTAAACGCCGGCAGACGGGTATCGTTGTCGATGACCGTCAGTTCGATGTCGTGCAGTTCGCTGAACTGGCGCATATCATCCAGCGTCAAAGCGTGGCTAAAGACAGTGTGGTGCGCGCCGCCCGCCAGGATCCAGGCTTCGGAAGCGGTCGGCAGATCCGGCTGTGCTTTCCACAGCGCATTCGCCACTGGCAGTTTCGGCAGATCGTGCGGAGTTTTGACCGCATCGACGCAGTTCACCAGCAGGCGGAAGCGATCGCCCAGATCGATCAGGCTGGCATTGATCGCCGGTCCTGTTTTGGTCGAGAAAATCAACCGTGCCGGATCGGCTTTGCCGCCGATACCCAGGTACTGCACATCCAGCGTCGGTTTCTCATCGAGGGCGATAGACGGGCACACTTCCAGCATGTGAGAACCCAGCACCAGGTCGTTGCCTTTCTCAAAGTGGTAGGTGTAATCCTCCATAAAAGAGGTGCCGCCGCTCAAACCGCCGGACATCACTTTCATGATGCGCAGCAGCGCGGCGGTCTTCCAGTCGCCTTCACCGGCAAAGCCATAGCCCTGCTGCATCAGACGCTGCACCGCCAGACCCGGCAGCTGTTTCAGGCCGTGCAGATCTTCGAAGGTGGTGGTAAAGGCATGGAAACCGCCTTCCTCAAGGAAGCGTTTTATCCCCAGCTCGATGCGCGCGGCATCCAGCACGTTCTGCCGTTTGTCACCGTGAACCTGCGCTGCTGGTGTCAGGCGGTAGCTGCTTTCGTACTCGTCCACCAGCGCGTTGATATCACCATCGCTAACTGCGTTTACTACCTGTACCAGATCGCCAACGCCCCAGGTATTCACCGAGAAGCCAAACTTGATCTGCGCGGCGACTTTATCGCCGTCCGTCACCGCCACTTCGCGCATGTTGTCGCCAAAGCGCACCACTTTTAGATGGCGGGTATCCTGTTTGGAAACCGCCTGACGCATCCACGCGCCAATGCGTGCATGAGCATGGCTATCCTGCCAGTGGCCGGTTACCACGCTGTGTTGCAGACGCATGCGCGCGCCGATAAAGCCGAACTCGCGGCCGCCGTGCGCGGTCTGGTTCAGGTTCATAAAGTCCATATCGATGCTGTCCCATGGCAGGGACGCGTTGAACTGGGTGTGGAATTGCAGTAGCGGTTTATTGAGGATGGTCAGGCCGTTAATCCACATTTTGGCCGGAGAGAAGGTATGCAGCCACACCACCATCCCGGCGCATTTGTCATCGTAGTTGGCGTCGCGGCAGATTGCGGTGATCTCATCCGGCGAGGTTCCCAACGGCTTCAGCACCAGCTTACAGGGCAGTTTCGCTTCCGCATTAAGGGCGTTGACCACCTGCTCGGCATGCTTTGTCACCTGTTTCAGGGCTTCCGGGCCGTACAGGTGCTGGCTGCCAATAACGAACCATACTTCATAATTGTCGAAAATAGTCATGATCTTGTCCTTAATGAGTTAACGCAGACTGCGAGGTTGTCGCGGCGGAAGGAAGATAGTGCTGTTCGGCGCTTTTCGCCCACTGTTGGTAGCGGCGGTAGAGCCGTTCAAACTGTTGCGCCTGCGCCGAAGGCTGTAGGGTTTTCTCGATGGCGCTGGCCATCAAGCGCTGTGCTGCCGGGATATCTGCATGCACCTCTGCGGCTACGGCGGCGAAAATCGCGGCGCCCAGCGCGCAGCACTGTTCAGAGGCCACGACCTGCAATGGGCGATTAAGTACGTCGCAGCAGGCCTGCATCACGCCGAGGTTTTTGCGGGCGATACCGCCGAGCGCCATCACGTTATCCACGGCAATACCCTGCTCGGTGAAGCACTCCATAATGGCGCGCGCGCCAAAGGCGGTGGCGGCAATCAGGCCGCCAAACAGCGCTGGCGCATCGGTAGCCAGATTCAGATCAGTGATCACCCCTTTCAGACGCTGGTTGGCGTTTGGTGTGCGGCGGCCGTTAAACCAGTCGAGCACCACTGGCAGATGTTCGAGCGACGGGTTTTTAACCCAGGCATCAGTCAGGGCGGGCAGCAACTGTTTCTGCTGCGCTTTAATTTGTGCTTTCAGCTCCGGATGCTGCTGCGCCAGTTGTTCCAGCGGCCAGCCGAGGATGCGACCAAACCAGGCATAGATATCGCCAAAGGCGGATTGCCCGGCTTCGAGGCCGATAAAATCGGGTACTACGCTGCCATCCACCTGACCGCAAATCCCTTTCACCGCGCGAGTGCCGACGCTCTGCTTATCGGCAATCAGGATGTCGCAGGTAGATGTACCAATCACTTTCACCAGCGTGTTGGGCTGTGCGCCCGCGCCGACGGCACCCATATGGCAGTCGAATGCGCCGCCGGAAATCACCACGGATTCGGAAAGCCCCAGGCGCTGCGCCCATTCGGCGGTCAGCGTGCCGACCGGCAGGTCTGCGGTGTACGTGTCGGTAAACAACGGCCAGCGCAGGTGTTTATTGATAATCGGATCCAGCTCGTCAAAGAATGCTACCGGTGGCAGGCCGCCCCAGCTTTCATGCCACAGTGATTTATGCCCGGCGCTGCAACGTCCGCGACGAATCGCCTCTGGGCGCGTCGTGCCGGAGAGCAGGGCTGGTACCCAGTCGCACAGTTCAATCCAGGAAACGGCCGCCTGAGCAACGGCGCTGTCGGCGCGGGTGACATGCAGGATTTTGGCCCAGAACCATTCGCTGGAATAAATGCCGCCAATGTAGCGTGAGTAGTCAGTTTTACCGGCGCTATGGCACAGGCGGGTGATGGCTTCTGCCTCTTCGACGGCGGTGTGATCTTTCCACAGCACAAACATGGCGTTCGGGTTGTCGGCGAACTCCGGACGTAACGCCAGCACGCACCCTTCCGCATCTATTGGCGCAGGTGTCGAGCCGGTACTGTCCACGCCGATGCCTTTAATCGCTGCGCGTTGTTCGACGCTGAGTTCAGCCAGTACACTTTTCAGTGCGGCTTCCATCGACTCAATGTAGTCGCGCGGGTGGTGGCGAAACTGATTGTTCGGCGCATCGCAATAACGCCCCTCCTGCCAGCGCGGATACCACTCAACGCTGGTGGCGATCTCCGCTCCGGATGTGCAGTCTACCGCCAGCGCACGTACTGAATCGCTGCCGAAATCGAGGCCAATTGTGATTGCCATGCATGTTGCTCCATGAAAAATAACCGTTAGGAAAACCATAGTGAGCGGCGCTTAAAACCGTCAGGCAGGATTCGCTAATCTTATGGATAAAAATGCTATGGCAATGCAAAGTGTGACGCCGTGCAAAAATTCGATGTGGACATTTCTGCCACCTTTATAGACACTTCCGTTATCCCTTTTCAGGCCATTTCAGGGCGAAAAAGAGGCGTAATTGCTTTTGTCTGGCGGGATTAATCCGTACCAGTATGCTGTGCCTCAGGGCGGCAGGCCGCCGCAGGATGAATGGTTTATCAATATGGACAATTGGTTTCCTTGCCGGGTATAGGAGTATTGCGTTTATGGCTGAATCACAAAACGATCCACTGCTGCCTGGGTACTCGTTTAATGCGCATCTGGTTGCGGGGTTAACGCCGATCGATTCGGAAGGCTATCTCGACTTTTTCATTGATCGGCCGCTGGGGATGAAGGGTTATATCCTCAACCTGACGGTGAAGGGAGAAGGGGTGGTAAAAAACGGCGGTAAGCAGTTTATCTGCCGCCCTGGCGATATTTTGCTGTTTCCGCCGGGGGAAATTCACCACTACGGTCGTCATCCCGATGCGTCGGAGTGGTATCACCAATGGGTTTACTTCCGCCCGCGCGCCTACTGGCACGAGTGGCTTAACTGGCCGACATTGTTTTCCCAAACGGGATTTTATCGTCCTGATGACGGCAATATGCAGCGTTTTCGTGAGCTTTTTGCGCAAATTATCGATGCCGGGCAAAGCGGCGGGCGTTACGCTGAACTGCTGGCGATCAACCTGCTGGAGCAGCTATTGCTGCGGCGCATGGAGGCAATCAACGAATCGTTGCATCCACCGCTGGATAACCGCGTGCGCGATGCTTGCCAGTACATCAGCGATCACCTGGCGGACAGCCATTTTGATATCGCCAGCGTAGCGCAACATGTTTGTCTGTCACCGTCGCGGCTGTCGCACCTTTTTCGTCAGCAACTGGGCGTGAGTGTGCTGAGTTGGCGCGAGGATCAGCGCATCAGTCAGGCAAAATTGCTGCTTAGCACCACGCGGATGCCGATAGCCAGCGTTGGGCGCAATGTAGGCTTTGACGATCAGCTCTATTTTTCCCGGGTATTTAAAAAATGCACCGGAGCCAGTCCCAGCGAATTCCGCGCGGGGTGCGAATAAAACGTAAAGTTTGGCAATAAAAGGTTCGGCAATGCGACATATACCCTAAATAATTCGAGATTTGAACGCTGTAAGCAGCGGCCCCGAAGGGGTAAGGCTCAGGGATGAGCCGAATAAAAAAGCCAACGCACATGCAGCTTGAAGTATGACGGGTATAACCTGTAAAACTTTCAGATAATTGAAAGGTTGACGCTCACGGAGTCGCTCCGGAGAATCCAGCCTTCATGCTGAACAGGACTGGTTATGGAAGCACTACTGGAACATTTTATTACACAATCGGCAACATACTCGCTGGTGGCCGTTGTGCTGGTGGCATTTTTTGAATCGCTGGCGCTGGTCGGGTTGATTCTGCCCGGCACGGTGATGATGGCCGGGCTGGGCGCGCTGATTGGCAGCGGCGAAGTCAATTTCTGGCAGGCGTGGCTGGCGGGTATTATCGGCTGCCTGCTGGGCGACTGGCTCTCGTTTTGGCTGGGTTGGCGCTTTAAAGCGCCGCTGCACCGCTGGTCCTTTATGAAAAAGAACAAAGCGCTGCTGGATAAGACCGAGTACGCGCTGCATCAACACAGCATGTTTACCATTCTGGTAGGGCGTTTTGTCGGGCCAACCCGTCCGCTGGTGCCGATGGTCGCAGGTATGTTCGATCTGCCAGTACGCAAATTCCTTCCCCCGAACATTATTGGTTGCATGCTCTGGCCGCCGTTCTATTTCCTGCCCGGTATTCTGGCTGGTGCGGCGATTGATATTCCTGCCGATATGCAAAGCGGCAACTTCAAATGGCTGTTGCTGCTGACTGCTGTGCTGTTGTGGCTGGCGTGTTGGCTGTGCTGGCGTCTGTGGCGTTCCGGCAAGGCGGGCGTGGATAAGTTAACCCGTTACCTGCCGCGTTCGCGTTTGCTTTTGTTGGCGCCGGGAATGCTGGTGGCGGGCGTCGCGGCTGCCGTGGCGCTGATGAATCACCCATTGATGCCAATGTATCTCTCGATTTTGGGGAAAGTGATCCGCGGTCACTGACCGCGAATACCCAGCAGCGCAGAGGCCGATGATTTGCCGCTCAGCAGGTCATCAGTTTTCCCATCCCAGGCAATGCGCCCATCGGCAACCACCAGCGAGCGTTCAGCGATGCGCGCCGCATCCTCAATGCTGTGCGAAACCATCAACAATGTCAGTTGCTGGCGGCGGCACACCTCCTGCACCAGCGACAACATCTCCTGGCGCAGCGCCGGGTCGAGCGCGGAGAACGGCTCATCCAGCAGTAGCACCGGCTGCTCGCGCACCAGGCAGCGGGCGAGGGCGACGCGCTGGCGCTGGCCGCCGGACAACTGCTCCGGCAGGCGATCAAGTAATTCTTCCAGCCCCATGGTATCGGCGATCTGGCGCAGTGTTTGTTGCTGTTCGCTGTTTAACTTCAGCCCCGGATTAAGCCCCAGCCCAATGTTCTGCCGCACCGTGAGATGCGTGAACAGGTTGTTCTCCTGAAACAGCATGGATACCGGGCGCTGCGACGGCGGCGTGTGGGTATGATCGTTGCCTGCAATGGTTAATATGCCGCTCACCGGGGTAAGAAAACCGGCAATCAGATTCAGCAAGGTGCTTTTCCCCGCGCCGCTCGGCCCGAGAATGGCTATCTGCTCGCCCGCTTTCACTGTCAGGGTGAAACGCATTGGCAGATGCTGATAAAGCCAGGTGACATCAATCAGTCTTAGCATGGCGACCCGGAAGTTTTTCAATCACAGTGAATAAGATAAAGCAGAGCAACAGCAGGATCAGCGCCGTTACCGCACCATCCTGGCTGCGATAGGAACCAATTTGCTGATAAAGATAAAACGGTAGCGTGCGAAAGTCGTCATTACCAAACAGCGCCACCACACCGAAATCGCCAATCGATAATACGCAGGCGAATGCCAGCGCCTGCGACAGCGGGCGTTGCAACGCCCGCAGCTCCACCACACGAAGACGGCGGAAGCCCTGCATTCCGAGCGACTGACACAGCATGCTGTAGCGGGCGGTAATGTCGCGCATCGGGTTTTCCAGCACTTTTAATGCGTAAGGGATGGCCATCAGCGCATTGGTGAAAATCACGATACCGTCGGCGGAAGCGGGCAACCCGATACTGTTATTGAGCAGCAGGAAGAAGCCGGTTGCCAGCACAATACCCGGCATCGCAAGGATCAACATACCGCTCAACTCCAGCGCCTGGCCGGCCATTGTCTGCTGGCGAGCGCGCAGCTCGCGGCTGCTCCACAGTAGCATCATCGTCAACACGACACACAGCAACCCGGCGGCCAGTGCGATGCGCAGCGACGTGGCTGTTGCCTGCCAGAGAACCGGTTCGCTCAGCACTTTCAGCAGACTCAAATTGAAGCCATCAACGATCACCGCCAGCAGCGGCGGCAGCAGTAACAGCAGCGCCAGCACAATCAGGGTGATATCTGTTATTCGGCTGAATAAGCGATCTTCCGGATTGCGCCAGCCCTGGATCTGGTGGTTACCGACAGCAATGGATTTACTCATGCGCTGGCTTAACAGTACCAAGCTGAGGCAGCAGATCATCTGCATCAGCGCCAGCAGCGCGGCGCGGGCCGGATCAAAATCAAAACTCAGCGCCTGATAGATTGCCAGCTCAATGGTAGTGGCCTGCGGCCCGCCGCCCAGCGATAGCACCGTGGCGAAGCTGGCGAAACAGAGCATAAAGATCAGCGCTGCGGTCGGCGGAATCTGGCGACGCAGCCACGGCCATTCCACAAAGCGGAAAAACGCCCAGCCGCGCATACCTAACTGTGCGGCAAGCTGGCGTTGCTCGCCGGGGATCTGCTCCAGTGCTTGCAGCAGCAACCGCGCCGCCATCGGCAGGTTAAAGAACACATGCGCCAGCAAGATGCCTTGCAGGCCATAGGGCGAGAAATGCCACTCCAGCCCGAAAATATGCCAGAGCGAGGCCAACCAGCCCTGGCGGCCATACACGCTGAGAATGCCGAATACTGCCACCAGCACTGGCAGAATCAGCGTCATGGCACACAGACGCAGCAGTGCGAGGCGGCCTGGGAAACGCCGTCGGTACAGGGCGCGGGCAAGAAAAATCGCCGGGAAAACGGAGAGCAGGGCAGAGAGAAAGGCCTGCCAGAAGGAGAAACGCACCACATGCCATAGATAGCTGTCGTGCCAGAAGGCCGACAGATCGGTTAGTGGTGCATTTTGCCACAGCGCCAGAAAGGTGGTCACCGCCACCGCCACCATCAGCGCGGCGGCGGTGAGGCCGGGAAGCAGCCAGCCGGCAATCAGTGGCTGACGGCGCGTTGCCATGCATTAATCCATGATGCGCGTTGAGCCGCGATTTCTTGCGGGGTGAATTCAAGCGAGGTTTGCGGTTTTTCCAGCGTATCAAACCCGGCTGGTAGCGGTACATTGCTGACCGGGTACATCCAGTTGCCGGTGGCGATAGTGTTCTGGAATGCCGGAGACACCATAAATTTCAAAAATTTTTCCGCCAGTTCTGGCTGTTTGCTGGCGGCAGTGCGGGCGGCGACTTCGACCTGCAGGTAATGCCCTTCGCTGAAATTCGCCGCTGCGTAGTTGTCTTTTTTCTCTTCAATCAGATGGTAGGCGGGCGAGGTGGTGTAACTTAGCACCAGATCGCTTTCCCCTTTCAGGAACAGGCCGTAGGCTTCGCTCCAGCCTTTGGTGACAGTAACTGTTTTGGCTGCCAGCTTCTGCCAGGCGTCCGGGGCTTTGTCGCCGTACACTTTTTGCATCCACAACAGCAGACCAAGTCCTGGCGTACTGGTGCGGGGATCTTCGTAGATCACGCGCCATTTCTGATCGCTTTCCACCAGTTCTTTCAGGCTTTTCGGCGGGTTTTTCAGTTTGTTTTTATCGTAAACGAAGGCGAACCAGCCGTAGTCGAACGGCACAAAGGTGTCGTTTTTCCAGCCGCCAGGCACCTTGACGGCATCCGTCGCCACGCCGCTTTTGGCAAACAGTTTGGTTTGCGCTGCCGCTTCCAGCAGATTGTTATCCAGACCAAGCACCACATCCGCTTTGCTGTTTTTGCCTTCCATACGCAGACGGTTGAGCAGCGAGACGCCATCCTCCAGCGCCACAAATTTCAGCTCGCAATTGCAGTCGCTTTCAAAGGCTTTCTTCACTGCCGGGCCGGGGCCCCAGTCAGCGGAGAAGGAGTCGTAGGTGTAGACGGTGAGTACAGGTTTGGCAAAAACGGGAGCGGTAATCAACAGCAGTAATGACAATGATTTTTTTAACACTTTGCACCTCAAAAAATGGGTGGCAAAGGATTTTGAGAGGCAGCCTCAAATCCCTTCGCCGGCGTTATCCGGATCAGGTTCGACGGGTATTTTCTCAGCACACGCCGTTGGCGCAGCACCCCGTTGAGAACGCCGCTATTGTAATGATTTGGTAAAAAATGCGAAAGCGTTATGGATCAGGCGGCGCATACCAGGCTGATTTAAAGTCAAACCAGCCCAGCGTATTCATGCGCAGCCCGCGCATACTGCGTTGTCCCTGGATCCTCAGCCAGTGGTGGATTAACGGCACCATCGCTTTACTGGCCAGTAACTGCTGAGACCAGGCAGCGAGATTCATCTTTCCGGCTCGCCACTCGGTGGCGGCGGCCTGCCAGTCGATCGGAATACAGTGCTGCAACAACGGCACTTCATACAGGTTGGCAAAGACCGAGAAGTTGAGCGGCAGGGTAAAGTTGGCGCTGTTAAGCCACAGATCGCTGGTCGCTTCACCCCGGTGCCACTCGGCGTACTCTACCCTTTGTACGTGAAGTTTTACCCCTTGTTCTGCCAGTAAATCGCTCATGATACGGGAGAGCGCCTCATGCTCATTATGTTCGCGGTAGAAGGTGAGCGTCAGGGATTCCAGCCCGGCAGGCTTCTCGCCGACGCCTGGTCGGGCATGATGCCAGCGCGGCAACAGGCCGTAGGCCGGGAACCAGTAACGTTGATAGGGCTCGTCGGCATGCCATAACAGGTTGGCGGGGGAGAGGATCTGGCTTACCCACTCCCTGACTGCCGGGCTGGCGCCGCGGCTGGATCGCGCGTCAAACAGCAGATAGTAGCAGCCTTCTTCCAGGCGGCTTTCAACCGCTTTTTCATCGCCTGTCGGCCCTTCGAGCGTCAGCCCGCAGGTCGGGTCGTCGCTGAGATCCGGCAGCACCCAGACATTCACTTCATCAATCAGGGCGCGGAAGCCGAAATAGTCGTCAAAGGCGTGAATCTTCAATTGGTGGCTGGTATTGCGCACCACGGCATACGGGCCGGTGCCAATCGGCTGGCTGGAAAAATGGGGCAGGGTGTTCCACTCCCGCGGCAGGATCATGGAAGGCACATGCCCCATCAACCAGGGGAGCCAGTTATCTGGCTGCCAGAGATGAATATCTAACGTCCAGGGCGTTGGAGAGACGACCTCGCGGATATGCGAATAGAGCGGCAGGGCGGTCACCCGTTGCAGGGAAGTAATCACATCGCTCATTTCCAGCTCGCGGCCGTTATGAAAGTGGATGCCTGGGCGTAAATAAAAGCGCCAGTGTAAAGGGGAAATCGCCTTCCAGTGATGAGCGATATCCGCTTCCAGTTCCCCATTTTCCTCATTTATGCGCGTCAGCGCGCTAAATATTTGCCGCGCCATATGGGTTTCGGAGCGTCGTAATGGCGTGCCCGGCAGCAGGTTGCGCAGCGGGCGATAATAGAGCACGCGCAGGATATGCCGCCCCTGGCGAAAGGTCCGTCCAAGATGGGAGACGAGCATCTGGCGGACAGCCTCTTTATCGCCCACCAACTGAACCAACTGATCGATACGATCCTGCTCCAGCAGATCTTCCGCCCGCTGCTGCTGGAGCGCCAGCCCGGTATAGAGGAACGTCAGACGCGAACGCTTGCCGCGCCCCGCTTCTGCCTCCCATGTCAGCCAGCCGCGCTCCTGCATGGTATTCAGCAGCGTACGCATATGGCGGCGTGAGCAACTGAGCAGATCGGCCAGCTCATTGAGCGTGGTTTCCTGAGATTTTCCGTCGCAGCATTGCCACAAACGGATGAACTGCTGTTGCAGGCGGCCAGAGGACATAAAAGGGGAACTCCTGATAAAAACTCAGCAATTTATTTATCCCTATATTAAGCCAATACTTCTCTTCGATGAAAGCGAGGAGGGGGTATGCAGAGATCATCCATACGACGGTTTTATCTGGCTTATTTTCGCGCTACGCAGGATGTGTGCTGGCTCGCCCGTCAGAGTGCAGGGCAGCGCCTGAAGATGCTGGAAGAACTGATGCAGTGGGAAGTGACAACGCCGGTCTCGAAAGACTGAATCGCGGCCATCATGTGTGACTGAGTATTAGGCGCAAATCCGCCTACGCCAGCAAAATATTTTTTGCTGGCTTTTTTCGTTTATTATTTCAGCGGTTTTTGCCGCTTTTGAAAAGGAAACGTTCATGCTCTGGTTAATGACGATGGGACGTCGTCTCAACGGTGTTTACGTCGCTTTTATGATCGTTGCGTTTATGATGGGGGTTGCTGGCGCGGTGCAGGCGCCGACGCTGAGCCTGTTTCTCAGCCGCGAAGTGGGGGCTCAGCCTTTCTGGATCGGGCTGTTTTATACCGTCAACGCGATAGCCGGGATCCTGGTCAGCCTGTGGCTGGCAAAACGCTCCGATAACCAGGGTGATCGTCGCAAGCTGATCCTCTTTTGCTGCCTGATGGCGGTGGGCAACGCACTGTTGTTTGCCTTCAACCGTCATTATCTGACGCTTATCACCTGCGGCGTGCTTCTGGCCTCGCTCGCCAATACCGCGATGCCGCAGCTTTTTGCGCTGGCGCGCGAATATGCAGACAGTTCTGCGCGGGAAGTGGTGATGTTCAGTTCGGTGATGCGTGCGCAGCTCTCGCTGGCGTGGGTGATTGGCCCGCCGCTGGCGTTTATGCTGGCGCTCAATTATGGTTTTACCGCTATGTTCACCCTTGCCGCCGGGCTTTTTGTGATAAGCCTGGTGATGATTGCATTCTGGCTACCCTCGGTGCCGCGCGTGGCGCAGCCCGCCGTCGCAGTGACGGAAGTGAGCGGCTGGGGCGATAGGAACGTGCGCATGCTGTTTATCGCCTCAACGCTGATGTGGACCTGCAACACCATGTACATCATCGACATGCCACTGTGGATTAGCCTGGAGCTGGGGCTGCCGGATAAACTCGCCGGGATCCTGATGGGCACTGCGGCTGGTCTGGAGATCCCGGCGATGATCCTTGCTGGGTATTTTGTTAAACATCTGGGCAAGCGGCGGATGATGGTGACAGCCGTCGCCGCAGGTGTGGTGTTTTATCTGGGGTTGATCTTCTTCCACAGCCAGACGGCGCTGCTGGTGCTGCAATTATTCAACGCGATTTTTATCGGCATCGTCGCCGGTATCGGTATGCTGTGGTTTCAGGATTTAATGCCGGGGCGTGCCGGTTCGGCGACAACGCTGTTTACCAATAGTATTTCAACCGGAGTGATTCTTGCCGGGGTGATTCAGGGCGCCCTGGCGCAAAGTTTTAGTCACGGCACGGTGTACGTGGGAATTGCGGTGATTTCCGTGGCGGCGCTGCTGCTGACCAGCCGCGTGAAGGATGTGTAATTTTTGTTTGCCAGCTGTCTGGCGGTGATCGCGCCGGTTTGCTTGCCGGATAAACGTTAACGCTATCCGGCAAGTCGTCTGCTTTTGTTAGCTCATAAATGCCGGTTGCTTGCTTTCGTAAGCGGCAATCGCGTCTTCATGCTGAAGCGTCAGGCCAATGCTGTCCAGACCGTTCAGCATGCAGTGGCGGCGGAAGGCATCAATGTTAAAGCTATAGGATTTCCCGCCCGCTTTTACCACCTGCGCTTCGAGATCCACCTCAAAGGTCGTACCCGGGTTGTTCTGTACCAGCGTGAACAGCGCATCGACATCCTCTTCGCTCAGCGTTACCGGCAGCAACTGGTTGTTAAAACTGTTGCCATAGAAGATATCGGCGAAGCTCGGCGCAATCACCACTTTGAAGCCGTAATCGGTCAGTGCCCATGGCGCATGCTCGCGTGAGGAACCGCAGCCAAAGTTTTCGCGCGCCAGCAAAATGGAGGCACCTTTGTATTGCGGGAAGTTCAGCACGAACTCCGGGTTCGGCTGCTCGCCTTTATCATCAAGGAAGCGCCAGTCATTAAACAGATGGGCACCAAAACCGGTACGTGTAACCTTCTGCAGGAACTGTTTCGGGATAATAGCGTCCGTATCGACGTTGGCGGCATCCAGCGGAACAACCAGGCCGGTATGTTGGGTAAATTTTTCTGCCATGGTGAGCTCCTTACAGGCTACGAATATCGGCGAAATGACCGGTTACCGCCGCAGCGGCAGCCATTGCCGGGCTGACCAGATGCGTGCGTCCACCACGGCCCTGACGGCCTTCAAAGTTACGGTTACTGGTGGAAGCGCAGCGTTCGCCGGGGTTCAGACGGTCATTATTCATTGCCAGGCACATAGAGCAGCCAGGCAAACGCCATTCGAAACCGGCTTCGATAAAGATCTTATCCAGACCTTCCGCTTCCGCCTGCGCTTTCACCGGGCCAGAGCCTGGCACCACCAGCGCCTGTACGCCTGGCGCGACTTTGCGGCCTTTAGCGATCTCCGCAGCGGCGCGTAAATCTTCGATACGCGAGTTTGTGCAGGAACCGATAAACACTTTATCAATCGCTACTTCGGTCAGTGGAACGCCTGGTTTCAGGCCCATGTAAGCCAGCGCTTTTTCCGCAGAGGCGCGCTCAACCGGATCGGCGAACGATGCCGGATCGGGGATGGTATCCGTTACCGAAATCACCTGGCCCGGGTTGGTGCCCCAGGTTACCTGCGGCGCGATCTCTTCTGCCTGCAAGGTCACAACGGTGTCGAAAGTTGCTCCTTCGTCGGTATGCAACGTTTTCCAGTAAGCGACAGCATCATCAAAATCTTTGCCTTTCGGCGCATGCCGCCGGTCTTTCACGTAGTTAAAGGTGGTGTCGTCCGGTGCGACAAGACCGGCTTTCGCGCCCATCTCAATCGCCATATTGCACAGCGTCATGCGGCCTTCCATGCTCAACGCACGAATTGCATCACCGCAGAATTCCACCACGTGACCGGTACCGCCTGCGCTACCGGTTTTGCCGATGATCGCTAACACGATATCTTTGGCGGTGATCCCCGGTGCCGCAGTACCTTTCACTTCAATTTTCATGGTCTTAGCGCGACCCTGTTTCAGTGTCTGCGTTGCCAGCACATGCTCAACTTCCGACGTGCCGATACCGAAGGCCAGTGCGCCAAACGCGCCGTGGGTTGCGGTATGCGAATCGCCACAAACAATGGTCATACCCGGCAGGGTAATGCCCTGTTCTGGCCCCATCACATGGACAATCCCCTGGTACGGGTGATTCAGGTCATACAGCTCAACGCCGAATTCGTTGCAGTTTTTGATCAATTCCTGCATCTGGATACGCGCCATTTCGCCGGAAGCGTTAATGTCTTTGGTCTGCGTGGAGACGTTATGATCCATGGTGGCGAAGGTTTTACCCGGCTGGCGCACCGGACGTTTGTGCGCGCGCAGGCCGTCAAATGCCTGCGGTGAGGTCACTTCGTGTACCAGATGGCGATCGATATACAGCAATGGTGTTTCGTTTGGTGCTTCATACACAACGTGCGCATCAAACAATTTTTCGTACAGACTCTTAGCCATGGTTACACCCCTTCGGCGACATAACGGGCAATGGTATCGCCCATTTCATCGGTACTGACAGCCGCGGCGCCACGGGCTAAATCACCGGTACGCACGCCTTCTTCTAATGCACGGTTGATTGCGCTTTCGATAGCGGAAGCCGCTTCACCAGCGTCCAGGCTGTAACGCAGCAGCAGCGCCAGCGACAGGATTTGAGCAATCGGGTTCGCAATATTTTTACCGGCGATATCCGGGGCTGAGCCACCCGCTGGTTCGTACAGACCAAAACCCTGTTCGTTCAGGCTTGCTGAAGGCAGCATACCCATCGAACCGGTGATCATCGCACACTCATCGGAGAGGATGTCGCCGAAGAGGTTAGAGCACAGCAGCACGTCAAACTGGGACGGATCTTTAATCAGTTGCATAGTAGCGTTATCAATATACATATGCACCAGCTCAACATCCTGATATTCGCTGGCAATTTCGTTGACGATTTCGCGCCACAGCAGAGAGGTTTGCAGAACATTGGCTTTATCAATCGAGTGCACTTTTTTACGGCGTTTACGCGCTGATTCAAACGCGATACGCGCGATACGCTCGATTTCAAAACGATGATAGACCTCGGTATCGAAGGCCTTCTCATGCTGACCGCTGCCTTCACGGCCTTTCGGCTGGCCGAAGTAGATACCGCCAGTCAATTCACGCACGCACAGAATATCGAAACCATTAGCGGCGATGTCTTCACGCAGCGGGCAGAAAGCTTCCAGCCCCTGATACAGTTTGGCCGGGCGCAGGTTACTGAATAATTTGAAGTGCTTACGCAGCGGCAGCAGCGCACCGCGCTCCGGTTGCTGTGCTGGCGGTAGATTTTCCCATTTCGGGCCGCCGACGGAGCCAAACAGAATGGCGTCTGCCTGCTCACAGCCTTCAACGGTTGCCTGCGGCAGCGGGTTGCCGTGACGGTCGATGGCGATACCGCCCACGTCATAATGGCTGGTGGTAATGTGCATACCGAAACGGCAACGTACGGCGTCCAGTACTTTCAGGGCTTGCGCCATGACTTCCGGACCGATACCGTCACCCGGTAACACAGCAATATGATAATTCTTCGACATCACACGGTTTCCTTTTTGTTCTCTTTGTTCTGCGCTTTGCGTTGCAACTCTTTTTCGACTTCGGCGGCGCGCCAGATATTGTTCAGCACATGCACCATGGCTTTGGCTGAGGACTCAACGATATCGGTCGCCAGACCCACACCGTGGAAGCGGCGGCCATTGTAATTGGCGACGATATCAACCTGCCCCAGCGCATCTTTGCCGTGGCCTTTGGCGCTGAGACCATATTTCACCAGTTCGATGTCGTACTCGGTGACGCGGTTAATAGCCTGGTAGATGGCATCAACTGGGCCGTTACCATTGGCGGCTTCGGTTTTAATTTCATCACCGCAGGCCAGCTTGATGGAGGCGGTTGCGATGTCGTTGGAGCCGGACTGCACGCTGAAGTAGTCCAGGCGGAAATGTTCTGGCTCTTCTTGTTGTTTGTTAATGAACGCCAGCGCTTCCAGGTCGTAATCGAAAACCTGGCCTTTTTTATCCGCCAGTTTCAGGAACGCTTCGTACAGGTTATCCAAGTTGTAATCGGCCTCCTGGTAACCCATCTCTTCCATCCTATGTTTTACCGCCGCACGGCCGGAACGGGAGGTCAGGTTTAACTGTACCTGATTCAGACCAATGGATTCCGGGGTCATGATTTCGTAGTTTTCGCGGTTTTTCAGCACACCATCCTGGTGAATACCGGAGGAGTGGGCAAAAGCGCCAGTGCCGACAATCGCTTTGTTCGCCGGAATCGGCATATTGCAGATCTGGCTGACGGTCTGGCTGGTGCGCCAGATTTCATTGTGATTGATGCGGGTGTGCACGTTCATAATATCTTTGCGCACCTTAATCGCCATGATCACCTCTTCCAGCGAGCAGTTACCGGCACGTTCACCGATACCGTTCATCGCACCTTCAACCTGGCGTGCGCCGGCGTGTACCGCTGCGATGGCGTTGCCAACGGCCAGACCTAAATCATCATGGGTATGTACGGAGATAATGGCTTTATCGATGTTCGGTACGCGGTCATACAAGCCGGTGATGATATTGGCGAATTCAAACGGCATGGTGTAGCCGACAGTATCCGGGATGTTGATGGTTTTTGCCCCGGCGTTGATGGCAGCTTCGACCACCCGCGCCAGATCGTCGATTGGCGTACGGCCCGCATCTTCGCAAGAGAACTCCACATCATCGGTATAGTTACGTGCGCGTTTGATCATATAAATTGCACGTTCAATCACTTCATCCAGTGTACTGCGCAACTTGGTGGCGATATGCATTGGCGAGGTAGCGATAAACGTATGGATGCGGAACGCTTCAGCGACTTTCAGGGATTCTGCAGCGACATCAATATCTTTTTCAACGCAGCGTGCGAGAGCGCAAACGCGGCTGTTTTTCACATGGCGCGCGATGGTTTGTACGGATTCAAAATCACCCGGGGACGAAACCGGAAAGCCGACTTCCATCACATCGACGCCCATACGTTCCAGCGCCTGGGCGATTTGCAGCTTCTCTTTCACGCTCAGGCTCGCCTGTAACGCCTGTTCACCATCACGTAATGTAGTATCGAAAATAACGACTTGCTGGCTCATGGTTTAGGTCCTTGTTATCTGAGGTCGCCTCGCTACGAGCATAAAAAAACCCGCGCCAAGGCGCGGGTTTTCTGTCTTAACTGGCAGACAATTCAACTCTGAATGTCGTCCGCCGGTCTACCGCGCACAAGAGATGCGTTTAGTAGTAGTAGACCAGCGAAACCGACGTTACGAATCATGAATCAAGCTCCAGGAAAAACGTTATGCTTTTAGTGGTACTGGATACGCTTGTTAAAGTCAACCCCTGCTCCTGAAAACCATCTTCAGAACAGGTAGATTGTATGGCTGCTTTTCAGTTAATTATCCTGTTCCGTAGAATGAAATGCGTATTTCGTGCGCATCACTATTGAGTGTTTTTTAATGGATGACCAATAGCTTAAAGATAAATTTACAGAACAACCCTTTACGCTTTGCGTTATGGGATGGATGGCTGTTAGCTTTATCATCAGATGAGTTTCGGAATGTTTGATAAAGTAAAAGTATATTAATCCGTCATTGATTATCGTATTATTTACCGTCACATTTCCCTTGAGGGGATATAAAAAATTTAAAAGTTCCTAATTTTTCACGCTATGCTTCTAATAATGCTATATGCATGATAAATGATCTTCCTGAATATTATTATTACACAATTAAGGGAGTTTTATCATGACGCCGGATTGCAATGTTCCAGGAGAATCTATTGACAACCATCAGATTGTCGATGTGGGCAAACCACAGTTGCGTTCAGTAGATCTTAATTTGCTTACCGTTTTTGATGCGGTAATGCAGGAACAAAACATTACCCGTGCGGCGCAAGTGCTGGGAATGTCACAACCCGCAGTGAGTAATGCCGTTGCGCGGCTTAAAGTCATGTTTAACGACGAGCTTTTTATCCGCTATGGCCGTGGGATTCAACCCACTGCGCGTTCATATCAACTGTTTGGCTCAATCCGTCAGGCATTGCAGTTGGTACAAAATGAGTTGCCCGGCCCGGGATTTGATCCACTGAGCAGTGAGCGTGTATTTAATCTTCGTGTATGCAGTCCGCTGGATAACCTCTTAACGTCAATTATTTACAATAGCGTTGAAAAGGCTGCACCTAATATTAACCTGGTGTTTAAAGCAGATCTTAATCACAGTACTGAACATCAATTGCGTTGCCAGGAAATTGAATTTGTGATCGGCTACGAAGAGTTTCGTCGTCCGGAATTCTCTTGCGTTCCATTATTTAAAGACGAAATGGTACTGGTAACCAGTAAAGAGCATCCACGCACTGAGAATCTTGTTACCGAAGCTAGTATATTCAATGAACAACATGCTGTGGTTTTGCTGGGTCATTATGCTTCCTTTAGTCAGCCCTGGTATGATACGGCGGAAAAGCAGAACCGTATTGCCTATCAGGGGATGGCAGTCACCAGCGTATTAAACATTGTCGCGCAAACGCATTTGGTGACGATTGCGCCGCGTTGGTTGGTTGAACGTTTTGCTCATAGCCTGCCTTTGAAGGTATTGCCTTTGCCGCTGGCGCTTAATACACGCACTTGTTATCTCTCATGGCATGAAGCAGCAGGCCGTGATAAAGGTCATCAGTGGATGGAAGAGCTACTGATCTCGGTTTGTACTCTGTAATTTGGTTGCAGAATAGACCGGCTTGTTTAGTCGGTTTATTCTGCTTAATCCTGCATGGGTAGTATTTTATTTCAATTACGGTCGTCAGCGTCTTCCCGCATGGTGCTAAAAATGCATGATTTTCTGTACAACCTGTCATTTGGATGATGAATGGTCATCGTCTTTCCTTATCACAGATGTTTTCACCAAATCTGATGCTCTCGCGTTGTTTTTCCTCTTTTGTATGCCGTTGACGTCGGTGGTTTGCTAATTGCTTGCCAGATTTTGAGCGGTTATGGTAACTGCCATTCATAATCAGAATGCAGGGTTTCCTGCTCTGAACAGAGCGACAAAGTGGAAATGAGTTCCACCGTCAGTCGACAAATATAAGCCTGGAGGCAAAGCATGGAGATGTTGTCTGGAGCCGAGATGGTCGTCCGATCGCTTATTGATCAAGGCGTAAAGAAAGTATTCGGCTACCCCGGAGGTGCAGTCCTGGATATCTACGATGCCCTGCATACTGTTGGCGGTATTGAACATGTGTTGGTACGTCATGAGCAGGCGGCGGTGCATATGGCCGATGGGCTGGCGCGGGCAACGGGTGAGGTTGGGGTGGTACTGGTCACGTCTGGCCCGGGTGCGACGAATGCAATCACGGGTATCGCTACCGCTTATATGGATTCCATCCCGCTGGTGGTACTTTCCGGTCAGGTTGCAACGTCGCTGATTGGCTATGACGCATTTCAGGAGTGCGACATGGTGGGGATTTCCCGTCCGGTGGTGAAGCACAGTTTCCTGGTTAAACAAACCGAAGACATTCCCGGCGTATTAAAGAAAGCGTTCTGGCTGGCTGCCAGTGGGCGTCCGGGGCCGGTGGTGGTGGATCTGCCGAAAGATATTATGAACCCAGCCAACAAGCTGCCCTATTTCTGGCCGGAATCGGTCAGCATGCGATCTTATAACCCGACAACGCAGGGGCACAAAGGGCAAATCAAACGCGCTTTGCAAGCACTTGTGTTGGCGAAGAGGCCGGTGGTCTACGTTGGCGGCGGTGCGATTAACTCCGCGTGCGAAACTCAGTTGCGCCAGTTGGCTGAAAAACTGAATTTGCCCGTGGTCTCATCCTTAATGGGGTTGGGCGCGTTTCCGGCGTCGCATCGACAGGCGCTGGGCATGCTGGGTATGCACGGGACTTACGAAGCCAATATGACGATGCACCATTCTGATGTTATTTTCGCGGTTGGCGTGCGTTTTGACGATCGCACCACCAATAACCTGGCGAAGTACTGTCCGGATGCGACGGTCCTGCATATCGATATCGACCCCACTTCCATTTCCAAGACTGTACAGGCTGATGTGCCCATTGTCGGCGACGCGCGGCTGGTTCTGGAACAAATGCTCGAACTGCTGGAGCAGGAAGATCAGCCGCAGCCGCTGGATGAGATCCGTGACTGGTGGTTGCACATTGAACAGTGGCGCGCGCGTCAGTGCCTGAAATATGACACCCAGAGTGAAAAGATCAAACCGCAGGCAGTGATTGAAGCTATCTGGCGTTTGACGAATGGTGATGCCTACGTTACTTCCGATGTTGGACAGCATCAGATGTTTGCCGCGCTCTACTACCGTTTTGATAAACCGCGCCGCTGGATCAACTCCGGCGGGCTGGGCACTATGGGTTTTGGTTTACCCGCCGCGCTTGGCGTGAAGATGGCGCTGCCCGAGGAGACAGTTGTCTGCGTGACCGGCGATGGCAGTATCCAGATGAATATTCAGGAACTCTCTACGGCCCTGCAGTATGAGTTGCCGGTGTTGGTATTGAACCTCAATAACCGCTATCTGGGGAT
The DNA here is from genome assembly GCA_018261615.1 of Pseudomonadota bacterium. GTDB lineage: Bacteria > Pseudomonadota > Gammaproteobacteria > Enterobacterales > Enterobacteriaceae > Kosakonia. The sequence goes on along the minus strand of JAGTSE010000020.1, from coordinate 2,088 downwards.
GGTGAAGCAATGGCAGGACATGATCTATTCCGGCCGCCATTCACAATCTTATATGGAGTCGTTGCCTGATTTTGCTCGTCTGGCAGAAGCTTACGGCCATGTGGGAATTCGAATTACGCGTCCGGATGAGCTGGAGGCGAAGCTGGCGGAAGCGCTGGAGCAGGTGAAAAACAATCGCCTGGTGTTTGTTGACGTTACCGTTGACGGTAGTGAACACGTTTATCCGATGCAGATCCGCGGCGGCGGCATGGATGAGATGTGGTTAAGCAAAACGGAGAGAACCTGATTATGCGCCGGATACTGTCTGTACTACTGGAAAATGAATCGGGCGCGTTATCGCGCGTGATTGGCCTGTTCTCTCAGCGCGGTTACAACATAGAAAGCCTGACCGTTGCGCCGACTGACGATCCCACCTTATCGCGGATGACGATCCAGACTGTCGGCGATCAAAAAGTTCTGGAGCAGATCGAAAAGCAACTGCACAAGCTGGTTGATGTATTACGCGTGAACGAGCTGGGGCAGGGGGCATATGTTGAGCGTGAAATCATGTTGGTGAAGATTCAGGCCAGCGGTTATGGTCGTGAAGAGGTGAAACGCAACGCCGAGATCTTCCGCGGACAGATCATTGACGTTACGCCGTCGATTTACACGGTTCAGCTCGCGGGTACCAGTGACAAACTGGATGCGTTTTTAGCCACGATTCGTGATGTGGCGAAAATTGTTGAAGTTGCGCGCTCCGGCGTGGTGGGGTTGTCACGCGGCGATAAAATCATGCGCTGAATAGAATAACCTTCCACATTTTTTACAGACCCGGTGTTCTACGCCGGGCTTTTTTTTGCGAAATCAGCCGGAACCAGAGACGAAAGCGGTTGCCGGAGTGAGTATTCTGCGCTTAGATGTTAAGGGTTTTAACCTATATCCCTAAAAAGGTTATGGAGTACATTAATTTAAGGGGCAATTGTGAAACTGGATGAAATCGCCCGGCTAGCCGGCGTCTCACGAACCACGGCAAGCTACGTCATTAATGGTAAGGCGAAGCAGTATCGTGTCAGCGACAAAACCGTTGAGAAAGTAATGGCGGTTGTTCGTGAGCATAACTACCACCCAAATGCGGTGGCGGCTGGCCTGCGCGCAGGACGCACACGTTCGATTGGGCTGGTTATCCCGGATCTTGAAAACACGAGCTACACCCGCATTGCCAACTATCTGGAGCGCCAGGCTCGTCAGCGCGGCTATCAGTTGCTGATCGCCTGCTCGGAAGATCAACCCGATAATGAAATGCGCTGTATCGAACATCTGTTGCAGCGGCAGGTGGACGCTATTATTGTTTCCACCTCATTGCCGCCAGAGCATCCGTTCTATCAGCGCTGGGCCAATGATTCCTTCCCGATTGTCGCGCTGGATCGCGCGCTGGATCGTGAACACTTCACCAGTGTTGTTGGTGCCGATCAAGATGATTCGGAGATGCTGGCCGCAGAATTGCGTAAGTTTCCGGCGGAGCGCGTGCTTTATCTTGGGGCGTTACCGGAGCTATCTGTCAGTTTCCTGCGCGAGCAGGGCTTCCGCACCGCGTGGAAAGACGATCCGCGTGAAGTGCAATATCTCTATGCCAATAGCTACGAGCGTGAAGCCGCCGCTCAGCTATTTGATAAATGGCTGGAAACCAATCCTATGCCACAGGCGATGTTTATAACGTCGTTTGCGTTATTGCAGGGTGTGCTTGACGTTACGCTACGTCGCGACGGTAAATTGCCGTCGGATCTGGCGATCGCGACTTTTGGCGATCACGAACTGCTCGATTTCCTGCAATGCCCGGTTCTGGCAGTGGCGCAGCGCCATCGCGATGTTGCGGAGCGGGTTCTGGAAATTGTGCTGGCAAGCCTTGACGAACCGCGTAAGCCGAAAGCGGGTCTTAGTCGTATCCGGCGTAATCTTTACCGTCGCGGGATATTAAGTCGCGTATAAGTTCAGATAAAGGCAGCGTAAGCTGTAATGCTTGTCAGTTAAGCTTTTGAAGGTAGCCGTAACGCATAGCGTTGCGGCTTCTTTTTTACTGCTCTTGGGTAGTGCCGTGGTCGTCGTCCCGGC
>JAGTSE010000019.1 GCA_018261615.1 Pseudomonadota bacterium | reverse complement strand
GAGCTTGCAACTGTTTTTCGTCCATACATTAACCTTCATTTGATGGTGAATTGAACATATCAAAATCAGGCAATTACACAAATCTATGTACAGGCTCGGGAGATCACTTACTCTCGTTTGATTTTTATTATGTCACCACTTTTATTTAATGAATATCTTCCCTCATAAGTAGCAAAAATAACATCATCATCGTGGTATTGTCTGACAGCAAAAACAGCATTCTTTTCAATGCAATTTTCTTTTGTTTTCATATCATCAAAACAACGTCTGTCATACTTTCCCTCTTCCTTGTAACCGTCACCAAAATCCCAAAATATAATAGTGAAATTCCCTGAGGATGATGGTTTGGGAATATCATATTTATCCCTCAGCATATCTTTGTTTTTTAGCCACCAGTTTACTTTTCCCTTATCCGTCACAGGGAAAGCTTTGATTAAAACAGAAGCATGGTTACCATCCTCATGAACTGCGACGATTTCCACTGTACGCAGCGACAACCAAAGCCAGCAGCCAAGCAGCACACAACCCGCCACGACGAGCAACATAGTGGTTTTCTTATTTTTTACTCTCATTTGCGAGAACCTGTGATTTCAATGGTGGTTTCCATTATGGTCATAAAGGGCTTGAAACCAAACTGGCTGTAACGCTGGAGCACAAACCAGATACGGAAGAAACGGAACTGATTAAACTTAACATTTGATATGTCGTCACTATCCAACCCAAAGTGATCCTGAACTTTGTAATGGACTACAGCACGGTAACGATCATTATCAACCTGTAATGACTTAATTGTGATATGTGTCGCCCAGGTATCGTGTACGGTTATTCCCATGCCGTTGAAGTTATCCTGAAAGCGGTCAAATTTGGGGGAGCTTGCCATCCATGATTGCCCCCTTTAGCTCATCTTTCTCTCTTACAGGATAATATTTATTTCCCCAATCAATATTTTTTCCAATAACTTCCTTTAATCGTGCAAGCGTGCTGTTCTCTGTCCTGTCATTAACAATATGTTCCTTCAATGCCCTGTCCAGCAGCATATGCCGGAACGGTGCGCCGTTAGCTTTCTGCATGTGGGTGATCATCTGCTGTATTAGCGGCTTGTAAGGGCCGTACATCGCAAAGGTGCGGGATAAGTCCCGGAACTCGTCAAAGAGTATAGCGGCACACTGCTGCCGGGTGATTTTATCCCCTTCGCCGCGGGAGCCATGAAACATTGATTGCGGCTGGCTGAACGGGGTGATTTTCGTCAACGTGTACGGGTTCGCCCTGGTGGAAACATCCACCAGATGAAACTGTGCTTTGAGCTGGATTTCGGACAAATCGCCGCACAGCATATCGCTGGCGCTGTAGTCGTCCATCCATTTTTGCGTTTTGAATATCGTGCAGGGAAAGCGGAGTACAGGCATAAAATTACGTTCCTCGTAGTGATAGTCCATGCTGCCTTAGTGCCGCAATCATAGTCAGTGCCTTACCACGGTGTAAATATTACCTGCTTTTTGCCGTGCGAATTCGGATTTCTGAACGGTAAACCGTTCTGCATGGTTTACCGATCCGCGGCAAAAAACTTAGGAAATCTTAGGAGACGGGTTGACACTTTTCGCAAATTGCCCCAAAAACTCAGCACTGGCGGGGCACGTAGCCGGGTTGACACTTTTTTAATCCTGGCAGGAAAAGTGTCAACCTGTCGGTTTCGTTTTTCAGCGATTTTGCTGAATCTGGACGTTATTACTCGCACCAGAGTGACAGCGCTTTTATTCCCTCCGGGCTCCAGTCGGCTATCTCGTCAGCGAAATCCGTCGCGGTGTAGAACAGTTCTCTCCCCTGGGTAAGCAGCAACAGTGCCGCGTTCTCTCTCAGGTCATTGCGCTGAAAATAAAATTCGGCGTTCTGTGTATCGAGGAGTATTCCGTCATCTTCCAGAAATTCCACCTCGTAACCCAGTTCACCAGCAGCAGCGGAAACAGCTTTCATTAAATCATCGTCATTGTCCGGAGCGGGGTATTTTCTGTCGCCGGATTTTATTTCTTCCCGACACTGCGCCCAGGTTAATTCCCGTGCTCTGTGCGGCCTGAATGATAATATTGCAGGTTGCGCATTCTCTCCGGTAAAAGCTCAAGGTGGGTATTCGTTCACACGAAGCCATCAACGCGGCCGGACAAAACTGTCACTCCGGCGGTCCGGAAAATGCGTGTGGACGACAACAGCGCCTGGCGCATTGGGCTGGCAAAAGCGGGCATCGAGGACTTCCGTTTTCACGATCTGAGGCATACCTGGGCGAGCTGGTTAATTCAATCCGGCATACCGCTGTCCGTTCTGCAGGAAATGGGCGCAGGGAGTCGCTCGAAATGGTCCGTCGTTATGCTCACTTGGTGCCGAACCATTTAAACGAACACGCGCGGAAAATTGATGCCATTTTTTGCAACCATGACACAAATACGACACAAGGAGGAAATCAGGCTGGATTGAAATTAGCGTAACTTACTGAAATTAAATGGTACGCCCTACAGGGTTCGAACCTGTGACCTACGGCTTAGAAGGCCGTTGCTCTATCCAGCTGAGCTAAGGGCGCATTGTGCGGATGTTCCACCTTTGTGGTGGAAACGGCTGGAATTATACGGTCAGCGCCTGATGAGTCAATGTATTTTCCGCTGGCTGCTTGCTTACTGAACGACTGCGAACACTTTCGCGCCATCCTTTCTGATTTTCAGAGCAATTAATCACGGCTAATTACCTCCTTCAGTACCTTTCAATGACGATGCTCTTTACGGCTACGAACTCTGCCTTCTGCCAGAGCGCCGTGAATACCCACATCCGGCTCCGGCCCCCTGCCGGAAACCGTTTGATTCCTGAAGACACTTAATGCCAGTTAAAATATCTTCTTTCTGTAAAGATATAATTCAGCCGATATTCACTTCCTGTGTTTTCCCTCTCTCGCAGAAAACACCGTAACATTAATATCTGCGGGCAAAACAATTGCTACCGCAATAAAGTAAACGCGTAATGAACAAGAAAATATCGTCGGGACTTTAATTTTCCTGTGGGGATTCTTACTGAGGGAGATGACTTGTTGAAATTTCGTTAAAAACGGGACTTCACGGGACATTTTCCGCTCTCTGGCCTCCTCTTTGCAGGTGAAATACGCAAACGATAACTGACAGCACGTCGCGCTTCTGACAAAATAGTCACATCCCCCTTAGTTGAAACGACAGATGGAATCCTCTCTCTGATGGCAGCAAAGATTATTGATGGTAAAACGATTGCGCAGCAGGTGCGCTCTGAGGTTGCGGAAAAAGTACGGGCACGCATTGCGGCCGGGAAACGTGCCCCAGGCCTGGCAGTCGTACTGGTTGGCAGCAACCCGGCATCGCAAATTTATGTCGGCAGCAAGCGCAAAGCCTGTGAGGAAGTGGGTTTCATCTCCCGCTCTTACGATCTTCCTGAAACCACCAGCGAAGCCGAGCTGCTGGAACTTATCGACAAGCTGAACGCCGATGTCACCATCGACGGTATTCTGGTGCAGTTGCCACTGCCCGCCGGTATCGACAATGTGAAAGTGCTGGAACGTATCGCTCCGGATAAAGACGTTGACGGTTTCCATCCGTATAACGTGGGTCGCCTGTGCCAGCGCGCGCCGCGTCTGCGTCCCTGCACACCGCGCGGGATCGTGACGCTGCTGGAGCGCTACAACATTGATACTTTCGGCCTCAACGCCGTTGTGATCGGCGCGTCCAATATCGTCGGTCGCCCGATGAGCATGGAGCTGCTGCTGGCGGGATGCACCACAACCGTGACGCACCGTTTCACCAAAAATCTGCGTCATCACGTTGAGAACGCCGATCTGCTGATCGTCGCGGTCGGTAAACCGGGCTTTATTCCGGGCGAGTGGATCAAAGAGGGCGCGATTGTTATTGATGTCGGCATTAACCGCCTGGAAAACGGCAAAGTGGTCGGCGATGTGATTTATGAAGAAGCCGCAGCCCGCGCGGCATATATTACCCCGGTTCCGGGCGGTGTCGGCCCGATGACCGTCGCCACCCTGATCCAGAACACGCTGCAAGCGTGTGAAGAATATAATGATGTAGAAGGCGCATAAGATGGCAACATTTTCCCTGGGGAAACACCCGCACGTAGAGTTGTGCGATCTGCTGAAACTGGAAGGCTGGAGCGAGAGCGGCGCACAAGCGAAAATCGTCATTGCTGAAGGTCTGGTGAATGTGGATGGCGCGGTGGAAACGCGCAAACGCTGCAAAATCGTTGCCGGTCAGACGGTGAGTTTTGACGGCCAGAGCGTGACCGTCACCGCCTGAGCACCTGCCAGAATACCGGATGGCGCTGCACTTATCCGGCCTGCAAATTACGCGTTTCCAGGCCGGATAAGGCGATAGGCGCTATTCGGCCTTTCTTGGTTAATCCCCCGCAATCATCACGGTTTATTACCGATCAACCTCAAATAATCATTAATTGATCTGGCTGAATGTAAAAATTTAGTTGCAGCTTTTTTCCCTTATCTCACGATAAGTAGAACGTTATACTAAAACATTCTACTGACAATAATAACGCGCAAAATGCGCAATTTCGGGGGAAATCAGCATGAGTCTGATATCAGGGTTTGTTAAATCGCTGTCTAAATTATCGATGATTGGTCGCGCACTGATGCTGCCAATCTCGCTGTTACCGGCTGCGGGCTTATTACTGGCCTTCGGCGACAAATTCCATCTGCCGCTGATGATGAACGCAGGCGGCGTCATTTTTGATAACCTGCCCATGCTTTTCGCCATCGGTTCAGCTGTCGGGTTGGCCTCCGAATCCGGGATCGCGGCACTGTCGGCGGCGGTATCGGTGTTTATCACCAACATCACCATCGGCACCATGTTAGGCATTACGCCGGAGATGGCCTCGCAGGGCGGAAAATACGCCATGGTAGTCGGGATCCCGACGCTGCAAATGGGCGTTTTTGGCGGCCTGATCTGCGGTATTCTCGCCGCCTGGTGCTATAACCGTTTCCACACTATGCAGTTGCCGGAGTTTCTCGGCTTCTTCTCCGGCAAGCGCTTTGTCGCCATTGCTACGGCGTTCCTGTCATTTGTGCTCGGCCTGCTGTTGCCGCATGTCTGGCAACACATCCAGGCGGGTATTGATGCGTTGTCGGTGATCGTCAACGGCGATAACCAGGCGGCCTCGACCTTTATTTTCGGGCTGGTAGAACGCGCGTTGATCCCGCTCGGCCTGCACCACATCTGGTATCCGTCATTCTGGTACTCGTTTGGCGATTACACCACGCAGGCCGGCCAGGTGATCCACGGCGACCAGACTATCTGGTTCAAGATGCTGGAAGATGGGGTGAAGTCGTTCAGCAGCGACACCTACCAGAATGCCGGGAAATTTATGCAGGGTGAGTTCCCGCTGATGCTGTTCGCACTTCCGGCAGCTTGCCTTGCGATGTACCACGAAGCGCAGACCCGCAACAAAAAGATTGCTTTCGGTATCCTCTTCTCGGCGGCGCTGACCTGCTTCCTGACCGGGATCACCGAACCGGTTGAATTTACCTTTATCTTTGTAGCGCCGATCCTCTATGTCTTTAACGCCATCATGGCGGGCCTTGCCTATATGACGATGTACCTGCTGCATGCGCACATCGCCAAATCGTTCTCTGCCGGTTTTATTGATTACCTGTCGTTCGGCATTCTGCCTTCGTTTAACGGCTATCAGACCAACTTTCTGAACGCCATTATTGTCGGTATTCCGATGGCGTTGATTTACTATTTTACCTTCCGCTTTGTGATCCGCCGTTTTGATGTCAAAACGCCAGGCCGTACCGACGTGACCGCCGTGGTGGACGATAAAACCGATACCGAACTGGCCACTGAAATTATCAGCCTGCTGGGCGGCACGCAGAATATTCACTCCGTGGGTTCCTGTATCACCCGTTTGCGCCTCGAAGTGGCGGAGAGCGAAATGGTGGATAAAGATGGCCTTAACGGGCTGGGCGCACGCGGCGTGGTATTCGTGGGCGACAGCGGTATTCAGGTGATTTTTGGCGCGAGGGCACAATTTATCGCACAAACCATGTCCACGATGATCGGCAAATAATAATATGCCGGACTGGCGCCTCTGCGGTAGGCTACCCGAGGCGCTAACCCGGCGGATAAGCAGGAAATTCAGGGAGCAGAGTTGAAGAAAGTCAGCATTATTGATGTCGCAAAACAGGCGGGCGTTTCCGTCTCCACCGTCTCGCTGGTGCTGCGTCAGAAAGGGAAAATCTCAGAAGCTACGATCGAGAAAGTTCATGCGGCGATCGCGGTACTTGGTTATGTGCAAAACGTCGCGGCGGCTAACCTGCGCGCCAATACCTCAAACCTGATTGGGCTTATTCTGCGCGATTTCAGCGACAGCTTTTCCATCAAAGTGATGGCCAGTATTGTTCAGGAGCTGGAAAAGCAGGGATATATGGTGTTCCTCGGCCAGCCGCTTAATGATGGCGAACATCTGGATCGCTGCCTGCTCTCCTTCCAGCAGCAGGGTGTGGCGGGCGTGATTTATCTGGCCTCGGATACGCGCAGCGCCTCGCTGCCTGAGCAGATCCGCCAGTGCCAGCTACCGCTGGTCGTCGTTTCACAGTCACTGCTCAACGAAAACTGCGATTTGGTGATGCGTGATAACCGGCAGGCGGCGAGCCTGGCAACGCGCTACTTGATTGAACGCGGGCACCGCAACATTGCCTATATTGGCGGCGTTGAGGGCGATTTACTTCGCCAGCAGCGGCTGCTGGGTTTTCGCAGCGCGATGAGCCAGTCTGGGCTAGTGCTGCGTGAAGGTTCAACGCCGGATTGCAGTGACGACACCCAGGCGGCAAGCTACGCCACCCGGCAGTTGCTGGAAAATAACAACACCATCACCGCCCTGCTCTGTCACTCCCCGGCTGCGATGATTGGCTCGATATCCGGCATTCACCACACCGGGCGCACCATCGGCAAGGATGTCTTTCTTTCTCAACAAGTTGCACTGATAGGGTTTGAAGATATGCTGCACGTCAACCTCACTTCGCCCTCGTTCACCTATGTCTCTTCTGCCAGTGAAGAGACCGGGCGCCAGGCCGCCGGGCTGATGCTACGTAAACTGAAAGAACCAGAGTTGCAAACCCAGCGTGTTACGCTCTCCGGGCAGCTTATCGCCCGCGAGTCAGCGTAATTAACCGCGTCCAATAAACGGCATCTCATTGGCCATAATGGTTATTTCCAGCATATTGGTCGGCACCAGGTGATCATTTCGCAGTTGCTGTGGGTATGACTACCGGGCGCAATATTGATGGGGTTCTTGTGGTGGCATAGGCGTTAAGAACCTATCCCATCAGGCTCTAAGTGGTGGATGGCGGTTTTCGCGTTAACCTGCGTTGTGCAGGCAAGATAAACGCCATCCGGCGCTCGTTACAGAATGGCAGAGAAAAATACGCCAGAGATAAAAAAAGCGGCAAAAGCCGCTTTTTTTATTATTTACGACGCCAGGTAGTGCCCTGCGGGCCATCTTCCAGCACGATCCCCATATCATTGAGACGGTCACGCGCCGCATCGGCCGCCGCCCAGTCCTTCGCTTTACGCGCATCCAGACGCTGCTGGATCAACTGTTCGATTTCTGTCACTTCGCCATCATCCGCCTGCGCACCACTTTGCAGGAAAACATCCGGCTCCTGCTCCAGCAGACCGAGCACGCCCGCCAGCTTGCGCATATGTGACGCCAGCGCATTAGCCTCATGCGCATCTTCCGTTTTCAGACGATTCACTTCACGCGCCATGTCAAACAGCACCGAGTAGGCTTCCGGCGTGTTGAAGTCATCATCCATTGCTTCAACGAAACGCGCTTCAAACGCCTCACCGCCTTCCGCCAGCACTGCGCTGTCCGTGCCGCGCAGTGCTGTATATAGACGTTCCAGCGCAGAGCGTGCCTGTTTCAGGTTCTCTTCGCTATAGTTCAACTGGCTGCGGTAGTGACCGGACATCAGGAAGTAGCGGATGGTTTCCGCGTCGTAATACTTCAGCACATCGCGCACGGTAAAGAAGTTGCCCAGCGATTTTGACATTTTTTCGCGGTCAACCATCACCATGCCGGAGTGCATCCAGTAATTCACGTATTCGCCATCGTGCGCACAGGTCGACTGGGCGATTTCGTTTTCGTGGTGCGGGAACATCAGATCAGAACCACCACCGTGGATATCGAAATGTGAACCCAGTTGTTTGCAGTTCATTGCGGAGCACTCAATGTGCCAGCCCGGACGCCCTTCGCCCCACGGCGACTGCCAGCTCGGCTCGCCCGGCTTGGACATTTTCCACAACACAAAATCCATCGGGTTATGTTTCACTTCCGCGACTTCAACGCGTGCCCCCGCCTGCAACTGTTCCAGATCCTGGCGCGAAAGCTGGCCGTAAGTCGGATCGGTCGGCACCGAGAACATCACGTCGCCGTTGCCAGCCACATAAGCGTGACCGCGTTCCAGCAGGCGTTCGGTGATTTCAATAATTTCGTGAATATGGTGCGTCGCGCGCGGCTCGCTGTCCGGACGCAGGATATTTAGCGCATCAAAATCTTTGTGCATCTCGACGATCATACGATCGACCAGCGCAACAAAGCTTTCACCGTTTTCATTCGCGCGCTTAATGATTTTGTCGTCAATATCGGTGATGTTACGCACATACTTCAGCTTATAGCCGAGAAAACGCAGGTAGCGCGCAACCACGTCGAAGGCAACAAAAGTGCGGCCGTGGCCGATATGACACAGATCGTAAACAGTGATACCACACACGTACATGCCGACTTCCCCGGCATGAATAGGTTTGAATTCCTCTTTTTGGCGCGTCAGTGTATTAAAGATTTTTAACATCGAAGATTCCATTTGGACGTGTGTGGAACGAAAACCGCATATATTACCTGTAATTCAACCCCGAAGCAGCACACTTTGCAAGGTGATCCCGCCTCGCGCTTATGCTATAACAGGCGACTATCTCTGACCCACTGGCGGGTCTGCGCACTACACTATCAGAACAGGATGCAATAATGGTTACTTTCCACACTAATCACGGCGACATCGTAATCAAAACGTTTGACGATAAAGCGCCTGAAACAGTTAAAAACTTCCTGGACTACTGCCGTGAAGGTTTCTATAACAACACGATTTTCCACCGTGTTATCAACGGGTTCATGATTCAGGGCGGCGGCTTCGAACCGGGCATGAATCAGAAAGTCACTAAAGATGCGATCAAAAACGAAGCCAACAACGGTCTGAAAAACAGCCGTGGTACGCTGGCAATGGCGCGTACTCAGGCGCCGCACTCCGCAACTGCGCAGTTCTTCATTAACGTCGCAGACAACGACTTCCTGAACTTCAGCGGCGAAAACCTGCAAGGCTGGGGCTACTGTGTCTTCGCCGAAGTGGTTGAAGGTATGGACGTGGTTGATAAAATCAAAAGCGTTTCCACCGGTCGTAGCGGTATGCATCAGGACGTTCCGAAAGAAGACGTTGTGATTGAAAACGTGACCGTCAGCGAGTAAGCGTGGCGACACTCTTTATTGCAGATTTGCACCTGCAAACAGAAGAACCGGCGATCACCGCCGGTTTTCTGCGTTTTTTAGCTGGTGAGGCTCGCCAGGCGGACGCGCTCTATATTCTGGGCGATCTGTTTGAAGCCTGGATCGGCGATGACGATCCCAACCCGCTGCACCAGCAAATCGCCAGCGCCATCAAATCGCTGATTGAAAGCGGCGTACCGTGCTACTTCATTCACGGCAACCGTGATTTTCTGCTCGGCAAACGCTTTGCCCGCCAAAGCGGCATGCAATTGCTGACGGAAGCGAAAGTACTCGACCTGTATGGCCGCAACGTACTGATTATGCACGGCGATACACTGTGTACCGACGATGCCGGTTACCAGGCGTTTCGCAAAAAAGTTCACACGCCGTGGATACAAACCCTATTTCTTGCCCTGCCGCTGTTTATCCGCCGTCGTGTCGCCGCAAGAATGCGCGCCGAAAGTAAAGCCGCTAACAGCAGTAAATCGCTTGAGATCATGGACGTGAACCCGCAAGCCGTCATCGACGTGATGGAAAAACACCGCGTTCAGTGGCTGATCCACGGCCATACACATCGTCCGGCAATACATGAATTGACGGCCAATAACGCTCCGGCTTACCGCGCCGTTCTCGGTGCCTGGCACAGTGAAGGTTCAATGGTGCGCATCAGCGAAACCGGTGTCGAACTGCTCTTTTTCCCCTTCTGATTAGTAACACCAGCACTGCGCCAAACGCGCAAAACATCGCCACGCAACCGTTTTCCTTCGCTATTTTACGTGCTATTCTCTGTGCCCTCTTTTGTCGTCTGAAGTACACCCACAGGAGTTTTGAGACGCATGTCTTCAAGCAACCAACCGGCGCGCATCGCCATTGTTATGGGATCGAAAAGCGACTGGGCAACCATGCAGTTCGCCGCAGAAATCCTTGATACCCTGAACGTCCCGCACCATGTTGAAATCGTCTCCGCACACCGCACCCCGGATAAACTGTTTAGCTTCGCCGAAAGCGCAGAGCAGAACGGTTTTCAGGTGATTATCGCCGGTGCTGGCGGCGCAGCGCATTTGCCTGGGATGATTGCGGCCAAAACGCTGGTGCCGGTGCTGGGTGTACCCGTACAAAGCGCCGCACTGAGCGGCGTCGATAGCCTCTACTCTATCGTCCAGATGCCGCGCGGTATTCCTGTTGGGACGCTGGCGATCGGCAAAGCTGGTGCAGCAAACGCAGCGCTGCTGGCCGCGCAAATTCTCGCCCAGCATGATGCTGCACTGCATCAGCGTCTGGCTCAGTGGCGCAAAACCCAGACCGACGAAGTGCTGGATAATCCGGATCCCCGGGGTGCGGCATGAAACAGGTTTGCGTATTAGGTAACGGTCAGCTTGGCCGAATGCTGCGCCAGGCCGGTGAGCCGCTGAGCATTTCAGTGTGGCCGGTCGGGCTGGACGCATCGCCGGAAGCGGTACCGTTTCAGCAGAGCGTGATCACTGCGGAAATTGAACGCTGGCCGGAAACGGCGCTGACCCGCGAGCTGGCGCGTCACCCGGCGTTTGTAAACCGCGACGTATTCCCGGTGATTGCGGATCGTCTGACGCAGAAACAACTCTTTGACAAGCTGCAACTCGCCACCGCGCCATGGCAACTGCTGGCGGAGAAAAGCGAATGGCCGGGCGTGTTTTCGCGTCTGGGCGAGCTGGCTATCGTCAAACGCCGCATCGGCGGTTATGACGGTCGCGGCCAATGGCGTCTGCGGGCTGCCGATACCGATCAACTGCCGGAAGAGTGCTACGGCGAGTGCATCGTCGAGCAGGGCATTAACTTTTCAGGAGAAGTGTCACTGGTTGGCGCGCGCGGCCATGATGGCAGCACCGTGTTTTATCCGCTGACGCACAACCTGCATCAGGATGGCATTTTGCGTACCAGCGTGGTTTTCCCGCAGGCCAATGCCGAACAGCAGCAGCAAGCCGAAGAGATGCTTTCGGCGGTCATGCACGAACTGAACTACGTCGGCGTGATGGCGATGGAGTGCTTTGTCACCCCATCCGGGCTGCTGATTAACGAGCTGGCACCGCGAGTTCATAACAGCGGCCACTGGACGCAAAACGGCGCCTCAATCAGCCAGTTTGAACTGCATCTGCGCGCGGTAGTGGATTTACCGTTGCCGCCGCCGGTGGTCAACAGCCCATCGGTGATGATCAACCTGATTGGCAGCGATCTCAATTACGACTGGCTGAAGCTGCCGCTGGTTCATCTGCACTGGTACGACAAAGAGGTGCGTCCGGGGCGTAAAGTGGGTCACCTGAACCTCAACGACAGCGATACCGCTCGTCTGAGCGCCACGCTGGAAGCACTGGTTCCGCTGTTGCCGCCGGAATATGCCAGCGGCATCGCCTGGGCGCAGTCAAAACTGCAATGATCCTGGTTCCGTACGCTGGCGGCCATCGCCAGCGTTTTAAAAAAGATAAATATGAGCACTGTGCTGGAATAATAGTGCCGGCATCCTGATACATATTCAAAAAGCGATTAGCTCCCGCCTTGATCTCCGTGGCTTCGGGCGTAAAATCTGCACGCGGCGGTTACCGCCCGCATTTTGCAGAAGGAAGCCCCATGAACGACACCACGGATTACCTGGCTATCCTGCGTGATACCACTCCCCTTATTGATGTCCGCGCACCGGTTGAGTTTCAACAAGGTGCCATGCCTGGCGCCATTAATCTGCCGCTGATGAATGACAGCGAGCGCGCCGCCGTCGGCACCTGCTACAAAAAAGCGGGGCCGGAGGCAGCGTTGCGTCTGGGCCATCAGTTGGTTCAGGGCGAATTACGAGAACTACGCATACAGGCATGGTTACAGGCCTGCGCGGAAAATCCACGCGGTTATCTCTGTTGCGCGCGCGGCGGCCAGCGTTCGCACATCGTACAGCAGTGGTTACGCGAGCGAGGGGTTGACTATCCGCTGGTCGCCGGCGGCTACAAAGCACTACGCCAGGCAGCGATAGAAGCGACACAACAGCGTTTGCAGCGCCCGCTGTTGCTGATTGGCGGCTGTACTGGCAGCGGCAAAACGTTACTGGTGGCATCCCGGCGAAACGGGATCGATCTTGAGGGGCTTGCCCGCCATCGCGGCTCATCGTTTGGCCGCACGCTGCAAGCGCAACATTCGCAGGCCAGTTTTGAAAATCAACTGGCTGCGGCACTGCTGAAAACGTCCCCCACCTTCTGGCTGCTGGAGGATGAAGGGCATGCGATTGGCGCGAACCATCTGCCATCGATACTGCGGGAACGAATGGCGCAATCACCGCTGGCGGTGGTGGAAGAGCTGTTTGAGCAACGGCTTGAGCGCCTGCGTAACGACTATTTTTTGCAGATGTCACAAGCCTTTATCCAGCGCGATGGTGAAGAAGCAGGCTGGTTGGCTTACGCAGAGTACCTGCGCCACGGTCTGTTTGCGATTCGTCGCCGTCTTGGGTTACAGCGCTTCGCGCAGCTTAGCGCCCGCCAGGAGGAAGCGCTGATTCAACAACAGCGCACCGGTAACACAAGCGCGCACTTTGCCTGGCTCGCGCCGCTGCTTGAAGAGTATTACGACCCGATGTATCGCTATCAGTTAGAAAAGCGCGCGAAAGATATTATCTTCCGCGGCAATTTCAACGAAACGGCCGCCTGGCTGGCGGCACAAAATAACCAGCAGTAATGCCGGTGAGCAAGCCGTCTACATGAACCCGCTCTTGGGAT
Organism: Pseudomonadota bacterium; assembly: GCA_018261615.1. Classification (GTDB taxonomy): domain Bacteria; phylum Pseudomonadota; class Gammaproteobacteria; order Enterobacterales; family Enterobacteriaceae; genus Kosakonia. Next base: position 49,646 of record JAGTSE010000019.1, on the reverse strand, counting down.
ATCCATCCAGATCCAACCCGGCACTGATAGCAAATGGTGGGGAGATATTTTCAGGATAAGGTGATGAAGCATAACGAAAAGCCCCAATTTCGTGGGTAATACGCCATTCCGTTATGCCTTTTATTCATAAACATTGCCGAATTTAAACTAAACGCTAAACCCGGCAGCGCCTGACTTATCAGAAGTCGTAACGCAGACGAACGATGTTCATGTCGGCCAGAGACTTGTCGGTGCTGCTGGTGAATACGTGTTCGTAATCGACGCGGAAACCGTAGTCCAGTTGGAAGGTTATACCGACGCCGTTGTTGATACGCTGATAGTAACGGCCAGTCGTGTATTTCAGACGGTCGCCTATCACGTACGGCTGTACATATTTAAGCGCGTACTGACCAACCGGGATTTTGTAACAGGCATAATATTCACACCCAGTTCGTAGTAGCTTACCCAGCTAATATCATCAAACAGGTAGTAGTCCGACGCGAAACGGAAGCGGGTGCCGCCATCATAACCGTTACGTTTGTAAGACGTTTTATCAACGCTTCCCATCACGTTATCGAACTAGAATTAATGGTGTGTTTTTCGTTAAGAAGTTATTGAGAAATGATTAACTGCTGAACTGACGAAATAGGGCTTTGCCCTTTAGCAGACGCACACCTAGCCAGCCGCCACAGACGGAGAGCAACAGCGCGCCGCATAGTGGCAGGGTGATCCACAGCCGCCAGTCTGGCTGCCAGGGGAAATCAAAGACCCGGGTTTGCAGTACCGCCAGCGCCGTTTCTGCGCCAATGGCCGCCACCAGCCCGGAGACGGCGCCCAGTAAGGCAAATTCGCACCATAACGTGGCGCGCAACAACCGTTTTCCCGCGCCCAATGTGCGATAAACCACCAGTTCCTGGTGACGCTGACGCATTCCTACCTGAACCTGCGCCAGCAGCAGCAACAGACCGCAGGCAGTAACCAGCACCACCATCACTTCCAGCGCCCGGCTTACCTGCGCCAGCACCTGGCCGACCTGTTTTAAAATTGCGCCAATATCCAGCAGGCTAACGGTGGGGAATTCCCGGTTAAGCTGGGTCAACATGCCGTTGCCATTTTCCCAGCGGAAGCTGGTCAGCCAGCTTTGTGGCTGACCATCCAGCGCCCCTTGCGGGAATATAAAGAAGAAATTAGGTCGCATGCTTTCCCAGTCAACTTTACGCAAACTGGTAATTCTGGCGCTAAACTCCTGCGTATCTCCCATAAAGGTTACGCTGTCGCCCGGCTTCAGGCCAAGCCGTTCTGCCAGCCCCTCTTCGACAGAAACTTCACCCGATTTTGGCGGCCAGCTTCCTGCGGTGATCGGATTATGCTCCGGTCGCTGCTGCTGCCAGGTAAGATTCAGTTCACGGTTTAGCGCTTCATCCTGATTTCCCTCGGTGGATTGACCGTTAATCTGCGTCATCCTGGCCCGCACAATCGGATAGAACGATTCCGGGCGCACATGATGTTCAGCCAGGAAGGCTTTCATCGGTGCCACCTGTTCCGGCGCAATATTGATCAGGAAATAGTTTGGGCTTTCCGGCGGCAACTGCTGCTGCCAGCGATCCAGCAGATCGCCGCGCAGTACCAGCAACATCGCCAGTAACATAAAAGAGAGGGAAAATGCCGACAGTTGGCTCAGGGTTGACCACGGTTGGCGCAGCAGGCGGTTCACCGCCAGGCGCAGTGGCAACGCTTTCAGGGTTAGCCGTTTTAAAATATTGAGCAGCAGCCAGCCGACCACGCCGCACAACAATGCCAGCACCACCGCCCCCGCCAGCACCGACCACAGCAGCATACTGCCGCCCATCAGCCAGGCCAGCAGCAAAATTGCTACGGCGCAGATGACAGGAATATAGAACTTCAGCGGCCAGACGTTCGCTACCGCATCACGACGCAATACGCGCAACGGCTGCGTGGCTAACAGCAAGCGATAAGGACGCAATCCCACCAGCAGCGAAATCACTATCACCGCGCCAACTGCCCACAGCCATGGCCACAGGCTGGCAGGCGGCAGCGCAGCGGGAAGCACCGGTTTGAGCAACACCATCAACAGGTTTTCAAAGGCCAGCCCCAGCACGCCGCCCGTCACCACAGCCAGCGCCAGCACCAACAGCCACTGGCCAACAATCAGCTTGCGCAGTTGCGCGCGCCCGGCGCCAAGCGTTTTCAGCACCGCCACCAGATCGTAACGGCTGCGACAGTAGTGCCCCATCGCTACAGCCACCGCAGCAATCGCCAGCAGCAGGGTTAATAGAGCCGAAAGTAGCAGGAACTGCTGCGAACGCTGGAGCGATTTACCGAGCGCCCCTTCATCCTGCTCCATCCCGTACCAGCGATGCTCCGGTTTTAGCTGCGGCAGCAACCACTTTTCGTAGGCATCGAGCTGCGCGGGCGTACCGGCAAATTTCGCGCGCCAGCTTACCCGGCTGCCCGGCTGTACGGCGCCAGTCTTCGCCACATCCGCCGTATTCATCAGCAGACGCGGTGCCATCTGGAAAGGATTGAAACCGGAATCCGGTTCCTGAACCACTTCACCAGCGATATGTAACGTCGCATCGCCAACATCGATCGTATCGCCGATCTTCAAATTGAGTAGCGCCATCAGCCGTGGCGCCAGCAATACGCTGCCTTCCTGAGGCTTCAGCCCGGCCGGACGTGTTTGTAGCTCGCCATAAAGAGGGTAAAGATCGTCGACCGCTTTCACATCCGCCAGTTGCGGCGTATCTCCGGCGAAGGTCATGGTATTAAAGCTGATTTGCTCGCTCACCTTCAGACCGAGTTTACGCGCTTCATCCAGCCATGCCGACGGGATTTCGCGGGAACTGCGCAGCGCCCTATCACCGGCCATAAAGTCGCGGCTCTGCTGGCTTAGCCCTTTTTCCATCCGATCGCTGATATTGCCAAGCGCCAGCACACAAGCGACAGCGAGGCTAAGCGCCATCCAGACAATCAGCAGCGAGGGCGAACGCCATTCACGCCAGAACCAGCGGGCGATCATGCATCCTCCCGCAATTCGCCATTGACCAGACGTAATCGCCGGTCACAGCGCGCCGCCAGCTGCGGATCGTGTGTCACCAAAATTAACGTTGTGCCGTGCTGCTGATTCATGGAAAACAGCAGATCGGCGATTTTGTCGCCGGTCTGGCGATCGAGATTACCGGTGGGTTCATCGGCAAACAGCACGGCCGGATGGCCGTTAAAGGCGCGCGCCAATGCCACTCGCTGCTGCTCGCCGCCAGAAAGTTGCGCAGGCAGGTGATCGAGGCGCTTACCCAGCCCCAGATCTTCCAGCAGAGCTTTGGCGCTGCCGCGACTTTGTCCGCCGTTTTCTCCGCGCAATAAGGCAGGCAGTTCCACATTTTCCAGCGCGTTAAGCGTGGGGATCAACATAAATGACTGAAAAACAAAACCCACATTCTGCGCCCGCAGAGTCGCTCGCGCCTCTTCATCCATCGAATGCAGCGGCTTACCCAGCAGATGAACCTCCCCACTGCTACCATCATCCAGCCCGGCGAGGATCGCCAGCAGCGTCGATTTACCGGATCCCGATTCGCCAATCAAGGCGATGGTCTCGGCTGGTTTGACAACAAGCTCAACTCCGGTAAGGATGGAAAGCCCATGCTCCCCCTGACCGACGGACTTCTTAAGACGATGAACTTCAATAATGTTTTCCGCTGGCATTTGCCCTTCCTGTTGTTGCTTTTGTTAACCTTTCGCGCCGCGGCAGCAGACACGTTACTGATTCTGGGCGACAGCCTGAGCGCCGGTTATCGCATGGCGGCGAATGTGGCGTGGCCCGCGCTGCTCAATGACAAATGGCAGCAGAAGCCGACGGTGGTGAACGCCAGCATCAGCGGGGATACCTCGCAGCAAGGGCTATCGCGTCTGCCCGCGCTGCTTAAAGAACATCAGCCGCATTGGGTACTGGTCGAGCTGGGCGGTAACGATGGCCTTCGCGGTTTTGCGCCGCAACAGACAGAACAGACGCTGCGTCAGGTGTTGCAGGCGATCAAAGCCACTAATGCAAAACCGCTGTTAATGCAAATTCGGCTGCCCGCCAACTACGGTCGTCGCTATAATGAGGCGTTCAGCGCCATTTATCCTAAGCTTGCCAAAGAGTTGGACGTCCCCCTGCTGCCATTTTTTATGGAAGAGGTCTATCTGAAACCACAATGGATGCAGGATGATGGTATTCATCCCAACCGCGATGCCCAGCCGTTTATTGCCGACTGGATGGCGACACGGCTGGCTCCTTTAGTTAAACACGACTCCTGAGCATTCAGGCACGCCCCGCAGGTAAAGTTATGCAAAAAACGGTCTTAATAACAGGATGTTCCAGCGGTATCGGTCTGGAAAGCGCACGCGAACTCAAACGCCAGGGGTTCCGCGTACTGGCTGCCTGCCGCAAAGCGGACGATGTCGCCCGCATGAACCAGGAAGGCTTTACCGGTATTTTGCTGGATCTTGACGATCCGGCGAGTGTCGAGCGCGCCGCCGATGAAGTGATCGATCTGACCAACAACCGCCTGTATGGCCTGTTCAATAATGCGGGTTACGGCGTTTACGGCCCGCTGGAAACCATCAGCCGCCAGCAGTTGGAACAGCAGTTCTCCAGTAACTTTTTCGGCACCCATCAACTGACGATGCGTCTGCTGCCCGCCATGACGCCGCACGGCGAAGGCCGCATTGTGATGACCTCATCGGTGATGGGGCTTATCTCTACACCCGGCCGCGGCGCCTATGCCGCCAGCAAGTATGCGCTTGAAGCCTGGTCCGACGCTTTGCGAATGGAGCTACGCCACAGCGGTGTCAAAGTCAGTCTGATTGAACCGGGCCCTATCCGTACCCGTTTTACCGACAACGTTAATCAGACGCAGCGCGACAAACCTGTGGAAAACCCCGGCATCGCAGCACGTTTTACCCTTGGTCCAGAGGCGGTAGTGGCAAAAGTACGCCATGCTTTTGAGAGTTCGCATCCCAAAATGCGCTATCCGGTTACGCTGGTAACCTGGGCGGTGAGTTTGCTGAAACGCCTGCTGCCTGGGCGCATGATGGATAAAATTTTGCTGGGGTGAGTTGAAGGCACAATATCCTCCCCCATGTAAGAACAATGAGTTAAAAAACAGAGAATTTCCTATGTCCGTACAGAATATTGTCAATATTACCGAAGTGAATCTGCAACAGGTGCTTGAGCAGTCGATGGCCACGCCGGTGCTGTTCTATTTCTGGTCCGATCGTAGCCAGCACTGCCAGCAACTGACACCGGTGCTGGAAAGCCTGACTGCGCAATACAATGGACAGTTTATTCTGGCGAAAGTCGATTGCGACGCCGAGCAAATAGTGGCGTCGCAATTTGGTCTGCGCGCCATTCCTACCGTCTATCTGTTCCAGAACGGCCAGCCAGTTGATGGTTTCCAGGGGCCGCAGCCGGAAGAGGCCATCCGCGCATTGCTGGATAAAGTCCTGCCGCGTGAAGAGGAACTGAAAGCACAACAGGCGATGCAACTGATGCAGGAAGGCAAGCACGCCGAAGCGTTGCCGCTGCTGAAAGAGGCCAGGCAGCTTTCACAACAAAACAGTGAAATCGGCCTGCTGCTGGCGGAGACACTGATTGTATTGAACCACGCGGATGAAGCCGAAAACGTGCTGAAAACCATTCCGTTACAGGATCAGGATACCCGCTATCAGGGCCTGGTCGCGCAAATTGAACTGCTGAAAAAAGCCGCCGATACGCCGGAAATACAGCAGTTACAAAAACAGGTAGCCGATAACCCGCAGGACGCGCTGCTGGCAACGCAACTCGCGCTGCAACTGCATCAGGTCGGGCGCAACGAAGAAGCGCTGGAGTTGCTGTTCAGCCATCTGCGCAAAGATCTTAGTGCCGCCGACGGCGAAGCGCGTAAAATGCTGCAAGAAATCCTTGCCGCGCTGGGAACCGGCGACGCACTGGCCTCGAAATACCGCCGCCAGCTTTATTCCCTGCTCTACTAATTCACCCCGCTAAATTTGGCGATCGTGCTGTTTTGATCGCCAAATAGGGCTAAGATGGCATCAAATTAAACAGGAGGTTTTTTTGATGCCAATCGTCATTCTGGTTCTTATCTTTGTCGCGCTGGTGGTGGTTATTTCCGGCGTCAAAATCGTACCGCAAGGTTTCCAGTGGACGGTAGAACGCTTTGGCCGCTTTACCCGAACTCTGCAGCCGGGTCTGAGCCTGGTGGTGCCGTTTATGGATCGTATTGGTCGTAAGATCAATATGATGGAGCAGGTTCTCGATATCCCCTCGCAAGAAATTATCTCGAAAGATAACGCTAACGTCACCATCGACGCGGTCTGTTTTATTCAGGTTATTGATGCGCCGCGCGCCGCTTATGAAGTCAGCAATCTGGAACTGGCTATCATCAATCTGACGATGACCAACATTCGTACGGTGCTCGGCTCGATGGAGCTGGACGAGATGCTCTCGCAGCGCGACAGCATCAACACACGCCTGCTGCATATTGTCGATGAGGCCACTAATCCGTGGGGGGTGAAGGTAACACGTATTGAGATCCGCGACGTTCGCCCACCGGCAGAACTGATTGCCTCGATGAACGCGCAGATGAAAGCCGAACGTACCAAACGCGCTTATATTCTTGAAGCGGAAGGGGTTCGCCAGGCGGAAATTCTCAAAGCCGAAGGGGAAAAACAGTCGCAGATTTTGAAAGCAGAAGGCGAGCGTCAATCAGCATTCCTGCAAGCAGAAGCGCGTGAACGTTCTGCCGAAGCAGAGGCTCGCGCAACGCAGATGGTTTCGGAAGCCATTGCCGCCGGGGATATTCAGGCGGTGAATTACTTTGTGGCGCAGAAATACACCGAAGCTTTGCAACAGATCGGCTCTGCGAATAACAGCAAAGTGGTGATGATGCCGCTGGATGCCAGCAGCCTGATGGGCTCGATCGCCGGGATCGCTGAGCTTATCAAAGACAGCACCAGCGAGCGGACTAAACGATGATCGTGCTGCTGCTCGAACACACCCACTTCGCCTGGCTGGTGCTGGGCGGATTGCTGCTCGCCGCCGAAATGCTCGGCGGTAATGGCTACTTGTTGTGGAGCGGCGTGGCGGCAGTGATCACCGGTTTACTGGCGTGGATCATCCCTTTCAGTTGGGAGTGGCAAGGCGTGCTATTTGCCTTGCTCACCCTGCTGGCGGCCTGGCTATGGTGGAAATGGCTCAGTTGCCGATTGAAACAGCAGAAACCCGCCGATGCCTCGCTTAATCTTCGCGGGCAACAACTGGTAGGACGCCGCTTTCAACTGGATAACGCACTGGTTAATGGGCATGGTCATATGCGCGTCGGCGACAGCTCGTGGCCGGTCAGCGCCGACGACGATCTCGCCGCTGGCACGCGCGTCGAAGTAATTGCCGTGGAAGGCATTACGCTGCGGGTTAAAGCCGTGAGCGAATAGCGCTCAACCCATCGCGTGATGGCAGCAGCCGGAAAGGTTATCAATAATCGGGCACTCGGCACTGTCATCGCCAGGGCAGGAATCCGCCAGCGCCAACAGTTGCGTGCGCATGACCTGTAATTCTTTAATATGCCGCTCAATCTCCGCCACTTTTTGCAATGTCCGGGCTTTTACATCGGCGCTGTGGCGGGCCGGATCGTTGAACAACGTCACCAGCTCGCCACACTCTTCAAGGTTAAAACCAACCTGTCGCGCCTGGCGCAGCAGCGTCAGTTCGTTCAGATGCTGCTGGCTGTAGCTGCGATAGCCGTTCTCGCTGCGCAGCGGCGGCGTCACCAGCCCTTTCTCTTCATAAAAACGAATCGCTTTGCTGGTTAAACCGGTTTTTTTTGCCACATCGCTGATATTCATTTTTTCACCTTGTCAAAGGCCGCGCGTCAGAGAATACGTTAGCACAATAAATCGCTAAAAACCGCCTTGACCTTCCCCTTGATGGAAGGTTTAAGCTTCATGTTACTCAGTATTGAAGCATCACAACCAAGGAGATCTACCATGTCTCATACCATAGAACTAAAGCTGGATGGCCTTTCCTGCGGTCATTGCGTTAAACGCGTCAAAGAGAGTCTGGAAAAACGCCCCGATGTTGAACAGGCGGATGTGACCATTGAACGTGCGGAAGTCACCGGCAGCGCCAGCGCTGAGGCGCTGATCGCGACCATTAAAGAAGCCGGATACGGCGCGAGCTTAAGCCACCCAAAGGCTAAACCGCTGGCAGAGTCATCGCTCCCGTCGGAAGCACTGACAGCGGCCACACATGAGCTTCCGGCAGCCGGCGACCTTGATGACAGCCAACAGCTATTGATCAACGGCATGAGCTGCGCCAGTTGTGTTTCCCGGGTACAAAAAGCCTTGCAGGCCGTACCGGGCGTGACGCAGGCACGGGTCAACCTGGCGGAGCGCACCGCGTTAGTCATGGGTAGCGCGCCCGCCGCTGAATTAGTCAGTGCCGTAGAGCAAGCGGGCTACGGCGCTGAAGCGATAGAAGACGATATTAAACGCCGCGAGCGCCAGCAGGAAACCGCGCTCGCTACCATGAAGCGCTTCCGCTGCCAGGCGATTGTCGCGCTGGTGGTCGGCGTGCCCATCATGGTCTGGGGCATGATGGGCGACAATATGATGGTCACCGACAGTAACCGCGCCCTGTGGCTGTTTATCGGTCTGATTACCCTGGCGGTGATGATTGTCGCCGGTGGGCATTTCTACTCCAGCGCGTGGAAAAGTCTGCGTAATGGCTCCGCCACCATGGATACGCTGGTGGCGCTGGGAACCGGTGCAGCCTGGCTCTATTCGATGAGCGTTAATATCTGGCCGCAGTGGTTCCCGATGGAAGCCCGCCATCTTTATTACGAAGCGAGCGTGATGATTATCGGCCTGATTAATCTCGGCCATATGCTGGAAGCCCGTGCCCGCCAGCGTTCATCGAAAGCGCAGGAACGCTTACTGGATTTAACACCGCCAACCGCGCGGGTCGTCACCGATGACGGCGAGAAAAATCTGCCACTGGCGGAAGTACAGCAGGGAATGACATTGCGTCTTACCACCGGCGATCGCGTGCCGGTCGACGGTGAAATCAGCGAGGGCGAAGCCTGGTTTGATGAAGCGATGCTGACCGGCGAACCCGAGCCACAAGAAAAAAGTATCGGCGAAAGCATTCACGCCGGGACGGTGGTGCAGGATGGTAGCGTGCTGTTTACCGCCAGCGCGGTCGGTAGCCACACCACACTTTCTCGCATCATCCGGATGGTGCGTCAGGCGCAAAGCAGCAAGCCGGAGATTGGTCAACTGGCTGACCGTATTTCGGCAGTATTTGTGCCGGTAGTGGTCGCTATCGCGCTGCTCAGCGGCGCAATCTGGTACTTCGCTGGTCCTGCGCCGCAAATCGTCTATACGCTGGTGATCGCCACTACCGTGCTGATTATTGCCTGTCCGTGCGCGCTGGGACTGGCAACGCCGATGTCGATTATCTCCGGCGTCGGTCGCGCCGCTGAATTTGGCGTGCTGGTACGCGATGCCGATGCCCTGCAACGCGCCAGTACGCTGGATACGATTGTGTTTGATAAAACCGGCACCCTAACGCGCGGCAAGCCGGAAGTGGTCAGTGTGAAAACGCTGTATGGCGATGATTCGGCGGCGCTGCGTCTGGCGGCGGCACTGGAGCAAGGTTCCAGCCACCCGCTGGCGCGGGCGTTCGTGGAAAAAGCGGGCAGCGATGCGCTGCCGACGGTTAATCAATTTCGCACGTTACGCGGGCTGGGCGTCAGCGGTATTGTCGATGGACGCACTGTATTGCTCGGCAATCAGGCTCTGCTGGCAGAGCAGAATGTGGGTACCCGCGCGCTTGACGATGAGATAGCCACTCAGGCCAGTCTCGGAGCAACGCCAGTGCTGCTGGCGGTAGATGGCGTCACCGTAGCGCTATTCGCTATTCGCGATCCGCTGCGCGATGACAGCGTGGAAGCCTTGCAACGCCTGTACCGCGCCGGTTATCGCCTGGTGATGCTTACCGGTGATAATCCCATTACGGCCAACGCGATTGCCAAAGAGGCCGGGATTGATGAGGTAATTGCCGGCGTTCTACCTGACGGCAAAGCCGAGGCGATCAAAAACCTACAACGGCAGGGCCGCCAGGTGGCGATGGTGGGTGATGGCATAAACGACGCGCCCGCGCTGGCGCAGGCCAATGTCGGGATCGCCATGGGCAGCGGCAGCGATGTAGCCATTGAAACTGCCGCGATTACGTTGATGCGCCATAGCTTGCTGGGTGTGGCTGATGCGCTGGCGATTGCCAAAGCGACGCTGCGCAATATGAAGCAAAACCTGCTGGGGGCGTTTGTCTATAACTCGCTGGGAATTCCCATTGCCGCCGGAATTCTCTGGCCGCTGACCGGCACCCTGCTCAACCCGGTTGTGGCGGGTGCAGCAATGGCGCTTTCCTCCATTACGGTGGTCAGCAACGCCAACCGTCTGCTGCGTTTTAAACCTCGCCATTAGCCAGTCGATGTTGCCCCGCCGTGCAGACGGCGGGGTTTGCACCTTACAGCCCGCCGCGTTAGCATGGGGTTTTTCTCCCGGAAAGCGCGTATGACTCTGTTTCAACGATTGAAAAACTTTTTTTTCGCGCTTCGTGTGCGCCGCTATCGCTGGCCGGCAATAGATATCACGCTGCCCGGCGGCCAGCATCTGCACCTGGTCGGCAGTATTCATATGGGCACCTATGGCATGTCGCCGCTGCCGGAATTGCTGCTGCACAAACTGCGTCATGCCGACGCGCTGATCGTTGAAGCGGATATTGCCAGTTCCGATTCCCCTTTTGATAACCTTCCTCCCGCTGCACCGCTCGAAGAGCGCCTGAATCCACAGATCCTGAGCCAGCTTGAGCAGACGCTGCAAACCCTTTCGCTGTCGCGCGAGGAGTTTGAACAGCGCCCGGCCTGGCATATCGCGCTGGTGCTTCAGGCTACCCAGGCTCAACGGCTGGGGCTACGCCCGGAGTATGGCGTCGATTATCAACTGTTGCAGGAGGCCCAGCAGCATCAGATCAGCGTGCTGGAGCTGGAAGGTACCACCAGCCAACTGGATATCCTGCGCCAGTTACCCGATGACGGCATCGAACTGCTACAGGACACTTTAACGCACTGGCATGAAAATGCGCGCCTGTTACAGGTGATGATGAGCTGGTGGCTGGAAACGCCGCCTGCCGCAGAGCAGCTCAGCTTGCCATCAACCTTCAGCCAGCCACTGCATGATGTTCTGATGCATCAGCGTAATCAGGCGTGGTGCGATCGCCTGTTTGCGTTGCCGCCGGGGCGTTATGTGGTGGCAGCCGGCGCGCTTCATCTCTATGGCGATGGCAATCTTCCGGCGCTACTGCAACAACGGATGGCGCAATAGCGCAAGATGGTACTATTTTTGTTGACGCACACAGGCGTATGCTTATGGCGTGAAATGACTGTGGTAAGAAGGATTTGCTATGACTCCCGCCGTGAAATTACTCGAAAAAAACAATATCTCTTTTCAGGTGCACACTTACGATCACGATCCCAACGAAACTAATTTTGGCGATGAAGTGGTGCGCAAGCTGGGGCTGAATGCCGATCAGGTCTATAAAACGCTGCTGGTGGCGATTAACGGCGATATGAAACATCTGGCCGTGGCGGTTACGCCGGTCGCTGGTCAACTGGATTTGAAAAAGGTCGCCAAAGCGCTGGGGGCAAAAAAAGTGGATATGGCCGATCCGATGGCCGCACAGCGCAGTACCGGTTATCTGGTGGGCGGCATCAGCCCGCTAGGGCAGAAAAAGCGCCTGCCGACGCTGATTGACGCACCGGCGCAGGAGTTCACCTCAATTTACGTTTCCGGCGGCAAACGCGGGCTGGATATTGAACTGGCGGCGAGCGATCTGGCAAAAATGCTGGACGCGAAATTTGCCGATATCGCCCGCCGCGATTAACGTTTATCCCCTAAATAATTCGAGTTGCAGGAAGACGGCGACGCAGCGACAAATTCGTAGGGAACGAATTTGCCCAACCGAAGGTTGGCCTCCGGTGAGAGACAGGATGTCTCTCAGTAATCCCCATGCGCTTACTCCAGTAAGTGACTGGGGTGAGCGACAAATCTGCCGGGAGCAGATTTGAACGCTGTAAGCAACAGCCCCGAAGGGGTAAGGCTCAGGGATGAGCCGAATAAAAAAGCCAACGCACATGCAACTTGAAGTATGACGGGTATATGAGCTGGTTACTGCCAGCTCACTTCCCCTTTCGGTTCGAAAGCCGCCGCATCCAGTGGCGAGTTTTTCTGAATAAACTCTTTCAGCACTTCAGCATCGATAAAACCGGTATTCACATAGCCCGCTTTATCATCAAGACGCGGATAACCATCACCGCCGGTGGCGTTGAAACTTAGCGTTGCCAGGCGATACGTTTTCGCTGCATCAACCGGTTCACCTTTGATCTTCAGATCGTTGAGCTTGCCGTCTTTCGCGACAAAACTGACGTTGGCAAACTGCGGATAGGCGCCGGAATCTGGCTTCATCTGCGCCACAGCAGTGAGATAATCTGTCAGCTCTTTGCCGGTCAGCGTAGCGTAAACCAGCGTGTTACCGAACGGCTGCACTTTCAGCACATCTTTATAAGTGATGTCGCCCGCGTCAATGGAATCACGCACTCCGCCGCCGCTCATCACCGCCAGATCTGCACCAGTGCGTGCCATTTGCCCAGCCAGAATCACCCGCGCCAGGTTGGTTTGCACAAAACGGACTTTGCTGCGATCCCCTTCCAGGTGACCAGTGGAGTTGCCGATTTTCACCTCCAGCTGTGCTTTGCCTTTGTTCTGGAACGGTGTCAGCAGCGACAACATCTGTGGGTTTTCAGTAATTTCCGGCGTGTAGAGGACGCGCTCACTTTTGCCGTTATCGTAGGTGACTTTCTTCTTCAGATTGACCGGAATCAGTTGATAACGCACCAGTTTCATCTCACCGTTGCGGAACTGGAAATCGGCGCGACCAACATATTTACCCCATTCATGGGCCTGCACAATCCAGATACCGTTTTGCTGATCGGGCGCACAGGGCGTTCCTGGCACGTAATCGACCTGCTTTTTGTTTTCGGAAGCCATGCATACGGGATCTTGTGAGTGACCACCCACAATCATCGCCAGCGCCCCTTTCGGCAGGCTGCGCGCCATCTCCACATCGCCCGGTGCATTCGAGCCGTGCTCGCCATTGTCATAGTGACCCATATGAGTGGTGGCGATGATCACGTCCGGTTTTTCGTTCTGCTGGAGCTCCTGAATCACCAGCTTCGCTTCCTCGGCAGGCTTATGGAATTCAATATCGGTGAAAAACTCCGGGTTGCCGATTTTAGCGGTGTCATCAGTGGTTAAACCGATCACGGCAATCTTCAGTCCCTGGCGATTAAAGATCATCCACGGCTTAAACAGGCGCTCACCGGTACTTTTCTGATAAATATTGGCGGAGAGGAACGGGAACTTCGCCCACTTCTCCTGCTGACGCAACACGCTGAGCGGATTATCGAATTCATGGTTGCCGACAGCCATGGCGTCATAACCAATCAGGTTCATGCCGCGAAAATCCGGTTCAGCATCCTGTAAATCGGATTCGGGTACGCCAGTATTGATGTCGCCGCCGGAGAGCAGCAGTACGCTGCCACCTTCGGCTGCCACCTCTTTACGAATACCATCCACCAGCGTCTTTTGCGCCGACAGCCCATATTCGCCGTAATCACTGCGCCAGAAGTGGCCGTGGTGATCGTTGGTATGCAGGATGGTGACGTTATAAGTTTTGTCCTGCTCGTATGCCTGCACCTGCCAGCTTGCCATGCCCAACGTTGCCAGTAGCGCCAACGTGGTGCTCTTTGGTAGCCAATTCATGCTTCTCTCCCTGACCCATTGATAAAAACCCGAAATTACAATGCTAAACAATAATAGACAAATATGTTTTCAGCATTGAGACTTCCTTCAAAGCATCCACGCAGGTAATGTTAGTCGGATAACGATTACCGTTCTTCTTTCCTCTTCTGACAAAACATACGTGGTATTTATGGCAATCAGTGAAACGTCGCAGACTCCTCCGGTCGCGCGCACCTCGTTCGGTATTCTTGGTGCAATCAGCCTTTCGCACCTGCTTAACGATATGATCCAGTCGCTGCTGCTGGCGATTTACCCGCTGCTACAAGCCGATTTTTCTCTGTCATTTGTGCAGATTGGGTTTATCACCCTCACCTTCCAGGTTGCCTCCTCGCTGCTGCAACCGGTGGTCGGTTACTGGACAGATAAACATCCAATGCCGTGGTCGTTGCCCATTGGTATGTGTTTTACCCTCAGCGGGCTGGTGCTGCTGGCACTGGCGGGTAATTTTACAACGGTGCTGATTGCCGCGGCGCTGGTCGGTACTGGCTCTTCGGTGTTCCATCCAGAATCGTCGCGCGTGGCGCGGATGGCTTCCGGCGGCCGTCACGGGCTGGCACAGTCCATTTTTCAGGTAGGCGGTAATTTTGGTGCCTCGCTCGGCCCGTTGCTGGCGGCGGTGATCGTTGCGCCCTACGGTAAAGGCAATGTCGCCTGGTTTGTGTTAGCCGCCCTGCTGGCGATCATCGTGCTGATGCAGGTGAGCCGCTGGTATGCAGCCCAGCACCGGGTGAATAAAGGGAAAAAGATTGCTGCGGTGAATAATCCACTGCCACGCAATAAAGTGGTGCTGGCAGTCTGCATCCTGCTGATTCTGATTTTCTCCAAATACTTCTATATGGCCAGTATCAGCAGCTATTTCACCTTTTACCTGATGTACAAGTTCGATTTATCCGTGCAAAACGCGCAGATGCATCTGTTCATCTTCCTGTTTGCGGTTGCCGCAGGCACCGTTATCGGCGGGCCTTTGGGCGATAAGATCGGTAGAAAGTATGTGATTTGGGGCTCTATTCTCGGGGTTGCTCCTTTCACGCTGGTTTTACCCTATGCATCTCTGTTCTGGACCGGAATTTTGACGGTGATAATTGGTTTTGTTCTTGCATCAGCTTTCTCCGCCATCCTGGTTTATGCCCAGGAGCTGTTACCAGGCCGTATTGGCATGGTTTCCGGGCTGTTTTTTGGTTTCGCCTTTGGTATGGGTGGGCTTGGTGCTGCGGTACTGGGTCTGGTTGCCGATCACACCAGCATCGATTTGGTCTACAAAATATGTGCTTTCCTGCCATTACTCGGAATTCTGACGATATTCCTGCCCGATAATCGCCCACAACATTGATTTCCTTGCGGCCAAAATCCCTCTTTGGCCGCTGCTTTTTGTTGTATTTCCTTACCTATCACACGATTTCTGTTTCAGATGACCCTGTTATCCTTTTTTTTCTTCCAAATCGCTATTTTCTTCATAATTCAATAATTATTCATAAACATACTGGCAAAAATTGTCATAAACTGTAACTCAGCTAGCGGTCATCGACCGTGGGATCCACGCATCAACGAAAGGAGACGGAATGCATCACACCACACCGCTTATCACCACCATTGTCGGTGGCCTTGTACTGGCCTTTATTCTCGGCATGCTTGCCAATAAACTGCGAATTTCTCCTCTGGTGGGTTACTTGTTAGCGGGTGTGCTGTCCGGGCCGTTTACACCGGGCTTTGTCGCCGATACTCAACTGGCGTCCGAACTGGCGGAATTAGGTGTGATTCTGCTGATGTTCGGCGTTGGGTTGCACTTCTCATTAAAGGATTTGATGGCGGTAAAGTCGATCGCCATTCCCGGAGCGATTGCGCAAATTGCCGTCGCGACGCTGCTGGGTATGGCGCTTTCCGTACTGTCGGGTTGGTCTCTTATGACCGGTATTGTCTTTGGGTTATGTCTTTCCACCGCCAGTACGGTGGTGTTGTTGCGCGCGCTTGAGGAGCGACAGCTTATCGACAGCCAGCGCGGGCAAATCGCCATCGGCTGGCTGATTGTTGAAGATCTGGTGATGGTGCTGACACTGGTGCTGCTACCCGCCGTCGCCGGGATGATGGAAAAAGACAACGTTGGGCTGACATCGCTGGCGCTGGATATGAGCATCACCATCGGTAAAGTGGTGGCTTTTATCGCCATAATGATGCTGGTTGGCCGCCGTCTGGTGCCGTGGATCATGGCGCGTAGCGCCGCAACCGGTTCGCGCGAACTGTTTACTCTCTCCGTGCTGGCACTGGCGCTCGGCATCGCCTTTGGTGCCGTCGAACTGTTTGATGTCTCCTTCGCCCTTGGCGCATTCTTCGCCGGTATGGTGCTGAATGAATCCGAGCTCAGCCATCGGGCGGCGCACGACACTCTGCCGCTGCGCGACGCGTTTGCGGTGCTGTTCTTTGTCTCCGTCGGTATGCTGTTCGACCCGATGATCCTGATCGAACAGCCGCTGGCGGTGCTCGGCACGATGGCGATCATCATCTTCGGTAAATCGGTGGCCGCCTTCTTCCTGGTGCGCCTGTTTGGCCACTCGCCGCGCACCGCGCTGACCATTGCCGCCAGCCTGGCGCAGATTGGTGAGTTCGCTTTTATCCTGGCAAGCCTGGGGATGTCGCTGGGACTGCTACCACAGGCCGGGCAAAACCTGGTGCTGGCGGGCGCTATCCTGTCGATTATGCTCAACCCGGTGCTGTTTACGCTGCTGGAGAAGTACCTCAACAAAAACGAGACGCTGGAAGAACAAACGCTGGAAGAAGCCATTGAAGAAGAGAAGCAGATCCCGGTGGATATCTGCAACCATGCGCTGCTGGTTGGGTTTGGCCGCGTCGGTAGCCTGCTGGGCGAAAAACTGATGGCGCAGGGTATTCCGCTGGTGGTGATTGAAACCTCGCGCACCCGAGTGGATGAGTTGCGCGCGCGTGGGATCCGCGCCGTACTGGGCAATGCCACCAATGAAGAGATCATGAATCTGGCGCATCTTGACTGCGCCCGCTGGCTGCTGCTGACCATTCCGAATGGTTACGAAGCCGGGGAGATTGTCGCAACCGCGCGTGAGAGATGCCCGGACATTGAAATTATTGCCCGCGCGCATTACGACGATGAAGTGGATTACATTACCGAGCGCGGCGCCAACCAGGTGGTGATGGGTGAACGCGAAATCGCCAATACCATGATAACGCTGCTGGAGAAACCGCCGGTTGAAGAAGCAGTGACGGGCTAACGCCTGCTTCTTTGTCAGATCAGTCTTCGGGCGGCCTGCTCTATGCCGTTGAAGATCGCCTCGCTGATGTGTGAAGGGAATCCCGCCGGGAGCAGGCTACGCGCTTCACTGAGTACCCCCGGGGTTTTATCATGAAACTCAGCTAACAGCGCCGTCATTCGCTCCTCGCTGAACCCACATTTTTTGGCCGTCTCCAGAAAATTACGCGGATAAATCATATTCCAGTCGTATTTTTTTCCGCCCTTCCCCGTTGAATGCAATGCCATCGCCATTTTTATATCCTGGCGCGCCAACCCCTGCCCACCGATCAATGGGTAACAAGACAAAATATCGTAGAGTGGCGTAAGCCGATATCCACCACCGGGCATTATTGCAACAGAATAGTTCTTCGCATGACCATCACTTGCCGCCAGCAGCCAGAATAAAATATGCGAGCGCATAAATTTCTCCCGGTCCTGCTCTGCGTCATCGGAGCCCAGTAGAAAATGCATAATTTCCACAATGCCCGGTCCGCCATCACCCTCATATTTTTTCGTTGAGGGGTAACCTAACGCCTGGCAGAGATCTTCCTGTGGAAGCCGTGCAATCCAGCGGTTGTCGTCGACAAATCGACGATCAAAGCGCGTAACCGCCAGCGCTCTGGTTTGTGGCGTGGTGATGATTTCACAGTCAGGCGTTTCAATGCCATACAGGCGAACCAGCAGCATACTCAACCACTCATTCTCGCAACTCTCGCGAAGATCCAGCTTGTAACTGTGGCCCTGAATCTCGCCAACCGGCAGTTTAAAAATATGCGTGGTGGGCGTAACGCCTGTCGGGATTTGCCAGCCATCCTGGTAACGAAGCAGCGCGGTTTTCTCCTGCGCACCCGCGATTGAAATACGAAAATCCCGTTGCTGCTGTGCTAAAAGTCGGGAAGTGCTGAGATACCCAGCCAGCACCTCACCCAGTTGCTCGTCATTCAGACGCTCACCGGTGATCTGTTCAATATTTTGGATTGCGTCGTCAGCCGGCTGCAAAATGAGCGCTCCAACACAGTCACGCCCTATTTCGTACAACAAATCAAAAGGTTGTAGAGATCTGGCTTGGTAACGGCTGGCGATTCGCTCCCGGATTTCACGACTATCGGGTAACAGATTGTCAAAGTAATTAAATACCACTTCACCAGAATACTCCGCCGCACGTAACGGCATGGAAAGTGAGACAGGGCGGGCTCCCGACATCTCTAACCACGCCTGATGGTATTGAAAGGTATTCGCACCGCTATTGTGTTGTACTAATGACCCCACCAGGTAGCCATTCATGTACACCGACAACCCTCTCATTTACCACTCCTCCTTCCAACCCTGCTGCCGTGTTTTTTCGCCCCGGGTCTCGAGATGAAGCTCCATATTCATCGCTGACAGGATTTTAAAAAGCGTATCAATCTGGGTTTTCGCCGGACTATTTTCAAATTTCGAGATGGTTTCCTGGCGCAACCCGACCTTTTCAGCCAGCAATCCCTGCGGTAATTTTTTCGTTTTCCGGACATCTTTCAGAAAAATAGCTAACTGCTCAGGAGAGGTTATTTTCATCATTTCCGCCATCTACTTTTATGGGCGCTTGCGCATACAACTAAATTTATTAGCGTTAGCGCATAAAATCAAGTTTATGTGCACTAGCAAATAAAAATGGTTTTATGCGCACTTGCACATAAAACCACATTTATTCACACTCGCGCATAAGAAAACCGGCAAACAATACTTTACCGGTTTGTGTCGGAACATTGTTGGAAAATCAACGCTCCCAGTACGCCTCTTCGAGGCTGTCTTCCCGCTCCGGCAAGCCACGGCTTAAGCGCGGCGAATGCTGGTTCAGCACCTGATAGCTCACGCGGTTGGCGTATTTGCACACCTGCGCCAGAGAGGAATAGGTCAGCCAGTTGAATTTATGTTTGCTGGAATTCGGCACATTAGTGCGATGGTAATTGTTCGCGGTAATGTCGTGCAGCAACGCCGCCAGCGCGCCATCACCCGCGCCGTTGGTGTTCATGATCTTCTCAGGCCCCCCCATGTAAGGGGCAATGTGCGAGTAGATACGCTGCGGGTTCTGGCAATCTTTATGGCGCATCGCCCGGCTGAACTCATACTGGTTGAACTCGGCAATTGCTCCCGGTAGCAGAGGATGCTGGGTTTTGCGCTTCATATCATCTTCGGTAAAACCGGCCATATACAGACCAATCGGCCCGGCGGTGCACAGTACCAGATCCACCCAGTCCAGAGCTTTATCGGCGGCCAACAGAGGATCGCTTTCGCCGGTCAGCGCGTGGCCTTCCTCTTCGTTCATCGCCAGAATTGAGACATTTTCTTTGAGAAAATCACGCCACCACTGCGGATTATCGGCTATCACATATTTAGTGCCCAGCGTCAGCACCACCGGCACGTTATGCTTTTTGGCATAGGCTACGGCTTGCAGAGTGGCATCCGGCATCGGCTCGCCAGGATTGCAACGCACCAGATATGAAGAGAGCACCAGCGCAGACGCGCCCGCAATCACCGATTCCGGAATGCTCTCCGGGCGAAGCTGGTTCATCTGTCCGGGGCTGATGGCAAACGTCCGCTCGCCGCTGTCGCTGATCAGCGTAAAGCAACGACCAATCGCACCCTCCACGCCTTGTAGATAGTTCAGATCGGTACGACTGGAGGTATTGCACAGATAACGGTAGGCGTAGCTGCCGATTTTCACGTTGTCGCACATCACGCCGAGCAGCACAGAACGGTCATCGGCCAGCACCGAGTAGTTATGCATGGTATTACCGATCGTACCGCCAGCAAACTGATGGGTGATCAGATCGTTACTCACCAGTTGCTGGTACAGCGCTTCGGCCACATCATCGGCGATCACCAGCGAATGCCCGGTGCTCAGGCCATAACGTGAGATAAACGAATCGTCCACTTTCGCCTCGATATCCACCAGAGTCTGATCGATACCGACCACCCAGCAGGTGCCGACTTCATTTTCTGGCTGGATTTGTTGCAATAACGGATCGCGGGCGTTAACGGGAAAATAGTGTTTGGATTTACGTTTACCGGGAAATTTCATGGTTGTAATAAGCGCTGAACATAAGGGCTGAGAATGTTAACACATTCTCAGCCCAGCGGGAGATCAGCGATATTTGGCCGTCAGGTTGACCATCATTTCGATATGCTCTGGTGAATCATTCAGCGCTGGTATGTATTCATATTTCTCGCCGCCCGCCTCAAGGAAAAACTCACGGTTTTGCACCGCGATCTCCTCCAGTGTCTCCAGGCAGTCTGCGGCAAAACCTGGCGACATCACCTGGATATGTTTCACCCCTTTCTCACCCAGCATTTTCAGCGTTTCATCGGTGTACGGTGTCAACCAGGGTTCGCGACCAAAGCGCGACTGGAAGGTCATCATCACTTTTTCCGGCGGCAGATCGAGCGCCGAGACCAGTTCACGCGTGGTATCACGGCAGCGCTGCGGGTAGTCGTCCCCTTCCGCCGCGTAACGCTGTGGAATGCCGTGATAAGAGAGCAGCAACAGATCCGGCTCGCCGTGCCTGGCGAAAGAGGCGCGCACACTGTTTGCCAGCGCCGAAATGTAATCCGTATCGTCGGCGTAATCGCGGATAAAGGAGATGCCTGGAATATGGCGTTTCTTCGCCAGAATTCGCGCCAGTTCGTCCCATACCGCCGCCACCGTTGAGCAGGAATATTGCGGATAGAGTGAGAGCACCACAATATGGTCAACATCCTGTTCCAGCAGGGCATCCACGGCGCTTTCCAGCGACGGTGAACCGTAGCTCATGCCGAGCGCCACGGGAACGTCTGGCAACCGCGCCGCCAACGCCTGCTGCTGCCTGCGGCTGTAAACCATCAGCGGCGAACCGTCTTCCATCCAGACAGATTGGTAGAGTTTTGCCACGCGCGGTGAACGAATCGGCAGGATCACACCGCGTAATAACGGCCACCACAGCAAGCGCGAGGTATCAACAACACGTCTGTCGCTTAAAAACTGCCGCAGATAACGTTTTACTGCTGCCGGAGTGGGTGCATCTGGGGTGCCAAGATTGGCAAGCAGGATGCCGGTTTTCGCCTGACTCATTCACGCCTCTTAACCTTTTGAATGGTTGGTAATTGTAGCGTAAAAGCGTTTAAACGGAACCAATTGCAGCGAAAGGTAAGATGAGAAATATTCTCACCCGGAGGGATCCGGGTGAGAATACGCGCTTAGCCGAGGATTTTTTCCAGTTCTGCGCGTACATCAGCAACGGCTTTGGTGCCGTCCACTTTAGCGTATTTGGTGTTACCCGCCTGCGCTTCTTTCTGGTAGTAGCCGATCAGCGGCGCGGTCATCTGATGGTATTCCACCAGACGTTTACGCACGGTTTCTTCCTGATCGTCTTTACGTGTAGTCAGCTCTTCGCCGGTCACATCATCTTTGCCTTCTACTTTCGGCGGATTGAATTTGATGTGATAAACGCGGCCGGAAGCGGCGTGTACGCGACGACCCACGATACGATCAACGATCAGCGCGTCCGGAACATCGAATTCCAGTACGTAATCAACGGCGATGCCAGCTTCTTTCATGGCATCCGCTTGCGGAATGGTACGCGGGAAGCCGTCCAGCAGGAAACCGTTACGGCAATCTTCCTGGGTGATACGCTCTTTCACCAGCGCGATAACCAGCTCGTCGGTCACCAGTTTGCCCGCGTCCATGATATCTTTCGCCTGTTTGCCCAGTTCGCTGCCAGATTTAACAGCCGCGCGCAGCATGTCACCGGTAGAGATTTGCGGAATACCGTATTTCTCCATGATGAACTGAGCCTGAGTTCCTTTACCCGCGCCCGGAGCGCCAAGCAGAATAATACGCATTGCGAAAATCCCCTCAAAAGTTGGTTCAATTTTTCAAAAGCGTTAAAAGATACCACCAGAACGAGTATCGCTCAAGGAAGCCGGGCTGGCTGAAACGGTTAATGAGAGAGATTACTTCGGGGAGTACCCCTCTCGCGTGAAACGAGAGGGGTAAGGTGAGACTAAAAACAGAAATTTAGGCAATCAGCAACTGATTCATACGACGGATGAACTGGTTCGGATCTTCCAGCGTGCCCCGTTCGGCAAACAGCGCCTGCTCCAGCAACAGCTCGACCCACTGGCTAAACTGGCTATCATCCTGGGTTTCCGCAGCACGTTTCACCAGCGCGTGATCCGGGTTCAGTTCAAAGATGTATTTTACTTCCGGCGCATTCTGACCAGCCGCAGCGAACAGTTTCGCCATCTGCGTGCTCATCTCGTCGGCATCGGTTACTACCACCGCTGGCGTTTCGGTCAGACGATGGGTCAGGCGCACTTCTTTCACACGATCGCCGAGCAGGGTTTTCACGCGTTCAACAAACGGCTCGAGCGCTTTTTCCGCCTCTTTCGCGCTTTCATCCACTTCGTCGGCCAGTTTTTCCAGCGACGCATCAGCTTTTGCCACTGACTGGAACGGTTTGCCGTCGAATTCGGTCAAGTAGCTCATCATCCATTCGTCGATACGATCGGAAAGCAGCAGCACTTCGATACCTTTCTTACGCAGTAGTTCCAGATGCGGGCTGCTCTTTGCCGCAGCGTAGCTGTCAGCGGTAATGAAGTAGATCTTCTCCTGGCCTTCTTTCATACGCGACACGTACTCTTCCAGCGACACGGTCTGCGCAGAAGAGTCATTGTGCGTGGAGGCAAAGCGCAGCAATTTGGCAATCGCTTCCAGGTTAGCGCTGTCTTCGCCAGCCCCTTCTTTCAGCACCAGGCCGAACTGCTGCCAGAACGTCTGGTACTTTTCCGCGTCATCTTTCGCCAGTTTATCCAGCATTTGCAGCACACGTTTGGTCAGCGCGGTACGCAGATTGCGCGTGACGCTGCTATCCTGCAGAATTTCGCGCGAAACGTTGAGCGGCAGATCGCTGGAATCCACCAGGCCGCGAACGAAGCGCAGGTAGTTCGGCATGAACTGTTCGGCTTCGTCCATGATAAACACGCGCTGCACATAGAGTTTCAGGCCGTGTTTATGATCGCGATTCCACATATCCCACGGTGCCTGCGACGGGATATAAAGCAGGCTGGTGTACTCCTGCTTCCCTTCCACGCGGTTGTGGCTCCAGGTCAGCGGATCGGTAAAGTCGTGGGCGATATGTTTGTAGAACTCGTTATATTCTTCGTCTTTGATTTCAGACTTGTTACGCGTCCATAGCGCCTGCGCTTTGTTGATCTTCTCCCAGGAAACCACGGTTTCGCCGTCTTTCTCTTCCTGTTTTTCGATCTCGACCGGCAGAGCGATATGGTCGGAATATTTACTGATAATCGAACGCACACGCCAGTCATTGAGGAAATCATCTTCCCCTTCGCGCAGATGCAGCGTGATTTCCGTCCCGCGATCGGCTTTGGTGATATCGGCGACGGTGTATTCGCCCGCGCCTTCAGATTCCCAAAACACGCCGTTTTCTGCGCTCTCGCCCGCCGCGCGGGTACGCACAGTCACTTTATCCGCAACGATAAATGCCGAGTAGAAACCTACGCCGAACTGACCAATCAGCTGGCTGTCTTTGGCCTGATCGGAGCCCATTGATTCGAGAAAAGCTTTGGTGCCGGACTTGGCGATGGTACCCAGATGATCAATAACTTCATCGCGGGTCATACCGATACCGTTATCGGCGATGGTCAGCGTACGCTTTTCTTTATCGAAAGAGACGCGGACATGCAGTTCGCCGTCGCCTTCGTAGAGATCCGGGTTGGACAGCGCGCGGAAACGCAGTTTGTCCGCCGCATCCGAGGCGTTGGAAATCAGCTCACGCAGGAAGATTTCTTTGTTCGAGTAGAGAGAATGAATCATCAGGTGCAGAAGCTGTTTAACTTCAGACTGAAAACCGCGAGTTTCTTGTCCTTTCATTGGGAAAACCTCAACAATGCCATTTACAAGGTAAAAAGTGCGTTGAGGGTGAAGTGGGGACAGAGGCAGGAATTTTCAAGCGGAGGCAAAAATTTCTGCCTCCGTTTGGTTAAAAACGAATCTTGTGGCGACCGGCCAGCGAGTGTGACAGCGTGGTGCCGTCAACCATCTCCAGCTCACCGCCCACCGGCACACCGTGCGCGATGCGGCTGGCTTCCACACCATATTGCGCGCAAAGCTCCGCAATATAGTTCGCCGTTGCCTCACCTTCCACCGTTGGGTTGGTAGCGAGGATCACTTCCTGGATCTTTTCTGCAGCCAGGCGCTGATCAAGCCGGTCGAGACCGATATCATCCGGCCCGATACCGTCCAGCGGCGACAGATGCCCCATCAGCACAAAGTAGCGCCCCGAGAACTGCCCGGTTTGCTCGATAGCATAAATATCCGCCGGGCTTTCCACCACACAGATTTGACCGTTTTCCTGGCGCCGCGGATTGCTGCATATATTGCACACTTCCTGCTCGGTAAAGGTACGGCAATCGGCGCAGTGGCCGATTTCCGACATTGCCCGAGTAAGCGTCTGCGCCAGCCGCATACCGCCGCTGCGATCGCGCTGCAAAAGCGTAAACGCCATGCGCTGCGCCGACTTCGGGCCAACGCCCGGCAGGCAGCGCAGTGCTTCCATAAGCTGCGTTAACAGCGGACTGGTCTGCATCAGAACGGCATCTTAAAGCCTGGCGGCAGAGACATGCCGGAGGAAACAGAAGCCATTTTCTCTTTTTGGGTTTCATCGATACGGCGAGCAGCATCGTTAAATGCAGCGGCGACCAGATCTTCCAACATCTCTTTGTCGTCTTCGAGCAGGCTCGGATCGATCTCCACGCGACGGCAGTTATGCGCGCCATTGATGGTCACTTTCACCAGACCCGCACCTGATTCGCCGGTCACTTCCAGCTGCGCGATCTCTTCCTGCATTTTCTGCATTTTTTCTTGCATCTGCTGGGCCTGTTTCATCAGGTTGCCCAGACCGCCTTTTCCAAACATAGGCTTCTCTCTTTAGCTGTGGTGACTGACCAGAGCGATAAGTCACATTCAGGGTTAAAAACGGAAAGCCGCAGCTTGCCGTCAAAGGGGACGAATACTCTCTTCATCCAGATCCGCATCGAAAAACCGTTGCAGCGTCTGAATGTTGTTATCCGCAATAATTGCTTCACGCGCCTGCGCGAGCTTTTCCTCATAGATTGCCTGACGCCACTCCAGCGGCGTACGCACTGCCGGATTATCATCTTCAATGATAGTCAGTTCAACCGTCGAACCGTGCAATTCGCTAAGCGCATCGCCAAGCGCCTTCTGTGCGCCCTGCGAATTAAGGTGGCGCTGCGAGCTGCGCAGATGCAGACACCAATGATCGCCCTCCTGCTCTTTCCAGGCATTCAGCGCCACCTGCTCAACCAGTTTCGGCAATGTTAGCTTGCTGACCTCTTTCGCCCAGGCATCACGCTCAATTGACTCTTCCGCCAGCTTTTTTGCCAGCTCCGGCGTTTTCTCGTGTTCCAGCGCCTTTTTCAGCGCCTTGGGCGTGGCAACAACCTCTTTTGTCTCGGTGACAATAGTGGTTGCTTTCCAGCGGTAGGCCTCTTTCTTAGCCGGAGCCTGTGCAAGCGCCGACGGCGCCGGGCGCGACTGCACACGCTCGGTGACCGAAGCCAGACGTTCCAGCGCGGCATTACTCACCGGCCGCGCGCGGGTTGCGGCTGCCGGTTCACTCTTTTTTGCTTTGTCTGCACCCTGAGCGCGTTGCAACTGCCTGCGCGCCGCCAGCACCGAGCTGGTTGATTCAGGCAGCGGTACGTCGTTCTGCACTGGTGCCGCCGCCGGTTGAGTCTGCGGCGCGGGCGGAACCTGCTGCGGCGACATCACGGCGCCAGGCGCTACAGGCGCGAAGGATTGTTGAGGCACTTCTGGCACCGCTAGCGGCACGCGCGGATGGAACGCCAGCGCGCGCAGCAGCGTCATTTCAACCCCCATGCGGCGGTCCGGCGCGAAAGGCAACTCTTTACGGCCAATCAACAGCGTCTGGTAGTAGAGCTGCACATCGGTGGGCGGCATGGTGCGGGCCAGTTCACGCAGACGCTGCTCAATCGGAGCCATGTCGCTGCCGAGCGCCGCAGGCGTTAGCTGTACCATGGCGATACGGTGCAGCAGCGTTTGCATCTCCAGCAACAAGGCTTCCCATTCAACACCACGCGATGCAGCCTCGTTCACCAATCCCATGGCGCGTTCGCCATCGGCGGCGACCACCGCTTCAACTAATGAAAGCGCCTGGTCGTCATTCAGGGTGCCAAGCATGGAGCTGACCACCGCAGCGGAGATCTGCCCGTTGCCGCTGGCAATCGCCTGATCGGTCAGGCTTAGCGCATCGCGCAGGCTACCGTCAGCCGCACGCGCCAGTAGTTGCAGCGCACGGGGTTCACTTTCAATCTTCTCGTCAGTAAGAATGTGCTCAAGCTGGCTGCGGATCTGTTCGATATCCAGTGCTTTCAGGTGGAACTGAAGGCAGCGGGAAAGAATGGTCACCGGCAGCTTTTGCGGATCGGTGGTCGCCAGCAGGAATTTGACGTGCTCAGGCGGCTCTTCAAGCGTTTTCAACAGCGCGTTAAAGCTGTGACGCGAGAGCATATGCACTTCGTCAATCAGATAGACTTTGAAACGCCCTCGCGCCGGGGCGTACTGCACGTTATCCAGCAGATCGCGGGTATCTTCGACTTTGGTGCGTGACGCGGCGTCGATCTCAATTAAATCGACAAAGCGACCCTGCTCAATTTCGCGGCAGTTATCACACACGCCGCACGGCGTTGCGGTAATGCCGGTTTCGCAGTTCAGCCCCTTCGCCAGCAAACGGGCGATAGAAGTTTTGCCGACGCCACGGGTGCCGGAAAACAGATACGCATGATGAATGCGTCCTGATGATAAGCCGTTCGCCAGTGCGGTCAGCACATGCTCCTGGCCGACGACGTCAGCAAAAGTTTGCGGTCGCCATTTTCGGGCTAAGACCTGATAACTCATTGGCAGGCTCTGAAACGCTGGAAGGTGGATTTACGAAGGAATAATGCTAACACAGCACATGCTGTTAATACACTTCATCCCTCAGGTGCGGCCTGAAGGATGAGGAAGCGGAGATGGCATTAATGTCCCGGGAAAGGCACCAGGCTGTAGCATTTAATACCTTGTTTTTCGAGGCGTTGTTCACCGCCAAGATCGAACAGATTAATGATGAATGCCGCGTCGTTCACCTCACCGCCCAGACGGCGAATCAGTTTTACCGTGGCTTCGATGGTGCCGCCAGTTGCCAGCAGATCGTCGATCATCAGCACTTTGTCGCCCGGTTTGATCGCATCAACATGGATCTCTAACTGGTTCGTGCCGTACTCCAGCTCATAGCTCTCGGCAATGGTTTCACGCGGCAATTTACGCGGCTTACGCACCGGCACAAAGCCAACGCCCAGACCCAGCGCAACCGGTGCGCCGAACAGGAAGCCACGCGCTTCGGTTCCCACTACTTTGGTTATGCCAGCGTTTTTATAACGCTCAACCAGCAATTCAATGCTAAGAGCATACGCTTGCGGATCTTCCAGCAAACTGGTGACATCACGGAACAGAATGCCCGGCTTCGGGTAATCCTGAATACTTTTGATGCTGTTTTTAAGAAATTCAAGCTGCTGCGCAGTCGCTGTCATGGATTTTTGCCTGATAGAAACGGTATTACTCACGGTACACGCGTTTACAGTTTATGTAACCACTGATTAACATTTAATCAGCAGTACCCGTGCTCGAAAACGCCAGAATTTACTGACTGTGCGCCACAATTGCAACTGTCATTGCTGCGGTTTAGGTTTTTTGTTGTTTTGCATCAATCACCGGAATACGCCATATATACCCTAAATAATTCGAGTTGCAGGAAGGCGGCAACGCAGTGACAAATTCGTCGGGAACGAATTTGCCCAACCGAAGGTTGGCCTCCGGTGAGAGACAGGATGTCTCTCAGTAATCCCCAGGAGTTTACTCCAGTAAGTGACTGGGGTGAGCGACAGAACCACGCCAGGCGTACCAGGCACTACCGCCAGCCAACCAATGATGAGTAAAATAGTCCGTTGCATAGCGCGCTTCATCAGCAAAATGAACGGTTAATGTAACAGACTGATATTTACCGGGGGAAGAGACGTGAAAAACGCCGCGCTTTTAGACACGCTGGAGCAGCAAATGGATAAATTACGCCAGTTGGCCGCGCCGCTGGCGCAGCATGCGACGATCAGCGCTCGTTTTGACCGCCAGCTTTTCCAGACCCGCAGCACGTTGATGCAGTCCTGCCTGGATGAGGCAGCGGCCAATCTGGCGGCGCTGCGCCGCGCCGTAGAGGGCAACCATCTGGATCAGGTTGTCTGGCTGGCGGAGCGCCTGACCGCGCAAATCGCCGCTCTCACGCGTGAAAGCGCCGTCTGGCCACTGCGCGAGTGGGATCATGCATCGCCAGGCATTGCACGCTGGCAGCGCAGGCGTTTGCAACATCAGGAGTATGAGCGTCGTCTGCTGGCAATGAAACAGGCGCGCGAGCAACGCTTAAACACCGTCAGCACGCTGGTTGAGCAGCAGCAACTACATAAAGAAGTGGAGGTACTGGCCGGCAGGCTCGCCCGTTGCCGCCAAGCGCTGGACAATATTGAGCGCGTGCTGGCACGCTTAACCCGCTAAACCGAGGAGAGAAAATGTCGCTGGAAAATGCCCCGGAGGAGATCAAGCTGGCCGTGGATCTGATCATGTTGCTGGAACAACATGAGATTGCGCCAGAAGTTGTGCTGAAAGCACTGGAGATAGTTAAACGAGATTTTGAGAAGAAACTTGAGGCGTGATCCCCTCCCCACCGGCTGTCTCTTGATCGGATCATCTGAGCAAAAGAGAGCCCCAGCGGGGAGAAGATCGACAGGATTTACCCCGCCTGAGAAGGCGTTGGATCGTCGCCTTTCAGTTCACGCTTAACTTCAGTCAGCTCATCCCCCTTGTCATTATGCAGGTGGACTTCGAGCTGATTAAAGGCGATATCAATATTGTTCTCGCGGCACAGCTTGTCGATGGCGCGGTTCAGTTCATCAACCGTGTAGCTTCGATCGCGCAGTTCACGGACATACAGACGCAGTTCATGATCCAGCGTGCTGGCGCCGAAGGTGGTGAAGAACACCGACGGCTCCGGATCGTGCATCACTTTTGGATGCTCCATCGCCACTTTCAGCAGCACTTTTTTCACTTTATCCAGATCGGAACCGTATGCCACGCCGAGGCGGATCACCACGCGGGTGATGGTATCAGAGAGCGACCAGTTGATCAGACGCTCGGTAACAAACGCCTTGTTCGGAATGATCACCTCTTTGCGGTCAAAGTCGGTAATGGTGGTCGCACGGATGCGGATCTTACTCACCGTTCCGGAGAAAGTACCGATAGTTACGGTATCGCCGATACGCACCGGACGTTCGAACAGGATAATCAGACCGGAGACAAAGTTACCGAAAATTTCCTGTAAGCCGAAACCTAAACCAACCGATAGCGCCGCAGCCAGCCATTGCAGTTTATCCCACGAGACACCAAGCGAGCCGAACACCGTCAACGCCCCGACTGCGATGATGATGTAGTTCAGGATCGTCGTCACGGCGTACGAAGAGCCCTGCCGCATATTGAGCCTGGAGAGGATCAGCACCTCCAGTAAACCCGGCAAGTTGCGGATTAGCGCCCACGACACAACAAAAACAATCACCGCAAACAACATACTGCCAAGCGTTACGCTCTTCATTACCGCAGCGCCCGCTTCGGTACCGTTGTAGTGCCACAGCGTTATGCTGTCGAGGTAAGCAAATACGGTGATCAGATCTGACCAAATCGCCCAGAACATCACGCCAAACAGCGCCACCATCACCAGCATCGTAATACGCAGTGTTTGCTGGTTAACCTGTTCCAGCGCGATGGTCGGCTCTTCCTGCGGTTCAGCGCCTTCGGCCCCCTCTTTTACCATATTCTGCCGACGCGCCAGCGCACGGCGATAGGCAATACGTCGGGCGGCCACACTGAGGCCACGCAGAACCGTCTGGTAAAGCAGGTTCCAGATAATCACCAGATAGACGGTTTCGATCCAGCGCCCGGAGAGACGCAGCGTGGTATAGAAATATCCCGTCGCGGTCAATACCATAAGCGCTATCGGCACTATTGCCAGCACGGTAATCGTCGCCAGGCGAAGGGCGTGAGACTCTTTATCGTGCCAGGTTTCACGGAACATCGGCCAGACCAGGCAGGTAATCACCAGCAGATTCAGCAGGATAACAAACTGTCCCAGCACGTCATCCATCAGATGCAGCGGAGAGAGTTCAGCAACGACCGACCAGAAGTGCAACGGCAACAGCGCCAGGCTGATGCGCACAATTTGCCGCCGCCAGTGGCTGGTAAGCTGGGCGGGCATATTAAAATGACTGACGGCGACACCGTTTTTCTCCAGGACTTTCCAGCACAGGCCAAATACTAGCCAGAATAATGTCAGTTTTTTACTGAATGCCCACAGCAATTCACTGACGTTTAGCTGCATAGTCAGCAGGATCAGGCCTGTGGCCAGAATAATCAGGCACACCGGCAGCGCACGGATAAGATCAATCAGAATCGCTTTCGGCGTATGTAACTGGCTATCGTTACGCAGTTGTCCAACCTGTGCCGCCAGCTTCGCCTGATAATCTTTCAGCCAGCGCAAACGCCAGCGGATAAGCCCGGCAATCAGCAGCAACGGTAGCCCTGCAAGGAACGCGATGGCTACCGCAGGCCAGGCTTTCTCCCAGTTGACGGTGATCTTCATGGCTTTGATTTGGTCATGCAGCGCCTGCGGGAAGGATTTGATCCAATCCCAGTCCATTGGCTTATTGCTGTTCACCCAGAAGATCTGCTGTGTCAGAATTTCCTGCAGGTTTTTCGACACACTCATCAACTGCTGCTGGTTAACTTGCAGGTTGATGGCCATCATCAACTGATTGCCCAACTGTTTATTCAGTTGATCGAGCAGCTCACGACGCATATCCACAACCTGCAATAGCGCGTCATGCACTTCATCGTTGACTTCACTGGAATGACCTTCCTCCAGTTTGGCGACAAAGGTATCGCTCTGGAACAGCGCATCACGCTGCTGGTTGATTTCAAACTGTTCAAGACGCAGATCCGCGATGCGGTTGGTCATGTCTTCCAGCTCATCCGCCGAGGGCAATGTCTGCTGTTGTTGATACAAAATACGCGACAGTAACAGACTGCCTTTCAGCACCGAGATCTGTTCTTTAACGTTGCGTTCGGATTGCAGCGCGCGATCGAGCCAGTTTTTCACCTTAATATTCTGCTGCACCAGCGAGTTGCCATTCTCCGTGGCGGCAATCAGCTTCTGACTTAGCTGATGATTAATATCCAGCTCCTGTTTCACCAGCGGGTTGGCCTGAATGCGCGACGTTTCATCCGACGTTACCGCTTCCTTAGCCGTTTTTTCCGTCAGCGTCAAACGCTTGCTGTTCACCGCTTCCTGCAACAGTTGCAACTGATGCTCAAGGCGATTGCTGTTCGCCGTCACGTAATCGCGTTGTTTCTGCAGCGTATCCTGTAATGTGGTGTTGCCTTCAAGGCTTTTGCGCAGTTGCTCGATCTGTGCATTCAGCAACACCTGTTGTGCCTGCAACAGAGTTTGTTGTGTAGGACACAGCGCACCTTCGCCTGCCAGAGTGCCGTTCAGACGGTTGCGGATCTGCTGCAACTGCTGAGAAGCAGAGTACATGGAATGTTGTACGCGCTCGGGCTGAGTTTGCAGCGAAATCAGTTGGCTGTTATAGCTCGATAAATCGTTCTGGGCAGTCTGTAAATCTTCCAGAAATTGCGAGATGCGGGACTCTAGCTGGCGCAGGGAGAGCGAGGCCAGCGTTTTACGCGTTTCGTCGTCGTTATCTTTATCACTTAGCGCATTCAGGGCATCGGTCGCCTGGCGCAGTTGATCCGGCGCCTGGGCAATTTTTTGCTTCAGCAGCGCGGTTTCTTGCTTCACACGATCGATTTTGTCGAGCGTATCCAGCGTCTCGGTCAAATCCCGAATAGCCAATTTGTCCTGCGCGGTATGATTTTTTTGTTTGTTTAGCGTATCAAGCTGGCTTTGTACGTCGCTGCGGGAAGGCAAATCGTTCGCGGTCTGCGCAAGGGCGACGTTACTCACCAGGCTTGCGAAGAGAAGGAACAGTGCAACGGCAAAAGCGGCGAGCGTGTTTCGCATGTGTTCGTTGTGCAACATAATTTGAGCGATCGTTTTCTGTACGGGAAAAGCGGCCGGAGTGGTCGCGGACGCAAGAATATCACGCCGTTATGCAACAACCTAGAAAAGTGAATCGCCTCCAGGATAAATCCTGGCGGCTCTGGTAGTCAGGCGCTGACGGTACCCTGGTCAGCCTGCAGCGTCGGGCAGAGCTGGCACATCTCCAGCAGGATCGCCACGTAATCACGCGCTTCATTTTTCAAATCGAAAGATTGCGGCGCAAACAGCCAGTTTTCCATAATGCCGGAAATATAGGCGCGCATTAATACCGCCACGCGGCGAGTGAGTAAATTGGCGGGCAGCAATTTTGCCCGGATACACTGAGCAAGCGTATTCTCGATTCGATCATAACTTTCGAGACACAGGTTGCGTTGCGCTTCTTGTACAATGGCCATTTCCCCGACAAACTCACATTTGTGAAAAATGATCTCCATCATTAATCGCCGCCGTTCTTCAACGACTGTCGCTTCAAGGATATAAACCAATATTTCTCTTAATACTGAGAGTGGATCGCCAGGGAATTTTGCCCGATACTCAAGCTCAAGATCATCAATACTGAACTCTGACAGTTTCCAAATTTCATTAAACAAATCAGACTTATTTTTGAAGTGCCAGTAAATCGCGCCGCGAGTCACGCCTGCCGCCTGCGCAATGTCAGCCAGCGAAGTAGAAGAAACGCCTTGTTGGGAAAACAAGCGTATGGCGACATCGAGAATATGCTGCCGCGTCTCCAGCGCCTGTTGTTTGGTTTTTCGTGCCATATGTTGGTGAATTTACAGGAGTCAGACTTACATACATTTGTGAATGTTTGTACCATAGCACGACCATAATATAAACGCAGCAATGGGTTTTTGGGCCATTGATCCATTGATCAATTTGAAATCGGACACTCGAGGTTTACTTATGAACAAAAACAGAGGGTTTACGCCTCTGGCGGTCGTTCTGATGCTTTCGGGCAGCTTAGCGCTTACAGGATGTGATGATAAACCGGCTCAGCATGGTGCGGGGCAGATGCCGGAAGTCGGCGTCGTCACGGTCAAGACTGAACCTCTGCAAATCACCACTGAGTTACCGGGTCGAACGACTGCTTTTCGCATTGCGGAAGTGCGTCCTCAAGTCAACGGCATTATTTTGAAACGCAACTTCACGGAAGGTAGTGACGTTGAAGCAGGCGCCTCGCTCTATCAGATTGATCCCGCGACTTATCAGGCAGCTTATGACAGTGCAAAAGGCGATCTGGCGAAAGCGCAAGCGGCTGCTAACATCGCTCAGATGACCGTCAACCGTTATCAGAAACTGTTGGGCACCAAGTACATCAGCCAACAGGATTACGATACCGCGCAGTCGGACGCTCAGCAGGCTAACGCTTCCGTTGTCGCGGCGAAAGCAGCGGTAGAAAGCGCGCGCATCAACCTGGCGTATACTAAAGTTATTTCCCCTATCAGCGGCCGTATCGGGACCTCCACCTTCACGGAAGGCGCGCTGGTACAGAACGGACAAGCTACTGCGCTGACGACCGTGCAACAGCTTGATCCGATCTACGTTGACGTTACCCAGTCCAGCAATGATTTTCTGCGTCTGCAGCAGGAAATGGCGAACGGTACGTTGAAGCAGGAGAACGGCAAAGCGAAAGTTCAGCTCGTTACCAACGATGGCGCTCAATACGCCCAGGAAGGTACGCTTGAGTTCTCTGGTGTGACGGTAGACCAGACCACCGGTTCCATCACTCTGCGCGCGGTGTTCCCGAACCCGAATCACGCATTGCTGCCAGGCATGTTCGTACGTGCCAAACTGGAAGAAGGCGTCAACCCGAATGCCATGCTGGTTCCACAGCAGGGTGTTACCCGTACGCCGCGTGGCGACGCAACGGTGATGGTGGTGGGTGAAGGCGATAAAGTTGAAGTCCGCAATATCGTCGCAAGCCAGGCCATTGGCGACAAATGGCTGGTGACTGAAGGTCTGAAAAGCGGCGATCGCGTGATTATTGCCGGCTTACAAAAAGTCAAACCGGGCGTGCAGGTTAAAGCTCAGGAAGTTACTTCTGACAACAAAGAGCAAGCCCAGGCAGGCGGCCAGTCAGAAAAACCGAAGTCTTAACTAAAACAGGAGCCGTTAAGACATGGCTAAGTTTTTTATCGATCGCCCCATCTTTGCGTGGGTTATCGCGATTATCATCATGCTGGCAGGGGTTCTCGCGATCCTCAAATTGCCGGTAGCGCAATATCCAACTATTGCGCCGCCGGCAATTCAGATCACGGCTACCTACCCAGGTGCTGATGCGAAAACGGTACAGGATACCGTGACACAGGTTATCGAACAGAACATGAACGGTATCGATAACCTGCTTTATATGTCCTCTGCCAGTGATTCCTCTGGTACGGTACAAATTACAATTACCTTTGATTCCGGAACGGATGCGGATATCGCGCAGGTTCAGGTGCAGAACAAACTGCAACTTGCCATGCCGCTGTTACCGCAAGAAGTGCAGCAGCAAGGCGTTAGCGTTCAGAAATCATCCAGCAGCTTCCTGATGGTTCTCGGGATGATCAGTACCGATGGCACCATGACGCAGGAAGATATTGCGGACTACGTCGGCGCAACCATCAAAGATCCGATCAGCCGAACTTCCGGCGTCGGTGACGTTCAACTGTTCGGTGCGCAGTATGCGATGCGTATCTGGATGGATCCGAGCAAACTCAATAACTACCAGCTTACGCCAGTGGACGTGATTGCGGCTATCAAAGCGCAGAACGCCCAGGTCGCAGCAGGTCAGTTAGGCGGTACTCCGCCGGTGAAAGGGCAGCAGTTGAACGCCTCAATCATCGCGCAAACCCGTCTGACCTCCACGGAAGAGTTCGGTAAAATCCTGCTGAAAGTGAACACTGACGGTTCACAGGTTCGTCTGCGCGACGTGGCGAAGATTGAACTGGGCGGCGAAAGCTATGACGTAATCGCACGCTATAACGGCCAACCGGCTGCGGGTCTCGGTATCAAACTGGCGACCGGCGCGAATGCGCTCGATACCGCCAAAGCAGTACGTGCGACCATTGCCAAACTGGAGCCGTTCTTCCCGCACGGCCTGAAAGTAGTTTATCCGTATGACACCACACCATTCGTTAAGATCTCGATTAACGAAGTGGTGAAAACGCTGGTTGAAGCGATCTTACTGGTATTCCTGGTAATGTACCTGTTCCTGCAAAACTTCCGCGCAACGCTGATCCCAACGATCGCAGTGCCGGTGGTACTGCTCGGGACGTTTGCGATACTCGCCGCTTTTGGCTACTCCATCAACACCCTCACCATGTTCGGTATGGTGTTGGCGATAGGTCTGTTGGTGGACGACGCTATCGTGGTGGTGGAAAACGTCGAACGTGTGATGATGGAAGAAGGCCTGCCGCCAAAAGAGGCGACGCGCCGTTCCATGGGGCAGATTCAGGGAGCGCTGGTTGGTATCGCGTTGGTTCTGTCGGCAGTATTCATACCGATGGCCTTCTTCGGCGGTTCAACCGGGGCAATCTATCGCCAGTTCTCCATTACTATCGTTTCCGCGATGGTGCTGTCTGTGCTGGTCGCATTGATCCTGACGCCGGCGCTGTGCGCCACGATGCTGAAGCCAGTTGCCAAAGGTGACCACGGGGAAGGCAAAAAAGGCTTCTTCGGCTGGTTCAACCGCATGTTTGAGAAGAGCACGCATCACTACACCGACAGCGTGGGTAACATTCTGCGCAGTACCGGTCGTTACTTGCTGCTCTATATCATCATCGTTGCGGGTATGGCGGTGCTGTTTGTGCGTCTGCCAAGTTCGTTCCTGCCGGACGAAGACCAGGGCGTATTTCTCACTATGGCCCAGTTGCCTGCGGGCGCGACACAAGCGCGTACGCAGAAGGTGCTGGATGAAGTGACAAATTATTATCTGGAAAATGAGAAAGACAACGTTAACTCCGTCTTTACCGTTAACGGCTTTGGCTTCTCTGGTCGCGGTCAGAACACCGGTCTGGCGTTCATATCGCTGAAAAACTGGGACGAACGTCCTGGTGAAACGAATAAAGTACCGGCAATCGTAGGCCGTGCGAGCGCACACTTTGCATCGATCAAAGATGCGATGGTCTTCGCTTTCAACCTGCCAGCGATTGTTGAACTCGGCACGGCAACCGGCTTCGACTTCGAGTTGATAGACCAGGCGAACCTGGGACATGAGAAATTAACCCAGGCGCGTAACCAACTGTTTGGCGAAATCGCTCAGCATCCGGATCTGCTGGTGGGCGTGCGTCCTAACGGCCTGGAAGATACGCCGCAGTTCAAGATCGATATTGATCAGGAAAAAGCACAGGCGCTGGGCGTGTCGATTAGCGACATCAACACCACGCTGGGTGCAGCCTGGGGCGGCAACTACGTTAACGACTTTATCGACCGTGGTCGCGTGAAGAAAGTGTACGTTATGTCGCAGGCTAAATACCGTATGTTACCAAGCGATATTGGTGACTGGTACGTGCGGGCGAGCGATGGACAGATGGTGCCATTCTCCGCCTTCTCCATCACGCACTGGGAATACGGTTCGCCACGTCTGGAGCGTTACAATGGGCTGCCGTCGATGGAAATCCTCGGCCAGGCGGCACCGGGTAAAAGTACCGGTGAAGCGATGACGATGATGGAACAACTGGCCAGTAAACTGCCGACCGGTATCGGTTATGACTGGACGGGGATGTCCTATCAGGAACGTCTCTCCGGCAACCAGGCGCCAGCGCTGTATGCTATCTCGCTGATCGTGGTATTCCTCTGTCTCGCAGCGCTGTATGAAAGCTGGTCGATTCCGTTCTCGGTCATGCTGGTTGTACCGCTGGGTGTTGTGGGCGCATTGCTGGCTGCCACCTTACGCGGGCTGACCAATGACGTTTACTTCCAGGTAGGCCTGCTGACAACCATTGGTTTGTCGGCGAAGAACGCGATACTTATCGTCGAATTCGCCAAAGATCTGATGGATAAAGAAGGTAAAGGTCTGGTAGAGGCGACACTGGAAGCGGTTCGTATGCGTCTGCGTCCTATTCTGATGACCTCGCTGGCATTTATCCTTGGGGTACTGCCGTTGGTTATCAGCTCCGGCGCAGGTTCCGGCGCGCAGAACGCAGTAGGTACTGGTGTAATGGGCGGGATGATCACCGCAACCATTCTGGCTATCTTCTTCGTTCCGGTGTTCTTCGTGGTGGTGCGCCGCCGCTTTAGCAGCCGCAGTGAGGATATCGAGCACAGCCATAAGATTGAGGAACATTGATCGTTTCTCTACAGAAAAGGCCGCACTTAGCGGCCTTTCTCATATCAACACATCCGAAATTAAAAGCATTTATTGCCTGTTTGTTTATTCTGTACTGCCGATATAAGGCTTATAATAACTACGTATTTTGAAATCGGCGATCATCTGCCGTTTATAAAGTTTAATTATCTGGTACAATCAGTTTAACTCAGACGATTCCTGGTATAAGAATAACTTTCAGGCTGGAATAATCTCTTCCACGCTAACTTAATGAATCTCAAGGATGAACAAGCAATAACGCACGCGGGCGTAACAAGCTTCATCCCGACTTTATGTTCCTATTTCGTCCGTTTTTCTCAAAAAAAAATATTATTTGTAATTTTTCGTGATAGCCCAATGAAATCCCATTCAGACTAGCTTATAGTTATATTGACAAACATAAAGCAGCGTCAGTCTCTGGTCAGAGCAGAAGTTCCCATCCTGAAAAAGCAGTCGGTCAGTAAAAAATTACCACTCAGAAGGGGATGCGTTATGGACGAATACTCGCCAAAAAGGCATGATATCGCGCAACTCAAATTTCTCTGCGAAACGTTGTACCATGACTGCCTTGTTAATCTCGAAGAGAGCCATCATGGGTGGGTTAATGATCCTACATCAGCGACCAATTTGCAGTTAAATGAGCTGATTGAACACATAGCGACCTTCGCACTTAATTATAAAATTAAGTATAATGAAGATAATAAACTGATTGAACAGATAGACGAATATCTTGACGATACGTTTATGTTGTTCAGTAGCTATGGCATAAATACAGATGACTTACAGAAATGGCAAAAAACAGGCAACAAGCTGTTCCGCTGCTTCGTCAACGTAAGCAAGGCTAATCCAG
Organism: Pseudomonadota bacterium; assembly: GCA_018261615.1. Lineage (GTDB taxonomy): Bacteria > Pseudomonadota > Gammaproteobacteria > Enterobacterales > Enterobacteriaceae > Kosakonia. The sequence continues at coordinate 11,028 of JAGTSE010000019.1, read as the reverse complement.
TTAGCCACTCTTGTTAATTTTTCAACACTAAGGTGCATGTATGTCCGAAAAACCATTAACAAAAGTTGATTATTTGATGCGTCTCAGACGTTGTCAGACAATTGATACCCTTGAACGCGTAATTGAAAAAAATAAATACGAACTTCCGGATGAGGAACTTGCGGTGTTTTATTCAGCAGCCGACCATCGGCTGGCAGAACTGACCATGAATAAGCTGTATGACAAAATCCCCTCCTCCGTATGGAAATTTGTACGATAATTCTGCTAACTATTTTTCTACGCAAACAGAGCCTTCAGATTCCGTGACGAGTGTCTTCGAATCAGATGAATGATGAAAAGCAAAAAATGATTGCCGGATTGCCCTATCTTTCGGCAGATGAAACCTTGCGCGCCGATCGTCTACGAGCCAGGCAGTTGCTGCATCGTTACAATCATTCGGCGCCGGAAGAAAAAGCCGAGCGTAAAGATATTCTCACCAGCCTTCTCGGCCAGAGTGAAGGGGTCTATATCGAACCAAATTTTCGCTGCGATTATGGCTACAATATTTTTCTCGGCCGCAATTTCTATGCGAATTTCGACTGTGTCATGCTCGATGTTTGTCCAATTCATATCGGCGATCACTGCATGCTGGCGCCTGGCGTCCATATCTACACCGCAACGCATCCACTGGATTCCGCCGAACGCATCAGCGGTGTGGAATATGGTAAACCTGTCACCATTGGTCACAATGTCTGGATAGGTGGCCGCGCCATTATCAACCCGGGCGTAACGATTGGCGATAACGCCGTCATCGCCTCCGGCTCGGTCGTCGTGAAAGATATTCCGGCGAATGTCGTGGTCGGCGGCAACCCGGCGCGTATCATCAAATCCCTGACTGCCATCTAACTGTTATCGTTTTTTGCGGCAAAACTGTTACTTTTTTCATACAAAATGGCAACTTAAAATAGACTGTCTACCTGCAAAACAATATCAGTAAAGGCGTAAGATGACAGAGATACAGCGGCTGCTCACCGAAACGATTGAAGAGATCAACCAGCGCGAGAAACGGGATAACCGCCCACGTTTCAGCATCAGTTTTATTCGCAAACACCCCGGCCTGTTTGTCGGCATGTATCTGGCCTGGCTTGCCACGCTGGCTGTGATGCTTCAGTCCGAAACCCTCTCCGGTTCCGTCTGGCTATTGATCGTGCTCTTCGTGGTTCTGAACGGTTTCTTCTTTTTTGACGTTTATCCGCGCTACCACTACGAAGATATCGATGTGCTCGATTTCCGGGTCTGCTATAACGGCGAGTGGTACAACACACGATTTGTTCCGTCAGGTTTGATTAACGCAATCCTGCAATCCCCGCAGGTCGAGGAAGAGAGCAAGTCCCGGTTGGAAAAAATGATAGCGCGTAAAGGCGAGCTCTCATTTTACGACGTCTTCACCCTCACCCGCCCCGAGACTGCTCAATCAGTCGGTTAAGCGTACGTACCGCCGCCGTAAACTGGCTGGCGGACGTGTTGCCGTAACCCAGAACTAACCCGCTGGATGCAGCACTCTTATGCAGCCAGAAACGGCTTAATGCATGGGGTGCCAGTTGCCATTGCCTCGCAGTGTGAACCACCGCTTCATCATCAATCCCCGGGATCGCCAGCGTTAAGTGCAGCCCACCGCCGCCGCCATAAACCTGATGCGCGACGTGAAGTTCATTGCGAACGGCTTCCAGCAGATGCGCCTGCCGCTTGCGATACAGCCGACGCATCGCGGCGAGATGACGTGCATAGTGCCCATCTTCAATAAAACGCGCCAACGTCAGTTGCTCGGCACGATGACCGCCACGTAACAAACTACCGATTGCCGGTCCGGCAGCCTGGGCCAGTGCGGGCGGCATCACCATAAAACCGATACGCAACGATGGAAACAAGGTTTTACTAAAAGTACCAAGATAAACCACGGGTGGATTCGCCACCATGCCTGACATCGCTGGAATAGGCTCGCCCGGATAGCGAAACTCACTATCGTAATCATCTTCCACAATCCAGCTTCCCATTTGCCGGGCATAGTCCAGCAGTGCCAGCCGCCGGGCCGCGCTCATTACCTTGCCCAGCGGATATTGATGTGACGGCGAAGTGTAAATCATACGCGGTGGCCGGGCCGCAGGGTTCAGCACCATCCCTTCGTCGTCGATCGGCATTCCCGCCACTTCCAGGCCTGCCGCCAGAAAAGCGCTTTTGGCACCGCCATAACCCGGTTCTTCCACCCATGCATGCTCACCCACATCGCTGAGCAAGTGCACACAAAGCGTCAGCGCTTCCTGCGCGCCTTCGGTGATCACTATCTGTTCAGCGTCGCAATCAATGCCGCGAGATATCGCCAGGTGGCGGGCTATCGCTACGCGTAACCGCCATTCACCGGCAGATTCACCATAATTCAATAGCAGACAGCCTTTATCGCGCCACACTCGTTCAGCCAGCCGTCGCCAGACAGCCAGCGGGAAGTAATTTGCCGCCGGAATGCCCGGCGTCAGCGCCAGCGCTGGCGAATGACGTAAAACCCCGCCAGGCAGTTGCTGTACACGCTGCGCAAGCGTTACCGACGGTGCAGGATCCGTTCGCTCAACTGTAGCCAGTTTCGCCACCCGTGTTCCCTGACGATCGCGCAACACGTACCCTTCAACTGCCAGTTGTTCCAGCGCGACATTCACGGTATTACGCGAAATACACAGCATCTCCGCCAGTACGCGCGATCCCGGCAACAGGCTGCCAGGCTTTAACATCCCCTGCCGTACCGCATCACGCAGCGCCACGTATAGCGCACGCTGGCGCGTCAGGCTGGCGCGCTCCTCCAGCGCCCGGCGCAGCAGGGCGTATAGTCCATCCTCAGGAATATTCATTATTTTCTCCGCGTGGATCCATAAAAATATAACTCCATGGTTCTTTTTATGGAACCAGCACAGCGTTACGCTGCCCCGCATACACAAGGAGACAAAATGAGCCAGTTCAATCAATATCAACAACCTATCGGCGATGCACTGCCCGACTGGCAGCCGCGTCCTTACCCGCAGCGCGTTACTCTCGAAGGCCGTTATTGCCGTCTTGAGCCGCTGGGCACTGAGCACACCAATGCGCTGTTCCAGGCGCATCAACAAGCAGGCGATAACCGGAGCTGGACATGGTTGCTGCGGGAGCCGGAAAAAGATGAAGCCGCGTTTCGCGACTGGATAGCGAGCATCTGCACACTACGCGATCCACTGCATTTTGCCGTCATAGACAACAAAACTTCGCAACCGGTCGGTAGCCTCGCGCTAATGCGCATTGATGAGAAAAACGGTGTCATGGAAGTGGGAAGCGTACATTTCTCGCCGTTACTGGCCCGTACGCCCGCCTCGACAGAGGCGCAATGGTTATTGATGAACCATGCCTTTACAACGCTGGGATACCGGCGCTATGAGTGGAAGTGTAATAGCCTGAATGAGCCGTCACGCCAGGCGGCGCTGCGTCTTGGTTTTAAGTATGAAGGCCGTTTCCGCCAGGCGCTGGTGCTCAAAGGCCATAATCGCGATACCGACTGGTTTTCAATTATTGATACTGAATGGCCGCAGATTGATCGCACGCTGCAACGCTGGCTTGCCGCCGACAACTTCATGGCCGATGGCAAGCAGCGCTGCTCCCTGGCATCACTTCGCGCTTAACGTTTTTTCTTTTTGCCTTGCACCGCTTTGAAACGCGGATTGGATTTACAGATCACATACAAGCGCCCCTTGCGCCGGACAACCTGGCAGTCAGGGTGGCGTTGTTTCGCACTGCGCAATGAATTCAGCACCTGCATCACTTACTCCTTTTTATCGCTAAAAAAGCGACCGTAACGTTGCTGGAAACGTGCTGCGCTGCCTTCGTTAGCAATCACTTTTTGTTTACCGGTGTAATAAGGATGCGACGCCGACGAAACGTCAATGGTGATATACGGATAGGTCACGCCTTCCAGTTCGATTTCGCGTCCCGTTTTAATGGTTGAACCCACTTTAAAGTATTCGTTGGCACTGGTGTCGTGGAATACCACTGTACGATAGTGAGGATGGATATCAGCTTTCATGATTCTCTCATTTGTTTTGTTATAACATAACAAAAGTCTATCGGAGTTATTTCTCCATTTCAAGCTTCAAGCGATCCGCGTTATGCGTTTTTCGCAAAAGCACATGACCCTGTGCGGACATAAATTAGAAAAGAACGTTATTGGTTGAATTGTTGCCCCTAAGGCAAGCTGTCATCACACCTGACGAAGAGGAAAAAGAAAATGCGCTGTTGTTGCCCCCGAACCCTGAACCTGACCAGAACACGATTATTGACTACCTTCGGAGAACACAATGAACGCAACGACGTTACCGATCCTCGACCTTTCCCGCTACACGCACGGCGCTGAGCGCGAACGTTTTCTTGCCGATCTGCGCCACGCTGCGCGCGATATTGGCTTCTTCTACCTGATTAACCACGGCGTCGACGACGCACTGCAACGCTCCGTTCAGCAAGAATCCCGACGTTTTTTCGCCCTCACTGATGAACAAAAACAACAAGTGGCGATGATCCACTCTCCCCATTTTCGTGGCTATAACCGTGCCGCTTCAGAGATAACCCGCGGGCAGCCGGACTGGCGTGAGCAGTTCGATATTGGTGCGGAACGCCCGGCGCTGTTGCACGATCCGCAGGCAGAGCAGGTATTTCTTGCTCGTCATGGTTTTACCGGGAGGCCGTTATGTGGGGTCGCATGAACTGGGAGGATCTCTGGCCGCTGCTGTTAAACGGCTCGCTGGAGACCATTTATATGGTCGGTCTGTCAGCACTCTTTACCGTGCTGATTGGTTTGCCGCTTGGCGTACTGCTGTTTATTTCCCGCAACAATGGTTTAGCGCCGATGCCAAAGCTGAATGCTCTGCTCGGCACGAGCATCAATGTTGGCCGCTCGCTGCCATTTATTGTGCTATTGATTGCACTGATCCCATTTACCCGTTTACTGATAGGAACCACGCTGGGTAGTACCGCCGCCGTCGTGCCGGTGACCATTGGCGCATTTCCCTTCTTCGCGCGCCTGACGGAAACCGCGCTGGACGAAGTAGATTACGGGCGCATTGAAGCCATTTTATCCATGGGCGGTAACCTCTGGCATGTAATTGCGAAAGCGCTGTTGCCAGAAGCGCTTCCCACGCTGCTGGCCGGGATCACCTTAACGGTGGTGATGCTGATTGGCTTCTCATCGATGGCGGGCGTAATTGGCGGCGGCGGGCTGGGAGATTTAGCCATTCGTTACGGCTACCAACGCTTTAACAACCAAGTCATGTTCGGCACCGTGGTTATCCTGGTGGTGATGGTACAGGGCGTGCAGATGGTGGGAGATCGCCTGGTTCGCAGACTGGCGCATCGCCGATAATCTGTTCCGGCGTTTCTTTGCCTATAAACCGTAACGCCACACATTATCAAGATAGCAAAAGCCTTAAAACTGGCGATGGTTACCGAAGGTAGCGAAACCGAAGCGCAGTTGCAGCAGTGGCTACAACAGTGTGGCGTGGAATAGGGACAATGCAGGATTTACAGCAAGCGCTACCGGCGGAGACGTTTATTTGCTGGGCGGAAAATAATCATCATGAGAAAGCACTCTGCTACTGTTAAAAGGGTTTTAACAACGCGGAGGAAGCACAATGAAAAAGCAATCCTGGCCGCTGCACGATGTCCGACACTGGCTGGAACCTGGCCCGGTGGTACTGCTGAGCAGCCACTGGCAAGGGCGGAATAATATTATGACCTTAGGCTGGCACACGATTCTGGAGTTTTCCCCTTCGCTGGTCGGCTGCATGATTTCCGGTGGCAATGCCAGCTTCGAACGCATCCGACAAAGCGAAGAGTGTGTAATTAATCTGCCTGAAGCCAGCATGATCGACACCGTTTCCCGCATTGGTAACTGTACGGGCGATGAAGTCGATAAGTTTACTCAATTTGGCCTAACGGCAGAAAAAAGCGAGCATGTGGCCGCGCCATCCATTAAAGAGTGCTACGGCCAGTTCGAATGCCGCCTTTATGACGACGCGATGGTGAATACTTATAACTTCTTTATTTTTGAAGTGGTTGCTGCGCGGGTAAACCGCGAACCAACGTGGCCACAGACGCTGCATTACACCGGTGACGGCGTGTTCCGTACCGATGGCGATGTGCTTGAGCGCAAAGCGCTCTTCACCAAAGTCTCCTGAGTTTCGCATTACTCATCGAGCACAGGCACAAAGCCTCCGTATATCATGCGTTTACCGTCAAAAAGCATCGCATTGCCCAGTTCGCGCATGCGGGGATCGGCCATCATTTTTTGATTCGCAGCATCGCGCACCTCTTTGGACGGGTATTCAATCCAGCTGAAGACGACCGCTTCGTGGTCTTCAGCTTTTACCGCCATGCGAAAATCGGTGAGTTTGCCATCCGGTACGTCGTCAGCCCAACATTCGACAATGCGCGTTGCGCCGAACTCTTTAAAGATTGGTGCTGCTTTCGCCGCGAGCTGGCAATACGCCTCTTTTTCATCCTCTGGCACTGCGACCACAAAACCATCGACATATTTCATGCATCAATCCCCGCATGACTGCGCAGCGGGACAGCCCCGTTGCATCAGATCCGATAAGTTTAGTTCTGCCGCCAGCAAAAGGCGTAACGCACCGTCTCATCTCGCAGGATAAACTCCGACGACACACTCGGACTCCAGGAGTCATCGCCGCCAACGCCCATGTGGAAAGCATCAAGATGCAGCCAACAACCGGCTTCTTCGCGCAATAAGTGGTGGTGCGTGGTTTCCCGCAGTTGGTCATCGCTGTAGCAGCCGAGGGAAAAATGGAAATCCCCCTGCCACTGGTGCGCACCGTACCACAATGCTCGTGTGTTGCAGCGCAACCCATTTTCGCCGGGGAAAATATAGGGCGTATGCAGCGCCGACAGCGGCTGCGTCCACCGTCCCTGACGCGCCGCTAACTGGCGATCCGGGTAGTTTTCATGCGGCCCAAGTCCCAACCAACTTACTTGCGGATGCCGCTCCGCCAGTTGGCAGACAAGCCCCACCCGCGCGGGCGGCGGAATATCGCGTGCTACCTGAACCGTGACTTCGCCATGTAGTGCGCCGTTACCATCAATTCGCCAGCATTTATGGCTGATAAACGCGGTTTTCCCTGCGCCCAGCCAGCGCTGACCGGTTCTCACCACAATCCCGGAGCTACTCTCTTCAACGTCACAATAAAGCAGCTCAGCCGACAGATCGTACATGCCTGCCGCCTTCCAGCGTTCCACCCACGCGTTAGGATCGATGCGCGTTACCTCGCTGATACCAATGTCGTTATCCAGCGGCGCACGGGCAAAACAGTCGCTCAGCGGGGTAAGTAGCGTCGGCTGCTCATCGCGCCACCACTGTTGCAGGTTGCCGCTGCGGCGACAAAACTGCCAGCGCTGTGACTGATGCGTGATGACGAATTTCTGCTCGCTGGTCTGCAAGGTCGGACGCGTGTTTTGCGTCATGTGCGGAGTGATATACAACGGCGCGGGCAGACGCCATTGATCCCAGGCGCAGTGATGATCCTCTGCCGACCAGCGCGTCGCCTCGCGCTGGAAAACATCCACATTCAGCCAGACTTCGCCGGGCGCGGCCTCCAGATCTGGGATGTTGAGTTCAATACACTGTCTGCCTTGTGGGGCAATATCCAGAGGGATTTCTCCCTGCGCCAGCACATCACCATCGCGGGCAACAGACCAGAGTAGGTATTCATTATCAGTGGCGCGGAACAGATATTCACTCTCAACCTCCAATACCAGCGGCGTGGTGCTAAGCAGGCTGAACTGGAAAAATTGCTGCGCGCGCTGCGCTTCATACAGCGCCGGATGCGGTGTGCGATCAGGAAACACCAGCCCATTCATACAGAACTGGCGGTCATTCGGCATATCGCCAAAATCGCCGCCGTAGGCCCAGAATGGCTGCCCGTCGTCACCGGTTTTAGTTAATGCCTGGTCAACCCAATCCCAGACAAAACCGCCCTGCAAACGCGGGAAAGTGCGGAACGCTTCCCAGTATTTGGCAAAACCGCCAAAACTGTTGCCCATCGCATGCGCATATTCGCAGAGAATGAGCGGTCGATTTTCGCCTGGCAAACCGATCCATTTTTTAATCGACCACTTTGGCACAGCCGGAAAGAGCTGATCCTGGTCGACGCGGGCATACATCGGGCAGACAATATCGGTGGCAGCCGTGTTCGCGCCGCCGCCTTCATATTGCACTGGACGCGTCGGATCGGTCGTTTTCAGCCAACGATACAGCGCATCGTGGTTCGCGCCGTGACCGGATTCGTTGCCCAGCGACCAAATAATGATCGATGGATGGTTGCGATCGCGCTGCACCATACGCGTCACGCGTTCGCTCATGGCCGGCAGCCAGCCAGGATCGTCCGCCAGGCGACTCATAGGCACCATGCCGTGGGTTTCAATGTTGGCTTCATCCACTACGTATAAGCCGTACCGATCGCACAGGCGATACCATAGCGGATGGTTCGGATAGTGAGAACAGCGCACGGCATTGAAGTTATGCTGTTTCATTAGCTCAATGTCGCGACGCATAGTAGCTTCATCAATGGCTTGTCCGTTTTGCGGATGATGCTCGTGCCGGTTTACGCCACGAATCAGCAGCGGTTTGCCGTTAAGCAGCAGCAAACCATTACGGATTTCCACCTTGCGGAAACCCATATCGCAAGCTTCCGCTTCCAGTACGTTTCCTTGTGCGTCGAGCAGGGTTAATGTCAGGCGATAGAGGTTCGGTGTTTCCGCGCTCCACAGCACGGGTGCGGCAACCGGCAGCGTCACGCACAGGCGTTCTGCCCACACGCCGCGCTCATCCACCACGGAGCTGCCCGGCGACTGCTGCGCGGCGGCAACGTTTTCTCCGTCGCGCCAGAGGGCAACGGCAACACGACACTCTGCAAACGCCCCGGCCAACTGCACGTTAACCTGCAATTGCGCGTGGGTCAGATCCGCATTCAGTTCGCTAACATAGTGGAAATCGGCAATATGCATCTGCGGTTTGTGTTGCAGGGAGACGTCGCGGAAAATCCCGCTCATCCGCCACATATCCTGGTCTTCCAGATAGCTGCCATCACACCAGCGCAGCACCATCACCGCCAGCCGGTTTTCCCCCGCTTTTAGCGACTTACTGAGGTCAAACTCGGCGGGCAGACGGCTGTCCTGCGAATAGCCGATCCATAGACCGTTACACCAAAGATAAAACGCCGCATTGACGCCATCAAAAACAATCCGCGTCTGCCCCTGCGCCAGTTCCCCTTCTTCCATTGTAAATGTGAGCGAATAACAACCCGTCGGGTTTTGCTGCGGAACAAACGGAGGCGTCACCGCAATCGGATAGGTAACATTGGTATAAATGGGCGTATCAAATCCCTGCATCTGCCAGTTCGATGGCACCGGCATTGCCACCGCATCGGCGCAATCTTCTGTTATCCAGCGTTCCGGTACGGCTTCTGGCGAATCAAACAGGCTGAAGCGCCATGCGCCATTCAGCAAACGCCGCGCAGATGAAGCGGCATCATCGCGTGCCGCATTTTCATCACGCCAGCTACGCATAGGCACATGAGCCGGTAAACGGTGCCAGTGGGTGATCGCCGGGTTTTCCCAGTCGCGACGGGAAACCAGTGAACTTAATGCGGTAGCAGACATAAAACCTCTTTTTGCGAAGCGCTCACAATTCAAGAAACAATGACGCATTTTTAATTGCGGGTAAAGCCCAGGATCGGCTGAAAGCGAAAAGGATCACAAAAGCATTAGCGACGATCCAGCATAGCAACCTGCTGTGCCAGTTCACTCAGTTGCCGGGCAAGGATTTCACCGCTGCGGATCTTCCGTTCGCGCGCCGGAGCAGTTGAGAGGCGTTCGATCAGCGTGACGGGCAGCCGAATCTGGCTGGGGGCCAATTCCCTGTCGGGCGGGTTAAGCAGCCAGTCCACGCTACGTTCTCCAGCGTCTTTGAACGCCTGGCGCACCGTGGTCAGCGGCGGAGAAAACCAGGCGCTGTCCGCAGTGTCGTCATACCCCACCACTGAAATCTCGCCTGGCACATCAATGCCCTTCTCGGTACAGGCACGCATCACGCCGAGCGCCATCTGATCGTTGGCCACCAGAATCGCCTGTGGCAGCCGGGGGCCTGCCAGCAGCAGATGGGCTTTTTCATACCCCGATGCAGCACTCCAGTCCCCATGCTCGCTGGCGCAGGGGGTCAGTTTTGCCTGCGCTAACCCCGCCAGCCAGCCGCTAAAACGGGCACGGGCTGAAACCGAACTCTGCGGCCCGCCCAGCAGGGCAATGCACTGGTGGCCTTGCGACAGCACATGTTCCACACCCAGGCGCGCGCCCTGCTCCGCATCAAACAACAGGCTGTTAACAGCCGCTTTATCACTGACATCCAGAAACAACACCGGCGTCGGCTGCGCCTGCGCCGCCAGCTGCTGCGCCAGCGTATCCTCCAGCGGAACATTAATAAGTACGCCTTCCACACGCTGTGCCAACAACTCCTGCAATGCCGCGCTACAGCTGGCGGCATCATGCTGCCCGAGCATCGAAATAATGATGCTCGTGGAGGCAAGACCGGCGCGGGATTTCACCGCCGAGGCAATTTGTGACGGCGCATGGAGCGCCAGATCGGTAGTCAGTAACCCCAGCGTTCTGCTGCGTTTGCCCGCAAGTTGCTGGGCACCGCGATTGGGAACATAGTGTAGCGCGGCCATTGCGGCGAGCACCTTTTCACGGGTACGAACTGAAACATGAGCCGCATCATTAATCACTCGGGATACGGTCTGGTAAGAGACGCCTGCATGGCTGGCAACGTCGTAAAGTGTGATAGTTTTCATGGCGTTCCTGACAGCAAAGGGATCATTAGTATACCCTAAATAATTCGAGTTGCAGGAAGGCGGCGACGCAGTGACAAATTCGTCGGGAACGAATTTGCCCAACCGAAGGTTGGCCTCCGGTGAGAGA
>JAGTSE010000018.1 GCA_018261615.1 Pseudomonadota bacterium | reverse complement strand
CCGGGACGACGACCACGGCACTACCCAAGAGCAGTAAAAAAGAAGCCGCAACGCTATGCGTTACGGCTACCTTCAAAAGCTTAACTGACAAGCATTAGGCATGGTGCCCCGTTTTTTATCACCACGCAATCACAACGACATATCCACCACGATGCGGCCAGTTATTTTCCCGGCACGCATCCGATCAAAGATGCTGTTGATATTCTCCAGCGGTTCAACGGCAATTTCCGCATGCACTTTATTGCGCCCGGCAAAATCCAACGCTTCTTGCAGATCTTTGCGCGTCCCTACAATTGAGCCGCGCACAGTGATGCCATCCAGCACCATATCAAAGATAGAGAGGTCGAATTTGCCCGGCGGCAGCCCGTTCAGCACCATCGTCCCGCCACGGCGCATCATGGTGGTTGCCTGTTCAAACGCTTTTGGTGACACTGCAGTGACCAGCACGCCGTGTGCGCCGCCAAACTCAGCGTGGAAGCGCTTGCTGGGATCCTCTTCCCACCCATTGACCACCACCGATGCGCCGAGACGACGGGCAAATTCGAGCTTGCCATCGTCGATGTCTACCGCCGCCACATTCATCCCCATCGCCACGGCATACTGGATCGCCAGATGACCCAAACCACCGATCCCCGAGATCACCACCCATTCACCAGCGCGGGCTTCCGTCATCTTCAGCCCTTTGTAAACCGTTACCCCAGCGCAAAGGATTGGCGCAATCGCATGAAAGTCGACGTTATCCGGCAGGATGCCGACATAATTGGCGTCCGCCAGGCAATATTCGGCAAAAGTACCGTTTACCGAATAACCGGAGTTCTGTTGTCCATGGCACAATGTTTCCCAGCCGCTCAGGCAGTGTTCGCAGTGCCCGCAGGCAGAATAAAGCCACGGCACGCCAACCCGATCGCCCTCTTTCACATGCGTCACACCCGGCCCCACAGCGACCACATGACCAACACCTTCGTGGCCAGGAATAAACGGTGGATTCGGTTTCACCGGCCAGTCGCCTTCTGCGGCATGCAAATCGGTATGGCAAACGCCGGTCGCCGCAATCTTGACCAGAATTTTGCCCGGCGCCACCGCAGGTACCATCACCTCTTCAATCACCAGTGGTTGCCCGAATGCTTTAACCACTGCCGCTTTCATCGTTTTCAGTTGCATATCATTGCCTCATCCTGATGAGATTGATTAATACAGACCCAGCGGCGTTCCGCTGTAGCTGACCAGCAGGTTTTTAATCTGCTGATAATGACTCAGCGCCAGCTTGTGCGTTTCACGCCCAACGCCCGAATTTTTATAGCCGCCGAAAGCAGCATGTGCCGGATAGAGGTGGTAGCAGTTGGTCCACACGCGCCCGGCTTTGATGCCGCGCCCCATGCGCCATGCGCGGTTGATATCCAGCGTCCACAGCCCGGCGCCAAGACCGAATTCGGTATCATTAGCAATACGCAGCGCTTCAGCCTCATCTTTGAAAGTAGTGATCCCGAGCACCGGCCCAAAAATTTCCTCCTGGAAACAGCGCATGCCGTTATGGCCTTTAATCAATGTCGGCTGAATATAGAAGCCATTTTGCAGCCCATCACCGTGCCTGATCAGCTCGCCGCCGATGATGATTTCGCCCCCCTCTTCGCGGGCAATGTTGATATAGGAAAGGATTTTGTCGTACTGCTCCTGCGACGCCTGCGCACCAATCATCGTCTCAGTATCAAAGGGGTCGCCTTTGCGGATGTTTTCCATGCGCGCCAGCACTTTTTCCACGAACTGCGGATAGATGGACTCCTGCACCAGCACGCGTGACGGACAGGTACAGACTTCACCCTGGTTAAAGAAGCCAAGCACGACGCCTTCGACGGCTTTATCGATAAATTCAGCATCGCCATTGAGCACATCTTCAAAGTAAATATTGGGGGATTTTCCGCCCAACTCGACGGTGCTGGGGATAATGTTTTCCGCCGCGCAGGAGAGGATGTGGCGGCCAATCGGCGTCGAGCCGGTAAAAGCAATTTTCTCAATGCGTTTGCTGCGCGCCAGCGGTTCGCCCGCTTCCGTCCCAAAGCCATGAACCACGTTGAGTACGCCTTTTGGCAGTAGATCGCCAATCAGCTCCATCAGCACGCAGATGCCGAGCGGCGTTTGCTCCGCAGGTTTCAGCACCACGCAGTTACCCGCTGCCAGCGCAGGTGCCAGTTTCCAGGCCGCCATCAACAGCGGGAAGTTCCACGGAATGATCTGCCCGACCACACCGAGCGGTTCGTAGATATGATAAGCCACCGTATTGCTGTCGATTTCAGCGGCCGTCCCCTCCTGCGCCCGGATGCAACCGGCAAAATAGCGGAAATGATCGACCGCCAGCGGAATATCTGCCCCCATCGTTTCGCGAATGGGTTTCCCGTTATCCCATGTTTCTGTTAACGCCAGAACTTCCAGATTGGCTTCAATGCGGTCTGCAATCGCCAGCAGCACATTCGAACGTTCCTGCGCACTGGTTTTTCCCCAGGCGTCGGCAGCAGCATGCGCTGCATCCAGAGCCTTCTCTATGTCCACCGCGCCCGAACGCGGGAATTCGGCAATCACCTGTCCGGTGACCGGCGAGGTATTGGTAAACCAGCCGCCCTCTACCGGGTCTACAAATTTTCCGTCGATATAGTTGCCATAACGCTGTTTAAAAGAGACTTTTGCGCCATCAAGGCCAGGGTGAGCGTATTTCATCAGATGTTCCTCTTTTATTATCGGTACAGGTGAGGCGTCTCGCGCCAAAGCGGACGGAGGAACATAAGCACTTCTTATGCCAGATTGCTGCCGCTATAAGAATAAGCGTATTTTATTTTTTAAAAACAATGAGTAACAGGAAAATTTAAAGATCTCCCGTACGAAACGGCAAAAAATGAGGTGCAGTGAATACAGGAATTGTGTCGCACATCGCTACACACGGGACACTCTTATGCTACATAAATGTAACATTACAATTGCCGGAGAGTAACATGCCGACACGCGTAGACACTTTGCCAACAACCCATTCCGAGCTGCCTTGCCAGTTGCAGGATTCCTGGCAACGTAGCCTCAACTATGGGTTGACACGGGATGATGACGCCCAGCCGTGGGTGGCTAACACAATGCTGAAAGATGCGCGTGCGGAAAATGGCTGGGTGAAACACCTGGTGGCTCCTCTGCTGACGCGGCTGCGACCGGAGCTGAACAGACACCCCTCGATTATGGTGATGTCCGACGCGTCCGGCCTGGTGCTGGAGACACATGGCAACAGCGATTTTCTGCATAAAGCGCAGCGCTATGCGCTGTCACCCGGCAATCTGTGGGGCGAACATGCGCGCGGCACCAATGCTATCGGCACCGCGCTGGCGCTCCAGCAGCATTGTGAAGTGGCTGGCGGCGAACACTATCTGAGCCGTAACGCCGGGTTGTTCTGCTCAGCCGCGCCGGTATTTCGCCCTGACGGCCAAGTTGCCGGGGTGCTGGATCTTTCCACCCCGGCGCTGACGCCGCGCCATGATGCAGCCACATTGATCCGCCGCACGATATGCCAGATAGAACACGCCTGGGCCACCAGCGCTCTGGGCGCTAATCGCTGGTTATTAAGCCTGCACCATGATGAAAAAATCCTCGGCACCGCGCAGGAGTTGCTGCTGATTTTTGACGATCGCACGCTGCTCGGCGCCAATAAGCTGGCGATGGATGCTTTTGCCCTGACCAGCGGTCATTTTGGCGCACTTGAACTGGATGCGCTGTTTCCCGGCCTTCAGCTGCGCGCCGGTGAAACGGTGCTGGAAACCGGTAATAACCAGCGTTTCTATGCTCGCCAGACGCTGCCAGCCCGCCGTTTTAGCGGACGCGGCAACGCGCTGCAGGCAGATCATCACGGTATCGAAAAAGAGAAAGCGCTGCGCATTGTGAATGCCGGGATTGCGTTGTGCATTACCGGTGAAACCGGCTGTGGTAAAGAGTATTTGGCGCGCGAGTTGTACAGCCGCAGCCAGTGGCATACGGGAAATTTCGTCGCCATCAACTGTGCCGCGTTACCCGAACATCTGATTGAATCAGAGCTGTTCGGCTATGTTCCCGGCGCCTTTACCGGCGCCAGCCCGAAAGGGTATATCGGCAAATGCCGCGAAGCGGATGGCGGCGTGCTGTTTCTTGATGAAATCGGTGATATGCCGCTGGCGCTGCAAACCCGCCTGTTGCGCGTGTTGCAGGAGAAAAAAGTGACGCCTCTGGGTGCCAATACCAGTTGGGATGTGAATTTTGCCTTGATCTGTGCAACGCATCAGGATCTGGCCGCACGGGTGCAGGCTGGCACGTTCCGCGAGGATCTGCTGTACCGCATTCAGGAGTTTCACCTGCGCATTCCGCCCCTGCGTGAATGGCAGCATAAAGAGGGATTTATCCAGAAATTATGGCACGAACTGGGCGCTGTCAGCCGTGGGTTGACGTTAAGCAATGAGGTAATAAACACGCTCTCGCACCGGCCATGGCCAGGCAATGTGCGTCAGTTGTTAAGCCAGCTACGGGTATTAATGGCGCTGGCAGAAGATGGCGATCAGATTATGCTCGCCGATCTGCCCGGTGAAATCCGCGCCGCGCCAGCGCCACAAAGGCCCAGCGACGAACAGAGCGCGATTGCACAAGCACAAGGGAATATGAGCCTTGCAGCGAAAAAACTCGGTATTTCGCGCAGCACGCTGTATCGACGGCTGGCAAAATAGAATGGCCGAATGCGTTTCTACTGTCATGCCCGGCCAATCTGGCACAAGCCCGAAAAACGGAAAAAGACCCCATGGCAATTTATAACCACGAGCGGCCCCATTAGGCCCTGAAATACAAAACGCCTGATGATATGCATCAGGCGTTTGACAGACAGAAAAGTACCAGTCTATATCAGGATATTTACAGCGCCATGTCGTGTTGTGCCGCGTTTTCCGCTTTTGGCGCTGCCGGTTTCGCTTCCGGCGTTGCACTCTCTTGCATCTGAATCACCGGTGGCTTCGCCAGTTGCAGCGTCGCGGCGGTGTCATCCCATACTTTCTGTGTCAGCGCCACGTTGCCATTCATCTCCTGGCCGTAGCTCGGAACGATTTCACGGATTTTGCTCTGCCATTCCGCTGAATTGAACTGCTGCGGGAACATTTTCTTGATGACATTCAGCGTAATCGGCGCAGCAGTAGAAGCACCTGGTGACGCGCCCAGCAGCGCAGAAATGGTTTTTTGCTGATCGACCACCACTTCGGTGCCCAGCTTCAGCACGCCGCCCTTCTCTTCATCTTTCTTGATGATCTGTACGCGCTGGCCGGCCTGAATCAGTTTCCAGTCCTCTTTACGCGCCAGTGGATAGTACTCTTTCAGCGCCGCAAAACGATCGTCATCGCTCAGCATTACCTGGCCGACCAGGTATTTCACCAGGTCAAAATTGTCGAGGCCTACGTGGGTCATCGGCATAAAGTTGCTGGTGGTGGTAGTACTCAGCAGGTCGAAGAACGAACCATTTTTCAGAAATTTAGTGGAGAAAGTTGCGAATGGCCCGAACAGCACCACGCGTTTGCCATCGATAAAGCGGGCATCAATATGCGGTACCGACATCGGCGGCGCGCCCACAGAAGCCTGTCCGTACACTTTTTGCAGATGCTGGCTGGTAATCGCCGGGTTTTCGGTCATCAGGAAGGAACCGCCAACCGGGAAACCCGCGTAGTTATCCGCTTCCGGAATACCGGTTTTTTGCAGCAGTTTCAGCGCACCGCCGCCGGCACCAATAAAGACATATTTCGCATCAATGGTGTGCTCGTTGCCGCTTTTCACATCTTTGATGGTGACATGCCAGGAGTTGTCGGCATTACGTTTAAAATCGGTGACTTCAGAGGAGGTTTGCAGGGAGAAATTGCTGCTCTTTTTCAGGCTGCCTACCAGTTGGCGGGTAATTTCGCCGTAGTTCACATCCGTGCCCACTGGCGTCCAGGTGGCGGCCACTTTCTGATTCGGATCGCGCCCTTCCATCACCAGTGGCGCCCACTGTTTAATTTGCTGATGGTCAGTAGAGAATTTCATTCCCTGGAATAACGTGGTTTGCTGTAAAGCCGCATAACGTTTTGCCAGATAATCGACGTTATCACCCCAGACAAAACTCATGTGCGGAGTGGAATTAATAAAGTTGTGTGGGTTATTTAATACACCGCGTTTAACCTGCGCCGACCAGAACTGGCGGGAGATCATAAACTGCTCGTTAATTTCCAGCGCCTTGCTGACATCAATAGAACCGTCCGCACGCTGCGGCGTATAGTTCAGTTCCATATTGGCAGAGTGCCCCGTACCGGCATTATTCCAGCCGTTCGACGACTCCATTGCAACAGCGTCGAGTTTCTCGACCATCACCTGTTTCCATTCCGGCTGTAATTCCTGCAGCCAGGTTCCCAGAGAAGCACTCATGATGCCGCCGCCAATCAGCAGGAAGTCAGTTTTCTGATTTTCTTCCGCCCAGGCACTGGTCACGGAACTGACGAGCAGCGCAACGGCGCTCAGCGATATAATTGTCTTTTTAATTGCAGGCATATTGATTAGGTTACATAGCAAGTGTGATTTGTGAAAACTGATAGTAACGCATCTTTACGTTATTTTAAAATGTCATTCACAAACTTGTTAAATACCCGCATTAACAGCCAACCACTTTTTTAAATTAAAAAAGCAGTAACGTAAAGAGTGTGGAATAATATTGCGAAAATTTATTTTAAAACACAGAAATATCAAGCCAATTTTCGCCAGATAATAAATTATGGTGTGAGAAATGAGTGAGGAAAACCCCGCCAGCTCAGCATCTGGCGGGCGGTAATATCAGGCTTCCGCCAGATGCGGTTTAGCCTCCTGCAGGGCAACACGCAAGCTCTGGTGATTTTCCGCCAGTAAATCCTGCGCCTTCTCGTTGTTCAGGCCAGTCAGTTGCATCAGAATCGCCGTACGGCAGTCATTCTCGCTGGAGGCCAGTGCGCTTTTCGCCTGCTCGCGGTTGCACTGCGTCGCCGCCATCACCAACGCGATTTGCCGCTCGATCCAGTGCGTATTATCGGGCTTAAGGTCAACGCGCAAATTGCTGTAGACTCGCCCGGTGCGGATCGCCAGGCCGCTCGCCAGCATATTGAGGATCTGCTGCTGTGCCAGGTGTGCTTTCGGTTCGTTAAAACCGACAATCACCTCAGCGCCCGTTTCCGGCACTATCACGATATCCGCCATCTGCGCAGCTTCACTCTCCCGGGAGTGACTGAGCAGCGCAATGCACGCGCCAACAGACCAGGCATGGCGCAGCGCGCCCCACATCCACGGCGTTTTCCCGCTGACCGACAGCGCCACCAGCATATCCTGATGACCAAAGCGGATCGCCTGGAGATCGGCAACGCCCAACGCGTAGTTCGCCGCCGCTTTTTCCTGATCCTGCCTTTTTGCCTCCGTGCCACCCGCCATCAGACCGATAAGTTGCGGGTGCGCGTCCGGCGCGAAATCCGCAACCATCTGTAG
Source organism: Pseudomonadota bacterium (assembly GCA_018261615.1). Lineage (GTDB taxonomy): Bacteria > Pseudomonadota > Gammaproteobacteria > Enterobacterales > Enterobacteriaceae > Kosakonia. The sequence continues at coordinate 57,374 of JAGTSE010000018.1, read as the reverse complement.
CGCGGCGCGCCCGGACGCCCCCGCTCCCACAATCACCACCCGACCGCCGCGATTTAACGTGGCGCTGGCGTTATCCACCAGCCGGGCAATCTCCGGTAAACAGGCCCCTGTCGCGCTGGTGACCGCCTGGTCTTCGCGGTTGATGAGCGCCAGCATATCCTGCGTTGCCAGCCGATCGATATCAGCTGTCTCTGTGTGACGGCGTTCCCTTACTGAACCGTTTGGCTTATTGCTCATACCCTGCTCCTTCTGAATGACTCCATACACACTATAAGGTTATTTATTTGTTATACCTGCGAATGGGGTCACGCTTCCCGCCCCGGATTGGACACTTTTCCTTTTTTCACACGGCTTTATGAAATCATCGCCATCGGTGATAATACGTTTCTTACTTAGAGAGAATCAGGTCTGGCATGAACGACTTAGCGCCTCCGGCGATAAAACCGCGCAAACGTCCGATGAAGCTCGGCACCACGGTGACATTGATGGTATGCAGCGTCACGGGATCCGTGCTGCTGCTGGCGTTTGCCCTGTGGTTTTGGCAAATCAGCAACGCCACGCGCGATGGGGTGAAAGAGACGGCGCTGGCCGTGGCACGCACGCTGGCTGATGCACCGGAGATCAAACGCGGTCTGCTGTTGCCACCGGGCAGCAATGTGATTCAGCCGCTGGCTTCGGCGGTGACCGTGCGCAATGATCTGCTTTACGCCGTCGTCACGAATATGCAGGGGGTTCGTTATTCACATCCGAATGCTGCGATCATCGGGCAGACTTTTATCGGCGATGACCTGCAACCCGCGCTACGCGGCAAAGAGAATGTGGCGGTGAATCGCGGCACGCTGGGACTGGCGCTGCGCGTATTTACGCCTGTTTATGACAACCGCTATCAGCAAATTGGTGTGGTGGTAGTCGGCATTTCGCTCAGTAAAGTGCAGGATCAGGTAAACCGCAGCCGCTGGGCGGTGATGTGGATGCTACTGTTCAGCGCGCTGATTGTCTCACTCGGCATCTGGCAACTGGTGCGGGTGCTGAAACGTATTTTGCTCGGGCTGGAACCGTACGAAATCTCTGCACAGTTTAAGCAGCGCCAGGCGATGTTACAGTCGCTTAAAGAAGGGGTGATTGCAGTGGATGCCGATGGTCGCGTTACGCTGCTTAATCACGCCGCGCAACAGATGCTGCTGACCAATGCCAGCGATGGCGCTGTCGGGCACGCGCCGCTGCTGGCCGATCTGCTGGAAGTATTGAAAACCGGGGTACCAATTCAGGATCGTGAACTGGGCTGTAATGGCTTGTTGTTACTGTGTAATACTGTGCCAGTGCGCAGCCAAAACACGATTATCGGTGCTATCAGCACGTTCCGTGATAAAACAGAAGTTAGCCAGTTGTTGCAGCGACTGGACGGGATGGTGAACTATGTTGACGCCCTGCACACCGCCTCCCATGAATTTATGAACAAATTGCATGTGATCCTCGGCCTGCTGAATATGAAACGTTATGACAAGCTGGAGGATTATGTGCTGCAAACGGCGCAGAATTATCAGACCGATATTGGCGCCATTCAGCATCGAATTAAATCGCCGGTGGTCGCCGGTTTTCTGTTAGGTAAACTCAACCGGGCGAAAGAGCGCGGTGTGACCCTGAGTCTGGCCGATGAAAGTCTGGTTCCTGATAATCCGAACGAAAAACAGGTTACCGTGCTGGTAACGGTGCTCGGTAACCTGATAGAAAACGCGCTCGATGCGTTAAGCCAGCAAGCGGAGGGCGAAGTCAGTCTGTTGCTGCATTATCAGGATGGCTGGCTTGTCGGCGAGGTCAGCGACGATGGTCCGGGCATTGCGCCGGACAACATTGATGCGATTTTCCGTAAAGGATTTTCGACCAAAGGCGATAACCGTGGCGTTGGGCTATTTCTTGCCAGTCAGCAGCTTACCGAACTGGGCGGAACCCTGACCGTTGAGTCCGAGCCCGGCGTATTTACCCAATTTTTTGTCCATCTCCCCTGGGATAGTGAAAGGAAGACAGCGTGATAAATGTATTAATTGTTGACGATGATGCCATGGTGGCAGAACTGAACCGCATGTATGTGACGCAGATTGCCGGCTTTCAGTGCTGCGGGACTGCGTCGTCGCTTCATCAGGCTGAGGAGATGATCAAGGATCCGCTGCGCAATATCGATCTGGTGCTGCTGGACGTGTATATGCAACAGGATAGCGGGTTGGATCTACTGCCGGTTATTCGCGCCAGCGGGCGCGCTATCGACGTCATTATGATTACGTCGTCTGCCGATGCCGCCACCATTCAGACCTCACTGCACTACGGTGTGGTCGATTACTTAATTAAACCGTTCCAGTTCCCGCGTTTCGAAGAAGCGCTCACCACATGGCGCGAAAAGCGTAAGCTGATGGATGCACGCCCTTACTATGAGCAATCGGATGTGGATCGCCTGCTGCACGGCGGCGCACCGGAAGTGGCCGATACTCGTCGTCTGCCAAAAGGGCTGACCGCGCAAACCCTGCGTACCATTTGTCAGTGGATTGACGCCCATCCTGGTATCGAGTTTTCAACCGATGAATTGGCAAACGCAGTCAATATTTCCCGTGTATCCTGCCGTAAATATCTGATTTGGCTGGCGCAGATTAATATTCTCTACACCACCATTCATTATGGTGCCACCGGGCGACCGGTCTATCGCTATCAGTTGATTGCTGAACAATACAGTCTGCTTAAGCAGTACAGCCAGTAAGCCGGTAGCAGGGATCGAGCGGCGTGAAGCGGAACTGACGCCGGGATGAGAGGGTAATTTCGCGTTTTTTGCTGACAAAAATCGCTTCAATATCCTGCCGCTGGTGCAACAATGCACAGCCCTTTTCCACACCCAGCCCAAACAACAGCGTGGTCCAGATATCGCCATCGAGAGAGTCGGTGGAAATCACGGTCACGCTGTCGAGTTCGTTACTCAGCGGATAGCCGCTGTGCGGATCGAGGATATGATGCCATAGCTTGCCATCCTGCTCGAAATAGCGCTCGTAGGTACCGGATGTCACCACCGATTTGTTCACGACTTCAATCGAGCCCACCAGCGCATCGGCAGCGGCGAAGGGTTTTTTCACGCCGATGGTCCAGCCGCCCTGCGGCGATCCCAGCGTTTGTACATTGCCGCCCAGGTTGATCAGCCCTTCGCTGACGCCTTGTTGATGCAGGTAGTCGCGCACCCGGTCGGCGATAAACCCTTTTGCAATTGCGCCCAGATCGATCTCCATACCTGGCTGTGCCAGAAACACACTGGCGGCGGTATCATCAAGAATAACATCCTGCGGGCGCGTGATGCGTAGCCGCGCGGCAATCTCATCCGCGGCCGGAACAGAATCGCCCTTAAAACCGATGCGCCACAGTTTCACCAGCGGGCCGATCGCCAGGTTAAACGCGCTGTTGGGCAGTTGGCTGGCGGCTTTGGCGCATTTGATCAGTTCATACACCGGGCGGCTGACGACGACCGGATGACGGCCGGCGGCGTGGTTGATATCCATTACCTGCGAATTGGCGCGGTTAACGGTAAAGAGGTCTTCGTACTGTTTGATAAGCGAAAAAACGCGCGACGCGAGCGCTTCATCGTGGGAGAAGAGTTTCAGCAGGATAGGCGAGCCCATCAACACCGCAGAGTAGCTCCAGACTGAATGATCGGACATGGCATACTCCTGTTGATTGTCCTGGGACGTCTTATCCGGCCTGGAAGGCCCGGACCGGATAAGATGCAGACACCATCCGACAATGTGTTACTGTTTGGCGCGAACCGCTGCCTGATGCCCCGCCAGCGAACCGAAGATGATGAGATCAGCGACCGCGTTACCGCCAATACGGTTAGCGCCGTGGATACCGCCAACCACTTCACCCGCAGCATACGCGCCCGGAATCACCTGATGCACGGCATTCAGCACTTCCGTTTCGGTGTTGATGGTCACACCGCCCATGGTGTGGTGTACGCCTGGCGCAATCTGAATGGCGTGGAACGGCCCTTCGTTAATCGGAGCACGCAGCGCGGTGGTACGACCGAAATCTTCATCGTGCTGTTTTTCCACAAAGCCATTGTAACGTTCAAGCGTGGCAAGGAACGCATGATAGTCGATGCCCAGTTTGTCCGCCAGTTGACGCGGAGAGCTGGCGCTGGTCACCAGGCCTTTCGCAATGTACTCGTCGGCCGCTTTATTTTTTGCTCTCACATGCTCATCGAACACGATGTAAGCATAATGTTCCGGCAGCGCGATGATGGCTGCTGAGACTTTATCGCGGGTCGACATCTCGTTGTAGAAGCGTTTGCCCTGCTGGCTGACCAGAATCGCACCGCCGCCGCGAATAGACTCGGAAACCAGATAGGAAGTTTTCTGTTCAACGGTCGGGTGGATCTGAATTTCGCCCATATCCACGGTTCCGGCACCCAGACGTTCCAGCAGTGCAATACCACCACCGGTTGCGCCTTTATGGTTGGTGGTGACAAAACCATCCAGATCCGGACGGTATTTCACAACCATTGCGCTGTTGGCGCTGAAGCCGCCGGTCGCCACAATCACGCTTTTCGCCTGCACAGTCAGTGTTTCCTGCTCGTCATTCAACAGACGCACGCCGCGTACTTCCCCCTCAGCGAACAGGATCTCTTCGACGGAAGTTTCCAGCATCACATCAATACCGCGTTTAGTGACGTTACGCACCAGGCCACTAATCAGGTAACCGCCGACGGCTGATCCATCACGCGGACGGTGCGTACGGTCGATGCTCATCCCGCCCGTCGTGGTGATATCGTTCAGCATGATGCCGCGACGCGCCAGCCATTCGATCGCTTCCGGCGCATTTTCCACAAAACGGCGTAGCAGTTCCGGGTTGTTTTTGTTCCCGCCGCCTTTCAGTGTTTCAGCGAAGAACAGCTCTTTGCTGTCCTGAATACCGTTTACACGCTGGAAGCGGGTTTCTGCTGCGTTCATCCCGGCTGACGCTTTAATGGTGTTACCGCCGATGGTCGGCATTTTCTCAACGATCAGCACGCTCGCGCCTTCGTCGTGCGCCTGGATGGCAGCGGCCAGGCCTGCGCCGCCGCTACCTACCACCACGACATCATAATTTTTCACTGCCGTGACATCGCCACCCTCTTCAGCCACGCGCGCTTTGCTGGATTTCAGCATCGCTTTCGACACCGCTTTTTTCACCGCTTCGCTCTGGCTGGTCGCGCCGGAGATAGCATCAACATGCGGTGAATTGGCATCCAGAATGCGATCGCGGATCTCTTCAAAACTGCTGGTGAATTCCACGTTTTGCGGCGCAGAGGCCAGTTCGATACCGGCAATACGGTCGGTTTCCAGGCTAACGTTAACCACCATTTCGCTGGTGTCGTCCTGCACAGTTTCAACGAACAGACCCGGTTTAAATTTCGCTTCGCCCATGCTCATGTCGCGAATCATCGCTTCCACCAGCGAGAAGCGCCACAGTGGTTCCGGAATATTCAGCGCTTCACGCTCGGTGCTGTCGATAAACAGTTCGAGCTTTTCACCATTGGCGATGCGTGCGGCCCAGTCCGGATAAGCGATGCAGGCACGACCCACGGCGATCAGATCGTAACCGTGATCCAGCCCCTGCTCTGCGTCAGCCACGTTAACCACGCCGCCCACACCCATCACCGGAACTTGTGCCAGTACCTCAGAGCGCATCGCACAATATTTATCAATCAACGGCGTCGGATCGCTGGTGTCATTAATGGAAGGACGCAGCGCCGCGCCAACAGAAAAGTGCAGGTAATCAACACCGCGCGCTGCCAGTTTTTCCAGCAGATACATAGTGTCATCAAAGCGAATACCGGGGACTTCCAGCTCTTCCGGCGAGAAACGATAACCAATAATAAAGGCATCATCCGCGTACTGACGCGCCATTTTGTGGGTGATATCCAGCACCGCAAGCGGGAATTTCGCACGGTTATCGCGACTGCCGCCCCACTCGTCGTCACGCTGGTTCGAGTTCGGCGAGAAGAATTGCTGGATCAGGTAGGTGTTGGCACCGTGGATTTCCACGCCGTCAAAACCGGCCTGAATGGCGCGGCGTACCGCTTCACCAAATTTCACCACCATCGCTTCAACTTCCGCCGTGGTCATTGCCACCGGCGTGGCTGCGCCGTCACGCGGAGCGGCAATCGCGCTTGGCGCAATCGGCGTGCGACCACCAATCAGTTTCGGCTCAACCATGCGGCCGCCGTGGTAAATTTGCAGGATCGCTTTAGAGCCTTCAGCTTTTATGGCTTCGGCGATTTTTGCCAGACCAGCAACTTTTTCGTCGTTATCAATACCAATTGCGCCCGGAAATGCGAGCCCCAGATCATCAACAAAACAACACTCTACGATAATTGTCCCAATACTACCGGCACGGACACGATAATATTCAACCAGTTCACTGGTGACAGTACCATCGTAATAACCTGTGCAGGTGGTCATCGGAGCCATTAACAAACGGTTTTTCAGTTCTACGCCATTTGGCAATGTAAAGGGGCTGAGGATGCGCTCGTTGCTGGTCATATTTAACTCCAAATATAAATTTATAAACTTTGAATTCGGTGACGGATTTATTTTTTATTTTCGTTTGGAAATCCATTTGTCGTGTATTTAATATACCTCTAATTCTATTTACAAAATTAATTACGTTAGTTAAAAAACTATTTAACCACCTTAATAACAGCACTACCTCTACTGTATTATCAATTTTAAATAATATATTTACATCATATTAATTACCGGTAACATTGCGATTACCTGGCCCACGAAGCAAAGGTTTTCCCAAAGCCGATCAAAAATCAATTTATCAATGAGTTAACAAACAAAAAACGATAAATGAGATTTATTATCAGCACCAATATTTAACAATTGAGATGTTTCTCACAGAATACCCACATACTGCTATGTGGGTATTAAAAAATATAAAAAAAAACCTATCGTGCTTGCGTTTTTTTGATCTCAATCAAGAGTATTACCGAGTGGAAGCGCAATATATAAAAACAGAAATTTTCTTAATTTAGTGCAGATAAAGAGGCATTAGATAAAAACCGGCAGAATATGAGAAGTCGCAATAGAAAACTAAAGTAACTTATGTAAGTAAATAAAGTAACTTCAAAATCTGCTACCGACACCGAATTTTTAACTACTTGTAGATGCTCACTATGAAAGAGAAAACGACAATACCGCCGTCTGCCAGCGCAGCCAGTGCAAAAGGTGGAAATAAAAACCGCCTGATTATGATGGCGCTGCCGATTATCGTCGCAGTGCTCCTGCTGTTTGTTCCGGTGCCGGAGGGCTTACCGCCATTCGCATGGCACTACTTCGCTATCTTTGTTGGTGTGATCGTGGGTTTGATCTTCGAACCGCTGCCGGGTGCTGTTATCGGTTTGACCGGCGTGGTGGTCATCGCGCTGTGCAGTCAGTGGCTGCTGTTTAGCCCTGAGCAGTTAGCCGACCCGAAATTCAAGCTCGCAGGCCAATCCTTTAAATGGGCGGTGAGCGGTTTCGGTAACTCGACCGTCTGGTTGATCTTCGGCGCCTTTATGTTCGCCGCCGGTTACGATAAAACGCAGTTCGGTCGCCGCCTGGCGCTAATTCTGGTGAAATACCTTGGCCGTCGCAGCCTGACGCTCGGTTACGCTATCACCTTTGCCGATCTGCTGTTGGCACCGTTCACACCGTCTAACACCGCGCGCAGCGGGGGTACCATCTACCCGATTATTGCCAACCTGCCGCCGCTGTACGATTCTAAACCGAACGATCCGAGCGCTCGCCGTATTGGTTCCTATCTGATGTGGGTTGCCATCACCGCCACCTGTATCACCAGTTCTATGTTCCTCTCCGCTCTGGCACCGAACCTGCTGGCGCTGGCGCTGGTGAAAAGTACCGTTGGCATCAGCATCTCCTGGGGGAACTGGTTTATCGCCTTCCTGCCGCTCGGCGTACTGTTGATTCTGACCATGCCGCTGCTGGTTTACTGGTTCTATCCACCGGAAGTGAAAATCAATGATGAAGTGCCGCTGTGGGCGAGCCGTGAGCTGGAAAAACTGGGCAAAATGTCCCGTAACGAAATCCTGTTGCTGGTGTTTGTCTGCTGCGCCCTGCTGATGTGGATTTTCGCCGCTAATTTTATTGAACCGGCTCTGGCTGCGCTGTTGGTCGTCGTACTGATGCTGTGGACCGGCGTATTGACCTGGAACGACATTACCAGCAACAAACCAGCATGGAATACTTTCGTGTGGTTCGCCACCCTGGTTGCGCTGGCCGATGGCCTCTCCTCCACCGGTTTCATTGCCTGGCTGGGTAAAGAAGGCGGTATGCTGATGAGCGGTATTTCTCCGGGGATGGCAACTATCGCCCTGCTGCTGACGTTCTACCTGCTGCACTATCTGTTTGCCAGCACCACTGCGCACACCACTGCCCTGTTGCCGGCGATGCTGACCATTGCTGCCACGATCCCGGGCATCAATATGGAAGTGGTTGTACTGGTTCTGTGTACCTCTCTGGGTGTGATGGGTATCATCACTCCATACGGTACTGGCCCGAGCCCGATTTACTACGGCAGTGGCTACCTGCCGACCAAAGACTACTGGCGTCTGGGCACCATCTTCGGTGTGATCTTCCTCGCCGCTCTGCTATTGATTGGTTATCCGTGGATTACCATGATGTTCTGATTCACAACCGCCGGGCTTTCCCGGCGGTTTATTTTTATGGAGTAATGAGCTATGTCGAACAAACCTTTTGTATATCAGGATCCGTTCCCGCTGGCGAAAGACAATACGGAATATTATCTGCTGAGTCGTGAACACGTTTCTGTCGCCGACTTTGACGGCCAGCAAGTCTTAAAAGTAGAACCCGAAGCGCTGACGCTACTGGCACAACAGGCTTTCCACGATGCTTCTTTCCTGCTGCGCACTTCCCACCAGAAACAGGTTGCTGCCATTCTGACTGACCCTGAAGCGAGCGAAAACGATAAATACGTGGCGTTGCAGTTCCTGCGTAACTCTGAAATCGCTGCCAAGGGCGTGCTGCCAACCTGCCAGGATACCGGCACGGCAATCATTATGGGTAAAAAAGGCCAGCGCGTATGGACCGGCGGCGGCGATGAAGCGGCGCTGGCTCGCGGTGTCTATAACACTTACACCGAAGATAACCTGCGCTATTCACAGAACGCGCCGCTGGATATGTACAAAGAAGTGAATACCGGCACCAACTTGCCGGCTCAGATCGATCTCTACAGCGTGGATGGCGATGAGTATAAATTCCTTTGCATCGCCAAAGGCGGCGGCTCAGCGAATAAAACCTATCTCTACCAGGAAACCAAGGCGCTAATCACCCCGGCGAAACTGAAAAACTACTTGGTTGAGAAGATGCGTTCTCTCGGCACAGCAGCCTGCCCGCCGTACCATATCGCGTTTGTTATTGGCGGCACTTCCGCTGAATCCACGCTGAAAACCGTGAAGCTGGCATCGACCCGTTACTACGATGGTCTGCCGACCGAAGGTAACGAGCACGGCCAGGCGTTCCGCGATGTGCAACTGGAACAGGAACTGATGCAGGAAGCGCAGAACCTTGGTCTCGGCGCACAGTTTGGCGGCAAATACTTTGCCCACGATATCCGCGTGATTCGTTTACCGCGTCACGGCGCATCATGCCCGATCGGCATGGGTGTCTCCTGCTCTGCTGACCGTAATATCAAAGCGAAAATCAACCGCGAAGGTATCTGGATTGAGAAAATGGAGCACAATCCGGGGCAGTACATCCCGGAAGCACTGCGCCAGCAGGGCGAAGGCAATGTGGCGAAAATCAATCTGAATCAGCCGATGAAAGATATTCTGGCGCAGCTTTCCGCGTTCCCGGTATCGACTCGCCTGTCGCTGAACGGCACCATCATCGTGGCGCGTGACATTGCCCATGCCAAACTGAAAGAGCTGATCGACAACGGCGAAGAGCTGCCGCAATACGTGAAAGATCACCCGATCTATTACGCAGGCCCGGCGAAAACGCCTGAAGGTTATGCTTCCGGTTCACTCGGCCCAACCACTGCAGGACGTATGGATTCCTACGTGGATCTGCTGCAATCCCACGGCGCGAGCATGATCATGCTGGCGAAAGGCAACCGCAGTCAGCAAGTGACCGATGCCTGTGCCAAACACGGCGGTTTCTATCTGGGAAGTATTGGCGGCCCGGCTGCGGTACTGGCGCAGCAGAGCATTAAGAGCCTCGAATGCGTGGCTTACCCGGAACTGGGTATGGAAGCGATCTGGAAGATTGAAGTGGAGAACTTCCCGGCGTTTATTCTGGTGGATGACAAAGGTAACGACTTCTTCCAGCAGATCCAGAACAAACAGTGCGCAGGCTGTAGCCAGCGTTAAATGATAAAACCCCCGGCGGAAGAACGCGTCGGGGGTTTTGTTAAATGAGGGTTTTATCGTTTGTTAGGGGAAAATTAGACAAACTGAATTACAAAATTCGAATGCTTCGTTTTTTTTCATTACTTCTGCGATATAACAACTTTATTATCACAGTAATAACCAAGCCATTCTTTACGCTCCCCGAATGGTAGCCATGAGTTAGAAATCGGGAGTGTTAGAAATTCTGTGGTGCGACACGAGGCTGTTCCTGTGATTGTTTCAGCCAATAAGTAGTAATAAGTGCGAAGAAACCTGCTGTCTCACCAGCAGTTCCCTACCCGACTGTGCGTTGAGAGTAATTTCAGGGTGCAAAGCGTCGGGGACAACGTAGCCACGGATTATCCGTAAGAGCGAGCCGTGAGGTTTAATCAAAACTGCCAGCCGCAGGCGGTGAAGGCGCAAGGGATAAGGGTATGGTCAGCATAAGCAAACTCCGGTAAGCATCGTAATACTTAAGAAGCCAAAGCGGCTGTCAGGCTTCAGCCAAAAAGGCAAGCGATCAGGTATGTTCCTTCACAGATGGGGCATCGTGAGTAGGGTATCGCCGGTGTTAACGGGGGGCCTGTCCCCTTGAGTCACAGGAACGGAACGTGGTAACCCCGTACAACTCCGTAAGGTAGTGAGTTCGTGAGGACAAACAATGGTTGTGCGGGAACGGGACGCCGGAAGAAGCAAACGCCCGATTGTAATGATCGGGATACGGTTTTTTTTTTTACCGACCTGAAAAGGGGCTGACGTCCGGCGAGTCTTCTTTGGCGAGAAAATCAGGAAAAAATCGACGTTATGAGGGAACGCAAATGACGCGTCAGGCCACAAGCCCGCGCGGTGCACCTTCAGCATCATCTCTGTGGTCATCAATCGACTGGCAACAGGTTGGAGAGGATGTATTTCGAATCCAGTTGCGTATCGCTAAGGCAACCAAAGCACAGCGCTGGAATAAAGTGCGAGTGCTCCAGCGGCTTCTAACCCGATCTCATCAGGCTAAGCTGCTTGCTGTAAGACGCGTAACATCTAACCGGGGACGTAACACACCGGGCATTGATGGAACGCTATGGATAAATCCGCAACAAAAATGGCAGGCCGTTCTGACTCTGAACTGTCGAGGTTATCGGGCTCAGCCTTTACGCCGTATCCACATTCCCAAAAAGAACGGTAAGACCAGACCGTTGGGGATCCCCACGATGCATGATCGTGCCATGCAGGCACTCTTTCTGTTAGCAACAGAGCCTGTGGCTGAGACGACAGCTGACCACCACTCGTATGGTTTTCGGCCAAAACGCTCTGCCGCAGATGCAATAGAGTGGTGCTTTGTTGTACTGGCACAAAGGTCATCAGCACAATGGATCCTCGAAGGGGATATCAAAGGCTGTTTCGATAACATCAGCCATGACTGGATGTTAAAATATCTCCGTATTGAGCGGAAGATACTTGCACAATGGCTGAAAGCGGGCTTTGTTGAGGATGGACAGCTCTTCTCTACCGCAGCAGGAACGCCGCAGGGTGGGATCATTTCTCCCTGCCTGGCTAATGGTGTTCTGGATGGTATGGAATCAATGCTGAAAAGCATCACGAGATCTGCCGACAAGGTCCATCTGGTCAGATATGCCGACGATTTTGTGATAACCGGCAGCTCAAAAGAGCTACTGGAAAACATCATCAAACCCGCGGTAACAGGCTTCCTCAGCGAAAGAGGGTTGACGTTATCTGAAGAGAAAACCGCGATCGTATCGATCTCACAGGGATTCGATTTTCTGGGGTTTAATGTACGCAAGTATGGCAGTAAACTGTTGATTAAACCGGCGAAAAGCAGTATCAAATCCTTCCTTGATGTTATCAGAAAAGAGATCAAAGCAGGCATTGCGTTACCCACAGCTTCGTTAATAGGCTTGCTCAACCGTAAATTGACCGGCTGGGTAAACTATTATCGTCATGTGGTAGCAAAAGCCATCTTCAGTAAAATTGACGCCGTCATTCTTTGGGCTCTTTATCGCATGATAAGGCGAAAACACAGCAGAAAATCAAAAGGTTGGCTTTACCGAAAGTATTACGGTAGTAGAGGGTTGCGCCGCTGGATATTTCACGCAATTTATCGCACGAAAAACAGAGAAGTCAGGAGCCTCAGTTTGAAACTGGCTTCTGCGACGCCAATACGACGTCACCGACAAATCCGCTCTGCTGCCAATCCTTATGATGTGGAATACCTTGATTATTTTAAAGAGCGAATGCGGAAATATCCTCCACAGCAGAGGGTTGCCGGGTCAGGTTTATCTGGCTTTATGGGGACTTGAGCCGTGTACGGGGAAACTTGCACGCACGGTTCTGAGGAGAGGGAGTCGCAGAAATGCGGCTCTCTTATCCGACTCATTCCAGTAATATACAATCAAAAAGGAATGACACATGTCCCAGCCCTTCGATTTTGACAAAGCGCTTAAGGCCCTCCAGTCCGGTCAGGCACTCACCGGCAAAGATGGCATCTTAACACCATTAATCAAACAGTTAACTGAAGCCGCTCTGGCCGCTGAACTTGACTCTCATCTGGCTCAGGACGTTGAAGCTAACCGTAGAAATGGCTCCGGCAAAAAGACCATTAAAGCCCCTACCGGCAGCTTTGAACTGGCAACTCCGCGTGATCGTAATGGTACTTTTGAACCCCAGTTAGTGAAGAAGCACCAGACCACGCTGTCCGACGAGATCGAACGCAAGATCATTCGCCTGTTTGCACTGCCTGTTTGCACTGGGGATGAGCTACCAGGACATCAGCCGGGAGATTGAAGATTTATATGCCTTCAGCGTGTCCACCGCCACCATCAGTGCAGTAACCGATAAAGTCATCCCTGAACTAAAACAGTGGCAACAGCGCCCGCTGGAGAAGGTTTATCCCTTCGTCTGGCTGGACGCTATTCACTATAAAATCCGTGAGGATGGCCGTTATCAGAGCAAAGCGGTTTATACCGTTCTGGCGCTGAATCTGGAAGGCAAAAAAGAAATCCTGGGCCTGTATCTGTCGGAAAGTGAAGGCGCTAACTTCTGGTTATCCGTATTGAGTGACCTGCAAAACCGTGGTGTTGAAGACATTCTGATTGCCTGCGTGGACGGGCTAACCGGCTTCCCGGAGGCAATAAACAGCATTTATCCGCAGACAGAGGTTCAGTTGTGCGTCATTCACCAGATCCGTAACTCGATTAAATACGTGGCCTCAAAGCACCATAAAGCCTTCATGACCGACATGAAACCGGTATATCGCGCGGTGTCGAAAGAAGCCGCAGAAACGGCGCTGGATGAGCTGGAGGCCAAATGGGGCCAGCAGTATCCGGTAGTGCTCCAGTCGTGGCGTCGCAAATGGGAAAATCTGTCAGCATACTTCCGCTATCCGGCGAATATCCGCAAAGTCATTTACACCACGAATGTTATCGAATCGGTACACCGTCAGTTCAGGAAACTGACGAAAACTAAAGGCGCTTTCCCGAATGAAAACAGTCTGTTGAAGCTGCTTTATGTGGGGATAATGAACGCACAGGAAAAATGGACAATGCCGATCCAGAGCTGGAATTTGACATTGTCGCAGTTAGCCATTTATTTTGAGGGACGACTGAATAATGTGATGACGCTGTAGAATTTTTAACGTGACACAGAATTCTAAACGCTCTCACGCTCTCTAGAAATCCGGAACAGGTACTTCTTGCGCTTTATATGATTTATAATTACTACGAATTTCTTTAGCCAAAGAAACCATATCACGATAATCAGGATATTTTATTAAATCATCATCTTTCAGTTTAAAACACTTTTCTTCATCAAGATGACCGGCCGGCCAAATCATACAAATATATAAGCCATCAGTTCCTTGCAAGATAAAGAAATCACTCTGTTCTTTGAAAATAACCTTAACATTATTCATACACAACTCCTGTCTTAAGGTTATAAACTTCATAATCAATTCCTAACCTGACCGAAACAATAGTATTATCACCTTGAAAAAAAACTCAAACAGAATCATTATCTTTATCCACAATAGCAAAACCAGTCTGAAACTGACTCTTTTGTTATTTCTTGCGACTGAAATCGTGCGTAATCACAACGGATACTTTCTAACAATACCTTCATATATTCAGCATCTAATGGCCTAACAATTTCATCCGCAGCAAACAAAAAATATCGTTCGATATCTACTTTATAGACACCTTCAGAAAAAATCATCTTCAGTACAAAACCACCGTCTATTATTTGATAAAGAGTATAATACCATGGGTTAAAGGATATTCTATTAATATAATTCATGACACATCTCGTTTATCAGATACTACAAACTGCAAAACCCTATCGCTTAATTTTTACATTATCTATCTCTCTATCAGAAAATAGAGTCCAGTTTTTCCTGATCAGTTCAGATAATTTTTTTAGATAATCAACGTCATCTTTATGTTTTATCTCTTCATCTGTCAGGAAAAAGTGTTTACTCACATCAAAATGTGAATTTGGATAAAAATTAGGTATTAGCACGGAAATAATAAATTTATCTCCAGACTCCATTAAAACAAAATCGCCTCGCTGCGAATAAATAATTTTAGCCTCAATCATATATCGCTCCTGTTTTCAGATCATACACTTGGTAGTCAACGCCTTTTTCTAAATCTTTCATAGAGATAACAGCCTCATAGTCTCCATTGGGTAGCTTCCCTCCAGGCAACCATAAAGGTTCAGTATCCCGGGCACCCCACTCGTTACCCGTTGGTATTTTTGCATTATATTTTTCGGTAGGGAAATAATCGACCCTAAGTAAATCCCCTTGTTCAAATTGCTCTTTAGGAATGCCCAAACGTTCAGACATTACTGTTGTATCGCCATTTGACTCATTAACAATAGACTCCATATTACGCTTAGAACTTACGAATTCTGAGTTTAAGTTATCCGGCTTACCCAAGCCGTACATATCATAATCACCTCTTGAAACGATACGCGTCGCACCATCAGAAAATTCCTCCGCATGCTTGCTAATGTATTCTTGTGGAAGGTAGGTTTCAGGATCTGGCTTCTGACCTTTAGGGATATTGAGGATCTCATCGTAAGTGGCTTTGTCTATTGGAACACCATTGGTTTCAACCTTACCCACTCGCCAGGCGTTATACTTCGCTCCGCCTTTAACCCCCAGGCCACCGCCAATGAGCCCACCAGCCAGCATACTCCATTTCTGGCCGTCGCTACCCTCGCCAAAGATATTACCGCCAATATAGTTGCCGAGCGTTCCTCCCGCCATTCCCCCTACGGTACTTAACAATGCAATTACCGGTCCGGCAACTACCGCTAGTGCACCAGCTCCAACAGCTAACATCACCCAGTTCACCCACGCCGGAATTTCGGGATTGATATCATCCGTTTGTACTTTTGCGCCACCGATAAAAACGTTAACTGAGCCCTGGAATATCTCCGCACTACAGGTCAAACGATCGCCGAGACGCGCAGCAGGATAGTTGTTGATGTATACCTTTATAGATCCTTCAGCGACTCGCTGTGTACTACCGCTGTGTTCATCGCACTCACCGAGAGAGTAGTGCGCGCGGATTGCCTTACGGCTATTTATAAAGACATTAGGAGACCCCTCCCTCAGCATTCCGGTCACATGTCTGGGCGCCCATGACATACTGCCTAAAACTTCCCCCAAACCGCCGCCCGCGCAAGCACCGGCGGCAACAGTGGAGACCACCACCAGTGCCGCGCCACCGGTTACCGCTACGGCAGCCGCGCCCAACAAAGCACCACCGATAAGGCCAGCGATCATCCAGCCTTTCGACGCGGTATGAGCAATGGGATCATCAACGCGCGCGGCTTGATACTCAGCCATGATTCACGCCATCTCTGCCATGCGCAAGGAAACGTCGGACATTCTCAGCGGAATCCAGTCCAGCAACGCCCGCGAATGTTCGACAAATAGACAATTGCTGGCCAAGATTGTGCCCACCGGCCTCAGGAAGCGTCCACAGCGCATAGCGTACTGGCTGGCTTCCGGGTACGGGAGCGATCTTCAGTGCTTGCCCATCCTGCGCGTAGAGCAAAAACGTACCTTCACGTGCTCGTTGCAAAGGCAAGTGTTGGTAAAGTGCCTGTATACCCTCAAAGGCATTTAGATGCTTTGTCTCAGTATCAAGCGCAAAGAATACCCGTTGATCATCAGCCTGTAACATCTGCTCAGGTTCTCTTTCACGCTCGCGATGAAATTTAATGCTCTGAATAATCTCCTGGTATTGCCGCTGGTAATAATCACTGAATTCATCAGGGCAAGTACCAATGTAGCAAACAATTTTTTTCCCGGTTGGTTGTTCATCTAATAAGATCACTGTCTGGCGCTGAAAAATAAGCGCGCCATCGCTTTTGAACTGATAATAAAGTTCAATCGCAGGTTCACCGTCAATCGTTACAGGTCGGGACAATTGAAGCTGAAACTGCGGAACAGTAATTTCCATCTCACGCAAGATTCTCGCAGCCACCGCCTGAATATTTTCGTCTTTTTTGGCACTGGCCCGGGATACAACGAAAGTAAACTCACTGGCACCGTTATCATTCAGCGTAAATAAATTCATGGTACGATCTTTAAATACATCCGGCAGCGCCAGCGTTGCTTCCTGGAGAATATAATCAGCCATTTCCGTATCCCTTTATTTATTGCTGTTGATAACAAAAAAACTTTCAACTTCTTGTTGAATGGCCGCCTGATGACCTGAACCGGGTGCGACTATCGCAGCCGAACCTCCGTCAGGATTTAAATGAAGTTCTCCCCCCGTGGTATTAATTTGCGCACTTTTTTTCGCCGTGAAATTGAAATCATTGCCAACGATATTGATGCTCCCATCGCTGGATAATTCAATCACACTCTCCCCACACTCCAGACGCAATGTATTCCCGGCTGAGAGAATAAAGTCATTGCATGCTTTATCCTGACGATCGTTGCCAGTCAAATTCACAGTGTTGACTTTGACGCCAGTATTTTGGTTTTTCACCACCCGCAGTGTTTCGTTTTCTCCAACAAAATGCGTGTGATTCATTTCGATGGTGTGGCTTTCGTCGTTCTCAACATCCACATCAAGGTTACGCTCGGCATGCAGCCACACCTGCTCCTCCCCCGCTTTATCCTCAAAGCGCAGGGCGTTGGCGTTGGCGTTATCCACCGAGCCATCTTTCGAGCGGCTGAGGAAGCCCATTTGCGTCGCGGCTGCGGGTAGCGCCCACGGCGGCATGCTGGCTTCGTTGTAGACACGTCCGGTGATGATCGGCCTGTCCGGGTCGCCGTTGATAAAGTCGATCACCACTTCGTCGCCGACGCGCGGAATTTGTACCCCGCCAAACCCCTGGCCCGCCCAGGCGCTGGAGACCCGCACCCAGCAGGAGCTGGTGTCATCGCCCTTCGCCTGCCGGTCCCAGTGAAACTTCACCTTCACCCGGCCATATTTGTCCGTCCAGATGCTCTCCCCCTGCGGACCAACCACTTTCGCCGTCTGTGGGCCGTAGGTGCGCGGCCACGCCGTCACCGCCGCCGGGCGGTACACCACCGACGACGGGATAACCGTAAAGTCGATGCGGTGCTCCGTTTCCCCGTCGCTGCCGCTGGCGTAGCGGTTCTCTTCAAAAAAGTAGGTCGCTGCGGTGGTCAGATAGTCGCCGTTATCGCTGAAAAACGGCGCGTTATACAGCGTGAAGGTGCTGCCCGGCGCCACGCCCACCGCCGTGGCGGTGGCCTGAATCTGCTGGTACTCCACCTGCCAGCGCTCCTGGCGGATGCGCGCGTAAAACTCGCCGTGACCGTGCTCGACAAAGCGCCCCGGCCAGTCATACACATCAATGCTCCCCGGCTGCGGCGAGGACGGGTTCTGCCGCGCCTGGAACAGCCACGCATTCGGCTTGCGGAAATCATAGTCGTCAAGGCTGTAGATGCCCGGCGTGACGCTGTCTTCCAACGCCCACTGGCTGATGCCATCTTCATCCGTGCTGCCGCCGGATGGCGTCTGGTGATACGGAATGGTTTCATAACCGGGGAAGGGGTTAAATTCGGAGGCGGCGTCGGTCAGCACCAGCGTGTGTCTGTCGGCTTCATGCCTGAAGTGGTACGCAATCCCTTCCAGCTCCATCAGGCGGCTGATGAAGTCAAAGCTGCTCTCCTGGTACTGCACGCAGTAATCCCAGACGCGGTAGCTGCCGGTCAGCCGGTCTTCCAGATTCACCTGGTATTCACCGAGCAGCGTTTTCACAATCTGCGGTACCGTCTGACTCTGGAAGATGCGCAGGTTACGGTCGCGTTTCATCGGCCACACATCCGGCTCGGCCGTCAGCTGGTACACGGCATAGCGCGTGCCCGACAACTCCGTCGCACTCACCGCCACGCGGGTCACTTTCCCGTTGAAATAACGCGAGCCCGTCTGCGTCGGGACTGTCACCGTCACCGGCTGGCCCAGCAGTTTGCTGC
Organism: Pseudomonadota bacterium; assembly: GCA_018261615.1. Lineage (GTDB taxonomy): Bacteria > Pseudomonadota > Gammaproteobacteria > Enterobacterales > Enterobacteriaceae > Kosakonia. Next base: position 38,481 of record JAGTSE010000018.1, on the reverse strand, counting down.
GGTCAATCCGCGCGTCCGTTCCCAGTACTGTCAGCGCCAGTGTAAACGGCTCCGACAGCGCCTCGCGGCCGGAGAGTTTCCAGAAAAGCAGCCCCTCTACGGGCAGCCTGACCGATATTCTGTTCACCATAACGTTGTATCCGTAATTAAGAGCCTATCCCACCAGGCGTATATTGTTGCAGTCAATTTGGACGCGGACAGCGCGCAACAACCGGAGCGTACTCGCAGTACGTGAGGATTACTCGCTTCGCGCTCTCTAAAGGGTCGCCGCAAGCGGCGTTCAAAATGCCAACACATTTTGTGTGAGCACTGCCCTGGTCCAAAATGGCAAATAAAATAGCCTAATGGGATAGGCTCTAAGTTTATCTCAGCAATAATAGCTGCATCACTGATATGTTTTATTTTGCACGATGAAATTTAATGCTCTGGATTATCTCCTGGTATTGTCTTTGATTATTTTCACTGAATTCACCGGGACAGGTTCCTACATAGCTGACCATTTTTTTCCCGGAGATCGCATCATCCAGTAAAATTAGTGTCTGTCGTTGATAAATAACGCGGTTATCATTTTTGAATTGATAAAACAGTTCGACGGCGGGATAACCGTCCACCTCCAGCATTTCTGAAGATTCGAGATGAAAATCTGTGAGAGTTATTTCCAGCTCACGTGTTTTTTTTGCGGCGACGGTATGAACTTTATCATCGAATTGAGCACTGGATCGAGACACGACAAACGTAAATTCACTGTCACCGTTGTTGCTGTGTGTTAATAAATTCATGGCTCTGTCTTTTTTATATGTCGGACAATACAACCGTAACGATCGAAACAGGACGACATCACATTATTTGTAATGCGAGAGAGAGGAAGGGGAGATAATTCTCCCCGAATTTGTCGGGCATAATATTACTCGACGAAATAGTGCTGATTAAGGTTAAGGATTAATTAACCAGGTGCCCGGTTTAGCAATAGTAATGGTCTGACTACGGCTCTGACCGTTCCCCTGCAGGAGCACTTCGTAACGACCAGGCTGCAGTTTCAGTGAGGCAAAACCATTAGTCGCCGGAGATACTGACTGAGCTTCGCCATTGAGGCTCAGTTTTTCGCCCTCTTTCATACGCACAAAAAGTTGCGCGACAGGCGTCTGGCTAACCACCGGCGCGGCGCTTTGCGCAGCGGTCTGCACGGGCGCTGTCTGTACAGCAGGCGCTTCCCGCACAGGTTGCTGCACCGGCGGTGCGGGTAGTACTTCCGGCGTAACGCTGGCGGTCTGTGCCGCGTTTTCCGGCGCTGAACTGCCGCCGAACAACATTGCCCCGGCGATGATGCCGACAATCACACCTGCCGCCACCAGGCCTGGCAATTTGTAGCGTTGCCATCCCGGCGCCGCCTGTTTTCCTTCTGCCTCTTCGACCGGTATCAGCATGGTGCCAGGCTGTTTAACGCTCAGCACATCACCAAGCCCGGCAACCGGCATTTCAATCAGTGCAGCGAACTCATCGACGGTCTGCGGACGATCTTCCATCTTCAGCGCCAGCGCGCGATCCACCGCCTGCAACAGCGAAGGGGTGTATCCCGGCAAGTTGCGCTGCGCCAGCGGCATATAGGTGTCCTGAATGCTGCGCACCACGCTAACCGGCGGCGGTGAACCGATAATCAGCGTATGCAGCACCGCGCCAAGAGCGTAGATATCGGTCCACGCCCCCTGCTCACTTTCGTTGTCGTCGGTGTATTGTTCGATCGGCGCATAGCCCGGACGCAGCATGGTTTCCGTTTCATCCGAGACAGAACCGATACTGCGGCGCGCGGAGCCGAAGTCAAGCAGCACCGGCAAGCCGTTATCCTGGATCTGGATGTTATCCAGCGAGATATCGCGATGCAGATACCCTTCGTCGTGGATGCTTTTGATGGCGCCCAGCAGCATCGGCAGCATGCGGCGGATCCAGGTTTCGTTAATCAGCGTTGGGTTTTTCTCGCGCAGGCGGGAAAGCGTGGTGCCGCTGTAGAACACCGTGCCCATATAAGCGGTATCATTCTGCACCCAAAAACGCAGCACATGCAGCAGGTTCGGGTGGTTAAAACGCGCCAGCAGACGTGCTTCATGGATAAAACTGTTAAGCCCGGCGGTAAAAGCTTTGCTAAAACGCTCGCTGCGCAGCACCAGTGTCATGTCATCGTTGCGTACAGCCAGTGAAGAGGGCATAAACTCTTTAATCGCGATAGTGCGTTCGAGCTGATGATCCCAGGCGCGATAGACGATGCCAAAACCACCACCGCCAATCACTTCTTTAATTTCGAACTCGTTGAAGCGATATCCTGGCGGCAGTGCATTCGGTACACTCCGGTTGTTATCGTGATCCGTCATAGTGGAAAACTCTCTTGATAATGGCTTTACGCCGCAAACTGACAGTGAAACTCACCCTGCTCAAGCGTGACACGTAGGCGCTTATATTGCTCGTCCCGCGCACTGGCGTCGAGTAATAGCTGGCTCATCATTGGCAGCAGAGTGTTCGTAAGGATGGCGTCCACCATACGGCCGCCTGATTCAACTTCGGTACAGCGCGCCACAATCTGCCCGACCACGCTGTCATCGATTTCCGAGATAATGCCGTGGTTTTCCTCCAGACGGCGCTGAATGCGCTTAAGCTGCAAACGCACAATCTGCGCCAGCATCTCGTCGCTGAGCGGGAAATACGGCACCACCAGCAAGCGCCCAAGCAATGCAGGTGGGAAAACCTGCAACAGCGGCGGACGCAGTGCATCGCGTAGCGCATCCGGTTCCGGCATCAGATCCGGATCGGCGCACATGCCGGTAATCAACTCGGTGCCGACATTAGAGGTCAGAATGATGATGGTATTGCGAAAATCGATATGGCGGCCTTCACCATCTTCCATCCAGCCTTTATCAAACACCTGGAAGAAGATTTCGTGCACGTCAGGATGCGCTTTTTCGATCTCATCCAGCAGCACCACGCTGTACGGGCGACGGCGCACAGCTTCGGTTAACACGCCACCTTCCCCATAACCGACATAGCCCGGAGGCGCGCCTTTCAGCGTGGAAACGGTGTGCGCTTCCTGGAACTCGCTCATATTGATGGTGATAATATTCTGCTCTCCGCCATACAGCGATTCCGCCAGCGCCAGCGCGGTTTCGGTTTTGCCCACACCGGAAGGGCCGCAGAGCATAAACACGCCGACCGGTTTGTTCGGATCGTCGAGGCGAGCGCGCGAGGTGCGCACGCGCCTCGCGATCAACTCCAGCCCGTGACGCTGACCAATCACGCGTTCATTCAATGTATCCGCCAGTTTCAGCACCGCATCAATTTCATTTTTCACCATCCGCCCCAGCGGAATGCCGGTCCAGTCGGACACCACCGCCGCCGCCACGTTGGCATCAACCGAGGTGAACAGCAGCGGCGCATCACCCTGCAATGTCTTAAGTGCCTGTTGCTGCTGCGCCAGCGAGTCGCGTAGACCGGCCAGATCCTCTTCCACCGCAGTGTGCAACTGCGCACGCAGCGCGATGATGGCATCAACCAGCGCCTGTTCCTGCTGCCAGCGCTGCGTCAGTTCATCGCGTAACTGTTCCTGCTGTTGACGCGCGGCAGTTAATTTCTCTATCCGCCCACTGTCGCCAGTCGCCATTTTCGCTTCGCGGTTGGCAATCTCAATCTCCACCTCCAGCGCGGCAATACGGTGCAGGCAATCTTCCAGTTGCGGCGGTGGCGCGCTCTGGCTGACAGCGACGCGGGCGCAGGCCGTATCGAGCAACGCCACGGCTTTATCCGGCAACTGACGCGCCGGAATATAGCGGTGAGAGAGCTTCACGGCAGCGACGACCGCTTCATCAAGCAGCAACACGCGATGGTGCTTCTCCAGTGCGGAAACCGTGCTGCGCAGCATTAATACCGCCTTCTCTTCATCCGGCTCGGCAACCTGCACGGTCTGGAAGCGACGGGTTAATGCCGGATCTTTTTCTATGTATTTTTTATATTCCGCCCAAGTGGTCGCGCCGATGGTACGCAACTGTCCGCGTGCCAGCGCCGGTTTCAGCAGGTTGGCAGCATCGCCGGTACCCTGCTGGCCGCCTGCGCCAATCAGGGTGTGAATTTCGTCGATAAACAGAATGATTGGCGTCGGGCTGGATTGCACTTCGTTGATCAACGCTTGCAGCCGCGCTTCAAACTCGCCTTTCATTCCCGCGCCTGCCTGCAACATGCCGATATCCAGCAGCCACAGTTGCACGTTCACCAGCGGTTCCGGCACATCGCCTGCGGCAATGCGCAACGCTAGCCCTTCCGCTACCGCCGTTTTTCCGACCCCTGCTTCGCCGGTTAACAGCGGGTTGTTCTGGCGGCGACGCATCAAAATATCGACCATCTGACGGATCTCTTCGTCACGGCCCACCACCGGATCGATTTTGCCGTCGCGGGCTCTGGCCGTCAGATCCTGGCCGTATTGCGCCAGCGTGCCCTGTTGCTGCGGCGCAGCGGCAGTATCACCAACGGCGGTTGCCATCTGCTGCGTCTCTTTACTGTTGGCAAAAATCGCCTCGAAGTTGTCGAGCAGCGCATCGGCGCTCACCCGTTCAAACTGCGACGAAATGCCTTTCAGCACGGTCGCCAGACTCCAGGTTTTCAGGATCCCCGCCAACAGATGGCCGCCGCGAATGCGCGTGACACCAAATTTCAGCGAACCGTAGACCCACGCCCGCTCAACGGCAGTATCAATATGTTCCGAGAGATCGGAGACCGAACTCGCGCCGCGCGGCAGTTTATCGAGCGCAGCGACGATATCCCGCGTCAGCGCCTCTTCACTCAGCGAAAAGTGGCGGATCACCTGTTGCAGGTCACCCTCCGGCTGTTGCATCAACTGATGCAGCCAGTGAACCAGCTCGACGTAGGGGTTGCCACGTAGTTTGCAAAACGCAGTGGCGCTTTCCAGCGAGGTAAATAACAGCGTATCGAGTTTGCCGAACAGTACGGCGCGGCTAATTTCCGACATTGTAAATTCCGTTAGTTGTCGCGTCAGATGAATAAGACGAAAGGTTATCCTTCCGGGCTGAATACCAAATCTCCACGCGGATGCGGCTGTGGCTGAGCGCCAAGCCAGGCGCTGTAGCCAAGACGACCTGTGCCACCAAGCGTTGCGCCAGCAACATCTTCATGGCGCAGGATCACGCGCAGCGCCCACTCATATTCGATGCCAAGATACTGGCGCACCCAGTCGCGCATCTCGGTCACGGCTTTTTCACCGGGCAAGAAACGCCGGTAAGTCCCGGCGGACAGCGGGCCAATTTCGATGCGAAACTTGTGGCTCACATCGCGCACGGCTTTACCAAGAAAGGCCGACTGCCCAAGACGCGGCGCATGTCGACCGCCCTGCAAACGCGCGCGTTCGCGTTCGCTTAGCGGCATCCACTGCGGCACATTTTCGACGATGGATACCGGCACATTAAAATAGCAGCGCAGGATCTTCTCCAGCCCTTCCGGATCGCGTCCGTTGCGCGTCAGATGCCCGGCCAACGCAAAACGCGCATGCGGGCTGAGACAGCCTTTTTCCAGTTGCCCTGGTTGCCCCATGCCTATTAGCGAGGCAATGTACTGTTCAAAACGTTTATTGTCGCCCCGGTCGAGCGACACCGTGGGCTGCGCATCCGCCCATGCGCGATAAAACAGCAGCGACAGCCGGTGGTGAAACAGATCGGCAAAAGCGCTGAGGCTATCGTCCTGGTGATGATCGATGCGTTCGCGGGCATATTCTGTCAGATGGATCGGTAGCGGACCGTTCGGGCCGAACAACCCGAAGCTGAGAATAGAGATATCGTACAGCGGCAAACCATCACGCTTACGGACTTCGGCAAGGGTCGACGGCGCAAAGCCCAACGACGGTTTTTGCCCGATGCGCACTGATTCGAAACGCGGTAGCGGCGCGCGCCCGAGCGGATAACGTTCCCCGCCGCGGGCATCAATACGCCGCAGCAGGCTGAACAGATCGTAGCGCCACGGTGTGGCCATCACGTTCTGCCAGAATGCCTCCGGTAGCGAACTGGCGCGAACAATCTGCGGCGCGCTAGTCAGGGCTTCGCTCATATCAGCGCCCTCTTGCCCATGCGCGGCGGCCAGTAACCGATTTCACCGCGCTGCTGGCTTTTCAGGGTGAACTCGGTAAAGCTGTTCATTCCCACCAGCCGCGCAAAAACGCGTTCCAGCACGCTGCCAAACAGCCACGGGCTAAAACCGGAAAACGCCTGTTCATCGACCGTCAGCGTAATGCCCATACCGCGTGCAAACACGATCGGCCCCGGCTCCGGCACGCGGCGATGCACCGGCTCCAGCACGCAGTGCCGCACGCCGTCGATCTGGCGCGCCACCGGCGCTTCCGCCAGCCGCGTGTACAAGCCCAGAAGCTGGCGCAACGCGGCTGCGCCTTCACCATCGTCACCGTCCATCAGGCTGAGATAGTTCATCTGCAACTGGCTAATCAACCGCCATGTGCTTAACCCCTCCGCCAGCGCCGGTCGCGGCGGCGTCGGGCCTTTGCGCAGGTGCAGGGATTTCACCGGTAGCGAATCCGGCATCACGAACTGCCCCATATCCTGCTGCAACATCAGTGGTAAGTCGCGGCTGGTGCACAGCACGTCAGCGGTGATATAGCGTAAATCTTCGCGCCACGGCGCATGCTGTTCATCAACCAGCGAGGCAAACACTTCGGAACCGATATAGCCGGTACGGGTGCCGTAGCGCTGCGCATGTTCCGATACGGTGCGCTGTTCGCGGCGCATGGAGAAGTAAGCGCCGTAATTGCCTTCATCCTGGCTCCAGCTACTCCAGAACGGGCGAAACGTCTGCTCATCGCGCTGACCATCGACGCTGGCGTGGATTTTGTGCACCGCGTAGATTTCGTAATCGAGCGGGCGAATGTTATCCACCACCAGATGGTATTCGTGCTGGTTTTCGCTCAGCTTTTGCCTTTCAGCCACTTTCGGGAACAGATTAATCACCGGCGTGCAGTGCAGTGCAAGGTGGTTTTTATCTACTACCCGCTCCAGTTGCTCATCGGCTTTATCCAGCAGAATGATGATATCGAACGAGGTGGCATCGCCGCTTCGCGTCACCATCGAACGCAACCCCTGAAAGCTGATAAACAGGAAACGCTGTGGGAAGGCAAAATATTCCTGCAACAGACGGTAGCCGTCGAAGTTGCGCAGATCGTCCGGCAGCAGCGACTGGCTGGCGGCAAAGCCTTCCTGCTGCAATGCGTCATCGGCCAGCACCTGCAACGGTGCACTGGCGCTGTTGACCTGACAAACAATGCCCACCTGGTGACCCATCAGCAGTTCCAGCAGTTTCAGCGCCTGCATGTCCGGGCCGCTGAGGAACAGTTCCAGGCGATCAAAATCGAGATGTCCGAGGTTAACCGGGCCATCGCAGCTCACACGAATGCGCAGCGCGCTTTGCGCCCCGCGTTGACTCAGGCCGGCTTTCGCCAGCGGCAGATCGGCAGGTACGCCGCCCAGTTCCACCTGACTGATTTTCAACGGTAACAGCGTGACATCATGAGCGGTGGTATAACTACAGGTGACGCCGTTCTTCTTCATTACCTGGCTGTCCATCATGGTACCGCGTGGCACCACAAAGCCGTTGCTCAGATCTCCTTTTGCGCTGTCCGGCGTCAGCTCCGCAATCGCCATTGACGGCGTCGGCGCGAGATAGTTGGGTGCCATCATCTCCAGCAGACGCTGGGAGAAACGGGGAAATTCGGCGTCCATTTTCAGTTGTACGCGGGAGGTCAGGAAGGCAAAGCCCTCCATCAGGCGTTCGACATATGGATCGGCAACGTCCATGCCACGCATGCCGAGGCGTCCGGCCACTTTCGGATAGCGCCCGGCAAACTCCTGACCCATTTCGCGCAGCCAGGCCAGTTCGCGGTTGTAGTACTCAAGTAATTTGCTGTCCATGATTACCCCGCCTCTTTTAGCTCGAAATGCCCGTTTTCCAGATCCACATCCGTGCGGAACAAAAACTCCAGTGGATACGGTACGCACCACAAGCGCCCTTTGATCTCAATCGACAACACGTTGTGAAGATCCAGCGACCGGGTATCGGAAATGCAGCGAACCTGTAATCCTTGCGGCAAAATGCGCGGTTCAAAATGCAAAATCGCGTTGGTCAGCTTGCGCTGGATATCCTGCCATTCGATGTCCGACATCCGCTTGCCCGCCAGCGGCGACACGCCAAAATTAACCACTGAGCGGCGCACTTCGTCAAAGCCGCTCAGATCCTGCTGCGCTTCGTTGTTGATGGTATTGAACAACCACTGCAAATCACGCAGTACGTGGCGTCGCAGCATGGCATGGGAAACCAGGTTACTGTTCAGCGGCTCCTGAACTTTGTCCGGCGCGTCATCGGTAAGGCGATCAAGCAGCGAGGGCTGCATTTTGTCGAGTGCGCCGACGGTCTCTTTGCCGCGTCGCGAGCGCCAGCCGCTGCGCAGCAGATCACTCTCTTCATCGTGGGCGGAATTACTCATCTGCAACAGCCGTGTCGAAACTCAGTGTGGCCAGATCGAGCAGCGAGAACTCGGCGCTGTCGTTGAGCCAGGTTTTTTGCCCGTGGCCCAGGAAGTGCGGCGCATCGCCCGGTAGCGGCTGCCACTCGGTGACGCGGGCGAGTTTAAAGCGCTCTTCGGCTTCGCGATCCAGCGGATAACGTACCGGGATTTGGCATACCTGTTCGCTGCCATCCTGCAAACGCACCAGCGTATGACGCCACACCAGGTCGGTGACGCTGGCCGGCGGCTGAAACTGCATGGCGGCAATTGCGCTGAACGGCAGCCAGAAATAACGGCCGTTGACGATCGCTTCACAGATCGGGCCAAAGCGGCAGTCGCCATCCATCAGCCAGTCGAAAGTGTGCGTTTCGCCAGACTGAGTTGTTAACTGGCCGGGATTCGCCTCAGCGCTCTCCAGTGCGGCTTCGCGGTGTGCGCCAGGCCCGGTGGATTCCGGATCCAGTGCGCTGACCATCGCCGCCAGCCACGGCCACTGCCGCTCTGGCGTTAGCGGACGGGCGCGACCGGCCATCACGTCGGCACGCTGGCGTTCACCGTTGATGGCCTGCTCCAGCAGTGTCACCGTCGGTTGTGCCTGCGGTTTCAGCGCCTGCCAGCTTTTCAACTGTGCTCGCGCACGCGGCCAGTTGCCGTCGAGACAAAGAAGCTGGACAAAGGCTGCACGCAGATCGGCATCGCCGGGCTGGGTACGAATGCGGCTTTCCAGCCGGGCAAGGCTCTCTTGCAGGGATTCGCCCGCCAGTTGTTGCAACAGGGTGTTCATCGCCGCTCCTTAGTTCAGGGTCTTGTAAGTCCCGACCGCCGGATCGCGCAGCTGCGGGTGCAACGAATCGATCAGCAGAATATTAAGCCGCGTACCCGGTTCGAACCACGGCGTCCAGGCTTTGCGCACTTCATCAAGCCGAGCCTGCAAACGGGTGGCATCGCTGGCTATATCGCGGGAGATTTCCACCGCCACCGTGCCGTTCGCCTGCCAGCCGTTGAGACTGTTGACGTAAGGCAGGATCATCCAGCTCTGCGCCAGGCTGCCTTCGCTGACGACCATGCGTTCGTTGTTAACGGTGGTGATAAGCAGACGATCGGCGTCAACACTGTCGCTCAGGCCGCTTACCGGGAAACCGTGAACAAAGGTCATGGTGATCTTTTTCTCTGCGCCGTTGCTGATCTGCGTCACTTCGCTGCGCCCGTTCAGCCAGCCGCCCTTCTCACATTTGCCATCCTCTTTCGCCGGAATAAACAGCGCTGGCGCGCTGGCATCGCCCTGCCAGAAGGTGCGCAGATGACAGCCGTCCTGCAGGGTAAATTCCTGCCACGGCGTACGGTTAGCGGCCGGAGAGAGATCTTCAGCGCGCTCTGTCGGCGGCGTCAGGGCTGCGGACGAGGATGAAGTTGAAGTTGAAGTTGAAGTTGAAGATGAAGTTGAAGTTGAAGTTGAAGTTGAAGTTGAAGAAGCGGCTACGGTTGCGCCTGTCGAGGTGACGACCGGTGCCCACTCTTTCGCTTTATCGGCCGTTCCTTCAGCCAGAGTCTCACCCTGCGGGTCGGTCAATTTCCAGTGCACCTGCGTCAGTGTACCGCACTGGTTTACCAGCAGCGAACCAAGACGCGGTAAAAAGTTGTTCAGTACAGCAGGTTTTTTATCGCCGCTGGCGACAATACGCAGCGGTAAGGTTTTGCTGCACCAGCTTTTCGGCGTGTTATCCGCAATGTTATCGATCCAGACATCCAGTTTTTGCGAAGGCGACTGCACGATACGGTAGTTTTCTGCCTGTACGCTGCCACACACCGCCAGCAAAGCCAAACTCGGTAGCCAAAGTTTCATAAAAGTCCTTGTAAGCTGTATCAATCACGAAGAGGGAAAAACTGGGCGGCTTCAGAGAGCGTATGCAGTAGCGTTGTCTCCTGAGGCGTACCCATCCACACCGCTACGGCGCTATAGTTGTCCTGCTGGGTCTGCGCCCCGACACTGTTTTTCAGCAGGATTTGATTCATCAGCGTCAGCCACTCATCCGGCGTATTCACCATATGCAGCGACTGTTGCATCTGCTCTTCACTGACGCTGTGCCAGAAGCCATCAGTACAGAGCAGAAAGGCATCGCCATCTTCAATTGGCACCACGTCGCTGTAGCTTGGCTCGCGTTCATCTTTACCAAGCCCCAGCGCAAAGTAGAGCAAGTTGCTGTTGATGCCTTCGGTCTGGTGCCCGGCATCTTTCATCTGCTGCACCAGGCTGTGGTCAGTGGTGACATGATAGAGCCAGCCGCGACGAAAGAGATACAGGCGGCTGTCGCCCGCGTGTGCCCAGTAGGCAAGCTGATAATCCCGGTCGATAAACAGACTTACCATGGTCGTGCCCATGCGGTGATAATCCCGCACCGCTTTCTGCTCTTCACGGATAGCACGGTTAGCATCGTTGACGTACTGACGAATGTACTGGGCATTCAGGTGCTCATCGCCATCAAACCGGCCGATGATAGTATTACGCGCCAGTGCAGCCGCTACGTCACCGCCGGGTAACCCGGCGATACCATCACATACCACAAAGCAGGCGGCACGTTCGCCGATGTTTTCCCCGGTCTGATCCTGATTACTGGCACGTTCGCCCTGTCGGGATATGGAGGCCGTGCTGATATTCATTCTTCCGATCCGCTTTGTGAGTCTTTGTACTGGTTAACCTCCACGTCATAAGCGTGAAGGAACGCTTCGCCAAACAGAGTATGGAAGTCATCGTCAATTTCACCCGCCGTTTGCGCGTAGGTACGCACAAAGTAATCCCACAGGGCGGCTCTACGGTTCGAGAGCATGCCGAGACGCGCAGTGGCGCCGTCGCGTTTGGCGTCATCTTCCAGTTGTTCCGGGTTAAACGACTGCAACATCGCGGCGATAATCGCACGGATCCCGGAGATCATGCCTAGCTGGTGCGCCTGTAAATCGATCAACGCATCACGCACCGATTTTTTCGGCGGCATAAAGCCTGGCATCCGCGTACCAAACATCTGCATCAGCACGGTTTTGCCCGACGGCAACAGCTTGAACGGGTTGTTGGCGTCATCCAGCACCATCGTCATATCGGCTTTAACGCCGCGTTTCAGAATCGAGCGCGAGGACAACAGCGCAACGGTACCCTGGGAAAACATGCTCAGCATCTGGCCAAGCTGGCGCATATTCTCTTTATCAAACTGCGGTACTGGTTGCATATCGCCAAGCCCCATGCCTTCCAGTAACGCGTCCAGCAACTCGCCTTTCAGCACATCGCTGCTGTCGCCATTGCTGACGGCTGGCGTACTTCGCGCGTCGTTGCTCTGGAGTGGATCGATACGCAGGCGCCCTTTCGGCGTTTGCGCCGCGCTGCGCTGTACCGCTTGCGGCGTCGGCAGGGTGATACCCGCATAATCCTGCGGCTCCGACACCGGATCCGATTCTCCATCGACAAACAGCGGCGTGGTGCTGAGATCTTCCGCGCGTAGTTCGGTGATGATCGGCTGTGGCTGTTGCGGCGGCGTCACGCCGTGCGGATCGGGGATAACAGACTCGGCGGGTTTCGCCGGAACAATCTCATCCGCATGCGCCAGCGGCACTGCGCCGCTTAGCAGCCCAAGCGGATCGTCGCTGCGTGCCGCCGACGTGCTACTGCCGCCAAACAGCGCCAGCGGATCCAGTTCATCCACTTCCGGCGCAGGTTTTTGTGCGGCCCGCTCGAGCGGAGGCACCAGTGCGGATGGCGTAACGTCGTTAAAGATGCTGTCATTTTTAAAAAGCTGTTCATCGTTAAACAGCTGATCGGAGGCGAGGGTTTTCGGCGTCACCAACGGTTCGTTGTTATTCAACAGCGAGAGCGGATCCTCCGGGTTACGTTCAGGCTCTTTCGGCGCGGCAAAAGGGTTGAGATTTTGCGCTTCCGGCGTTTTCGCCCGGTTGCTGGAGATGCTGTCGGAGATGGAGAATTCCTGCATCAGGCTGTCCCAGATTTCCGTTGGCACTGACGCCGGGGCGTTTTCCGCTACGCTTTTCGCCGCCGGGGCAGGCGCAGGTTTAGCCACTTGCGGCTGAACATGCTTCGGGTACATCTCCTCCGCCATACGGCTTACCGGCTGCGTATCCTGAATCAGCTCGGTAACTTCGATACGGTATTCATCAATGCCCAGAATATCGCCATCCTGCAATTCGACCTGACGGCCACGTTCCAGGGGAATATCATTCAGCACTACGCGGGTCACATTGCCGCGATTGGTGATGCGACACTCGCCATTACCGGCGATATGAACAATCGCCTGCAAGCGAGAAATGGAGCGGTCGTTATCCGGCAGCACCAGGTTGTTATCAGTGCCGCGGCCGATAGTGCCGCCAGGTGGATAAAAGTCGCAGCAGCTTTGCGGCGGCTGATGACCGGGTTTACTGGTAATAATCGTGAATCGCATAGCATATTCCTGCTGGAGTTATGTGCACTCAAACGGCGCCGCTTTAGCTAAAACGGCTGCGTTTGAATACCTGGACGGTTTCCAGTTACAGATTCTTTCTTCGAACCTATTCCGTTACTACACGCATTCATTATTTCTGGTGATGCGCCATAAACTCGCCCTGCGTGGAGTGAGCCGAGAAATAACTTTTTTGTCAGACATCAGATACAACATCTTTGAGATACAGGCACAGAGCCGCTGCCCTGTGCCTGCCGTAGTGCGCGTCAAAAAAACAGCAGCCTTACGCTTCTTTGTTTTCTTTAATGTTCCAGCCAGAGCTGGTTTCAGCACCTTTACCGCCGGATGAGGACTGCTCCCAGTACTGCTGTTTCACTTTCGCAGCCTGGAATGCATAGGTCACACCCACGGTGTCGCCGTTATCCGCACCGGTGTACTGAACAGACGTCACCAACACATCTTCCAGCGTGATACGTGCGTATTCAACCTGCTGACCACCGGCTTTGCAGACGGAAAGCTCAACCTTAGCCAGGTGCTTACCGCTGGCGCAGTGTTTCAGGATAGCCGTCGTGGATTTATCAATGAGTGCGTTAACATGCAGGTCATTAAAATTGACTTTACCGGCACCGCCGCCACCGCCAACGCTCATGTTTCCAGGTTGTGAAGCCCCCCAGGAAAAAGATGTGATATCAGTCCAGCCGGTGTGGTTAGAATCTTTAGATTCACCCGTAACTCCATCGACCTTCAGAAACATATCAATAGCCATAATATTTACTCTTCGTTAATGATAAATATTGCTTTCGAAAAAGCGCTTATACCCTAAATAATTCGAGTTGCAGGAAGGCGGCGACGCAGTGAATCCCCAGGAGCTTACTCAAGTAAGTGACTGGGTGAGCGAGGAAAGCCAACGCACATGCAACTTGAAGTATGACGAGTATATATGGCAAACGGGTAAGCATGGGGCCGAATAAAACCTTCCATATTTTACCTCTGCCTCGTTTATTTCTGAAAAGATGAACTATCTGTTCAGAAACACTCATTCCCTCGCAATGAGGGAAAGAATTCGGTTATTTTCACTCTGCTTCGCGGCACAGTATTTGCTCACGGGGGTAACGTTAATTCGGATTGTCCTGTTGCCAGGTGTGATGCGAATTTTTCAGCAGCACCTCTTTCGCCAGCTGATCCAGCTCAGGGCTATGGTATAAACGCAGGCAGTTTAGCGTCAGTCCTTTAACATTTTGCGGACTTTCCGTATGGAATTGATGCGTCGCCCCTTTGAACTGGTTGATTAAAGCATTAATTTTTGCATCACCATTTTCAATATCGAACGGCATCCATTCCCGCATCGCGTTTGCGCTTCGTGCCGCGTCCAGCGAGTATAGCGATTTCGGATCGGCAACCTGCGCAATGCAGCGTGCAAGCGTCATATCCTTCACCACTTGCGTGTAGGGCATATTTTTAATGAAGGCCATCGGGTCTTCTTTCTGATCTGCCAGGACACTGTTGCACACCAATAACAAACCGAAACAAGCGATTCTCATGGCAACTCCCAAAAACTGGCTCTGGTCGTTGTGTAATTCGTATTCGGCGCATTGAAATAACCGCGTCCGAACGATTAATTGTCGGCCGAATGCTATTAAGGACCGCAGACTCCCCGCCTGCGGCACCTCTGCTTACGCCTCTTTGGTTTTCAGCGACGGCAGTTTCGATACCAGACGCAGCGACACGGTCAGGCCTTCCAACTGGTAGTGTGGACGCAGGAAGAATTTCGCTGCGTAGTAACCAGGGTTGTCCTCGATCTCCTGCACCTGCACTTCGGCTGCTGCCAGCGGTTTACGCGCTTTGGTTTCCTGTGAGGAATTCGCCGGATCGCCGTCGACGTAGTTCATCACCCAATCGTTCAGCCAGCGTTCCATTTCGTCTCGCTCGCGAAAGGAGCCAATTTTGTCGCGTACAATGCACTTCAGGTAATGCGCAAAACGGCAACAAGCGAAGAGATACGGCAGACGAGAAGCCAGACGCGCGTTGGCGGTGGCATCGGCATCGTGGTATTCGGTTGGTTTTTGCAGCGACTGCGCGCCGATAAAGGCGGCGAAGTCAGAGTTTTTACGGTGGATCAGTGGCATAAAGCCGTTTTTCGCCAGTTCCGCTTCACGGCGATCGCTGATGGCGATTTCAGTCGGGCACTTCATGTCCACGCCGCCATCGTCGCTCGGGAAGGTGTGGCACGGCAGATTTTCCACGGCACCGCCAGATTCGACGCCGCGAATGGATGTGCACCAGCCGTACTCTTTAAAGGAACGGTTGATATTGGTCGCCATCGCGT
Organism: Pseudomonadota bacterium; assembly: GCA_018261615.1. Lineage (GTDB taxonomy): Bacteria > Pseudomonadota > Gammaproteobacteria > Enterobacterales > Enterobacteriaceae > Kosakonia. Next base: position 23,168 of record JAGTSE010000018.1, on the reverse strand, counting down.
AAGCGGCGTTGGCCCAGGTATAGTTGTTGTGGTTCGCTCCATCGGTCTCTTCTTCAAAATCGAAGCTATCTACCGGGTTAGTGCGAATGCCGTACGGCAACCGGGAGAGGAAGCGCGGCATCACCAGACCTAAGTAACGGGCATCTTCTGACTCACGCAGTGAACGCCAGGCGGCGTATTCGGTGTTCTGGAAGATTTTCGTCAGATCGCGCGGGTTCGCTAGCTCCTGCCAGGACTCCATCTGCATCACGCTTGGCGCGGTGCCAGTGATAAACGGACAGTGTGCCGCCGCGCCAATACGCGCCATCTCACCGAGCAGTTCAACATCCTGCGGGCTGTGGTCGAAGTAGTAATCGCCCACCAGGCAACCAAACGGTTCGCCGCCGAATTGACCGTATTCTTCTTCATAGATTTTTTTGAAGATAGGGCTCTGATCCCAGCCGACGCCTTTAAAACGCTTCAGGTTACGGCCCAGTTCCTGCTTGGAGATGCTCATAAAGCGGATTTTTAGCATCTCATCAGTTTCAGTGTTATTCACCAGATGGCTCAGACCGCGCCAGGCGCTCTCCAGTTTCTGAAACTCTTCGTGGTGGATAATCTGGTTAATCTGCTGCGACAGTTTCTCATCGATACCGGCAATCAGGTTCTGAATGGTGCGGTAGGTATCGTTGGAGAACGTTACGGTATTTTCCAGCGCCTGCTGCGCCAGTGTTTTCACCGCGCTTTCTACCGCAGAACGCGCCTGGTCGGTTTTCGGGCGGAACTCTTTGTTTAGCAGCGAGCTAAATTCGTCCTGACTGAAAACCTGGGCGCCCTGCTGTTCATGTTGTTGCGAAGGATTGCTCATGGTTTACTCCTCTTTACCTTGCGCGTTCTCGTCGCTGTTCGGCAACTGGCTAAGGGATTTCAGCAGTGTCGGATCCTGCAATACTTTTGCGATCAGCTCTTCAGCGCCGTTTTTCCCGTCCATATAGGTCAGTAGGTTGGAAAGCTGGGTGCGAGCTTCCAGCAGTTTGTTCAGCGGTTCGACTTTGCGGGCGATGGCATCCGGCAAAAAGTCATCCATGCTGTCGAAAGTGAGATCAACGTTCAACTGGCCTTCGCTCGTCAGCGTGTTATCCACGTTGAAGGCGACGCGTGGTTTCAGCGCTTTCATACGCTCATCGAAATTGTCGACATCGATCTCGAGGAATTTACGCTCCTCAATAGACGGTAAGTTCTCCACCGGTTTCCCGACCAGATCCGCCATAACGCCCATCACAAACGGAAGCTGGATTTTGCGCTCTGCGCCATAAACTTCCACGTCGTACTCAATCTGTACGCGCGGCGCGCGGTTGCGGGCGATAAATTTTTGACCACTGTTACTTATTGGCATGATGTTCTCCATCAAATATGCGCGGTGAAGGTTTGACGGCCGGCGACGCGCCTGTCGTCATAACACAGTACGCGTCACTCCTGACGCCCAAAGATGTTTTGCAACTGGCTTACGCCGTCGGGCGCCAGATCGCGAATAATTTCCATAAAATCGAGTTCAATTAATCGCTGTACGCGATCGATCATCAGCGGTGCCGGGTGGCTCGGTTCATGCTGAGTAAAGTATTGCTTCACTTTCTCCAGCATCAACTGTGCATCGGCGCGTGTCGTTACCTGCGCCGAACGCCAGTCGGCGTGCGACGCGAGCGGTACGGCTACCGCCTGCGGTGTCGGGCTTTTTTGCTCCTCCCCTGCGGACGGCGCTGGCTGCTCATCGCCACGGGAAGCCCGGCTTGCTCCGGCAATCATGTTGACCGTTTTCAGTAATTGTTCCATTTCCGGCACCCCGCTTTCGCCCAGTTGTTCCAGCAGCCATGTACGGATGGTTTGCAGGCGCCCTTCAATCTGCCCGATAGCTTCAATACCGGACTGACCGCCGCGTACCAGTTCATCAATCAAACGCACCCGACCGCCCGGGTAACCCGCGCATTCGGTTTTGCTGCCATCCAGCAGCGCCTGTGCATCGCGTACGTTCAGCTCATCGCCATTGCTGCGTAACAGTATTGACTGGCGCAGTGTGGTGGTGAGCGTAGATTTGTCGCTCAGCGCAGCCAGCGCATTAATGCGGTAGAAGGGATCGAATTCACCACCATCGTTAAGTGACGGCCAGAGCTGATCCCAGTACAGTGCCAGTGCCTGACCCAGCATCAACAGACCGTCTGCGTAGCCTTCCAGCCCACGGCGGCGCGTCCATGCATGGGTCAGCGCCAGCATGACGCGAATATCTTTCGTGCGTTCCAGCAGCGAGGTGGCCAGTTTTTCCACGCGGTTCCAGTCGGCGGGTTCGGCAGGAATGATCGTGCTGCCGAACTGCTGCTCGGCTTTACCGAGACTGGCCTGTTCCATTGCCTGGAAGTCGGCGTCATATTCCAGATTCTCGCCGCACGGTTGCTCCGGGGTGACCGGAGCCAGTAAAGAGTCAATCGTCATCCGCAACCTGCTTATTCAAACATCGGTGGGTAAAGACCGTGGCGACCAGGTCTTGCGCCTCCCGCCGGATCAAACAGCAGCGTAAAGAGCTGCCCGGTAAAATTGCCGCTGTGTACGTGTGTATAGAGTGGATAACCGTCGCTGCGGTTGGTCCACCAGAAACTGATCTGGCGCAGCGGGTCAAAACATTCGGCGGCCTGATTCCAGCCAATGGTCGATTCACCGTCGCCTTCGTAACCGATCACATCAAGGATTTCCGAGCGCGATTCCGGCGCAACCAGTTGCACGGGCGGAATCGACAGCAGCGCCTGGTCAAGCTGTTCCGGCGAGTAGCCGTTATGGATAGCATGCAGCAGCGTACGGCCCAGTTGCTGATACCAGTCGCCCGCCTGCGCCAGATGGCGCGGCGTCCACTCCAGCGGGTTAATCGCCATCAGCGCACAAATCGGATACTGTCGCCCGACGCTGTCGCGCCCCGGCAACAGACAGCCCATCTGCACTTGCTGCCCGCCAAGCATGGGCGGGACAACAAAATTCCACACCGGCGCATTGCCGAACTGGCGATCGCTGGCGCGCTGTTCTTCTTTTTGCCAGTTCATTTGCCAGTTCATCAACCCCACCTGAAACCAGTGAGACCACTGCCGTTGCAGCGCATCGGGAAAGCGGCGCTGTAAAAAATCACCGGCACTCGGCAGTTTTCCGTACCAGCTAATTGCTGAAGTCATCGTCATTGGCGTTCCTTTGCAGTTCAAGGACATGCGAAACGGGGAAGCTGGAACGGGTTGCGGATGCTGTTAGGCGCAAACTCCAGCGTCACCTGATGCCCGTCAACGGTGAATGTCGCCTGGCGGCTAAGGCTGCTACTGCCGGGGCTGACGCGGGCTTTCTCGAAAAAGCGATTCAGTGCCCACGCACCGTTGGTGACCAGCGTCGCGGTTGTGCCGCTGGCCAGACCGAGCTGCATCCTCACCTGGTTGGTTCCGCCCGATCCCGGCCAGTTAACGATTTGTACCGCCTGTGGCCCGTGGCTATAACGCAGGATTTGCCCGTCCACATCCAGCGTCATGGTCAGGATGGTGTTATCCATACGCACCGTGCGCACGGTGGTACGAAATGATGGCGTGGTGTTGCCATTGGCAAAGAAAGCATCGCGGATAGATTGCGCCTGCTGAAACGGCACCAACAAACCTTCGCTGCCCGGCAGCGTTTTGCCGTCAATACCAGGCATAAAGCGCCAGGTGGATTGCGTGGTGTCGACTTTATTGGTCAGATTATCGCGAAAGAAGGTGTCCATCAGACCGGTGCCCGGCGCGAACATGCGCGCCAGATCGTCCGGTGTCACTTCGCTGCTGGCTGAGCGCACCAGCGGATAACGCCCGGCGATGGCCTGACGGCAGAAATTGCCTACTTCAACGCTGATACGCTTGCGAACATTTTCCAGATCCCGCCGTTGTGTATCGCTGCTGGCCCCTACTGCCATGTTACTGAACATGGTTTGCAGGCCGCCTGGCAGACGTCCGGCGCTGGCCTGTAAACGGCTGATCGCTTCACCACCCGGCGGGGGCATCCCGCTGTTGGCAGCATCCTGAACGGCGGTCAGATAGCGGTACAGCTCATCAACCTGCTTGAGAAAATCATCAAAGACGATAGTTTTCCCGCCCTTTTCCAGCGGCTGCGCCAGTTCGATAATCGGCGCAAAGTGTTCGGTTACGCGCTGTTCCGGTGTCTGGCTGGCTGCGGCATTGGTGGTTTCTGCTGCGCCATCGTGGTTGCTGAACAGGGTTTCCAGCATCTGCGTACCACGGTTAGTGCTGCCAGCGCTTTTCGCTTTTTCAGCGTCTTCCGGCTCATCCCGCGTCAGTTTCAGTTGCTGACTCAGGTTGAGCACCAGCCGACGCAGTGGTGAGTTGTTGCCAGAGAGCAAGCGCGCCGTATTGATGCGCTGATTCAGATCGGCGCTGTTATTCAGCTGGATGTCGCTTAAGAAGCTGTCCCACAGGGCGATAAAATCGCGGGCGTAGAGCTGGCGCACCGCGTTATCCGTCTGCTGCTTGTCTTCCGCCTGCGTGGTCGCACCCAGTACCCAGCTATCATCTTCATGCAGGGAAGCGGTGACCGGTGCGATCTTTGCGTTAAAGTTATTCCAGTAGCCGTTCGGCGTGTACAACCCCGGCAGTCCCTCGCTCACTGGCTGGCCGCTTTTACGCGAAAAGACCAACTCGCTTTGCGGCCCGCCCAGTGAAGCCAGCGAAACCGGCTTCAGGTTGTCATCATGTTCCAGCAGACGTTTCAGCCGGCCATAAACGCGCGTGGAGAGCGGCTGCTGGTTAATCATTGCCTGTTCGCGGCTGATTAACGCCTCATCTTTGGCGTACGGCGACGACTGAATTTGCGGCTCCAGTAGTTGTGTCAGGTGCCATTCAAGCTGGCGGATCTGCGCCCTGGTGACGTTCTGCGGCAGATTGCGCTCCAAATTGAGCATCACCCACGAATGCAGAAATTTGCCGTCGTAATGTTTCGGCTGATAGAGCATCTGGTAGGCTTTCAGCGCCTCGTAGCTGTACTCCACATCGCTGCCGTTATCGTTGCGCAGCCAGGTGGTAATGCGCATTGCCACTTCCGGCAACAGCATCTGTTGTAGCGCTTTCTGATACAGCGTCTGTGAGGCGTCAGCCACATCGTTACCGCGGTACAATCCCATACGGCGGGTGATCGGCGGATTGTTGATGTCGAAAGCGTTACTCTGCGGCAGCGCGGAAAGCCCGTTAAGCAGCGGCAGCATGGCAAACAGATCGCCCTGCTGGCGGCTACGCAGGGCTTTGATCTCCTGATCCAGCGCCGGCACTTTGGCCTTCACTTCATTAAGGTAATCTTTGTTATTGCCGTAGCTGGTCAGCCACAAAGCGCTGACAATAATCAGCAGTGCCAGCAACGCCGCATAACCGGACCAGATCATCGCCCGGCTACGTAGCTCCCACCAGCGGTTTTGTCCGGCAATACCCGCTTCCTGGAAGATGACGTTTTGCAGCACATGCTTGATAAAGAAGCTCTGGCCTTTTCCGCCCGGTACTGGCTCCTCTTTACTCACCGAATCCCAGTTATCCCCAGCTTTACCCTGCGGTAGCGAAAGCGCCCGGCTGAGTTCGCCCATCACGCGGTCGAAAGGCAGGCCTTCCTGCGTACCGCTGGCGAAGTAGATACCGCGCGGTGAGAATTTGGTTTCGAAGTTAGAACGGGCAAACAGCGTGTTCAGGTAGTCAGACAGTAGCGGGCGAAGTACAGCGAATTCCTGCGGAAACAGGAAACATTCCGCGCGCGCCTGCGCATCACTTTCCCGCAAGAGCGTGTCCGGCAGTGCCGCATCCAGCCGCTGCTGTAACAGGGCAAATTCCTGCAGAAAACTGCCCTGCAAGTCAAAATCCACCAATCTGGCTTTTTCCCACGGGAAGGTGAAACCCCAGATCTGGTCGCGCTGCGCTTTGTCAAAACCGGCAAAATAGGCGCGAAAACCTTTCAGCAAGTCGGCTTTGGTTACCAGCACGTAAACCGGGAAACGAATGCCCAACTGCTCATGCAACTCAGTCAGGCGCTGGCGCAAATTGAGCGCCTGTTCACGGGACGCTTCTGCGGACTGTGTCAGTAGATCAGCGATGCTGATCGTCACAATCACGCCGTTAATCGGCTGGCGACGGCGGTATTTTTGCAGCAGACCGAGGAATTTCGCCCATTCGCTGGCATCCTGGGACTGCTCGCTCTCCTGTGTGGTGTAACGACCGGCAGTATCCAGCAGTACCGCTTCGTTGGTAAACCACCAGTCGCAGTTACGCGTTCCTCCGATGCCGCGCAGCGCGGTTTTACCAAAGCGATCCGCCAGCGGGAATTGCAGGCCGGAGTTCACCAGCGCGGTGGTTTTCCCGGAACCCGGCGCGCCAATCATCACGTACCACGGCAACTGATACAGATACTGGGTGCCGAAGCGCTGCGTCCACTGTCCGCGCTGGCCTGGCTGATTAAAGTGGGCTTTTTTCAGTACCTGTGCGGCCTCTTCAAAGCGCTCATTGAGCACCTGATCTTCACTGTTCAGGCGTTTGCGCTCGAGCGTATCTTTGGCTTCTTCGCTTTTCAGGTTGTCCATCAGCTTGCGGTTGAGCCAGGCATTATAGAGGCGCGGCACAATGTGGCTTTGAACCCAAATCAGGTACATCACCGCAATGGTGATCATGCGGTTTTGCTCTGATTCAAGTGGGCGGGAGTCAACGACCGAGAGTAGCGGGCCGATCATCCAGATCACGGCAGCCAACCCCGTCACGCCAAGGAAACCCCACAAAATGCGGTTGGTCAGCAATGAAAGCACCATATTCATCCTTTAGTTTCCTTGCGGCAGTCCGTTCAGCTCGGCGGCCGTATTCTCCGGCGACACCAGCAAAGTAATCTCTACGCGGCGGTTGCGGGCGCGGTTTTCCGGCGTGTTGTTCGGCGCGATCGGGTTTATCTCCCCTCGCCCTTCCGCTTTCACGCGTTCCGGCTGCGACAAATGTTTTTGCAGCAGCGACTGCACCGAGCGCGCACGCTCCAGAGAGAGCTCGTAGTTAGAGGCGAATCGCGCGCTGCGGATCGGCACGTTATCACTAAAGCCGACCACCAGAATGCGGCCGCTGATATTGTTCATTGCCTGGGCGACGCGATCGATCACCGGTTCGTAGCTATCGCGCGCCACCGTCGAACCGGAGGCAAACAGCCCATCGCCTTTTAAGGTCACCACACTGCGATCGGCTTCATCGCGCACCGCCACCAGCCCTTGCTGAATTTCCGGGCGCAGGAAGGCACGCAGATTAAGCACTGGCGACGCACTTTCCGCTGGTTGGGCAATGGCGGCTTCCGGCAATTGCGTCTGATAGATTTTCGCCAGTACCGGGCTGGTGTTGTCGCCAAGCCGCCAGTTGAGCAAGATATAGAACAGACAGGCGAGGAAGCCCGCCAGCCCGACGCAGGCCCATAATGGGATCACCGGACGCCAGAGTTTGCGCATCACTGGTTGATCTTCCGGATGCGGCGAAAGCGGCGGCGAATAGTTACCACGCACGCTGCGGATCATCTGCCACAAGCGCTGTTTGATGGTTTCCAGTTGTGTACGGCCGTTATCCATCACCCGGTATCGGCCTTCAAAGCCAAACAGCAGGCAGAAGTTGATCAGTTCCAACAACGCGATATGCTCGCGTGGGTTTTGCGATAGCCGCGCCAGCAGTTGGAAGAACTTCTCCCCACCCCAGGTTTCGTTGTGGAATGTCACCAGAAGACCGCTGCCGGACCAGACGCCACGGCTGCCCCACGGCGTCAGCGCTGCGGCTTCATCCAGCGCGGTACAGAGGCAGTAGCGCGCACCAACGATCACCTCGTAGGCTAGCCCGGATTGCTGGCAGCGCACTTCAAAACGGCGGATCTCATCAATTAAATGCTGACGCAAACCGCTTTGATCGTCATGGGAGACCGAAAAGCGGATTTGCGGTATCGCATTAAGTAGCGGGTTTGCCGCTGCGACCAAAGGATTGTTACCACTGGCTCCTGCCAGAGCGGCATCACTGCCGGCGGCGTTTTGTTGCTGCATATTGTGCGCTCGCTCTCTTATTCAGTCGGGCTACGGATGGCCCAAAACTCCATATCAAGACCCGGAAATTCGCCCGCCAGATGCAGTGCGAAAGCCCCCGATTTCTCCATTTCGTTCCAGAGTTCGCCGCCTTTTTCCAGTTCAAAATAGTTGTAACCGGCATGCCACGGAATCTGCGGCGGCGCGACCGGCATGGTGCGCAGAATCATGCCAGGCAACTGGAGCTGTACCAGATCGCGGATTTTGGTGACTGGGGCGACTTTCATCTGCGCCGGGAAGTGGGTTTGCAGGATCTCGCCCGGCACGCTGGCTTTGACCGCCAGCACAAAGCCGAACTCCCGCGCCATGCTGGTATTCGGCAGCGTGGCGACATTCAGGCCGTGAGTGCGTTCGGTGAGCGGAAGCTGGATAGCGTGTTCTTCCATTACCAGCGACAGCCCCTGGCGCAGCATCAATTGCAGCTTGCTGAAGCTGCCCGCGAGATCGTCATGGTCATAAACCGGCAGCGTCTCTTCCGGCGAACGCGCTGCTGTCCAGGTCGTCAGCTCCGTGGCGAACGGCAACCAGCTACGCCACAGCGCTTCCGGGTGGATCATCGGCAGTGTTTTCAGATGCGCCACCTCGCCAAGATGGTGATTGATCAGCGACAGCAACGTGAATTCCACCATTTCCGAGGTATTAAAACGCCCCGGCTGACGCAGTCGCTGGCCTATTTGCTGGCTACGCTGCACCAGCAAACTTTGCAGATCGTTGAGCACACCATACAGCAGCGGATTATTGATGGCGTTGAGTACCGGTGGGATATAACGCGTATCGAGGCGAAGGTGATTATCGTTACGCTTCTCAAGCACGTGAACCACGCCAATGGCTGTCCATTCGGCGCTCAGATCTTTTTCCAGCATCAGTTTTAGCCGTAAGCGACCAAACTGCACGGCAGCAGGTCCGACGGACATGGCGTTGTCGTCATCCACTTCACTTTCCCAGGTGACATAACGCGCCAGCGAATCTTTCTCTTCGCCGAAAATGACTTCGTCACGTCCGCCGCGTCGCACCGGTAACGCCAGAACAACGCGCTCATTGCTGGTGTTGTCCGGGATAGCCAGCGGCGCCGGCGCCTGGCGTGCGTCGTGGAAAGAGAAAAAAGTGCCATCCGGCAGTAAACCACTGGCAGAGTTCAGGGCGATACAGCCTTGACGTAACATCGCGTCATCCAGTTCAAGATCCAGGTAACCCCAAAGGTACGGACGTTGCAGTGTCCCCCACTCGCGAATGTGATGTTGCAGGTAACTTTCCGCACGCTGAAAATGATGAGGACGCAGAAACATACCTTCAGTCCATATGACCTTTTCTGCTTTATTCATACTGTTTTCCTGTTTAGGCTGGCGCTATTTGGAAATGACACGAATTCCATTGATGTCGAGGAAAAGATTCGCTTCCAGTTCGTCCGCAGAGGATTTCCAGAATTCGTAGAAGTGGCTCTCGCCCTGTACCGGGAGCGGCAGGGAGATACGCCATTTCTTGCCATCCAGTGCCTGATATTCCGCGATCACGCCGATGTAACGCGCCTCCGGCGCGCTTTTGCCACTGAGCGTTTTCGACAACTGGCCGGGCATCAGGAAAAATTCATCGCTGTTGAGCAGGTTGGCTCCCAACACGCTGTCAGCGTTATTTTGCAGCGACCAAAAATCGGCAGACATAAACGTGGCGTCCGATTTCAACAGCAGAACCCTGACTTTAAGAGGAGCGGACTCATTGATTTGCGGATGAGCCCTGAACTGAAGGTTGTAGCTGGTAGGTACGCTGTGTGAAGAAGATCCACAACCGCTGGCCAGGGTGGCCAGCACAAAGAAAAACACCAGACAGAACTGGCGCACAACAGCATTATTATTCATATCTGGCACTCGTCACGGCTGGATTAATCGATGATCCAGGTTCCTGAGTTAGCGTTTTTGCAGGCTTTGCCGCTGCCGTCTACCGTCACGCAGGTCTGTTTTTTCGGCGCGACTCTGCGACGACGATCTTCACGCAGCGTTTTGTCGTACAGCTCGCTTTTCACCACGGCACGCATCGGCACATAGCCGATCAGCTCTTCCTTCCCTTCATCAGCCAGCGCCATCCAGAAGTGCTCTACCTGTCCCAGAACAATATAGGTTTTACCGGCTTCAAGCTGACGGATCACTTTACCGCCGAAATCCGGTTTGATCATGATGGATGCCGGATAGAGCGCGCGATAGTTTTGGTTAATGGGGGTAAATTCGGTTGGGGCAAGGACTGCATAACGGTGAGTTAAGGTAACGCCATTCACTTCACTGGTAACAATGGTGTCGTCGCCCGGAGCCGGTTTCGGTGGAGCTTTACACCCACTAACGCCAAAGACAAGAAGAAGAGCCAGGATAATTCGCATGTTCATAGAGTTTTTTCCATTGCAAATATATTACTGTGTTGACCAGGGGCGCTTCGGAAAGTAGCAATTAAATCGCTCTAAATATTCCAGAAAAACGCCATGATAATTAACAAAAGGCATAGCTACCGCACGAACCTGCGCAAAACAAGGCCACAATATTATTACTTTTCATTGACTATCATGACATGATTTTACAGATCGGGTTATTCAATTCAATACTCTCTCCGACCTGTTAAAATAGATTATTTAATTTCTTTTGCAAATTAAGACAATTCTTAAGAAAAAATTTAACTTGGGGAAAGAATTATTAAAACCAGCAGACCATCACGCCAGTTTCATTAAACTAGAAACTCATAACAAACTGAAATTAAATACATAATATCTATGACCACCTTCTTAGCATATAATAAAAACAAAGTGATAAGAGTATTCTTAAAAGCATAATTATACGAATAAATACTACAATATCTGGTAGCTTTAATTCCCGATTAAATGCAAGGTTTAGGCGCTTTCACACCCCATTTCGAATTCTTTTGTCAGTATTGGAGAAATATATTGAGCAACGAGCAATTATTTACCGGACGCACATAATCTTTACCGGACGTACATAGTCACGTACAAAACTATTTCATGGCGGTATCGTAGGTTGTTTCGAGTGAGAATATTGTTCGTATGAAATTGTTTAGCGATACTTAATCGCTTTGAACTCACATTAAATAAAACCTTTTAGCCGCGTTGATTTGATCTGCTAAAAACAATAACCCCGCAGCATTGATCAACTGACATCACATTTTTGCGGAAAAAAAGCATTTTCGTCGTAGCCCGACGGGTAAATCGTCTGGAATCGCGCAAAATGCCAAACCGGGCACGCGATTTATCTGATATTCGTCTAAGGTTTGGACAAGATTGATGTCAGCGGTGCCGTGATGCGCCAGCTCAAGGAGAATGATTGATGATAAAACCTGTTATGCGCCAGCCGCGCTCGCTGTTGCTGGCAATGCACGTCGTTTTAAGTGGAGCATTACTTGCTGTTATTCCCCAGGCGCTGTCCGCAGATGCCCCGAATGCGCAGCAATCACCGGATATTCTGCTCGGCCCGCTGTTTAATGATGTGCAAAGCGCCAAACTTTTTCCCGATCAAAAAACCTTTGTAGATGCCATACCCAACGGTGATCCGCTGATGATCCTGGCGGATTACCGTATGCAGCGTAACCAAACCAGCTTCGATTTACGCCACTTCGTCGATGTTAACTTTACCTTACCGAAAGAAGGCGAGATCTATGTTCCGCCTGAAGGGCAGAGCCTGCGCGAGCATATCGACGGCCTGTGGCCAGTGCTGACACGCACAACCGGTAGCGCCGACAAGTGGGATTCCCTGCTGCCGCTGCCAAAATCCTATGTTGTGCCTGGCGGTCGTTTCCGCGAAGTTTATTACTGGGATAGTTACTTTACGATGCTGGGCCTCGCCGAAAGCGGACACTGGGACAAGATCAACGATATGGTGACCAACTTTGCGCATGAAATTGATACCTGGGGACATATTCCCAATGGCAATCGCACCTACTACCTGAGCCGTTCACAGCCGCCGTTTTTCGCCTTAATGGTTGAACTGTTGTCCACCCATGATGGCGATGAGGCACTGAAAACCTGGCTACCGCAGATGGAAAAAGAGTATCGCTACTGGATGCAAGGCGCCGATAGTCTGCAACCGGGCCAGGCCAGCCAGCGCGTAGTGAAACTGAATGATGGAACCGTGTTAAATCGTTACTGGGATGACCGCGATACGCCACGTCCGGAATCGTGGTTTGATGATGTTACTACGGCGAAAAATAACCCCAACCGCCCTGCCACGGAGATCTATCGCGATTTGCGTTCCGCTGCGGCCTCGGGCTGGGATTTCAGCTCGCGCTGGATGGATAACCCGCAGCAGCTCGGTACTATTCGAACCACCAGCATTGTGCCCGTGGATCTGAACGCGTTGATGTTCAAAATGGAAAAAATGCTTGCCCGCGGCTATCAGGTTTCCGGTGATGCTACAAAGGCCGCACAGTATGAATCCCTTGCCGCCGCGCGGCAGAAAGGTATCGAAGCCAATCTGTGGAATGAAAAAGAGGGCTGGTATGCGGATTACGATCTGAAAACCCATAAGGTCAGAAACCAGCTCACGGCAGCGGCGCTCTTCCCGCTGTTTGTCAACGCGGCGGCGAAGGATCGTGCGGATAAAGTGGCTGCCGCCACGCAGGCGCGACTACTGAAACCCGGCGGCATCACCACAACCACCGTGAATAGCGGACAACAGTGGGATGCGCCTAACGGCTGGGCACCACTGCAATGGGTTGCCGCCGAGGGGCTGCAAAATTACCAGCATCAGAAACTTTCGCAGGAGGTGAGCTGGCGTTTTCTGACCAATGTGCAGCACACCTACGACCGCGAGAAAAAACTGGTGGAAAAATATGATGTCAGTACCACCGGTACGGGCGGTGGCGGCGGCGAGTATCCGCTGCAGGACGGCTTTGGCTGGACTAACGGCGTCACGTTGAAAATGCTGGATCTGGTGTGTCCGAAAGAGAAGCCCTGCGATAACGTGCCGCAAACGCAACCTGCCACGACTTCACAACAACCTGCGCCTGTCGAACAAAAAACCACGCAGTAAACATGAAAAAGGCCGCAGCGATTGCGGCCTTTTTACTAAAGCGTAAGTTTTAATCTCAGCGCAACAGCCTGAATACCGCCAGCACGACGATAGCGCCGACGACCGCGACAAGGAAACTGTGCAGATTAAAACCAGTAATATCGCCGCCAAAACCAAACGTTGTGGCCAGCCAGCCCCCAACAACCGCCCCCACAATCCCCAGAATACAAGTCAGAATAAATCCGCCGGCATCCCGTCCAGGCATGATTAATTTAGCGATAATGCCAGCAATCAAACCAAAAAGGATCCACGCGAGAATGCCCATGTTACTCTCTCCTTCTGCTTGTTTCGTTTACACACACGTACCATAACGGCAGCGCATTAGCTACAGTATAGTTGTCGGCGACAATACTTTTTCATCTCACAGACTTAATCCCGCCCTTCAGGGAAAATTTTTCGCAATATTTGTATTAAGTTCTGCCTGAAATTGCCGATAACTCAACGACGGTGTGTCAGTCATCAAGGAGCCATTCGGCGTGAGCAATTACAGTGAGCAGTTCCTGAAACAAAATCCTCTGGCCGTACTGGGCGTTTTGCGCGATCTGCAAAAAAACCAGGTGCCTGTCTGCATTAGCTGGGGCAGCGGTCAGTTCATCAGTAAGATACTGGAAGTCAATCCGGAAGAGCTGGTGATGGATTTTGGTAGCCAGGAGTATGAGAACAACGCCGTGCAGCGTGCCGGGAAAGTGACCATCACCGCTGAAACACAAGGCGCCAAAGTTGAATTTACACTGTCCAGGCTCGCAGCCGGTGATTTTCAGGCTCTGCCAGCATTTATTGCGTCGCTGCCGGATTCACTGTGGTTTATTCAGCGCCGTGAATATTTCCGTATCAGTGCCCCGCTCCATCCGGCTTATTTTTGTAAAGCGTTGATGCCGGACAAAAGGGAGATCCGCTTTCGCCTGTTCGACCTCTCATTGGGAGGGATGGGTGCCCTGCTGGATGGCGAATTATCCGCAGCATTGCAACCGGGCATGCGCTTTTCGCAGGTCGAACTGGACATGGCGTCCTGGGGGCAATTTTATTTTGACGCGCAGCTGATTGCGATCGGCGAGCGCAAAGTGGTGGACGGGAAAAACAGCACCATCGTTACGCCACGCCTGAGCTTCCGTTTTTTGAATGTCAGCCCCGGCGTTGAGCGCGAGCTCCAGCGCATTATCTTCGCCCTGGAGCGCGAGGCGCGCGAACGCGCCAACCGGGTACGCTGATTACATCGCATCCATCGCTTTTTGTACTTTCCAGATATAGCGCGGCGCTTGCGGAGCGGGGTGTTTCTCCGCCACATGTTTCAGAAAAGCGTCAGCGCTCAAATCATTGATCTCATCAATCGCTTCACCGCGATCCGACGAGAACGTCCGCAGTAACGCCCCGGCACCGTTAACGTAAGAGACCACCAGCGCGTACTGCATCACCTGCTGGTCGCGGATCCCCGCCAGCGGCCCATGTGCGAGAATGCTTAAATAAGCCGCGCCCATGGAAATATTGCGCTCGGGATTTTTCAGTTCGCTGCTCGAGGGTTGCCCACTCCAGCCCATATAGCGGTAAACTTCACGTCCGGCGGTTGACGCTTTCAGTTGCATTAGCCCCACCGCATTGGATTTACTCACCAGGTTCGGGTTTCCCCCGGATTCTACGGCAATCATCGCCGTCAACAGCCGCGGGCTGACGCCCCACGCCGCGCCCGCCTTCTGGGAGATCGGCATCCATTGCATCGCCCGTTTCACGGGTACCTCCGGATTCCAGTCCGGCTGTCGGTAATCCTGTCTTGAACTACATCCGGCCAAAAGTACCACTAAAAAAGCAAACCATCTTAATTTCACGCCAACAAATCCTTCTTCGAACTGCTCATCACTGCGGATGACAACGGTACAGGTTAGCGGCATGATAACTGTTTCCCTATAGATGTCAGCAAGGAAATGCCATGTCCACCATCCATTTGATCGCCCCTTCCGGTTATTGCATTAATCAGCACGCGGCGGCGCTTGCCGTTGAACGTCTGACACAACTGGGGCATCACATTGCCAATCCATCCGTCATCACCCGGCGCAGCGAGCGGTTTGCCGGCAACGATGAAGAGCGTCTGGCCGACATCAACGCACTGGCAACCCTGGCGGGCAACAATACGATTGTGATGGCGGTGCGCGGCGGCTATGGTGCCAGCCGTTTGCTGGCTGATATTGACTGGCAGGGCATCACGGCACGTCAGCAACAGCAACCGCTGCTGATATGCGGTCACAGTGATTTTTCGGCGATCCAGCTTGGTCTGTTGGCAACCGGCAAGGTGATTACCTTTAGCGGGCCGATGTTGGCGGGTAATTTCGGCGCAGAAACACTGGATGCATTCACACAGGAGCACTTCTGGCGCGCGCTGACCAGCCCGACCTTCAGCATCGAGTGGGAAGGCGTTGGCCCGCAATGCCATGTTGAAGGAACGCTATGGGGCGGGAATCTGGCGATGCTAACGTCACTTATCGGCACGCCGTGGTTGCCGTCAATGCCGGGCGGTATTCTGGTGGTGGAAGATATCAATGAGCATCCTTATCGCGTCGAGCGTATGCTTTTGCAATTGCTGCACGCGGGTATTCTGGGGCAGCAACACGCGCTCATTCTCGGTAGTTTCTCCCACGCACAACCTAACGATTACGATGCGGGCTACAATCTTACAAAGATGGTGGATTACCTGCGTTCGCAGTTGACGATCCCGGTCATTAGCGGGCTGGCCTTCGGGCACGAACCGCAAACGGTAACCCTGCCGTTAGGTGCGTTTGCCCAACTGCAACATACTGATATAACACGCTTGACGATGACCGGTCATCCAGTGATCTCGGTGTAAAAAAAGTGCTTAATGTTCTTATTAAGACGCTGTTTCTGCCGTTATTATGAGTGAAGTTACCAACCTTGGGGTTCTGGCCCGGGGGATTTCCGCTGGCGAGGATTAAGGAGAAGCACCACATTGGACTCTGAGGCGATAATTAGTCTGTTTATTCTGGGTTCTGTTCTTGTAACCTGTAGCATCTTATTGAGTTCTTTCTCTTCCCGCCTTGGTATACCTATCCTGGTCATTTTCCTGGTCATCGGTATGTTAGCCGGCATTGACGGTATCGGCGGGATCCCGTTCGATAACTACCCACTAGCTTATATGGTCAGTAACCTCGCGCTGGCGATCATTTTGCTGGATGGCGGCATGCAAACCCGCGCCAGCTCCTTTCGTGTCGCACTCGGCCCTGCACTTTCGCTCGCCACTGTAGGTGTGCTGGTCACCTCCGGTCTTACCGGTGTGATAGCCGCGTGGTTGTTTAAGCTCCACCTGATAGAAGGCCTGCTGATAGGCGCGATTGTCGGTTCCACCGATGCGGCGGCGGTGTTCTCGCTGCTGGGAGGCAAAGGGCTGAACGAGCGTGTTGGCTCCACGCTGGAAATCGAGTCGGGCAGTAACGATCCGATGGCGGTCTTCCTGACCATCACGCTGATTGAGATGATCCAGAAGCACAAAGTTGATCTCGATGTGATGTTTCTGGTGCATATCGTACAGGAGTTTGGTCTTGGCATTCTGCTGGGCGGCGCGGGCGGCTACCTGCTGCAACAGATGATCAACCGTATCGCCCTGCCGCCGGGTCTCTATCCGCTGCTGGCGCTCAGCGGCGGTATTTTGGTTTTTGCCCTGACGACTGCCTTGCACGGCAGCGGCATCCTGGCCGTGTATTTATGTGGTTTTGTGCTGGGCAACCGGCCGATCCGCAATCGCTACGGGATTCTGCAAAACTTCGATGGGCTGGCCTGGATGGCACAAATCGCCATGTTCCTCGTGCTGGGCCTACTGGTCACGCCGTCCGATCTGCTGCCGATTGCCGTCTCTGCCCTGATCCTCTCCGCGTGGATGATTTTTATCGCCCGTCCGCTGTCGGTATTTGCCAGCCTGCTGCCGTTTCGTGGCTTCAATCTGCGTGAGCGTGTGTTTATCAGCTGGGTGGGGCTACGCGGTGCCGTGCCAATTATTCTCGCCACCTTCCCGATGATGGCCGGGCTGGATAATGCGCGGCTGTTCTTTAACGTTGCCTTCTTCGTGGTACTGATCTCGCTGCTGTTCCAGGGTTCCTCGCTCACCTGGGCGGCGAAAAAAGCCAAAGTGGTGGTGCCGCCGGTCGGCTGGCCGGTTTCTCGCGTGGGGCTGGATATTCACCCGGATAATCCCTTCGAGCAGTTCGTTTACCAGCTTAGCGCCGATAAATGGTGCGTGGGCGCGGCGCTTCGTGATTTGCACATGCCGGAAGAGACGCGCATTGCGGCGCTGTTTCGTGGTAACAGTCTGTTGCATCCGACTGGCAGCACGCGGTTGCGGGAAGGCGATGTATTGTGTGTCATTGGTCGCGAGCGGGATCTCCCGGCGCTAGGCAAGCTGTTTAGCCAGTCGCCGCCGGTCGCGCTGGATCAGCGTTTCTTTGGCGATTTTATCCTCGAAGCCGATGCTAAATTCGCCGACGTGGCACTTATTTACGGTCTGGAGGAAGGCCTTGAGCACCGCGATAATCAGCAAACGCTGGGCGATATTGTTCAGCAGTTATTGGGGGCCGCACCGGTGGTTGGCGACCAGGTAGAGTTTGCCGGAATGATCTGGACAGTGGCCGAGAAAGCCGACAATGCGGTGTTAAAAGTGGGCGTCAGAGTGGTAGAAGACGAGGCGGAATAACCGCCTCGCAGTATGTTACACCGTCACAACAGGCACGCGCGGCGCCAGTGCGCACATCAGTTCGTACCCAACCGTGCCTGCCGCCGCCGCGACTTCATCGATTTTTATCTCCTTGCCCCACAGCTCGACCGGCGTACCGATACCGGCCTGCGGGCAAGGCGTTAAATCGACCGTAAGCATATCCATCGAGATCGCGCCAACCGTAGCGGTGCGAATTCCATCGACCAGTACAGGCGTGCCGGAAGGCGCAATGCGCGGATAACCATCGGCATAACCACAGGCCACCACACCGATACGCTGCTCCCCGCTGGCGCGATAGCGGCAACCATAACCGACCGTTTCACCCGCTTTCAACGTTTGCACCGCGATAATTTCGCTGCTGAGCGTCATCACCGCCCGGATACCGCTGTTGGCGACATCCTGCCACTGACCCGAGGGCGATGCGCCATACAACACAATTCCCGGACGCACCCAGTCGAAATGCGCTTCAGGATGCCATAACGTCGCCGCGGAGTTGGATAACGATCGCGGCGCATCCAGCCCTTCCGCCGCCTGTGCAATACGCGCCATCGGCCCGGAGATCCCGTCCGGGCGTTCGGCTTCGGCAAAGTGCGACATCAGGGTAATGCTGCTTACGTTGTTAATCACCCGCAGTTGCTGCCACACCGTATGCACGCGATCCGGCATAAAGCCAAGGCGATTCATGCCGCTATTAATCTTCAGATAGATATCCAGCGGCGCTTGCAGTCGCGCATTTTGTAACGCCTTAATCTGCCAGTTGCTGTGCAGGCTGGTGGTCAGCCGGTATTTATCGAATAGCGGTAATTCATCGGCGTGAAAAAAACCTTCCAGCATCAGAATCGGCCCTTTCCAGCCGCGTTCACGCAGCAAAATGGCCTCTTCGAGATTCAGCATCGCAAAACCATCAGCGCTGGCAAGCGAACGCCAGACACGATCGATACCGTGACCATATGCATTCGCCTTGACCACTGACCAGACCTTAGCTGTCGGCGCAGCCCGACGCACGACCTGCAAATTATTGCCCAGTGCCTGTAAGTCCAGCGTGGCCAGAATCGGACGAGACATTACTTTTCCTTATATTTATCAGTTATGAACGCCATGCAGATGCTGTGCGCATGCCGGGGTAAAGCCGGGCAAATAGCGGGCGACAGAGAGATCGTCCGCCGCAATAGCTGGCGTGTTGCCGGACATTAAATCACTGAGCAGCTGGCCGGAGCCGCAGGCCATGGTCCAACCCAGTGTACCGTGACCAGTGTTGAGCCACAGATTTTTATACGAAGTACGGCCAACAACTGGCGTACCGTCCGGCGTCATTGGGCGCAGACCGGTCCAGAATGTCGCCTCTTCAACACGACCACCGCGCGGGAAGAGATCGCGTACCACCATTTCCAGCGTTTCGCGACGAGGTTGCAGCAGCTCGGTGTTGAAACCGACAATTTCCGCCATGCCGCCTACGCGAATGCGCTTATCAAACCGCGTAATAGCGATTTTGTAGGTTTCATCAAGGATAGTAGAAACCGGTGCGCCGTCTTCCTGCGCGACAGGGATCGTCAACGAGTATCCTTTCAGCGGATATACAGGAATATCAACGATACCTTTCAGCAGCCCGGTTGACCAGGAGCCGAAGGCCATCACATATGCATCGGCTTTTACCACCTCTTCGCCGCACTTCACGCCATAGATGTTTTCGCCTTCATACAGCAGACGATCCACCGGGGTATTGAAACGAAAGACCACCCCTGCCTGCTCTGCCATGCTGGCAAGTTGTTGGGTAAAAAGCTGGCAATCGCCGGTTTCATCATTCGGTAAACGCAGGCCGCCGGTTAATTTGTGCGCCACTTCCGCCAGCGCAGGCTCTACCTCAGCCAGACGCGCGGATTCCAGCAACTGGTAAGGAACGCCTGCGTCCTGCAATACGGCAATGTCACGGGTGGCGTTTTCATACTGTGCGGCGGTGCGGAAGAGTTGCAAGGTGCCGCCCTGGCGCCCTTCATACTGAATACCGGTGGTTTCACGTAGCAGTTTCAGGCAGTCGCGGCTGTACTCTGCCAGCCGCACCATACGCCCTTTGTTCTCTGCATAGTGCCGGGTGTCGCAGTTGCGCAGCATCTGCCACATCCATTTCAGCTGTGATGAGGTGCCGTCAAGGCTGATAGCAAGCGGCGCATGGCGCTGGAACATCCATTTGATGGCCTTCAGCGGCACACCCGGCGCGGCCCAGGGAGCGGCATAACCGGGGGAAATCTGCCCGGCATTACCGGCGCTGGTTTCCTGGGCCGGCCCCGGCTGGCGGTCAATAACCGTGACATCATGGCCCGCCTGACGCAAATACCAGGCACTGGCGACGCCCACAACGCCGCTTCCCAATACAACAACTCGCATATCCCTCTCCTGTGAGTAAAGCACGATCGTCTAATTACAAATTGATAACCCAGATGAAAATATTATTCAACATATGGCTTTTTTATGGTGATACTCCTCACAGCCTCACCGTATTACAAGGCCTACGATTATTTAGCATCTCCTGCTGCGCGACATTTCGCCGCAGTATAAAATTTTGAAAAATCGGCCATTAAGGCCGGTAGCAGGATCAAAAATCGCGAACAAAAAAGTGCCCTGCCGTACAGAATTGATTGCGTGTTCTATGCTTGAAATGAGACGCTCCATACAGAGAGTGTTCTAACAATGAGGGCGCGCTAATGGCTACGATTGACTCAATGAATAAGGACTCTATTCGTCTGAGCGATGGACCCGACTGGACTTTTGATCTACTGGATGTCTATCTGGCCGAAATTGACCGGGTGGCAAAACTTTATCGGCTGGATACCTATCCGCATCAAATTGAAGTCATTACTTCAGAACAGATGATGGATGCCTACTCCAGCGTCGGTATGCCAATCAACTACCCTCACTGGTCGTTTGGTAAGAAATTCATTGAAACCGAACGGCTCTATAAACACGGTCAACAGGGGCTGGCTTACGAGATCGTCATTAACTCCAACCCGTGTATCGCTTATCTGATGGAAGAAAATACCATCACCATGCAAGCGCTGGTGATGGCGCATGCCTGCTACGGGCACAACTCTTTCTTCAAGAATAACTACCTGTTCCGGAGCTGGACCGACGCCAGTTCAATTGTCGATTACCTTATTTTCGCGCGGAAATACATTACCGACTGCGAAGAGCGGTACGGCGTCGTTGAAGTCGAAAAGCTGCTCGACTCGTGCCATGCGCTGATGAACTACGGGGTGGATCGCTACAAACGTCCGCAAAAAATCTCGTTGCAGGAGGAGAAAGCCCGGCAGAAAAGCCGCGAGGAGTATCTGCAAAGCCAGGTGAATATGCTGTGGCGTACGCTACCAAAACGCGAAGAGGAGCGCACCATCGCCGAAACGCGCCGCTATCCGTCTGAGCCGCAGGAAAACCTGCTCTATTTTATGGAGAAGAACGCGCCGCTGCTGGAGTCATGGCAGCGTGAGATCCTGCGCATCGTGCGTAAAGTCAGCCAGTATTTCTACCCGCAAAAACAGACGCAGGTGATGAATGAAGGCTGGGCGACTTTCTGGCATTACACCATTCTCAATCATCTCTATGATGAAGGGAAAGTGACCGACCGCTTTATGCTGGAATTCCTGCACAGCCACACTAACGTTGTGTTCCAGCCCCCTTATAACAGCCCGTGGTACAGCGGGATTAATCCGTATGCGCTTGGCTTTGCCATGTTCCAGGATATTAAGCGTATTTGCCAGTCGCCGACGGACGAAGACCGCTACTGGTTCCCGGATATTGCCGGTTCCGACTGGCTGGAAACGCTGCATTTCGCCATGCGAGATTTTAAAGATGAAAGTTTCATTAGCCAGTTTATGTCGCCGAAAATCATGCGTGATTTCCGCTTCTTTACCGTGCTGGATGACGATCGCAATAACTACCTGGAGATAGCAGCAATCCATAATGAAGAGGGATACCGGGAAATTCGCTCCCGCCTGTCGTCGCAGTACAACCTCAGCAATCTGGAGCCCAACATTCAGGTCTGGAATGTCGATCTACGCGGCGATCGCTCATTAACGCTGCGTTATATACCGCATAACCGCGCGCCGCTGGATAAAGGCCGCCGCGAAGTTCTGAAACACGTGCATCGTCTGTGGGGGTTTGATGTGCTGCTGGAGCAGCAAAATGAAGATGGCAGCGTGGAACTGCTGGAAAGATGCCCTCCTCGCCCGAACAGTCTGTAACGAAAAAACCCTCTGTACGCAGAGGGTTTTTTTGCTTACCGGACCTGCAACGCTAAATCGCCAGGCATCGTTTTCTGCATGCGGTGCCAGATTTCACCGCTTTCATGGCCGTAGCGACGCACCAGTTCATAGACTTTTTCGTACTGCGCCTGTTCGCACACTTCAGCAAGCTGGTGATAAAAACCCAGCGCGAGGCTGCGGGCTTCCGGGCTGGAGAAGTAATGACGCCCAATGCGGGTATACAGCCCTTTCATGCCGTTGAGGATTAGCCCATAGATCGGGTTGCCGGAAGCAAACGCCAGCCCACGGAAAACGTTGTAATCCAGATCGGCGAACGCATCAGCGTGATCTTCCACTTCGCGCGCTTTGGCCAATACCTGCAACGCTTGATCCGGATGCAGACGGAATGCCGTACGAATAAAGATCGTTGAGATATTGGTACGCACCGACAGCAGATTATCGATCAATTGAGGAACGCTTTCGTGATCCAGACGCGCCAGTGTTTCGAGAATATTCAGCCCCGATGTTTCCCAGAAGTTATTCACTTTCGTGGGCTTGCCGTGCTGAATCGTCAACCAGCCATCACGTGCCAGACGCTGCAACACTTCACGCAACGTGGTACGAGTGACACCGATCAGTTCAGAGAGCTCGCGTTCAGCCGGAAGAATCGATCCTGGCGGAAAGCGACTATTCCAGATACTTTCGATAATATATTCTTCCGCGAAACCCGCCGGGCTCTGCGCCTTAATGACCATAGACAAATTTCCACTACACAGCTAAGCAAAGGACACTCATCATACCAGACACAGCCCGGAGCAGGTAGCGTACGGCAAGAAGAAAAAAGGGATCGCATCTCCATTTTCGTGATTTTACAAGGCTTAGAGCCTATCCCAGTTGGCGTATATTGTTGCAGCCAGTCTGGACACGGACA
Organism: Pseudomonadota bacterium; assembly: GCA_018261615.1. Lineage (GTDB taxonomy): Bacteria > Pseudomonadota > Gammaproteobacteria > Enterobacterales > Enterobacteriaceae > Kosakonia. The sequence goes on along the minus strand of JAGTSE010000018.1, from coordinate 133 downwards.
GCGCGCAACAACCGGCGTACACGCAGTACGTGAGGATTACTCGCTTCGCTCGCCCTAAAGGGCTGATGAATCCCCAGAAAAGGAGACAGGCATAGAGTTTTATGATCTACTGATTTTCGCCAAAAAATTCAAT
>JAGTSE010000017.1 GCA_018261615.1 Pseudomonadota bacterium | reverse complement strand
GAGCTTGCAACTGTTTTTCGTCCATACATTAACCTTCATTTGATGGTGAATTGAACATATCAAAATCAGGCAATTACACAAATCTATGTACAGGCTCGAAATTACGCCAGCAATTATTGGTATTACGCTGGTGCTTACTGCGGTATTTATTCCAATGGCTTTTGCCAGCGGGTCGGTCGGTATTATTTACCGACAGTTCTGTATTTCGATGGCAGTATCTATTTTACTCTCGGCATTTCTGGCTCTAACATTAACCCCTGCGCTTTGTGCAACTATACTCAAGCCCCACCAACGTCATCAGAGTAAAGGCAGAGCCTTTTCCGTATGGTTTAATACCCATTTTCATCGCCTGACGGCGTTTTACGCCTCCAGCCTGGGATTCGTTATTAAGCATACCGGTCGTATGATGATGATCTACGCCGCTTTATGCCTCGCGCTATATGCTGGCCTGTTTTCCTTGCCCTCGTCATTTTTACCCGATGAAGATCAGGGATATTTTATGTCGTCAATCCAGCTCCCTTCCGATGCCACAATGCAACGAACGCTTAAGGTTGTCGAAAAATTTGAAGATGAAATCGCCCTTCGGCAGGCGGTGAACAGTAATATTATGATTCTGGGATTTGGCTTTTCGGGCTCAGGTCAGAACTCGGCGATGGCTTTCACCACGCTAAAGGACTGGAAGCAACGCGAAGGGACGACTGCACAGGATGAAGCTAACCATATTCAGTCCAGAATGGCGAGCGTACCTGGCGCAGTCACGATGAGTCTGCTGCCACCGGCGATTTCTGACATGGGAACCTCATCCGGGTTTACTTATTATTTACAGGACAGGGGCGGTAGAGGTTATCAGACGCTAAAAAAAGCGGCAGATGACCTTGTTGTGCAAGCAAATCAGAATCATCAATTGGCCGATGTCTATATTGATGGACTCGGTGAAGGAGCGAGTCTTACCCTCAATATCGACAGGGAAAAAGCAGAATCGATGGGCGTGTCGTTTGATGAGATTAACCAAACCATTTCAGTCGCTACGGGTTCCAATTATGTCAATGACTATACCAATAATGGCCGGGTTCAGCAGGTTATCGTCCAGGCTGATGCTCCGTATCGGATGCAACCAGAGCATTTACTGGCTCTATCGGTCAGGAATCGTCAGGGTCAGATGCTTCCTTTATCGACTTTTGCGACACTTTCGTGGAATGTCACCCCGCAACAGCTCACTCGCTATCAGGGATATCCTGCCATACGTATAACCGGAAGTGCTGCGCAGGGGGAATCCACAGGCACCGCAATGGCGACAATAGAAAAATTGGCAGCGAGTTTACCGTCGGAATTTGCAGGTGAATGGGCAGGGAGTTCATTACAGGAAAAGGAGTCCGCGTCACAGCTCCCTGGGCTTATTGTCCTGTCGATACTTGTAGTGTTTATGGTTCTTGCTGCGCTGTATGAAAGCTGGTCTATTCCCTTTGCGGTGATGCTTGTTGTTCCTCTGGGGCTCCTCGGTGCCGTACTGGCCGTCACTTTGGCCAGTATGACTAACGACGTCTTTTTCAAAGTGGGCCTGATAACCCTGATAGGGCTTTCCGCCAAGAATGCGATTCTTATTATTGAATTTGCGAGGCAATTGATGAATGAAGGACAGAATCTTATTGATGCGACATTGGCTGCAGCGAAGCAACGTTTTCGTCCAATACTCATGACATCGCTGGCGTTCACATTAGGCGTTGTTCCGCTGATGCTTGCCAATGGGGCCAGTGACAGCACTCAGCACGCTATCGGTACCGGCGTTTTCGGAGGGATGATTAGCGGAACGCTACTGGCAATTTTCTTTGTTCCGGTATTTTTCGTGGTAATTACCCGATTTACAGGAATGCGAAAACAGAGTCAAAAAAAACGCAACGACTAATATCTGCGCTACTTTACAGCCAGCCAGTCCTGAGTATCTCGCGACTAACTGGCATGACATCAGCACTGAAGTTATTAATATTGAATTGAGCTCATCGTGAACATGATAATCACCCAAAGATTAGTTATTCGCCCTTTTAAGGGAAAAGATGCCGTAGCACTTTTAGATTACCTCGCTTCACCACGAGTTCCCTGCTTTCATGATGAAAAATTACATTCATTAGCAGAGGCGCAGGTCGAAGTGGCTAAACGCAGCCACGACGCTGGGCAGTTTGCCGTTTGTATAAAAGATAATGATGAGTTAATCGGGCACCTTTTTGCGGATAATAGTGGTGAGCCGGATAGCAATACCTGGTCGGTTGGCTGGCATTTTAATCAACGTTATGAAAAGCAGGGTTATGCGACAGAATCAGTTACTGCCCTGTTTAATCATTTATTTCATGAGAAAGGTGCAAGACGGTTGTATGCCTGGGTTGAGGATTATAATTGGGCCTCTCAAAAGCTATGTGAACGTTTACATATGCGACGAGAAGGCTGCTTTAAAGAGTTTGTCTCCTTTGTAAGTGAGAATGGTACAGAGAGGTATGATGATACTTACGTCTATGCGCTACTGAGCAAAGAATGGATCAAGTAGAGAAGCAGGTTCAACATCTGAACCGCGCTCAAATGCCCCCCTACTCAAATCTCCGCAACGCAGGAGATTTGAGTATGAAAACTTCACCGTGGGGAAAAAACCGTTTTACCTTTGACGATCCCGGTCTGAATCTGAAGGCGATACTGCCTTGGCGTCTGCTGATAATGTTCCCGGAACACCCGGCAGAATGTCGACTGCTGCTGGTAACCGAGATGCATGGCAATTTCAGTAATTGAACGATTGGTTTCGGTAAGTAACTCGCGGGCGATAACCATTTTTCGATACCGTATATACATACCTGGCGACATACCGGCTATTTTTTTAAAACCTCGCTGAAAATGCCACGCAGAATATCCTGATTTTTGCGCTAACACACCCAGCGGCAACGGCTCTGCAATATTGCACTCTATCCACTGGAGAATATCCTGGATGGTTAAACTCATCAGGCATAATGAGCTTTCTTTTCCCATTTTCACACCTTTATATATTAGCAGCGTCAGGGAAATCACTGTCACACAATAGATATCCCTGACTAAAAAACCACTGACACTTTATACGGCTGCTGATATAAAATCTCAGCCCGCCCTGTTAATTTCCTTAGCAATCCTCAATAATCAAATAGACCGCATTTAATGGCCCATGAACGCCCACAACTTTAATAAGCTCAATATCCGCCGTCGAACTTGGCCCGGCGATAAGATTGATACAGGAAGGGAGAGATTCACCTGACTGCGCCCGCTGATGCAGAACCTGAGCCAGTTGTGTGACGCCAGGCAGCAAACGGCTCTTATAAAGAATAAATAATGTGGTTGGAGGAAGCAGGCTAATGGCACGTCCCTGCAAAGGAGAAGAAAACAGGACTACGCCGCCAGTTTCGCAAAGGCCGTATTCGGCGAAGACCACACCAATATTAGCCTCGGCAGCTTTGCGCAGGTTTTCCTCCCTACCTGGTGAGGTCCAGCACGTTGTCGGGAAAGCGTTCTGCAAATGCGCCGTAATGCCCGCTTTTTCCAGCCTGGCGTCGCCACTCATCAATACCGGGCCGCCGCCGTAATGTTTACAGAGCCGTTCGGCAACCTCGGGAAGTGTAGCCAGCGGAGCCAGTTCGCAGTGAGCCTGCATCACCTGTGTCGCATATTCGATGAAGCTGTCGCAAGGCTGCTGCTGAATCTGCCCGGCATAACGGCTTTTCAGCGGTGCTGAATGCATCAAAGGCAGTGGTTGCGGAACCTGGCGCGGCTCGCGTCCGAGCTGTTTGCCAAGTTTTTGCATGAAGGCATCGCGGTTTTCCATTATACTTCCTCCCCGTTTTTACGCTGTTTTTGGTGCGTTTTAAACCAGCTACGGAAACTCTCGCCATCCGCGTCGGGCAGATCGCGGGCTTCCGTCCATTTACGGATAGCCGCGATGCTAAAAGGCATCTTCCCGTTGTGAATCATCAGTTGTGCTGCCCGTGCGCCCGCTACCATACCGACCTTCCACAGCGAAGGATGGCGGTTAGCGTAATTGAACAAATGTACAGTATGTCTCTCCATCGCGGGTGTCATGCCACTTTCAGCCAGCGTGCGACGATGTTGAAGGATCAGTGAAGACAACGGAATACGCACCGGACAGACGTCATCACAGGCGGTGCATAATGAGCAGGCATAAGGCAGGTTTTTGAAGTCGTCATAGCCGCCGAGCAACGGCGAGAGCACCGCGCCAACAGGGCCTGGATAAATCGAGCCATAGCCGTGCCCACCGATATGACGGTAAGCCGGGCAAGTATTCATGCAGGCACCGCAGCGTATACAGCGCAGAATATCCTGAAAAGGGGAACCCAGCACCCGCGAGCGACCATTGTCAACAATCACCAGATGGAACTCTTCAGGCCCATCACTTTCCGCGCTTTTTTTAGGCCCTGTAAACCAGGTGTTGTAACCCGTGAGTCTTGCGCCCACCGCGCTGCGTGCCAGCATGGTCAGGATGATGTCCAGCTCGGCAAAGGTGGGAACCACGCGCTCCATGCCCATCACGGCAATATGCGTCCGTGGCACGGTGGTACAGAGCCGGGCATTGCCTTCGTTGCTCACCAGGCTAAGTGTCCCGGTTTCCGCTACTGCAAAGTTGCATCCGGTGATACCGATATCGGCGCTGAGGAAATCTTCGCGGATCTTCTGCCGAATAAAGCGTGTCATCGCTTCCGGGGTTTCGGCGCCCTCGTAGCCCAGTTTCTCCCGCAATACGCGCTGAATTTGATGGCGGTCTTTATGTATGGCAGGGACAACCACATGCGAGGGTGCATCTTTGGCCAGTTGCAGAATATACTCGCCCAGATCGGTTTCCACGACCTCAATGCCTGCGTTCTCCAGCGCGGCATTCATCCCGATCTCTTCGGTCACCATCGACTTTGATTTGACGATTTTGCGGGCCTGCTTCTGCTGCGCAATCTGCAAAATATAACGGGTGGCGTCCTCACGGGTGTCGGCAAAAAACACATGACCGCCATTCGCGCTAACCTTTTCACTCAATTGGTAAAGATAAGCATCCAGATTATCGAGAACATGGGCGCGAATATCAGCAGCGCGTGAACGCCAGTCAGGCCAGTTTTCAAGTTCATCAACCATTTTCTGCCGATTGATGCCAATGCGATCCTGCGCGTTGGCAACGGCATGGCGCATCACCGGGTCGTCAATTTGCTGTTGAACCCGATCATAAAAAGGGAGGTTACTGGTTTTGAGATACATGTTGCTTCCTTAGCGGCTCATCAGCACGTCAGCAATGTGGAGCACACGAACGTTGTAGCCTTCGCGCTGCAAACGTCCGCCAATATTGATAAGGCAACTGGCATCCGCGCCGATTACATAATCCGGTTTCGCTTCCATGAGATGCGCAACCTTCTCCTTCACCATCTCACCGGAAATCTCGGCCATCTTGACCGAAAAAGTACCGCCAAAACCACAGCAAGTTTCCTGGGCGCTAAAGGGGATGATTTCCAGTTCGCGGACTTCACGTAACAACGCCAGAGGTTCATCGCGTACGCCCAGCTTACGAAATAGACTGCATGAAGGATGGTAAACAGCCCGTCCTGGCAGGCGCGCGCCGACATCCGTCACACCAAGCTGGTTAACGATAAAGGAGGTCAGATCGACCATCCGACTGGCTACTTTCGCCGCGCGCATTGCCCATTCAGGTTCATCGCTCAGCCAGTCCTGATAGTGGCGAATCGCGTTCATACAGGAGCCAGCGGGAGAAATAATGGGATCGTCGTTGATCTCAAGCGCAGCAATTTGCGCTTTCATGCCCGGCAACGCATCGGTAATGTAGCCGCTATTAATTGCCGGTTGACCACAACACCCCTGCTTTTCCGGAAACTGGACATGACAACCCAACTGTTCGAGCAGCAAGACACTGTTGCGGGCCATGCGCGATTTAAGCGCGTCGCCAATGCAGGTAACAAAGAAATTAACGTTCATATTATTTAGCTTCCAGTGAATATAAGGACAGAGACTCTTTTTTTAATTCAGACAAACGGGCTCGCCTTCTAAATATTGTATTTAGCGAGCCACACGCAGCCCGCCGATTACGCCACGACTTAACACCAGTTGCCAGAGTTGGATATTTCTGGCACGAAATGCCCCCGCACAGGCGGTGAGATAGTAGTTGAACATACGGTGAAATTTCGTTGAGTAATTGCCTGACAATTGTGGCCAGGCCTGATTAAAACGGCGATGCCATGCCATCAGGGTTTTATCGTAATCGGCACCGAAATTATGTAAATCTTCGATGACAAAATAAGGCTCGCTGGCCTCAGCGATTTGTTTTACCGAGGGTAGACAGCCGTTAGGAAATATATATTTATTGATCCAGGCATCAACGTTATGTTGGGTTTTATTTGATCCGATGGAATGCAGTAAAAAAAGGCCTTCAGGCTTCAGGCAGCGATCCGCAACCTGAAAGTAGGTCGCGTAGTTTTTCGGGCCAACATGTTCAAACATGCCGACCGAGACGATACGATCATATTGTCTATCCAGATCGCGATAATCCTCGAGCAAGATGCGAATGTCCAGCCCGGCGCTGCGGCTTTCGGCGTAGGCTTTTTGTTCTGCCGAAATCGTAATACCGTCAACGCTGACGCCATAATGACGTGCCGCATACTCAGCCAAACCACCCCAGCCGCAGCCAATATCCAGTAGTGTCATCCCCGGTTTTAGCTGCAGTTTTTCGCAGATTAGCGCCAGTTTATCCTCCTGGGCCGTACAGAGCTCACTGGCGTCTTTCCAGTAACCGCAGGAATATTGCATATGAGGATCAAGCATGCGACTAAACAGATCATTACCCAGATCGTAGTGCGCTTCGCCAACTTGCCAGGCGCGTCTGCGCGACTGAGGATTCCCGAGCCGTGCAAAGGCGATGCGAAGAAGATCGGCAAAACTTGCGGGGCGCTGCTCGTCCAGCCGGGCGCGGAGCAGCTTGTCAAAAAAAACATCGAGCTGTTTGCAATCCCACCAGCCATCCATATAACTTTCGCCCAGGCCGAGAGATCCCTGCTGTAATACGCGCTTGAAAAAGCGCGCATCGTGTACCCGGATATCCCAGGGTTCAGGTCCATTAATCACAATGCCGGCCTGCGATAGCAGTTCCTGCACTATCCGCAGCCAGTGGTCTGGTTTGCCGATCGCCTCGACGGTACATTCGTTAGCCATCATCTTTCCTTCAACATAGCTTGCTGCCAAGCGTAAATATCCCCGTCACCCCAGCCAATATGTGAGAAAAGGCTTATCGCTCATGCAGATGGCTGGTAAATTATGCATGACGGGTGAAACATTTTTATGACCCCTTCATTATTCAGTAAACCCGCCCTACCTGCGCTGTGCTATCAAGACAAACTTCATCGAATAGAGGTCAGGTTGTTATGTGCTCTAAGCTAGTGTCCCCACCGCGTCAGCCCATTTGTGGCCAACCCGCGCCGGTACTATTGACTCTGCCTCGTCCGGTGTACTTTCGCAGCTACCCTTTGTCGGGCGATACAGGAGTGGACAGACATGAGCACCCGTTCGCGGAATTTCTCTATGCGCGCAAAGGAAATATGCGTGTAGAAATTGAGGGCAAGACGCTGGTGGTTCCCGTTCTTTATGGCGTCTGGATACCGGCCCATGTGCCGCACCGTATTCTTGCGGGTAGCGACGTGTTGCTGGAAAGCCTCTATGTGGAAGCCGATTTCGCGACCATCGCCTTTAGCGGCAGCAAAGTAGTGGTGGTCAGCGATTTCGTGCGTGAGTTTATCCACTACGCGACGCAGAATGTGCCGGAGCTGTATGATTATGAAGGAGAAGATTCACAGCTTGTACAGGTATTAATTTCATTACTTCGGCGGTTGCCTGATGCCGGTCTGTCGATATCATGGCCAGGATCACCGTTGCTGACAAAAGTATGCAGCCAGATCCAAAAAACGCCGGGTGAAGCACACAGCATTGAGCAGTGGGCCTCCTGTAGCGGTATGTCGGTGCGCACGTTTTCACGCCGTTTCAAAAAGGAGACCGGTGTGGCGTTCAGCGAATGGAAAAAACGCGTTCGCTTGCTTGAGTCTGTGGTGATGTTAAAAAACAACCGTAGCGTCACGCAGGTCGCGCTTGATCTTGGCTATTCAAGCCCGGCCGCATTTACCTTTGCTTTTCGCGCCATGTTCGGCGTGCCACCTACGCGATATTAATGTGCAGATGTGGCGTTGCTGACGGCGACACAACAAACCGGGCATGCTGGCGCGCCTGATCGCTTGTGCGCAAAGGCGTTCAGCGCAGCGCTTTCTTCATAAAAATGCTCAGCGGATCCGGGTGATACAGCGCAAAGCCCGGACGCTGTCATAGGAATAATTTATATCTCCAGCACAGCGTTGCATCACAGGGAGAAGTAGCGGTAATTTACGCCCATATCTAACTCTGATAGTGAAAATTGCATGAATACCAAAGCCCGTAAGGTGATGATTATCGGTACAGGAAATGTGGGCGCGTCCGCCGCGTATGCCCTGCTGAACCAAAACATTTGCGAGGAGTTGATCCTCGTCGATCTCAATCAGCAGCGTGTGGAAGGCCACGTTCAGGATCTGGCAGATGCCGCCGCGTATATGCCCGGCATGATGACCATCTCCACACGCCCGGTGGAAGAGTGCGCCGATATCGACATTGCAGTCATTACTGTCTCAGGCGGCCCATTACAGCCGGGCCAGACGCGGCTGGATGAGTTGACCAACACGGCGCGGATCGTCAAAAAAATCGTCCCATCGATGATGGCCAACGGTTTTAACGGTATTTTCCTTATCGCCACCAACCCGTGCGACATTATTACCTGGCAAGTGTGGCAACTCTCCGGCCTGCCGCGTAGCCAGGTGATCGGTACCGGCGTCTGGCTGGATACCACACGCTTGCGTCGTACGCTGGCGCAAGCGCTGGATATTGGTGCACAAAGTATTGATGCGTTTATTCTCGGCGAACACGGCGATACGCAATTTCCAGTGTGGTCGCACTCGTCGGTGTACGGTTCGCCGATTGCCGATGTCTATCTGCGCAAAACCGGACACTCCTTAGATTTCGACACACTGGCAGAAAAAGTGCGCCGCCATGGCTTTGAGATCTACAACCGCAAAGGCTGCACCGAGTACGGCATTGCAGGGACTATCGCCGAGATCTGCCGTAATATCTTTACCGGCAGCCACCGCGCGCTGGCGATCTCCTGCATTCTTGACGGAGAATACGGCGTACAAGATGTGGCAATTGGCGTACCTGCCGTGCTGACGCAAAGCGGCGTCCAGCAGATTATTGAGTTACAACTGGAAGATGACGAAGTGGCTAAATTCAATCACTCCGTCGCGGTCATTAAAGCCAATATCGCCCGCCTGCCCTGAAGCCCGTGCGGTTAACCGGCTATGGTTAGCCGCCCTGGCAACACTGCAAGCTGCTGGCGGAGCTCGGGACTGAGCTGTGCGTCAGTAATGATATCCGTCAACGAATCGAGTTTCGCCACGTTAAACAGCGACCATGCGCCATATTTGCTACTGTCGGCCAGCAACACCCGCCGCTTTGCATTGACGATCAGATCATGCTTCAGCGCGGCTTTTTCCTCCGTAGGCGCGGTAATGCCACGTTCAAAATCCCAGCCGTTGCAGCTGACAAACGCCCAGTCCGGCCAGATATTTTGCAGCAGCTTGCGTCCGTGCTCGCCAATGCACGACTGGCTGGAGTCATCAATGCGTCCGCCGATAATTGTCACTTCAATCTGCTTAAATTCCGAGAGAAACAGCGCGATATGCAGGTCGCTGGTGATCACCCGCAGCGGCAGATGGGTTAACTGGCGCGCCAGTTCAATCATCGTCGTTCCGGCATCCAGTACAATGGCGTCCCCCGCTTTCACCAGCGCCGCTGCCGCGCAGGCAATGGCGTGTTTCTCCGCCAGGTTACGCTGCATTTTCTCGCTGGTGGTAGGCTGCAAGGGGATAAACCGGTTTAGCGTCACGCCGCCGTGAGTGCGGTTGATAACCCCTTCCTGATCGAGTTTAATCAAATCGCGGCGAATGGTGGCTGGCGAGGCATCGGTTGCCGCAACCAGTTGATCCACCGTCACCAGATTATGCCCTTTCAGGTAATCCATTATCTGCTCTAACCGGTTATATCCCTTCATATTATTCCCGTGTAATTTGCATAGCTAACTCGATGGATACCGCCATACTCTCTGCTTTCGCTTTGCCACGCCAGGCGATATCAAATGCGGTGCCATGATCCGCCGAGGTACGGATAAAAGGCAGACCCGCGGTGATATTAACGCCATCGTAAAATCCCAGCAATTTTAATGGAATATGTCCCTGATCGTGGTACATCGCCACCACCATGTCATACATCCCTTCGTGGCACTGCATAAACACCGTATCCGGTGGGCACGGTCCGATAACATTCAGCCCTTCCGCTTTCATGGCATCTACCGCCGGGCCGACAATGTTGATCTCTTCATCACCAAACAGACCGTTTTCGCCGGCGTGCGGGTTAACCCCGGCAACGGCTATGCGCGGGTTATTGTAGCCGACGCGTTTGAGGAATGTATCCGCAATGCGAATAACGGTTTTTACGCGATCCTGATTGAGGGTATCGAGGAACTTCCGCAGCGCAATATGCGTAGTGATGTGGATCACTTTCAGCTTATCGGTGTAAAGCACCATTGCGTAATCTTTGCTGTCGGTCAGATGCGCCAGCAGTTCGGTATGACCCGGATAGTGGTGCCCAGCAAGATGCAGCGCCTCTTTATTCAGCGGCGCGGTAGCAATCGCTTTTACCTCACCGTTCATCGCCAGCGCGGTCGCGCGTTTGATACATCGGTACGCCAGATCGCCCGCCTGCGCCTGCACCACGCCCGGTTGTAGCGCATCGGCATCGTCCAGCGGCTCATCAATGACGTTGATCACGCCCGGCGCAAAACGCGTATCGGCAACCCGGTCAATGACCTTCAGTTCCGCACGTGGCGTAATATTCATCGCCAGAATGCGCTGGAAGGTACGCGCACATCCCACCACCACCACCGGCGCACCGGATAACTCTCCTTCGACCAGCGATTTAATAATGATCTCCGGGCCAATACCCGCCGGGTCGCCCATCGTTACAGCAATGATATTAGTCACTCGATTTCTCCTCAATAAAATGCAGAACCTTAAGCAAGGTCGTTTTGTCGCCAAAGCCACCCGCCTTGGTCATCACCGGTCGTTGCCACTCGCAACCTGTAAAATAGCCCCAGGGCACGCAACCTGCGGCTCGCCCCTGAATATGAAAACCACTCGCCCCCAGCGCCTGCGCCACCGCCACGGCAACATCGCCACCGGAAAGATAGAGCGCTGCGGGCGTTACCTCACTCAGTACCTCGCGCGTCAATTGCGCCAGAAATGCGCAAATTTGCTCACCCAGTTCGCTGCGGCTCAGGCCGCGACGGGCGCACAGCGCAGCAATTTGATGCCGCGCCTGCACATCCGGGCAGGTATGCACCAGGCAGTGACCGCCAGCACACAGCGCGGTAATAATCGCCTGCCGGTATGACACACTCTCCGCGCCCAATGCCGCATCAGCATCAATCAGCAGACGCGTCACGCGCGGATGCGTTGCGGCCTGCTCCAGTTGTTGTTGAGCGATTTCGCTCATGGAGCCAATTATCGCCAGCAGTGCAGGCGGTTTTTGCGGCGCCAGATGGCGTGCCAGCGCATCGCACAGCCCAGAGGATCCCACCAGCAGCGGCGTCGTGGCGGCGCGTGTCGCCTGGGCCACAATCAGGTCGAGATCGGCATCGGTCTGCGCATCCACAATCAGTAATTGCGGCACATCCATGGTTGCCTGCGCCAGTGCTTCCGCCAGTTGCGCCGGTTGCAGATAGCGACATTCCGCCGAGCTATGCAGCGCCAACAGGTTGCCGATATCCGCGCTTTGCACAGGTGTTTTCGGGTCGCTGGCAAATTCGGTCTCCGTCAGCAGCACGCCCTGCACATAACACTGCCCGTTGTGGGTGGTGCGCCCTGCCTGTGGAAACGCCGGGGCGATAACGGCCGCCGCTGCCTGCAGCGTCTGCATCATGGCGGCAACTTCCGCACCGACATTGCCGCGCAGGGTGGAGTCGATTTTTTTCACTAACCAGCGCGGCGCGTAATGGGTGCTGATCTCCGCAGTCAGCGCGTGAATACGCGCGGCGGCATCCAGGGCCGTCAGCGCCCGGCTGTCGCTGTTGTAGATCAGCGCCTGCGCCTGGCTTGCGTAACCTGCCGTCAGCGCTACTTCAACGTGCATGCCCGCCTGCGCCAGGCTGACACCGGCGTCGTTCGCGCCAGTGAAATCATCCGCGAGGATCACAACCTCTTTCACCACCAGTTGTTCGTTCATCCCTTCTCCGGGTCATTATGCTCTGGATATGATTATATTCAATCATTATTGATTATATGTGAGCAAGATCAACTTATTCATTTTGCGAATAAATTATAAATTTAGGCCATGTAGTGACCGTGATTGCCATCTGATGATTGAGATTAATCACCATAACAGAGACAGGAGAAAGTTGTGGTAACCATTAACAGCACACTGATTAGCGGCGCGGGGGCGATTCCAGCGATTGCTCCGCTGCTGGCCGGTAAAAAGAACGTCCTGCTGGTCAGCGACGGCAACATTGTTAAGCTCGCAGCGACACAACAGATTCGCGCCCTGCTGGAGAGCGATGGCAGGTACGTTCAATTGATTGACAATGTACCGCCGGAGCCGAGCCAGCATGATGTCGCGAAAATTGTCGGTACATTACACATCACTGCATTTGACCTGGTGGTAGGCATTGGCGGTGGCAGCGTGCTGGATGTAGCGAAGCTTCTCTCCGTGCAGTGCCACCCAGCGTCACCGGGTCTTGATGCGCTACTGAAAGGCGAGAAGCCGACTGCGCGCATCAGCTCACTGCTGATCCCGGCCACGGCTGGTACCGGCTCGGAAGCCACGCCGAATTCTATTCTGGCCATTCCTGAGCAGGACACCAAAATCGGCATCATTTCACCAGTGATGCTGCCAGATTACGTGGCGCTGATCCCGGAGTTGACCACCAGCATGCCCGCGCACATTGCCTCTTCGACCGGCATCGATGCGCTGTGCCATCTGATTGAGTGCTTTACCGCCACGATCGCCAATCCGGTCAGCGATAACGTCGCGCTAATCGGTCTGCACAAGCTGCTGCGCAATATCGAAACCGCAATCAATGAACCGCACAACCTGAACGCACGGCTGGAGATGCTGTGGGCCTCTTATTATGGCGGCGCGGCGATTACTCATGCCGGAACCCATCTGGTACATGCGCTCTCTTATCCGCTGGGCGGCAAATATCACCTGCCGCACGGCGTGGCGAACGCCATTCTGCTCGCTCCATGCATGAAAGTGGTGCGCCCGCACGCCGTGGAGAAATTCGCGCGGGTGTGGGATCTGCTGCCCGACGCAGACACCTCACTGAGCGCAGAAGAGAAATCCCATGCGCTGGTGGCATGGTTTGCAGCCCTGGTGAAGCGCCTGAATCTGCCGGACAACCTCGAAGCGCTCGGCGTGCCGCGTGCCGATATCCCGGCGCTGAGTGATGCGGCACTCAATGTTAAGCGGTTGATGAATAACGCGCCCTGCGCCGTCAGTCACGAGGATGTACAGGCAATTTATCAAACGTTGTTTTAATGCATGACTTGATTGCCGGATGGCGCAGCCGCCATCCGGCGCAAACAGAGGAGTTGTGATGAACAAACCAATAAAAGGCGTACTGACCGCCATTATCACGCCTTTTGACGCCGGGGGCGCTTTCAACCCGCAGGCGCTAAAACAGCAGCTCAATCTCCAGCTTGATGCTGGAAACGGCATCTTTTGCGGCGGTACCAATGGCGAATTCTTCGTGCTGAACGCGCAGGAAAAAGTGGCCATCACCGCCACCTGCGTCGATGAAGTCGCCGGGCGCGCGCCAGTGGTGGCGCATATTGGCGAGATCTCGACGTGGGAAACCGTTCGTCTGGGCAAAGAGATTGAAAAGCTCGGTGTCGATGCTGTTTCGGTGATCACACCCTATTTCGTGCCGCTGAAGCAGGATGAACTTATTGCCCATTACACCGCCGTGGCGGACGCGTTGAGCGTGCCGGTTTTTCTCTACAACATCCCGGCACGTACCGGCAACACTATCGAACCGCAGACCGCACGCACGCTGGCGGCGCACCCGAATATCATCGGCATCAAAGACAGTGCGGGCAGCTATGAGAGCCTGAGCGGTTTTTTGCATGCGGTTGACGATATTAGCGATTTCGATGTGTTAAACGGCCCGGACTCACTGATCCATCAGGGATTTGTCGATGGCTGTTCAGCCTGTATTTCCGGGCTGGCGAACGTTGCGCCGCAGGCTATCAATGCCATCTGGTCACGTTTTACCGCCGGGGATATCCCCGGTTCCCGCACGGCGCAGGAGAGCGTCACTGGGCTGCGCACCGACTTGTACAACGTGGCGTTTTCTCCCGCCGCGGTCAAAAAAGCATTACAAATCATGGGATATGACGTTGGCGACAGCCGTTACGCCGTCACGTTTAGCGAACAACAATTACAACAGATCCGCCAAATAGTGACGCAATACCTTCACTGATTGCGGAGTCATTCGTCATAAGAAAACCGGGCGCTACAGGCGCCCCGGATTCACTCGCCCTGAAGAGAGGCAAAGATGAACACCTTTACATCTCAAGATACCCTTATCATCGTCGGCATTGTGGTGGCCTACATTCTGTTTACCACCTGGCTGACATTCCGTTTACGCAGTAAGAACACCGGCGATTTTATGGAAGGCTCGCGTGCGATGCCTGCCTTTATCGTCGGCATCCTGTTGATGTCTGAATACATCGGCGCAAAATCTACGGTCGGCACCGCGCAGGCGGCGTTTGAGGATGGCTTTGCCGCCTCCTGGTCGGTGATCGGCGCGGCGATCGGCTTCCCGCTGTTTGGCTTTCTGCTGGTAAAACGCATCTATAACACCGGCAAGATCACCATCTCCGGCGCGATTGCCGAGAAGTACGGCAACAGCACGAAAAACATTATCTCCATCATCATGATCTACGCCCTGCTGCTGGTGAACGTCGGCAACTACGTTAGCGGCGCAGCGGCAATTTCGACGGTGTTGAAAGTGAATCTGCCGGTGGCGGCGTTTATCACTGCCATTGTCAGTACGTTTTACTTCGCGTTCGGCGGCATGAAAGGCGTGGCGTGGGTGACGCTGCTGCACAGCGCGCTGAAATATTTCGGTATTCTGGCGATCATGGGCTTTGCCCTGTCGAAAACCGGCGGTTTCACGCCGATGATCGAAAACATGCCAAAATACTACTGGACCTGGGACGGTAACTTCGGTGCCAGCACTATCTTTGCCTGGCTGATTGGCACCATCGGTTCCATCTTTTGTACCCAGTTTGTGATTCAGGCGATTTGCTCGACTAAAGATGTGAAATCGGCGAAGCGTTCCACTTGGGTGGCATTCTTCTTCTGCCTACCGATTGCGCTGGCAATTGCGGTGATTGGCGTGGCAGCGAAATACCTGCATCCAGGAATCAACAGTCTGTATGCAATGCCGATTTTCCTACAGGATATGAATCCGTGGGTTGCCGGTTTAGTGACAACGTCACTTGTTGCATCTATCTTTGTCAGCGTCAGTACCGTTGCGCTGGCTATCGCCTCGCTGGTAGTGAAAGATTTTTACGTCCCCTACCGCAATCCAACGCCGGAACAGGAATTTAAAGCCACGCGCTGGCTGTCGCTACTGATTGGTTTCCTGCCACTGATTTTTGTGTTGTTTGTCCCGGAAGTGTTGAAGCTCTCTTTCTTCACCCGCGCTATTCGCCTGTCGATTTCCGTGGTCGCCATTATTGCTTTCTATGCGCCGTTCTTTAAGAGCACCCGTGGCGCGAACGCCGGACTGATTGGCGCCTGCGTGGTGACCTCTGTCTGGTATCTGCTCGGCGATCCGTTTGGCATCAATAATATGTATATCGCGCTGATTACCCCGGCGGTGATCATGGCGCTGGACCGCCTGATCCCCAACAGAGCACAGCACAAAGCCAGTTCTCACGCGTCTCAACCTGTTCAACACAATGGAGTCTGATATGCCCGCTACTAATCGCGATGGTGTTTTACGCCCGCAACCGCACGACGCGCGTATTATCACAGCGA
This sequence comes from Pseudomonadota bacterium, assembly GCA_018261615.1. GTDB lineage: Bacteria > Pseudomonadota > Gammaproteobacteria > Enterobacterales > Enterobacteriaceae > Kosakonia. The sequence continues at coordinate 50,649 of JAGTSE010000017.1, read as the reverse complement.
TGTTGCCGTCACCCTGCCCGCAAAATCATGCGGCAAATATTCTGCCACTGCCGGATGGCACGCTACTCTGCGTCTGGTTCGGTGGCTCACAAGAAGGCGTCGCGGATATTTCTGTCTACGGTTCGCGCCTTGCGCCGGGCACGCAGCGCTGGAGCGAAGCGGTGAAACTCTCGGACGATCCAACGCGCTCCGAGCAGAACCCGGTGCTGTTCCTCGCACCGGATAAAACGCTGTGGCTGCTATGGACGGCCCAGATCTCCGGCAATCAGGACACCGCCATTGTGCGCTATCGCCAGTCGATTGACTTTGGTGCAAGCTGGGGGGAAATCGGCACGCTGCTGGACAAACCCGGCACCTTTATTCGCCAGCCGATTACCGTACTGGCGAATGGAAACTGGCTGCTGCCGGTGTTCTATTGCCGCACTCAGCCGGGTGAAAAATGGGTCGGCAATGACGATATCAGCGCGGTAAAAATCTCCGCCGATCAGGGTAAAAGCTGGCGCGATGTGGAAGTACCACAAAGCCTTGGCTGCGTACATATGAATATCACAGCCCTGCCCGGCTGTACGCTGGTGGCACTGTTCCGCAGTCGCTGGGCGGACAATATTTATTACAGCCACTCCACGGATGGCGGTGAAAGCTGGTCGGTACCTGAACCGACAGTATTGCCGAACAACAACTCGTCGATTCAGGTAACCACGCTGACCGATGGCGCGCTGGCGCTAGTGTTTAACCACATGAGCGCCGCCGGGGCTACTGAACGCCGCGCCTCGCTTTATGATGAGATCGACGATGGCGACGGACGTAAAGAACCGACGGTCACCAGCGAGCGCAGCGCCTTCTGGGGGGCACCGCGCGCGCCAATGACCGTGGCTATCTCGCCGGATGGCGGTAAAAGCTGGCCGTGGCAGCGCAATCTGGATGAAGGCGATGGCTACTGCATGACCAACAACTCGCAGGAAAAACTCAACCGCGAGTTCTCTTACCCCAGCATCAAACAGGGCGCTGATGGCGATCTGCACATTGCTTATACCTGGTTCCGTCAGGCCATCAAATATGTGCGCGTTTCTCCGGCGTGGGTGAAGGAGTAGCGGATGATTTTAGGTAATCTGAACGCCCTGCCGCAGGCAGGGCTTCCCACTGCGCTGCGCAATATCCTGGCACTGCCACAGTGTTCGCTGGCAGCGCTTCAGGCACACGACGACGGGCGTTTGCAGCCAGAACAGGCTGAGTGGTTTTGCAATATCGGCCTGGCGAATACCCAACCGCAGGCGCAGCGCCACACCGAATATCACCAGTTATGGGCAGATATTCAGGTGGTGCTGGACGGCGAGGAGAGGATTAATGCCGGAGCACTGTATCTGGCACAGGAGAGTGATGAACAGCGCAAGCCGGATTTGTATATCACCACCACCGCCACATTGCCGGTGAGCGTGACGCTGCGCGCCGGGGATTTCGCCGTGTTTCTTCCCGGCGAGCCGCATCAGGCGCTGTGCGCGGTGAATGAACCGATGATCGTGCGTAAAGCGGTATTCAAAGTGCCGCGCGCGCTGCTGGAGGGTTAATATCATGCCGCATGCCGTGGTTACTGGCGCCAGTTCCGGAATTGGCGAAGCCATTGTCGACAACTTACTGGCGCAGGGTTGGCAGGTCACCGGGCTTTCACGCTCGCAGGTTGAGCGGACTCCTTCTGCGTTTCGCAGCCTGCAAGTAGATTTAAGCGATGATCTGGCGTTGCGCCAGGTGCTCACCGGGGTGGAAACGCCGCAGGCGGTGATCCATGCCGCCGGAGTGATGGCTGCCGCGCCACTTGGCGAACTGGACGCGACAATCAGCCAGCGCCTGTGGCGGCTGCATGTGCAGGCCACCGAAACGCTGGTTAACCACTTTGCGCCGCAGCTACAACCAGGAGGACGGATTGTGGTGATTGGTAGCCGTACCTCGCGCGGTGCCGCCGGGCGTTCGCAATATGTTGCTACCAAAGCGGCGCTGGTCGGGATGGTAAGAAGTTGGGCGGCAGAGCTGGCTCCGCGCGGGATCACCGCCAATGTGGTCTCGCCAGGGGCCACGCAAACGCCGATGCTCAGTGCGCCAGGACGGGAAAGCTCGCCGCCAAATGTACCGCCGATTGGTCGGCTGATCGTGCCGCGGGAAGTCGCTGCGCTGGTGGGGTTTCTGCTCTCGCCGGATGCCGCAGCTATTACCGGCCAGGAACTGGTGATCTGCGGCGGCGCATCATTAACATAACGATGAAATGCCGGATGGCGCTGTGCTTACCAGAACAGAGAATGCCGTGAATATTATTGCTTCAACCAGGGCACAATCGCCCTGGCCGTATAAGACGAAGCTACTGCGGCGATGAGACTAGCGCAGAAAGATTTTCCCTAACAGATAGAGCGTCGCCTGACCACCGATGAGCACGCGGTCGCCGCGCCATTCACAACGTAAATCGCCGCCGCGTGCAGAGACCTGCCGCGCCAGCATCACCGTTTTATTCAGCTTATCCCCCCAGTACGGGATCAACATGCTGTGTGCCGAGCCGGTCACTGGATCTTCCGCCACCGATTCGCCCGGACAGAAAAAACGGCTGACAAAATCGTAATCATCCCCAGGCGCGGTCACGCAGACCATTTTTTCCAGCGGCTTCATGGCGGCAATATCCGGCCGCAAAGCTTCCACCTGCGCCTGGTTTTCCAGCACTACCAGATAATCCCGCGCCGCACGCACTTCTTTCGCCGTGCTGATGCCCAGCGTTTGCAACAACAGTTCCGGCGGCGTGCTTATTTCTTGCGTCGCCCAGGCCGGAAAATCAAGCGTTAGCCAGTCACCGTTACGCGTTACTGTCAGCGGACCGACAAAACGGGTAGCAAAGAGAATTTCCGTAGCCGGGTAATTCAGATACTCAAAAATCACGTGCGCGGCGGCAAGTGTGGCATGTCCACAAAGGTTAATTTCCGCCTGCGTGGTAAACCAGCGCAGCTCAAATCCGGTGTCATTGCGGACAAAAAACACTGTCTCGGATTGATTATGCTGCTGCGCCATTTTCAGCAGCAGATCGTCAGGTAGCCATTCGGTAAGCGGACATACGGCAGCGGCATTGCCGCCAAAAGTTTGGTCGCTAAACGCGTCCACCATATAAAAGTCAATTGTTTGCATAGCCGTTTCCTCTTTATCGTTCTCTGTTTCTGAACGCTATTGTCAACCGATGCAATCGGTATTTATTTGCCGAATTAGAAATGAGATCTACATCACAAAATGTTTGTATTTTCACCAATGATAGCTTTAAGATCGTCCCCTTCTTCTTTTTTCTAACCGAGCCAGAACACTTTATGACTACGAGTACGGTTTCACGAAAAGTCGCGTGGCTTCGGGTCGTTACGCTTGCTGTCGCTGCTTTCATTTTTAATACCACCGAGTTCGTGCCTGTGGGGTTACTGTCGGATATCGCCCAGAGTTTCGGCATGGAGACTGCGCAGGTGGGGATTATGCTGACCATCTACGCCTGGGTTGTGGCGCTGATGTCGCTGCCCTTTATGCTGCTGACCAGCCAGATCGAGCGGCGTAAGCTATTAATTGGTTTGTTTGTATTGTTTATTGCCAGCCACGTACTGTCGTTTCTGGCGTGGAACTTTAAGGTGCTGGTGATAAGCCGCGTCGGTATTGCTTTCGCCCATGCGATTTTCTGGTCGATCACCGCCTCGCTGGCAATCCGCCTGGCGCCCGCCGGTAAACGTGCGCAGGCGTTGAGCCTGATCGCCACAGGTACTGCGCTGGCGATGGTACTGGGTCTGCCGATTGGCCGCATTGTCGGGCAATTTTTTGGCTGGCGCACCACCTTCTTTGCCATCGGTCTCGGCGCGCTCATCACGCTGGTTTGTCTGGTAAAACTGCTGCCGTCCCTGCCGAGCGAACACTCCGGCTCGCTGAAAAGTCTACCGCTGCTGTTCCGTCGTCCGGCACTGATGTCTATTTACCTGCTGACCGTGGTGGTGGTGACCGCCCATTACACTGCGTACAGCTACATTGAGCCTTTCGTACAGAATGTGGCAGGCTTTAGCGCCGGTTTCGCCACCGTGTTGCTGCTGATCCTGGGCGGTGCGGGCATTCTCGGCAGTATCTTGTTCGGCAAGCTGGGCAATCAGCACGCGTCCGGTCTGGTGTGTAGCGCAATTGGCCTGCTGGTGCTATCGCTGGTGTTAATGCTGCCCGCTTCCAGCAGCGAGACATATCTGGCGGTGCTGAGTGTTTTCTGGGGAATCGCAATTATGATTATCGGCCTCGGCATGCAGGTGAAAGTCCTGGCGCTGGCACCTGATGCCACCGACGTGGCGATGTCGCTGTTTTCCGGCATTTTTAATATCGGTATTGGCGCCGGTGCGTTGGTAGGCAACCAGATCAGCCTGCACTGGTCGATGGATATCATCGGCTATGCGGGTGCGATCCCGGCAATTGCCGCGCTGGTGTGGGCAGTGGTGATTTTCCGCCGCTGGCCGGTAAAACTGGAAGAACAGGTAAGCCACAGCCAATAGACCCGGGAAGCGCAGAACCGTCAGGCACGCTTTGCCACTGTATCCGGCCTACAGGAATGGTGCATCTTGCAGTGCAGGGATTAACCGCATTCGTTAGCCAGGTAAGCGGCTCGCGGGAGCACAGCGATGTTGATGCTGACAATCAGCCAGCATCAACATCATAATCTTCAGCGCAAACCCTCAGCCCATCAGGCGGCTCCGTGGAAAGTGGTAATAATTTCCAGCACGCCGTTGATGATAAATTGCACGCCCATGCAGACCAGCAAAAAGCCCATCAACCGAGAGATCGCTTCTATTCCGCCCTTGCCGACCAGCCGCATGATCGCGCCGGAACCGCGCAGACTGCCCCATAAAATCACTGACACGGTGGCAAAGATGAGTGGCGGCGCAAGCAAAATCACCCAGTCGGGAAACGTCGAGCTGTGGCGGATCGTGGACGCCGAACTGATGATCATGGCGATAGTTCCCGGCCCGGCGGTACTGGGCATCGCCAGCGGTACGAAGGCAATATTCGTGCCGGGCTCATCCTCCAGCTCTTCAGATTTGGTTTCTGCTTCCGGCGATTCGTGTGATTTTTGCTGCGGGAACAGCATGCGAAAACCAATAAAGGCGACAATCAATCCACCGGCAATCCGCAAACCCGGGATCGAGATGCCGAAAGTGTTCATCACCAACTGCCCGGCATAATACGCCACCATCATAATGATGAAGACATACACAGACGCCATCAGCGCTTGTTGATTACGCTGGGCGCTGTTCATATTGCCCGCCAGCCCTAAAAAGAGCGCGACGGTGGTTAACGGGTTCGCCAGCGGCAGTAACACCACCAGCCCCAGACCGATAGCTTTAAACAATTCAAGCATGATGCGCGACACTCCTTGTGTGGTCAAAGCTCAGGCAGTATAGCGCTAACACAGCGGCAATGGGATATCTGTGGGTTGGCAACAGCACCTTAACGCTAACCGATTCAGTTGGTTACGTGGTGTAAAATTTTACCGATATGAAACGTTTTAGCAAATAGTGGCATCCGGGAATCCATTATGTTGACTTATATTTGCCTGAGCAATAATATCTGCCGTGATTAATCTACTTGCCGGGGCAACCATTGTGAAAAGCACGAATGATCTGTTTAACGATATCATTCCTTTAGGCCGCTTAATCCATATGGTTAACCAGAAAAAAGATCGTTTACTCAACGACTATTTGTCGCCGCTGGATATCACCGCCACCCAGTTTAAGGTGCTGTGTTCTATCCGCTGCCAGACCTGTATCACTCCGGTAGAGCTAAAAAAAATTCTCTCCGTCGATCTCGGCGCCCTGACCCGCATGCTGGACAGACTGGTATGCAAAGGCTGGATCGTACGTAACCCGAATCCGAATGACAAACGCGGCGTGTTGGTGCAATTAACGCCCGACGGCGCGGCGCTTTGTGAGCAATGTCATCAATTAGTAGGGAAAGGTCTGCACCAGGAATTAACAAAAAACTTAACGGCAGAAGAAGTGGCAACCCTTGAGTATTTGCTCAGGAAGATATTGCCGTAAAAAACAAAGAGGTATGACGATGTCCAGACGCAATACTGACGCTATCACCATTCACAGCATTTTGGACTGGATCGAGGATAACCTGGAATCGCCGCTGTCACTGGAAAAAGTGTCAGAACGTTCAGGTTACTCCAAGTGGCACCTGCAACGGATGTTTAAAAAAGAGACCGGTCATTCGCTGGGCCAATACATTCGCAGCCGCAAGCTGACGGAAATTGCGCAAAAGCTCAAGGAGAGCAACGAACCGATCCTGTATCTGGCGGAACGTTATGGGTTTGAATCACAACAAACCCTGACCCGCACGTTCAAAAACTATTTTGACGTGCCGCCGCATAAATTCCGCGTGACAGATATGCCTGCTGAATCAAGGTATCTCTACCCGCTAAACCAAGCTTGTTAATTATCGCCTGTTTTAAAGACGTATCGAGGAATGTATGAAACGTATTGCCTGTGCCGCCATCACGCTGATGGTTCTGTTTTCCGGCCAGAGTTATGCGGAACAATTCAATCATCCGGCGTCGCAGGATCCCCGCGACGCGATGATTTTACCCGCTCCCCAACAAACATCGCCGTATGATTTTAACCATATGGGTGTGGGCAGTGACAAATCCGACGCATTAGGCGTGCCCTATTACAATCAGCACGGCTAATCGTTTTGCCCCGCACATTGTGGGGCTTTTTTTATTTCCTACCTGATTAGCGCTTTTCCCGACAAACCGCAGTTTGTTATCCGGCCTGCACTGCACGGCGCAGACGAAAACCAAAAACATTGATATACAGGCCGCCCATCACCAGCACCGCACCTGCCAGTTGCAGCGCAGATAAAGTTTCGTCCAACAGAATCGCCGCGCTTGCCATGCCGACGACCGGCACCAGCAGCGACAGCGGCGCGACGCGCCAGGTTTCATAACGCCCCAGCAGCGAACCCCAGATGCCGTAGCCGATGATGGTCGCGACAAACGCCAGATAGACCAGCGACAGTAGCGTGGTGATATCAATACTCACCAGGCTTCGCAGCATCAGCGCCGGGCCGTCTAGTACCAGCGAAGCAATCATAAACGGCACAATCGGAATTAAGGCGCTCCACACGACCAGCGACATCACTGCCGGTCGCGAACTGTGCTGCATGATTTTTTTATTGAAGATATTGCCACAGGCCCAACTGAACGCGGCCATCAGCGTCAGCACAAAACCCACCAGAGGAATGTGCTGACCACTAAGACTCGATTCGATCAACACCAGCACACCTAGCACCGCCAGCGAAATGCCGACCAGCTGTTTTGAGTGCAGCCGCTCGCCGAATACACCTGCGCCGAGAATCATGGTGAAAAAGGCCTGCGCCTGTAATACCAGCGATGCCAGCCCGGCAGGCATACCGAATTTGATCGCGCAAAACAGAAAGGCGAACTGACCGAAACTGATCGTCAGCCCGTAACCCAGCAACAGACGCAGCGGAATGTTGGGCCGCGCGACGAACAAAATTGCCGGGAATGCCACGAACACAAAGCGTAAACCTGCCAACATCAACGGCGGCATACTGTGCAGACCAACTTTGATCACCACAAAATTCAGCCCCCACGCTACAACCACCAGCATTGCCAGCAGTACATCTTTACGCGTCATTCTCCGCCCCTGTAGTTTCAACTTTTGTAAAAAATTTACGTTAACGCAAAAAATAGTACAGCGACAGATCATTAAATTCGGTAGGTCAGTTTTGGCATTTGTCGCCACATCAACCGTTGTACATAGCGGTTTATGCATGTTATTGCTGTATACATCACAAAAAACTATAACAACCAGCATGTCGGGCAAAACATGACCACACCACAAACACGCTCCACCGTCGCACTACTGGCGTCCTCTCTGCTATTAACCATTGGTCGCGGCGCAACGCTGCCGTTTATGACTATCTACCTTAATCGCCAGTACGGCATGGCCGTCGATCAGGTCGGTTATGCCATGTCCGTCGCGCTGACTATCGGTGTTGTCTTCAGCCTTGGTTTCGGCATGCTGGCGGATAAGTTCGACAAAAAACGCTATATGTTGCTGGCGATCGTCGCCTTTATCACTGGTTTTGCCGCGATCCCGCTGATACATCACGCCGGGCTGGTGGTACTCTTTTTCGCCCTGATCAACTGCGCTTATTCGGTCTTCTCTACGGTGCTGAAAGCCTATTTTGCCGATACGCTCACGCCGACGGCGAAAGCGAAAGTCTTTTCGCTTAACTACACCTTTCTTAACATCGGCTGGACCGTCGGCCCGCCGCTGGGCACGCTGCTGGTGATGCAAAGCATTAACCTGCCGTTCTGGCTGGCGGCTGTCTGCGCGGCATTCCCGCTGGTCTTTATCCAGTTTTTTGTCCGTCGCGTGGCCGTGGGCAGTGGCATGGAGCCTGCCGTTCCCTGGTCGCCATCAGTCCTGCTGAAAGACAAAGCGCTCGGCTGGTTTACCCTGTCAAACCTGCTTGCTTCCTTCGTTTGTGGCTCTTTCGCCTCCTGCCTTTCACAGTACGTGATGACCGTAGCGGACAGCGATTTTGCTGAAAAAGTGGTGGCCGTCGTACTGCCGGTCAACGCCGCTATCGTGGTTTCGTTGCAATACGCTGTCGGGCGCAAACTGACCGCCACTAACCTGCGTCCGTTAATGGGGTTTGGCACACTTTGTTTCGTAGTGGGACTGGTAGGTTTTATGCTCTCCGGCAACAATTTATGGTTGTGGGGCCTCTCCGCCGCAGTATTTACGCTGGGCGAAGTGATTTATGCTCCAGGCGAATATTTGCTGATCGATAACATCGCGCCGCCGGGGATGAAGGCCACCTATTTTTCCGCCCAGGCACTGGGCTGGCTGGGTGCGGCAATGAACCCGCTGCTGACCGGGATCATTCTCACCACTCTGCCTGCCTGGTCGCTGTTTGTGATCCTGATCATCACCATTGGCATAGCATGGCTGATGTTGGTTAAAGGGATGCAGGTACGGCAATGGGGCACAGCGCCAGCGCAATAAATATCAGAACCTTCTTGAGTGCCTGATGGCCGATTCGCCTTATCAGGCCCAAGAGTGTGCTGATACAACTGTAGGCCAGGGCCATCCGGCTAAGCACGCCTTATCAGGCCTGCAACGGTTTGCGTACTCACCACACTTGTTCGGCGATATTCGTCACCAGACGCACTTTGTCCCACTGCTGCTTCGGTGTTAGCGAGTTGCCCTCTTCGGTGGAAGCAAAACCACACTGCGGGCTAAGGCAAATCTGGTTGATATCCACATACTTTGCCGCTTCCGCGATACGCACTTTCACCCCTTCCGGGTTTTCCAGCTCGCCGTTTTTGGTAGTAATAAGCCCCAGCACCACCTGCTGTTTACCAGGACGAACAAAACGCAGCGGTGCAAAATCACCGGAACGATCGTTGTCATATTCGAGGAAGAAGGCATCAACATTGACGCTGCCGAACAACACTTCAGCCACCGGCTCGTAGCCACCTTCGGAAATCCAGGTCGAACGGAAATTGCCACGGCAAACATGTAACCCGATGGTAAGGTTCTCCGGTTTACCTTCCAGCGCTTTATTGAGTACGCGGGCATAAATGCGCGCCAGTTCATCCGGATCGTCACCACGTTCGCGGATCTGGCGGCGCTGATCGTCAGAGCACAGATAGGCCCAGACGGTATCATCCAGTTGCAGATAACGGCAGCCGGCGGCATAGAAGGCGTGTATGGCATCGCGCCAGGTGGTCGCCAGATCGTCAAAATAGGTATTCAGTTGCGGATAGACGGTCGCATCAATATCTTTACGCCCGCCGCGGAAGTGCAGCACGCTCGGGCTGGGGATGGTCATCTTCGGCTGGGCGCTGCCACTGATGCTCTTCAGATAGCGGAAATCATTCAGCATTGGGTGATCGCCAAAACGCAGTTTGCCGATAACGCGTACGCCGTGGGCCTTGGTTTGCACGCCGTTAAACTGAATGCCTTTCTCCGAATCGTAACGCTCAACTCCTTCCAGACCGTCGAAGAAATCAAAGTGCCACCAGGCGCGACGAAACTCCCCGTCCGTCACCACATGCAGGCCACAGGCGCACTGCTCTTCAACCACATGACGGATGGCGTCATCTTCGACACTGCGCAGCTGCTGTGCGGTGATCTCGCCCCGCGCAAACTGCTGGCGGGCATTTTTGATGGTATCCGGTCGTAAGAAACTACCGACTACGTCTGCGCGGAAAGGGGGTTGATGTCGCTGCATGGTTATTCTCCTCAAACGCCGTAGCAGATGATTACCCGGCGTGATAATTTATTATTTGAATTTTTAGCCTTCTGGATGGCTAAATGTCCAAATAAAATCTCACAACGGGCAGAGTGCAGCAACAGAGAAAATTTCACCATACATGAGGAAGTTTCACGATGGCGTAATTGACGATGAAAGAAGAGGACTAGAAATCCGCTTCGTTCTGGCCGCTGGCGAAGGAATAACCTTCATTTTCCCAGCCGGTGATCCCACCGATCATGATTTTGACCGGCAGTCCCAGCCGCGCCAGTTTCAGCGCCGCGCGATCGGCACCGTTGCAGTGCGGTCCGGCGCAGTACACCACAAATAGCGTCTCCGACGGCCAGGCGGCCATGCGCTCGGCAGTCATCATGCTATGCGGCAGATGCAACGCACCGGGAACGTGACGACGAGCGAATGCATCCGGGCTGCCAACCACATGCAGCAGGACAAAATCTTTGTCGTTATGGGTGATAGCGTCATGCACATCGGCGCAATCTGTTTCAACGCTCAGGCGGTGCAGAAAATGGCTGGCGGCTTGTTCAGGGGATGCGACGGGAAAATCAGTAACGTAGCTCATCGTACTTTCTCCTTGTTTGTGTTAACAGTAATCTAACCAAAACAGGACAACTTCACTGCACCATTCTATGCCAGATAACACCAGGATAATGACAACAGTACGACATTCCCCCGCATCGAACCGTGTCGTTGCCCTCGCCTATGATGGGCTTTGCACCTTTGAGTTCGGCGTCGCGGTGGAGATATTCGGTCTACCGCGCCCGGAAATGGGCGATAGCTGGTACCATTTCGCCGTTGCGGCAGTGGATGCCGGAGAACTGCGGGCGACAGGTGGTATTCGCGTAACGGCCGAAGGCGGGCTGGAGCTGCTGGCCGACGCGCAAACCATTGTCGTGCCTGGCTGGCGCGGCGTAGAGTCTCCCGTTCCAGCTGATTTGTGCGCTGCGCTCCAGCAAGCCTGGCAGCGTGGTTGCCGCATTATCTCCATCTGTTCTGGGGTGTTTGTGCTGGCGGCAGCGGGTCTGTTAAACGGGCGCAAAGCCACCACCCACTGGCGTTATACCGACGGTCTGCGCGAGCGCTATCCGGCCATTATGGTGCTGGAGGATGTGCTCTATTACGACGAAGGGGATGTGATGACGTCCGCTGGCAGCGCGGCGGGGATCGATCTCTGTCTGCACGTAGTACGTGAGGATTTTGGCCTTGATGCGGCGAACATGGTCGCCCGGCGGCTGGTGGTTCAGCCACACCGCGATGGTTCACAGACGCAGCAGCTTATCCGCCCGGTAGCCCGCACGCGCGAAAGCCGACAACTGGGGCTGCTGTTTGATTTCCTCCACCAGCAACTTGCGGAGAATCATACCGTGGCATCACTGGCGCAGCGGGTTGGCATGAGCCCGCGCACCTTTTTACGCCGCTTTCAGGAGTCGACAGGCACCACGCCGGCACGCTGGATTTTGCAGGCGCGGTTGCAGTACGCTCAGACGTTGCTCGAACAAACACGCATGCGTATTGATCTGGTAGCCGGGCAGGCAGGATTTGGTAATGCTGCGTCGCTGCGCCACCATTTTCATCAGCACTACGGCATGTCCCCGGCGATGTACCGGAAGAGCTTTGCCGAAACGGCGAAATAACGAGCCATTCAAACTTTATTGAGATTCACCATGTTATTATCTCTCCATCGCGGCTAAATAATTAAGGTAAGAGAGGCAAGTTGGTTAATTAGATGGAGGTTTAAAATGATGGCAAACATGCATGTCTTTATGGCAGTACTGGGAGTGATTCTTTTTTCCGGATTCCTTGCTGCTTATTTTAGTCACAAATGGGACGATTGATGAATAGCGATAATCCCCCACCGGGAAGGCCCCTTGCGTAAATGCGTGAGGGGCCTTTTTCGTTATGCCAAAAAAAACCGCCGTAAGGCGGTCAATGCTTGCATGGATATTTTTGTATTGTTCTGTACGTTCACTCAACGGGTTGGGTAAACGCTGTACGGGCTAAACTAGCAGTTAATGCCTCAATGAAGGTTAAACAAAGCTGAACTGGCGATAAAAAAAGCGTCAGCGAAACGTTTTACTATTGAAATTATTGAGGATATATCTTTCAGCGCAATCAGAGTGTGTTAACGTCAAATCTCCATTTCACAGATCGGAGGGGTTATCCCTAGTCTCAAATTTCAGTGCCCGGTTTGCAGGAGCCAAAAGTTTTTATTCACTACATTCTGCCAGGATCGGCAACAGCCACATGGCGCAATTTGCTCAGTATGTGGAACAAGACTGACGGCCAGAACCTGTATATCAATGCCGCGCCGACGACGCTGGCCAAAACCAGTAATGTAAATGGGCCTCGTTGAGGCCCTTTTGATTTTTATGTTTTGAATACTGTGTGATAATTCAGGTAACTGCACAAACTACTCGCATTTTATTTTCCGCTATTTACACGAAACGCTAACGTTCAATTCTGGCAGCGACATGGCGTAAAAAACCGCCCTCAGGCGGTCATCAATTAGTAAAATTTCCGGATGGCCTGTTCGGTTTCCTGTTGGCTCACCAGATCAGAGAAACGGGCAACCAGGAAGGTTTCGCCATCCAGCTCCCAGGGTTCAATCGGGATTTCGAGAAACGAGCTCTGCTCATTTTTGAACGAGACCGATTTAGCATTGTCTTCCACGGTCACATTTTCAACCTTACCACCGGCGCGTATTACCACTACATTTTTGGTCATGTCGGTTACCTCAGTTGCTCAAATTTAATTCGACATTAGCACAGTCATTGTCTGAATGCCCGGGTTATGCCACAGAATGTTAACGTTCAAATCAGGTCCTTTAATTTGGCTTAATGAACGGCATAATGCCACGGTAGTAAATGTGAGGTAGCCCACACTTCAACAACTGAGTAAGCTAAAAGCGGGAATTTACGCCGTAAAGCGAGAGGAAAGCAAAAAACCGGAGGCCCGATGATGCGGGCCTCTGGCCGGGGAGTTTACGGTGATGCCGGGTGCCTCCCGGTGAGTTCGTGCCAGCCCACGAAACCCGCGATATCCCAAAAAGGTTTGACTGGTTGCCCCTCCGCGCAGGGGGATTCATCACCATCTGTTACGGTATTTCTCACACGCGAACAGGTCAATAACCCTGCAGGTTATGTAACTTTTAAAAGCATTTCCGCCCGTGATTAATCACTTAACCCACGGTTTTTCAGCATCGGCTCGATCTGCGGATCGTGACCGCGCCATTGCCGATAAAGCTCCCGGAGATCGCTGCTGTTGCCGCGCGACAAAATGGCTTCGCGGAATCGTTGCCCATTTTCACGGTTTAAACCGCCCTGCTCCACAAACCACTGATAGCCGTCATCGGCCAGCATCTGCGTCCATAAATAGGCGTAATAGCCAGCGGCATAACCACCACCAAAAATATGCGCGAAATAGCTGCTGCGATAACGCGGCGGTACTGCCGCCAAATCGAGCTGCTCCTTGCGGAGCGCTTCACGCTCAAACTCATCGACATCATCCACCCCGGCACCATCGGCCAGCGCATGCCAGTTCATGTCGAGCAGCGCCGCGCTCAGCAATTCCGTCATGTCATAGCCTTTATTGAACTGAGTGGCTTGCAGCATTTTCTCGCGTAGCGCTTCCGGCATCAGCTCGCCGCTTTGATGATGGCGGGCGTAGTGAGCGAAAACCTGCGGCTGGCTGGCCCAGTGCTCATTGATTTGCGAAGGGAACTCAACGAAGTCGCGCGGCGTATTGGTGCCGGAAAGCGTGGCGTAACGCTGGCTGGCAAACAGCCCATGCAGTGTGTGGCCAAACTCATGAAACAGCGTAGTCACGTCATCCCACGACAGCAACGCCGCCTGCCCGGCCGCCGGCTTCTGGTAGTTACAGACGTTATAAATCACCGGTTGCGTGCCATTTAGCGTCGATTGTTCGACAAAATTACCCATCCACGCGCCGCCGCTTTTTGAGTCGCGGGCGTAGAAATCGCCGTAAAACAGCGCCAGACCGCGGCCATCAGCATCGAAAATCTCCCACACGCGCACATCGGGATGATAGACAGGAATATCAAAACGCTCGGTGAACCGAATGCCAAACAGCTCACTCGCCGCCCAGAACACCCCGTCCGTGAGCACAGAGTTCAGCGCGAAATAGGGTTTGATTTGCGATTCATCCAGCGCATATTTCGCCAGGCGAACCTGCTCAGCATAGAACGCCCAATCCCAGGCCTGTGCGGTAAAGCCGCCCTGCCGGGTGTCAATCATCTGCTGAATGTCAGCCAGTTCCCGCTCGGCGCGGGCGCGGGCGGCAGGCGCGATATCGCGCATGAATGTCAGTGCAGCCTGCGGAGTAGCGGCCATCTGATCGGCGATTTTCCAGCTGGCGAAATCGTTAAAGCCAAGCAGTTTCGCCTGCTGCGCACGAAGCTGCACCAGACGCAGCACAATCGCGCGGGTATCATTGGCATCCCCTCGCTGTGTGCGCAGCCAGCCGGCGGTAAATAGATTTTCACGGGTCTGGCGATCGCGCAGCGCGGACAGCGCCGGTTGCTGGGTGGTATTGAGCAGCGTGAGCAGCCAGCGGTTTTCCAGCCCTTTCGCCTTCGCCGCTTCGGCAGCCGAGGCAATCTCTTCAGCACTTAAGCCATCGAGTTGATGAATATAATCCAACACCAGCCCGCCCGCTTTATCCGCGGCCAGCAAACGCTGGTTAAACTGGCTGGTCAGCGCCGCCGCTTCGGTATTCAGCGCTTTCAGCATTGTTTTATCTTCTGCGCTCAGCGTCGCGCCTGCGAGGACAAACTTCTGATACGTCGTTTCTACAAGGCGCAGCGATTCTGCATCCAGCCCCAGCGCGTCACGCTGGCGCCATACGCTTTCCACGCGGGCAAATAACGCATCATCAAGGTAAATATCGTTCGCCAGTTCCGCCAGCTCCGTGGAAAACGCCTCATCGAGCTGCTGTAAAAAATCATTGGTATGTGCAGAGGTCATGGCGAAAAAGACGCTGGTTACCTGGTTCAGCAGGTGACCGCTCTGCTCCAGCGCCAGTAGCGTATTGTTAAAATCGGCGGCAGTAGGGGTCGCCGTAATGGCGGCGATTTCCGCACGCTTTTGCCGCACGCCTTCGTCAAACGCCGGGCGGTAGTGTTCATCAGTAATTACATCAAACGGCGGGGCCTGGTACGGCAGCGGGCTTACAGAGAAAAAGGGATTGGTAACCGACATGTTTCGCTCCTGAACATGGTGAATCTTCTCAGAGTAGGCATCCGCTGCGTGCATCGCAATCTTTCTCTTTCTGCTGCCGCACAAGCGTGCGTTTTTTGCCACACTGTAAGGCGGAAGACTTGTGTTACCGCAAGCATGCGGTCATGCTAGGGTTCAACACCACAAAAAGCGTTGAGGAACAGTGAGATGATTATTCTGGTTACCGGGGCAACGGCAGGTTTTGGCGAAGGTATCACACGCCGTTTTATTCAGAACGGTCACAAAGTGATCGCCACAGGCCGTCGTCAGGAACGTTTACAGGAGCTGAAAGACGAGCTGGGGGATAACCTTTACATCGCGCAGCTGGATGTTCGCAACCGTGCGGCCATTGACGAGTTGATGTCTTCCTTGCCAGCACAGTGGCGCAACATTGATGTACTGGTCAACAATGCTGGCCTGGCGCTGGGGCTTGAGCCTGCGCATAAAGCCAGCGTTGATGACTGGGAAACGATGATCGATACCAATAACAAAGGTCTGGTTTACATGACGCGTGCGGTACTGCCGGGCATGGTGGAGCGTAATCGCGGCCATATCATCAATATCGGTTCAACGGCGGGAAGCTGGCCATATGCGGGCGGCAACGTCTACGGTGCAAGCAAAGCGTTTGTGCGTCAGTTCAGCCTTAACCTGCGTACCGATCTGAGCGGTACGGCTGTTCGCGTGACCAATATCGAGCCGGGTCTGGTCGGCGGTACGGAGTTTTCGAACGTACGCTTTAAAGGCGATGACGCCAAAGCGGGAAAAACCTACGAAAATACCACTGCGCTGACGCCGGAAGATGTAACCGAAGCGGTATGGTGGGTGGCAACGCTGCCGAAGCATGTCAACATCAACACCCTTGAGATGATGCCGGTAAGCCAGACGTATGCGGGCTTAAGCGTTCACCGTCCGGGTTAAATTTCCCACCCGGTCTGCGGGCCGGGTATGGGATGCACCGTAAATAAATGGTATGGTAGCCGGGTTATCCCTTTAAAAAGTAAGAGCGAATGGCCGCTGAAACGCAACTCAACCCTGTACAGCCCGTAAATCAACAAATCTACCGCATTCTACGGCGTGATATTGTGCATTGCCTGATCCCACCGGGTACGCCGTTGTCGGAAAAAGAGGTATCGGTGCGTTTCGACGTTTCGCGCCAGCCGGTGCGTGAAGCCTTTATTAAGCTGGCGGAAAACGGCCTGATTCAGATCCGCCCGCAGCGCGGTAGCTACGTTAACAAAATTTCCATGACGCAGGTGCGTAATGGCTGCTTCGTGCGTCAGGCGATCGAATGTGCCGTCGCCCGCCGCGCCGCCACGCTGATTGATGACAGCGCCTGCTACCTGCTTGAGCAAAACCTCAATCAACAGCGCACCGCCATCGAGCGCAAGCAACTGAATGATTTCTTCGAGCTGGATGACAATTTCCACCAGAAGCTGGCGCTGATCGCCGATTGCCAGCTGGCGTGGGACACCATCGAAAACATCAAAGCCACCATCGACCGCGTACGCTATATGAGCCTTGACCACGTTTCGCCGCCGGAAATGCTGCTGCGCCAGCACATGGATATCTTTACCGCACTGGAAAAACGTGACCCTGACGCAGTCGACCACGCCATGAGCCTGCACTTGCAGGAGATCAGCGAATCAGTAAAAACCATTCGCCAGGAAAATCGCGACTGGTTCAGCGAGGATTAATCTCCTCGCCGGTCACAGACATCTGGCGGTGAGCTACCATCGCAGGCAGTTCACCGCACTTGGAATACGTCTCGCGTCAGCGGTTAAACCGGCATTCCGGTGTTTGTAGCAACCGGCATCAGTTCACGACGGGATCCGCCTTTACTCAGGTTGTACCGATCACCGGTGTCAAACATCTCGGTAAAAAGAGCGTCATCTTTTCGCGCCCAGAACGTATCCTGATCCTCTCCCCCCAAATCTCATGGGTATGACAGGCGAATTCCAATAAGCCGGAATGATGCGGCGTGAAATCGATACGCCTCTGTGTCTCCTGCGGGACGATATTCTGATAGAAAAGCACAACTTCACACTCGCAGCCTTTCGTGTTGTACAACGACAACAGCTTATTCAGATGTTCTCTTAACAGCACAAAATCGGAATTCGCCGTGACGCGATGATGATAAAGAAAGACAAAATTTTTATTTCCTCGCCAGGCGATGATCAAAAACAAAAACTCATCATCTCAGGAGCGTATTTATAAGGCATCCGTAGTGGGGACATCTTCTGCCCCGTTTCGTTTTTTGGATATCAACAAGGAGAAACCACCATGATGACTTATGATCGTAATCGCAACGCCATTACCACCGGCAGCCGCGTAATGATTAACGGTACAGGCCACACCGGCAAAATCATTGCCATCCACGCTGACGGGCTGAATGCCGCACAACTGCGCCGCAGTAAAACGGTAGAAGTGGAAGGTTGTGAAGGTAAATTCGAACCGGTTGAACTGATTCGGCTTGGTCTGCACTAAAGGGTGAAAGTGTCCGTATAAGGCAAAAAAGAATGCCGCCGGGGCGGCATCCTTTAGACGATTTACAGCGCTGCGGCGTATTCTGCCACGGTCGCTTTCGCCCCTTTCTCCAGCAGTGAACGATACGCTTTCTGTACCTGCGCCACAAAGGCCGCTTCCTTCGGAAGTTCGTTGCCAAAAATCGCTTCAATGTCCAGCAGTGCCTGCACGCGCGATGCACCTTCCGCGCTTGCGTTAACGGCTCCCTGAATCACCGCCAGCAGCGGATCGCACACTTCGATTGCCTGGCCTTGCTCATCAACACCGCCGACGTAGCGCATCCAGCCTGCCACGCCCAGCGCCAGTAGAGCAAAGGAATCCTGATGCGCTAAATGCCAGCGTACCGAATCGAGCATACGTTGCGGTAATTTCTGGCTGCCGTCCATCGCGATCTGCCAGGTACGGTGACGCAACGCGGTGTTGCTGTAACGCGCAATCAGCAGATCGGCGTAACGTGCAAGGTCAACGCCTTTCACTTTCAACGTCGGCGCCTGCTCTTTCAGCATCAGCGCGTGTGCTGCGCGGCGATAGTTGTCGTCGTCCATACATTCATTAATGTGCTGATAACCGGCCAGGTAGCCCAGATAAGCGAGGAAGGAGTGGCTGCCGTTCAGCATACGCAGTTTCATCTCTTCGAACGGCACGACGTCGGCAACCAGTTCAGCGCCCGCTTTTTCCCATGCCGGACGCCCCGCGACAAAATTATCTTCAATCACCCACTGGCGGAACGGTTCGCAGGCCACACCTGCCGGATCGCGCACGCCGGTAAGCTGTTCGATTTTATCCAGCGTTTCAGCCGTTACTGCCGGAACAATACGGTCCACCATGGTCGAGGGAAACGTCACGTTAGCGTCAATCCAATCTGCCAGTTCCGCATTCACCGCACGGGCATAAGCACACACCACGTTGCGGGTAACATGGCCGTTTTCCGGCATGTTATCGCAGGACATCACACTGAATGCCGCCAGCCCTTCCGCTTTGCGACGCGCCAGCGCTTCCACCACCACGCCAACCGCAGATTTTGGCTGCTGCGGGTTTTGCAGGTCGCCAGCGATTAACGGATGATCGAGCATCAGTTTTCCTGTCGCTGGTGAGTGGCAATACCCTTTTTCGGTGATGGTCAGCGAGACAATCGCCACCTGCGGCTCGCACATGGCGGCCAGCACGGTTTCCAGGCCATCAACCTGCGCATGCAGTGCGCGTTTCACCACTCCGACCACCCGCGCGGTCCACGCGTCGGCGGACATTTCTGCCACGGTGTACAGATTACCCTGCTGTTTAAGATCGGCAATCTGCTGCTCACCGCCGATCAGATTGACCTCGCAGTAACCCCAGTCGCTGCCGTGCTCTGCGGCCAAAATATCCGCATACACCGCCTGGTGAGCGCGGTGAAAAGCACCAAACCCCAAATGCACAATGCGTGGAACCAGTTTGTTACGATCGTAAGTAGGTAACGTGGCTTTCGCCTTTAATAGCCTGTTTTCCATGGTGGGACTCATCTTATTAAGTGAAACAGTGGTTCAATAGATTACGGGCTGTCGCAAATCAGACTATGATTTACGACAGCATTTGCGGACTACACTAACTAGAATGGTAACCAAATATGTCAAAATCCCTTTAACTTAACTCTGGCTTAGCGAACTCTTCCGGTAATCAATAAGGGGTTCAGATATAGTTACGGTTTCCCACCGGCTGTGCCGCAGCACGCGGTTCAGCAGCGTCTTGCAGAATATTCAAATCGCGGTCGCGTACTTCCGGCATCAGCACGGCTGAGAGCAAACCAATCAGCGAGTAAGCCACCAGCATGACGACTATCGGCCACCAGGAGCCGGTCATATTGCAGAAGATCCCCGCCAGTACTGGCCCGAATCCGACAGCCACCAGCCCACCCGCCTCTTTCGAAATGGCCATCCGCGTGAAGCGATTACGGGAGCCGAACATCTCCGCCATGGTGATATTTTCCAGCGCGAATAACCCGAGCACGGCAATGTTATGAATGACGATGATCGACAGCATAATCACACCGGGGTTGTAGCTTTTATCGACAATGATCGCCATCATCGGGTACGCGAGAATGATCGCCGAGATACACAAGCAGATATAGGGTAAACGGCGCCCTACTTTGTCGGACAGCCAGCCCAAAAACGGAATGGTAAGAAAGCCGATAATTGAGCTGATCATCAGGGCATCGGTCGGAATGCGTTTTTCGAACAGCAGGGTTTGTACCAGATAACCCGCGAGAAAGGTCTGGATTAGCCCCGAGTTACCGGCCTGACCAAAGCGCAAGCCGGTCGCCAGCCAGAATGTTTTGCTGCTGAACATCGCGCCCAGCCCCATTTCCGCACTTTGGCTTTTCGGCGCATGCGCGCCTTCGTGTACTTTCTCGAAGACCGGGCTCTCTTTCAGGTTCAAACGCAACCAGATGGCAAAAACCATCACCACCACGCTGGCGATAAACGGCACCCGCCAGCCCCAGGACAGCAGTGCTTCGCGATCCAGCGCAAAGAACATCACCGCCCAGATCGCCGTTGCGCTCAGCGTGCCGCAGTTGGTGCCCATCGCTACCAGCGAAGAGATAATGCCGCGTTTCCCTTTCGGCGCATATTCCGCCAGCATGGTTCCGGCACCGGATATTTCCGCGCCAGCGCCGAGGCCCTGAATAATGCGCAGCGTTACCAGTAATACCGGCGCAAAAATGCCGATCTGCGCATAGGTCGGTAATACGCCAATCAAGGTGGTACAAATGCCCATCATCGTGATAGTGATAAACAGCACTTTTTTGCGGCCTATGCGATCGCCCATTTTACCGAAGATAAACGCGCCGATAATGCGCGCCACATAACCCGCTCCGTAGGTTCCCATTGCGAGGATCAGCGCCATCGCCGCCGATTGCTCCGGGAAGAAGATCTCATGGAAAACCAGCGCCGCACCCAGCGAATAAAGCTGGAAATCCATAAATTCCAGCGCGGTACCCAGCCAGCCAGAAACGGCGGCTTTCACCAGATCAGAGGTCGTTCTTTCAGCGTTAACTTGCGTCATAATGGCTATCTCGAAAAAAGAAGTATGCGTACCGCTCAACCGCATTTTTCGTTGTAATTAATTGAACGTTAATAAGACCTTACAGCAGTGCTGCTGATCTTTTTCAAACAGTTCAATCGCATCGGTGACATGTTGATAATCAAATTTATGCGTCACTAACTTTGTCGGATCGATCAAGGCGCGAGCCAGCCAGTCGATCACCACCGGGAATTTGCCCGCGTTAAGACGGGAAGAGAAAATAGACAGTTCTTTACCCGTGATACCCTGCTGGATTATCTGGCTGGGTTCGCTGGAAAAGCCCATGATCACAATACGCGCGGCCGGCGAGGCCAGCGCAATCGCTTCCTGTAGAATGGATGGATGACACGCCGCATCAACAATCAGTGTCGGTTTAATGCCCTTCTCTGCCAGCGCTTCCGCCAACGGCTGCCGGCTGTTGTTAATCACCCAGTCCGCGCCATTGCGCTGCGCCATTGCCAGACGTTCTTCGATACGATCGGCAACAATCACCTGCTGCACGTTGTAGACATTTTTCAGTGCTTGCAGCGTGGTTAATCCCATCGGCCCGGCACCATAGATCAGCGCAATGTCTTTCTCCGTTGGGTTCACCTGGCCAGTGACGTTAGCCGCGATGGTAAACGGCTCGATCATTACCGCATTCTCATCCGGGATTGCCGCCGGAACGGCCCAGGCATTACGTGCCGGAACAGTGGCGTATTCGCTAAAACCGCCGTCGCGATGCACACCCAACACCACCAGTTCATTGCAGACGTTCGGTTTGCCAACGGAGCACGGATAACAATGGCCGCAACTGATCACCGGGTCGACAACCACGCGCTCGCCCACTCTTTCAGCCGATACGCCTTTACCAACGGCATCGATCAGACCGTAGAATTCATGGCCGATAACGCGCGGGTATTTGGCGAACGGGTTGTGCCCGCGATAGATATGGCTGTCGGAGCCACAGATCCCGGCGAGTTTGACCTTAACGCGCACCTCACCAGCGGCGGGTTGCGGCAAAGACCGTTCAGCGAGCGTCAATTGGTTGGGTTGTTCAATCACCACACTTTTCATTTTGCTTTCCTCTGTTACCAGTTCCACAACGTGCCATCTTCCAGCCGCGCGACCGGTAGATACGCGGGATCGTAGGGATATTTCGCCGCCAGTTTTTCGTCAAAGCCGATGCCCAGACCGGGTTGATCGCCGGGGTGCATATAACCTTGATCAAAGCGCCAACTGTGCGGGAAAACCTCCAGCATCTGTTCGGAATAACCCATATATTCCTGCACACCAAAGTTGGGCACCCACAGATCAAAATGGAGGGCTGCCGCATGGCAAATAGGTGAAAGATCTGACGGGCCATGCGAGCCAGTACGTACCTGATAGAGCGAGGCGAAATCCGCAATGCGGCGCATACCCGTAATGCCACCAGCATGGGTGATAGTGGTGCGGATATAGTCGATCAACTGTTCTTCAATCAGCTGCTTGCAATCCCAGATACTGTTGAATACTTCGCCGACTGCGATGGGGGTAACGGTGTGTTGGCGGATCAACCGGAAGCAAGCCTGGTTTTCAGCCGGGGTGGGGTCCTCCATCCAGAACAGGCGAAAAGGTTCGATGCTTTTGCCGAAACGCGCAGCTTCAATTGGCGTCAGACGGTGGTGCATGTCATGCAGCAGATGTTCGTTGAAACCAAATTTACTGCGCACAGCGTCAAACAGTTTCGGCGTGAAATCGAGGTATTTTTCCGTCGACCAGAGCTGCTCTTCCGGCCACTGGCCTTTGGTGGCAGGTTCATACGCCAGACCTTTGCCTTTTGCCATGCCGTAGGTGGTTTTCATTCCCGGCACGCCGCACTGAACGCGGATGGCTTTAAACCCCATCTCTTTGTGCCGCGTGTAATCTTCCAGTACCTCATCAATGGAGTGGCCGGTGGTGTGGCAATAAACCATAACACCTTCACGGGAAGCGCCACCAAGCAACTGGTAGAGCGGCATATTGGCGGCTTTGGCTTTAATATCCCACAGCGCCATATCGATGGCGGAGATAGCTGACATGGTCACCGGACCGCGCCGCCAATAAGCGCCTTTGTAGAAAAATTGCCAGATATCTTCAATGCGCTGCGCGTCGCGGCCAATAAGTTGCGGACACAAATGATCTTTCAGGTAGGAAGCAACGGAGAGCTCGCGACCATTCAGCGTGGCGTCGCCAAGGCCGACGATCCCCTCTTCTGTGGTAATTTTTAATGTGACAAAGTTGCGCCCCGGGCAGGTAACAAAGACATCAGCGCCTGTGATTTTCATGCGGGTTTCCTTGCATCGACATAATGTAATGCGGAAAACTTACGCAATCAGGCAACTACCATACAAGTATGATGATCGAGAAACACGCTACCGATCACAAAATATTAACGATTAGTTAAGCACGCCCCCATCCTGCAACAATGATTAACATACCGCACATCGCCACAACGGCACCCAGCCAGTCATAAAGACTCAGCTTCACGCCATCCACCACGCGTAGCCAGATAAGCGCCGTGCAAACATACACCCCGCCGTAAGCCGCATAAACTCGCCCGCTGGTCGCCGGATGCAGCGTTAACAGCCAGACAAACAACGCCAACGCCAGTGCCGCAGGCACCAGCAGAAACGGCGTTGCGCCGCGTTTTAACCACAGCCAGGGCAGGAAGCAACCAACGATTTCACACAGCGCGGTAGCAAAAAAAAGCAGCGTCGTTTTGAGCATTTCTGGCACTATTATTAAGGATTGGTTGAACCATAATACCCGATAATGTTCTGAGATTGGACGCTGCCCCGGTATACTGGCAGGCTGAGATCGCATAAAATAGAGAGATGTGGGCTACCCGTTTCTCCCTCAATTTAAGGATATCGCAATGACAACTACACTTAGCAAACGCCTGTGCCTGACCGCAATGCTGACGCTGGGTGCCATCGTGTACACCACCTCCGCAATGGCAGAAACCAACCGTCTGGTTATTGAATCGGGCGACAACGCACAAACCCGTCAGTCTGCGGCGATGGAAAAAGAGCAATGGAATGACACCCGTACTCTGCGTCATAAAGTGAATAAACGCGTCGAAAAAGAGTGGGACAAGGCCGACGTGGCGTTTGACGCAAAAGATAATTGTCAGAAAAGCAGCAACGTTAACGCGTACTGGGAAGCCAATACTCAGCGCTGCCTCGATCGTCGTACCGGTCGTCAAATTCAGTAATCCTCCCGGGCGCGCACTGCGCCCGTTTTCCGCTTTCCGAAAGGATCTCTCATGAGTGACGCGCACAACATCCGACTTCGTCCCCTTGAGCGCGAGGATCTGCGCTTTGTCCACCAGCTTGATAACAATGCCAGCGTGATGCGCTACTGGTTCGAAGAGCCGTACGAGGCGTTTGTTGAGTTGTCGGATCTGTACGATAAACATATTCACGACCAGAGTGAGCGCCGCTTTGTCATTGAGTTTAATGATGAAAAGGCCGGGCTGGTCGAGCTTGTAGAAATCAACCATGTGCACCGCCGCGCGGAGTTTCAGATAATCATCTCCCCGGAATATCAGGGTAAAGGGCTGGCAACCAAAGCGGCCAGGCTGGCAATGGATTACGGTTTTACCGTGCTGAATCTGTATAAGCTCTATCTGATCGTCGATAAAGAGAATGAAAAAGCCATTCACATCTACCGCAAGCTGGGGTTCCAGGTGGAGGGCGAGTTAATTCATGAGTTCTTTATTAATGGCGAGTACCGCAACACTATCCGCATGTGCATATTCCAGCAGCAGTACCTGGAAAACCATAAACCCGGCGGCGCCACGCTGTTAAAACCCACCGCGCAGTAAGCGCGGCGGTTGCCTGTATCAATAATAGGAGAGGGTATTTTTGATGCTGTATTTGTGGGTGACCTGCGGGGAAGCGCTCAGATCGACAACCTCCAGCGTACAGCTCAACGGATTGTCGTGCCTGTCGTAGTCACAGGTTTGTTTCACGCTGCCGAGTGGCTTGTCATTCAGCGTGCTGAGCGACGTGTAATCGAGTTTTTTCCGTTTGTCTTTGGAGGGTGTTGAGACCACCGTCAGATGCTCGTCCTTCGAGGTCGTGGATTTGCCCAGCGGGTATCCTTCCTCATCGTAACGGTATTTTACTTCCATCTCTTTCCCGGTCGCCAGCACGACAAAACCGTTGTCATCGGTGTCCCATGTCACGCCCGCAGCCGGAAACTCAGCTAACTGGCATTTACCCTGCAAGCGCAGCCGCTTCTCTTTCGTTTGCGCATCGAGATAATAATTGGCATCCAGCACCAGCGCGACGCCGCTGTTGTTCTCGAGATCGTGTAGTTCCAGCGTATCGAAACAGCCCTCTTTCGACATTGTTCCGCTGACGCGTTTTGTTACTTCGCCCTGCTCATTTAACAGCGTCTGGCTGAACTCTTTCACCGGGCCACGCAGCGGATCAAAATCGAATTCATTGGAGAAGCTCGCCATCTCTGGCGTAAACGATACCGGTCCCTTCTCGTCATCACATCCGGCGAGCAACGCCGCCACAGCGATGAGCAATAGCTGTTTTTTCAATGGGTTCACCACATTTTTCTTCTGGATTGCGCCTATATTAGCAAAATCTTTACATATCCGGGCAAACACTTATTTTTCTTACGAACTAAAACCTGCCAGCGAATACACACTGCCCACCAAATTTAATAGCCGGAACGACCATAAAACCACAGCAGCAATATACGCGCCTGCCGACAATGCTGTGATTTCATCGTTTTCAGTATCAGACCTTGTCACTGTCAGCTCGCTACTGCGGCTGTTTATTCCCCTATGTATGCCGCCGCAGCTAACGTTACTACCACATCAGTGATCACATCGTCTGATAATTCAGATATTTACCAGGTTCCGGAGCGCAGAAACTGCTAAGCTTACAGCGGGCAAAACTGAAGGAGATGAAAATGCAATATTCACGTTGGTTATGTGCATTACTACTGGCAGGTGCGATTCCTGCCTTTGCTGCGCCCGATTCATGCGAGCGGGTCAAGGCTGACATCCAGCAGCGCATCATTAATAACGGCGTCCCGGAATCAGGATTCAGCCTGACGATTGTGCCGAATGACCAGGCAGATCAGGCCGGTTCGCAAGTGGTGGGCCACTGTGCGAATGATACCTACAAAATTCTTTACACCCGCAACAGCGGCGCTACCCCACAGAACGATCAGGGCGCCGGCACGCAATAAAGCATAATCCCCCTGAATATCTGGGGGATTATCCCATAGTTGATCGTGGTTAAAATTTGTCTCCCCCCAAATGGTTACCATAACTACTTCATTAGCCTGCTTTTAATTTGAGCGGATAATTTCTTTTTATTATAAATAATAATGGAGTGAGTTATGTCCGACACTGAACATCAGGGGGGGATAAGTCGACGAACGTTGGTGAAATCCACTGCGTTAGGATCGCTTGCACTCGCGGCCGGTGCTATCTCCCTTCCTTTCGGCATTCGCTCCGCCGCTGCCGCAGTACAACAAGCCACGCAACCCGCGCCCGATAAAGTTGTCTGGGGCGCTTGCTCAGTAAACTGTGGTAGCCGCTGTGCCCTGCGTTTACATGTGCGCGATGACGAAGTGTATTGGGTGGAAACCGATAATACTGGCGATGATATTTACGGTAACCACCAGGTCCGCGCCTGCCTACGCGGGCGGTCGATTCGCCGCCGCATCAACCATCCGGATCGTCTTAACTACCCGATGAAGCGTGTGGGCAAACGCGGTGAAGGCAAGTTCGCACGCATTAGCTGGGACGAAGCCCTCAATACGATTGCCAACAGCCTGAAAAGCGTGGTGCAGAAATACGGTAATGAAGCCGTTTACATTAATTACTCTTCCGGCATCGTCGGCGGCAACATTACCCGCTCTTCGCCATCCGCCTCGATCATTGCCCGGCTGATGGCATTATACGGCGGTTTCCTTAACCAGTACGGCACTTACAGCACCGCGCAAATCTCCTGCGCGATGCCTTATACCTACGGCTCCAACGACGGTAACAGCACCTCGGATATCGAAAACAGCAAACTGGTGGTGATGTTCGGCAACAACCCGGCGGAAACCCGCATGAGCGGCGGCGGTATCACTTACTTCCTTGAACAGGCGCGCGAACGCTCTAATGCGCGGATGATTGTTATCGATCCGCGCTATACCGACACGGCTGCCGGACGTGAAGATGAGTGGGTACCGATTCGTCCGGGTACCGATGCCGCATTGGTTGCGGGCATGGCCTGGATATTGATCAGCGAAAACCTCGTCGATCAGCCATTCCTCGATAAATATTGCGTCGGTTACGATGAGAAAACCCTGCCAGCCGATGCGCCTGCCAACAGCCACTACAAAGCGTATATTCTCGGTCAGGGCGATGATGGTATCGCCAAAACACCACAGTGGGCGTCACGCATTACCGGCATTCCGGTCGATAAGATTATTAAGCTGGCGCGGGAAATTGGCAGCGCCAAACCGGCCTATATTTGTCAGGGCTGGGGGCCGCAGCGTCAGGCCAACGGCGAGTTGACGTCCCGTGCCATCGCCATGCTGCCGATCCTCACCGGTAATGTGGGCATTAACGGCGGCAACAGCGGCGCGCGAGAATCCACTTACACCATTACCATCGAACGGATGCCGATGCCGGAAAACCCGGTGAAAACGTCGATCTCCTGTTTTACCTGGACGGATGCCATTGTCCGCGGGCCGGAAATGACGGCCAAACGCGACGGTGTGCGTGGCAAGGATAAACTCGATGTGCCGATCAAATTCATCTGGAACTACGCCGGTAATACCCTTACCAACCAGCACGGCGATATCAACCGAACTCACGATATCCTGCAGGATGAAAGCAAATGCGAAATGATTGTGGTCATTGAGAACTTTATGACCTCTTCGGCAATGTATGCCGACATTCTGCTACCAGATCTGATGACCGTTGAACAGGAAGACATTATTCCAAACGACTACGCAGGAAATATGGGTTATCTGATCTTCCTGCAGCCAGTCACCGCACCGAAATTCGAGCGCAAACCGATCTACTGGATTACCAGCGAAATCGCCCGTCGTCTGGGGCCGGATATCTACCAGAAGTTCACTGAGGGCCGCACTCAGCAGGAGTGGTTGAAGTATCTGTACGCCAAAATGGTCACCAAAGATCCACTACTGCCCTCTTATGAAACGCTCAAAGCGATGGGGATTTATAAGCGCAAAGATCCAAACGGACACTTTGTCGCCTATAAAAATTTCCGCGATGATCCGCTCGCTAACCCGCTGAAAACACCTTCTGGAAAAATTGAAATCTACTCCAGTCAACTGGCTAAAATCGCCAACAACTGGGAGCTGGAAAAAGACGAAGTCATCAGCCCGCTGCCGATTTACGCCTCAACCTTTGAAGGCTGGGACGATCCGGCGCGGGGAAAATTCCCGTTGCAACTGTTCGGGTTCCACTACAAAGCCCGTACGCACTCCAGCTACGGCAACATTGATGTGCTGAAAGAGGCCTGTCGTCAGGAAGTGTGGATCAACCCCATTGATGCCGAGCGTCGCGGTATCAAGCATGGCGATATGGTGCGCGTCTTTAACGAACGCGGCGAAGTGCGCATTGCCGCGAAAGTGACGCCGCGCATCATGCCGGGTGTCAGTGCGATGGGCCAGGGTGCCTGGCACCAGGCCAACATGGAAGGTGATCGTGTCGATCACGGCGGCAGCATGAATACGCTGACCACCCACCGTCCGTCGCCGCTGGCGAAAGGCAATCCGCAGCACACCAATCTGGTCGACATTCAGAAGGTTTGAGGAGTAACCGATGACAACTCAGTATGGATTTTTTATCGATTCCAGCCGTTGCACCGGTTGCAAAACCTGCGAGCTGGCTTGTAAAGATTACAAAGACTTAACTCCGGATGTCAGCTTCCGCCGCGTGTATGAATACGCTGGCGGCAACTGGCAGGAAGATAATGGCATCTGGCAGCAAAATGTCTTTGCCTATTACCTTTCGATTTCCTGCAACCACTGTGAAGATCCGGCCTGCACCAAAGTGTGCCCAAGCGGCGCGATGCATAAGCGTGAAGATGGTTTTGTGGTGGTGGATGAAGATGTCTGCATCGGCTGCCGTTACCCTGTCCCTATGGCGCGCCGCAATACAACGCCGCGAAGGGACACATGACCAAATGCGACGGCTGCCACGATCGTGTCGCACAGGGGCAAAAGCCAATCTGCGTCGAATCCTGCCCGCTGCGCGCGCTGGATTTCGCTCCAATTGAGGAACTGCGTAAACAGCACGGTTCGCTTGCCGCCGTCGCCCCCTTTCCGCCAGCACACTTTACCCGGCCGAATATGGTGATCAAACCTAACGCCAATAGCCGCCCGACGGGTGATACCACAGGCTATCTGGCCAATCCGCAGGAGGTATGAAATGGGAAACGGATGGCATGAGTGGCCACTGGTACTGTTCACGGTGCTGGGCCAGTGCGTGGCTGTCGGCCTGATTGTAAGCGGTATCGTATGGATGAACGCCAACGATGATCGCAGCGGACAAGTGCGCATTGTACGCAGCCAGGTTCTTCTCTGGATGCTGATAGGCATTGGTTTTATCGCTTCGATAATGCACCTCGGTTCGCCGCTGCGCGCATTTAACTCACTGAACCGCGTCGGTGCGTCGGCGCTCAGTAATGAAATCGCTGCCGGTTCTCTCTTCTTCGCCGTCGGTGGTTTCTGGTGGCTGGTAAGCTGGCTGGGGAAAATGCCTGGCACCTTAAGCCGCATCTGGCTTGCGATCAGCTGTTGCCTGGCGTGCTGTTTGTCTGGACAATGACGCGGGTCTATCAAATCGATACCGTACCGACCTGGCATAACGGCTACACAACGGCGGCATTTTTCCTGACCATGCTAATGTGCGGCCCGTTACTGGCCGCGCTGCTGCTGCGTCTGGCGGGTATCCGTTTTCGCGCTTCGCCGCGATCAGCTTTGCGGCGTTTATCGCCAGCATTGCCGTGGTGATGCTGCAAAGCCAGCAACTGGGCGAGATCCACAGTTCCGCCCAGCAAGCGGACGTGGACTGTTTTATGGACTGCATATGACCGTGGGGCGTCGCCGTTTCCGGTTGATGATGTTCGCTGGATGACAGCGCATTATTCTGCCTGCATGTGTTTCATGATGCACAGACAGATTAAACACAGCACCATCCGGTATTTTTTCAGGATAAAACATGACAGACTTAACCAGTGAAAATTTTATCGTGACCGCCCGTGTTCTGGGGGCGCTATTTTACTATCCGCCGCAGAGCGAGCAGTGCCAGCCGCTGATTGCCGCGTTCACCCAGGGCGACTGGGCGGAACAGTGGCCGCTCCCACAAACCGACCTTGCCCCTCTGGTAGCCGGGTTCACCGCGCCCTGTGATGAACCGCTGTTTGAAGCCTGGCAGCGTCTGTTTATTGGCCCATGGGCGCTACCTGCCCCACCGTGGGGTTCCGTATGGCTGGATAAAGAGTCTGTGCTGTTTGGCGATTCCACGCTGGCGCTGCGCCAGTGGATGCGGGAAAACAATATCGCGTTCGACAGCCGACAAAACGAGCCTGAAGATCACTTTGGTGCGCTGTTATTGCTGGCGGCGTGGCTGGCAGAAGATGGAAATAGCGTCGCCTGCGATCGGCTACTGGCCTGGCATCTATTGCCGTGGGCCGGGCGCTTTCTTACGGTATTTACCAATGAAGCGCAGCATCCATTCTGGCGCGCTGCCGGAAAACTGGCTCAATTGACGCTCACGCAGTGGCAATCTCGCTTACTGATCCCGGTCGCGCAGAAAACACTGTTTCGGTAATCCTTTCCCGGTGTAACCACCGGGATTTTCATACTTTCTTTTCATTTATACGTGACAACGTCACTTATTCGCCTTCACTGGAATCCTTCTGAGCGCTTGCTATAGGTCAATTCACCCTGCCAAATATGGCATAACAACACGTAACCCCGTTGCCATAACGCACGAAATCAGGAAGATATATCGCAGAGTATTTAAGTTCGCAGAACGTGGCGGGTAGTGAATATTCACAGTGATGTGTAGCAAAAGCCCCTCAGATGAGGGGCTTTGTTCAGGCGAGAATGCGGTCGGCGACTAACATACCGGTCGCCATCTGCAAATTGATGTATTGCGCCAGATCGCGCTGCTCGGCGCGCGGCAGATAGGGTAACTCACCCACCAGCGGCGCGGGCAGTTTCTTGCTCAGCACATTAATAATTTCAGCGTAATGCGCCAGCCCCGGATTGATACGGTTCGCCACCCAGCCAATCAGCGGCAGACCGTCGCTGGCAATCGCCTGCGCAGTCAACAAGGCGTGGTTAATGCAGCCTTCCTGGATACCCACCACCATCACCACCGCCATCTGTTCCTGTACCACCCACTCGGAGAGCGGACGCAAATCATTCATCAGGCTGCGCCAGCCGCCAGTTCCCTCGACCACTACATGATCGACCTTTTCGCATAGGTTGGCCAGGCCGTTGGAAAGCAGGCTGTAATTGATGGGACAGCTGTGCGCAACGCTACTTTCCTCTTCGCTCAAGGCAATAGGGTTTATCGCCTGGTAAGGTAAATCCAGCGAGGAAACGCTTTGCAGTACCAGCGCATCTTTGTTGCGCAACCCTTCCGGCGTTTCTTTGCTTCCTTTAGCAACAGGTTTGTAACCTGCAACTGTTTTGCCGCTGGCTGCCAGTGCCTGAAGAAGCGCACGGGATGCCACTGTCTTCCCGACAGAAGTGTCTGTACCCGTTACAAAGAAACGCTTAAGCATCTCGATTTCCACCGTTGTTCTACGAAAATATAAACCAGGAGAATAATTCAGTGGAGAAAGTCTAAGATAAGTATCATCGGCCCAGCTTGAGGTAGCGCAATTTTTGCGACAACAATGTAAAAATGTTACCCCTGCAACAAACGGATAAGTAAAGATCCGTTATACATCGCGTCTTTTACCAGCGCGGCACCGGCCATAGTGCCCTGATTGGTGAACTGGGTACTCTCAACGGAAATATGCTTGCTGTATGCCGGCAATGCCTGCTGACGGATGCAATCGGCAATAGCGGGAAAGAGAACGTCTGCCGCTTTGCTCAGCGGCGAGCCAATCAGTATTTTTTGCGGATTGAACAAATTCACCATAATGGCAAGGATACGGCCAATATTGGCTCCGACGCCGCTGATGATATCTCTCGCGAGTAGATCGCCCTGCTGTGCCGCCTGACATAACCACTCCACCGTTAACGGCTTCTGATGCAGCATTGAACTCATCGACTGGCTCATACGTAACTGCGCCAGTTCCAGCACGCTTTCAACGCTGGCAATGGTTTCAAGGCAGCCGTGGTTGCCGCAATAGCAGCGCTTACCGTAAGGATCCACCTGCGTGTGTCCAATCTCCACCAGGCTGCTACTGCCCGCGTGCAGCAAACGTCCGTCGGTGATCACCCCGGCACCAACATTGTGATCGATCACCACCTGAATCACATCCCGCGCACCGCGTGATGCACCGAATAGCGCTTCAGCCATGGTCCACGCGCTGATGTCGTGCTGCACGTAAACCGGCACGCCGGTGTGCTTTTCCAGCGTTTCACCCAACGGCATATCTTTCACTTCCGTGTAAAACGGCATGGTATGAACAATACCATTCTCGGTATCAATGATTCCCGGCAGCGTGATGGCAATCGAGGTCAGGCGCTCCAGACGGCTCTGGTGGCGGGTAAAAAAGCTGTCGATAAGATGAATAATGCGATCCAGCAGCGACATATCATCGACCAGTGACAGTTCAAGCCTATCTTCCACCACCAACTTACTGCTGAGATCGCGCAGCGAGAGAAAGATCTCCCCGCGGCTAATGCGCAGCGAGAGATAGTGCCAGGCTTCGGTCTCTACCACCAGCCCGACCGCCGGACGCCCGCGGCTGCCTGGCTCCTGAATCTCCGTTTCCTGCACCAGATGCGCTTCCAGCATTTCACGCACAATTTTGGTAATACTCGCCGGCGCGAGCTGCGCCAGACGCGATAAATCGATGCGCGAAACCGGGCCAAGCTGATCAATAAGGCGATAAACCGCCCCTGCGTTGGTCTGCTTAATCTGATCAATATGCCCAGGCTGACTATCAGCAACCACCTCTGACTCCCTTATTTTCGCGCTTCGAAATAAACGTTCAGCTATGGTGAAGCACTTCACCAGGCGCCGTCAAATTTTTACCCCGGCTTGTGAGTTACAGCACATTTTGCAATGACTTATGCGTAAAAATCAGCCGATTGCGGCACGCAGAAGTTGCTGCTTGAAACGCGCAGCTGCCGTCCCTTGTTCATGGTGTTTTGCCCACACTAGCCACATTTCGGAGACCGCATCCGCTTCAATAATTGGCACCCAACGTATTTCATTGAGTTGTACTCGGTGAAACGACGCCGGGAGGATCGAGACGCCCAGCCCGGCAGCTACCAACCCGATGATCGTCATCGCTTCGCCCACTTCCTGGGTTATGGTGGGTATTAACTGATAGCGCCACATCAACCCAAGGATCTCGTCATACAGGCCAGTACCAACGTGCGGATCGAAAAAGACAAATGGCTCCTGCGCCAGTTCCTTCAGTGACACCGCCTTGCGCGCCGCCAGCGGGTGGTCGCGGTGGATCATCGCCAGCAGCGGTTCACGCAAGACCACCTCCCATGTCAGCGTTTCAGGCAGCGGCGTATTGCGCATCAGCCCCAAATCCAGTGCGCCTTCATTGAGGGGAGCAATCTGCTCGCGGGTATTGATCTCCCGCGTCTGAATATGCACATCCGGGTAGCGCTGGCGAAACGATGAGAGCGTGTCGGAAACTGCCTTAATAAATGGTGCCGAAGAGGTGAAGCCGATGCGTAATTCACCGGTTTCCCCCTGATGCAAACGCGCGGCGCGGGCGGCGGCTTCATCAACCAGGCTTAAAATCTGTCGGCTGTCGGCAAGAAACTGTTTGCCGGCGGGCGTCAGCGCGACGCTACGGTTGGTGCGAGCCAGCAGACGCGCGCCAACCTGCTGTTCGAGCAACTGGATCTGCTGGCTCAGCGGTGGTTGTGAGATATTGAGCCGCGCCGCGGCGTGACCAAAATGCAGCTCCTCGGCAACGGCGATAAAGTAACGCAGATGGCGTAGTTCGATATTCATATTTTAAAAGTATTATTTGAGATTATTAATATATTAGACAGAATATTACGCCTTTCATACCCTTATGTCTGTGGTAAGCCCGTCGCCAGAATCACGGGTATGAAATGTAAGGATCTCTAGTGAGTCGTACAACAACCGTTGACACCGAGCCGGCAAGCGTTGTCAACGAAATTCCTGTCGCGTTGCCGGGACAATTTATTAAACGTGGTACTCCCCAATTCATGCGCGTCACGCTGGCGCTCTTCTCCGCCGGGCTGGCAACCTTTGCCCTGCTCTATTGCGTGCAGCCGATTTTGCCGGTGTTGTCCCATGAATTTGGCGTCTCTCCTGCCAGAAGCAGTATGTCGCTGTCAATTTCCACCGCCATGCTGGCAATTGGCCTGCTGTTTACCGGCCCACTGTCGGACGCCATCGGACGCAAAAAAGTGATGGTTACCGCCTTGATGCTCGCCTCCTGCTGTACCCTACTGTCAACAATGATGACAAGCTGGCACGGTATTCTGGTAATGCGCGCGTTGGTTGGCCTGTCGCTGAGCGGCGTGGCGGCAGTCGGGATGACCTATTTAAGCGAGGAGATCCATCCGAGCGTTGTCGCCTTCTCAATGGGGCTGTACATTAGCGGCAACTCGATTGGCGGCATGAGCGGCCGTCTGATTAGCGGCGTGTTTACCGACGTCTTTAACTGGCGTATTGCAGTGGCGGTGATTGGCTGCTTTGCGCTGGCATCGGCGCTGATGTTCTTGAAAATCCTGCCGGAATCGCGTCATTTTCGGCCCACTTCGCTGCGACCGAAAAACTTGCTGATCAACCTACATTTGCACTTGCGTGATAAAGGGCTGCCGCTGCTGTTCCTTGAAGGTTTTTTGCTGATGGGATCGTTCGTTACGCTGTTTAACTACATTGGTTATCGCCTGATGCTGTCGCCGTGGTCGCTGAGCCAGGCAGTCGTCGGCCTGCTGTCATTGGCCTATCTGACTGGCACCTGGAGTTCGCCGCGCGCGGGGGCAATGACCAGCAAATATGGTCGCGGCCCGGTGATGATCGGCTCTTCGACCATCATGCTGTTCGGGCTGCTGCTGACCTTTTCCTCTTCGCTGTGGCTGATTTTTCCGGGCATGCTGTTATTTGCCGCCGGTTTCTTTGCCGCACACTCCGTCGCCAGTAGCTGGATCGGCCCACGCGCGCGGCGCGCCAAAGGCCAAGCCTCGTCGCTCTATTTATTCTTCTACTATCTGGGTTCCAGCGTGGCCGGGACGCTGGGCGGGGTTTTCTGGCACAGTTATGGCTGGAATGGCGTCGGCGGCTTTATTGCGTTGATGCTGCTGATTGCCATTCTGGTGGGTAGCCGGATCCACTCTCGTTTGCGTTAATGCAACGACGAAAGAAGAGCCCCAAGTTATTGAACTGCACCTTACTCAGTTGGGTATCCAACATTATGGGGTCAGTTCAGTATGCGGGGCTTTTTTGCTCCGTGCGGATGTGCGTTAAAAGAGGCTCAAAATCGAGGTTGCGCCAACCAGTTCACGCACGGCATCCAGCGCCATCAGAGCAAAAATGATCCAGACAAAAGGATTCATGGTTGCCACTCAGCTGTCTCTACTGTGGGTGTAAAAAACCTATACTTCTATTATGGTACAAACTGGCAAAATGAAAGCCAGACTACTGTTTCAGGTAGTTACAGAAGAACGCTAATGAAAACAGAGGCATTATGGACAAGCAGAACTACCAGCAACTCACCCGCACTTTCCAGCGCCTGTCGCGCTTCTCCCACCTCTCGGCCATCGCCAGCTGGGACATGTTCACCATGATGCCGCCAGGCGGTAGTGCCGCACGCGGCGAAGCGCTGGCTGAACTCAGCGTACTGCAACACCAGATTCTGACGGATAAGCGCGTCGGGCAGTGGTTACAGACGGCAAAGCAGGAGACACTGGACGATATTGAACAGGCAAACCTGCGCGAAATGACGCGTCACTACCAGCAGGCGGCGCTGCTCCCGGAAGCGCTGGTCGAAGCACAGTCGCTGGCAGGCAGCAAATGCGAGCACGCCTGGCGCACGCAGCGTCCGGCGAATGACTGGGCGGGTTTTAGCGCCAACCTAAAAGATGTGGTCAAACTTGCCCGCGAAGAGGCCAGCTTACGCGCGGCGGCCAAAGGCTGTTCACCGTATGATGCACTGCTCGACAAATTCGAACCAGACATGACCAGCGCTCGCCTGGATGAACTGTTTGGCGAAGTGAAAAGCTGGCTACCGGATCTGCTGAACCGCGCGGTGGCGAAACAGGCGCAGCAAACGCTGATTGCACCAAAGGGGCCGTTCCCGCAGGCTGTACAGCGCGAACTGGGATTGCAGACAATGCAGGTGCTGGGCTTCGATTTCAATGGTGGGCGTCTTGATGTCAGTGCGCATCCCTTCTGCGGCGGCGTTCCGGAAGATGTGCGTATTACCACTCGCTACGACGAAAATGAACTACTGAGCGCGCTGTTCGGCGTAGTGCATGAAACCGGTCACGCCCGCTACGAACAAAACCTGCCGCGCGCCTGGGCCGACCAGCCAATCGCGCAAGCGCGATCCACGGCAATTCATGAATCGCAAAGTCTGTTCTTTGAAATGCAGCTCGGGCGCAGCGACGCGTTCCTTCGCCGCCTGCAACCAGCGATCATCGAGCGCTTTGGTATGCAACCGGCCTTTGAAGAGGGCAACTTCATTGCCTGGAACCAGCGGGTGAAACCTGGTTATATCCGCGTTGATGCCGATGAAGTCAGTTATCCGGCGCATGTGATCCTGCGTTACGAAATCGAGCGTGCGCTGATCGATGGCGATATTGAAGTGGAGGATATTCCGGCGCTGTGGAATGAAAAAATGCAAGCCTGGCTGGGGCTTTCCACCGAAGGCAATTACCGCAATGGCTGCATGCAGGATATTCACTGGACCGACGGCGGATTTGGTTACTTCCCCTCATACACGCTGGGCGCGATGTACGCCGCGCAGCTCTTCCATGCGGCACGCGTGGCCCTGCCAACGCTTGATGAGACCATTGCGCAAGGCGATTTTAGCGCCCTGTTCGACTGGCTGCGACAGAATATCTGGCAGCACGGCAGCCGCTTCAGCACCTCGCAACTCATTGAAAATGCAACAGGAGAAGTGTTAAACGCCGATTATTTCCGCCAGCATTTAACCCGCCGTTATCTCTGATGTCGTCGCGCCGGAACCCCCCGTTTCGGCGCGGTACATCACATTTGTACATTCCGTTACATGCTGATACCAATCACTCACGGAAACCTCGTATTTACAGGGATATAGTTCTTTCAACGGCCCCGCAGTGGGGTTGAATGATGAAACCAATTCGAGGATATCAGAATGAAAAAAGTATTAGCTCTGGTCGTTGCCGCTGCTATGGGTCTGTCTTCCGTTGCATTCGCTGCTGACACCGCTGCCACCACTCAGGCTCCGGCTGCTGCTCCGACTACTACCACCACCGCTGCACCGGCTGCTACTGCAACTAAAGCTCCGGCTAAAAAAGTGAAAAAACATCACAAAAAAGCAACTAAACCGGCAGTAGAGCAGAAAGCTCAGGCTGCAAAAGTGAAAAAACATCACAAAAAAGCAGCTAAACCGGCAGTAGAACAGAAAGCTCAAGCTGCTAAAAAACACAAAAAACACGTTAAACACACTGCAACTAAACCGGCTGCACAACCAGCTGCATAAGTAAACGTGTCTGATTCCGGCGTCCTTAACGGTACGCTGTGACAAGTCGGCGCTGAGCCCTTCGGGTGAGGCGCCGTTTTTCTCTGGAGGGCATATGCTGCGACGTTATCGTTTTGAACTGATTCTGTTAATGCTGATTATTTGCGCGCTTATTGCCATCCGTTTTTATCTTTACTGATGTAGCACGCTGATTTTACTCCCACTTTCCTCGCGTTCCGTCTATATTAATCTGGGCTTACGTTAATAATCATAATTACCCACCAGAGTGTGATATGCGAAAAACTGTTGTTCTGATGCTGGGATCGCTGTTTCTGTTTTCCGCTTCTGGTCATGCTGACGATGGCGAGGATGACGCGGTTAACGCCCGTGATGTAAAAACGCTTTTTTTTGGTCATGATGATCGCGTCCCGGTTCCCACACCAACCAAATCGCCGTGGGATGCTATCGGCCAACTGGAAACCGCCAGCGGTAATCTGTGTACTGCCACCCTTATCTCTCCGCACCTGGCGCTGACCGCCGGGCATTGCCTGCTGACGCCGCCGAACGGGAAAGCAGACAAAGCCGTCGCGCTGCGCTTTGTTTCGCAAAAAGGGACCTGGCGCTATGAAATTCACGGTATTGAAGGACGTGTCGACGCATCGCTCGGCCATCGTCTGAAACCCGATGGCGATGGCTGGATCGTTCCCTCTGCCGCCGCATCATGGGATTTTGGCCTGATCGTCCTGCGTTATCCGCCGTCCGGCATTACACCGCTACCGATCTTTGTTGGCGATAAAGACGAACTAACGGCGGCGCTGAAAACGGCAAACCGGAAAGTGACGCAGGCAGGCTACCCGGAAGATCATCTGGATACGCTCTACAGCCACCAGGATTGTACAGTCACCGGCTGGGCGCAAAGTAGCGTGCTGTCGCACCAGTGCGATACCCTGCCCGGTGACAGCGGTTCACCGCTGATGCTGAAAACCGACGCAGGCTGGCAGTTGATTGCCGTACAAAGCTCGGCACCGGCGGCAAAAGATCGCTGGCGCGCCGATAACCGCGCCATCTCTGTAACCGGTTTTCGTGACAAGCTGGAAGCGCTGGCAAAAGAGAGCGAGTAATTCAGCCCAGCCGCTGCAAACGGAGTTGCAGGATATCGTGCAGCGGCATCGGTTCACTAAAGTAATATCCCTGTAGCTGGTCGCAACCGGCCTGCGTTAACAGTTTCATCTGCTTTTCATTCTCCACGCCTTCCGCCACCACCAGCATACCCAGCGCGCTGGCGATGCGGATAGTCCCACTTACCAGCGCCGACGCCTGTTCATCGTCGTCCACCATCCCGGCCAGTGATTTATCAATTTTAATGGTGTCGAAATTAAAACGTCGCAGATAGCCAATGCTGGAGTAACCAGTACCAAAATCATCCAGCACCATCGCCGTGCCCAGCGCTTTTAAGTTGACAATGGCCGAACGGGCGCGCTCGGGATTTTCCAGCACGTAGGTTTCCGTCACTTCCAGTTGCAGGCGGTGCGCCGGAAAGCGGCAGGTCTCCAGCACGCCGGAGACTTTGTTTTCGAACTCCGGATCGCGAAACTGTGCTGGCGAGATATTGACCGATAATTTCAGATCCTCTAACGGCTGGAGATCGCTGCAAGCACGGCGCAAGACAAACTGTCCCAGCGAGCAAATCAAACCGCTGGTCTCCGCAATCGGAATAAACTCATCTGGTTTTAACTCTCCGGCAGGACGGCGAGGCCAGCGTACCAGTGCTTCTATCCCCACCATCATCTGGCTTCGGGCATTGACAATCGGTTGATACCAGACATCAAACTCCTCGCGCTCCAGCCCGTCGCGGATATCACTTTCAATCAACAGTTGCCGCTCGCGGGCGCTGTTCAGCGCCGCATCATAATGTGTTAGCCTGTCTTTGCCGGTAATTTTCGAGTGATACATCGCAATATCCGCACGGCGAAACAACTCGGAACTGGAGCACTCCAGCAACGTGCCGCTGGCGATGCCGATGCTGGCGCCAATATGGATGGCGCGTTCACCAATGCGCACGGGATGGCTCAGGTATTGCAGGACGTTATTGGCAAACTCAGTGGCCTTCTCCACCGACCACGGCCCGCTCAGGGTCATGGCAAATTCGTCGCCCCCCATCCGCGCCAGCATGCCATCGGTTGGCACTTTCTCGCGCAGGGTCTGGGCAATGGTGACAATAAGTCGGTCACCAACATCGTGTCCGTAAATATCATTCACATCTTTAAAACCATCCAGGTCGATAAACACCACACTTATCGTGTCCGGATAGCCCATCACACCCAGTTTTTCAATGTTTTCGATGAGCGCCCGGCGGTTGGGTAACCGACTGAGCCAGTCCGTCAGGGCGATTTTGCGCGCCAGCCTTTCCCCACGCGCCAGCTTGTACAGTCCGGCGCTGCTCAGCACGATAAACAGCAAGATCAATCCGGATGCCAGCATCGCAATCTGGCGAATATTCGCCGCCGCCGCCCGCGCGGCTTCTGCGCCCGGCAGACGCGGCGTCCAGCTAAGATAACCGAGCGTTTCGCCCGCCGAGTCGCGCAGCGGAACGCTGTTTACGGCGGTTTTCTGTGGCGACAGGCGTAAATCTGTAATCTGGAAGGTTTTGCCAAGGTCGCTGAGGATCTGTGTATCCAGATGGCGGGTAATCACCAGATAACGACGAGTGCCGTCGTAAACCTCAAGACGGCCAACCATCGGGCGCACCAGTCCGATGCTGATAAACGCCACGCCCTCCTGGGTCTGCGTAATCCCGGCGTAGATCTCTTTCCCGGACTGAAGCCGTTGGATATGACCGCGGATCAGCGCCTGCAATCCGTTGCCAAAAAAATCGAGATCGCGCTGCGTAAAAAGTTTGCTGCGAAACGCGCCCCACAGCACGTTGAATTGCTCATCCAACACAAAGGTGCCGTCATACAGATTGTTGATTTTATAACCAGCCCCCCAAGTATTGTACAACCACTGAGTATCCAGTTGTGGTCGATAAACTTCCCTCACCGCATCGTCCCAGATCCCATTATCAATCACCAGTGAGCGGATTCGGTTAACCGACGTCCGAATCGCGCCCTGCACCGAGAGCGCAGTACGATGTTCATCAATTTCATTGGCTTTGCTGCTGATTAAATGCAACGAGAGATAAAGCAGTGCAACAACCGAGACGATTAAGCCAATCCCCGCCATAAAGGTCATTGCAAATAGCGTCCTTGCGCTGGGAATATTGCGCCAGCTAAACGGATTGAACATTCACCGCCCCCTGCAGGTGACCTGAAAAAATCACGTTGCGGTAGTTATTGAGAAGAATAATACAGTCTGCAACATTTGCTGCCCGTAAACGCGGGCAGCTTCACATCATGCGAGTTTAATCAGCAGCATACCCATAATTAACAGCAACAAACCAAACCAACCTTTACGGTTCAGGCGCTGGCCGAAGAGGATCCAGCCAGCCGCCAGAGTAGCGACAATACCAAATCCGCCCCACAACGCATAGGCCACGGAAAGATCGATCCCTTCCACCGCCTGTGACAATGCACTAAACGCCGCCAGCACCGCCAACAGCGACCCACAACCGTATAGTTTGCGACGAAAACCGTCAGAAAATTTCAGAAAGATATTCGCCACGATCTCCAGCCCAATAGCCATCGCCAGCCAGAGACCGTGGATCCACTCAAACTGCGGCATTATTTCGCTCCTGACACGGTTTACGCGTCCCGGATTTAATCAGCACAATGCCCAACACCAACGTTACCAGCCCGGTCACTTTTAATACTGAGAGTTGTTCGTCAAAAAGAATCACGCTGAACAGGGTAATAAATAATATGCCAATGCCTTCCCATAATGCATACGCTACACCGAGAGCAATTTTTTTCACCGCAAACGACAGAAAAATATACGACAGCGCAATCATTGCCAGCATTAAAATAAACCCGGTCTGGCTATCATTGACGCTGGCCCATTTCATTGACAATGTGCCGGTTATTTCAGCAACAATGGCGAAGATCAGTAACATCCAATAAATCATTTTTTCTCCTGCTTGAGAATAAATATCCTTGTGCGGCTTACCGCAGTGCGGGAAACCGGAAAAAAGCAATATCAGCCGGACGCAGCGCGCCAGCACAGGCAGCAGGAGACTACAGCGCCGTGCGCCAGTATTGTTCACCCGCAAGCGGGCAGCAGGAGGAGTGATGACGGGAAAAAACAGAATTTAAAATACTGAACAGAATGTCCATATTATTACAATTATCCGCGAATTGCTTCTCATCGTGCGGATAAATATTGTCCTCAGTCGTTAAACACCGCTTATTTCTATCACAGGTCAGAGTTTTACTCAAAAGCTTTTCAATTCTTTACTCTGCTGCGAGATTTATATTATTTTTATACCGATTTTATATTAGGCGGTAAATAATCCTCATCAGTCGATAACCGCTCACGACGGAAAATATATATCACGGTTAGTGATCGTTGTTAATCGCACGGTACCGCAGAGACACTCGATCTGTAAACCGATGCCGTTATGACTGCCATTGGTGGGGAGACGCCTTTATCCGGGAGCTGGCAGACACTGCGGTTGTCACCCCGCTACGGTTTGCCAGCAATCTTTGCCGCCAACGCCTTTATTGAGGAAGCGTCGGTGGGTTATTTTTTGCGGAGCTGGCCCGCGCATCCGCCAGCAAATTCCATGAGGTAATAAACAGCGCGGCAATTGTTGGCCCAAGGACAAAACCATTAATGCCGAAGAATTGCAGGCCGCCCAGCGTAGTCAGCAGGATCAAATAATCCGGCATGCGGGTATCTTTCCCTACCAGAAGCGGGCGCAGAAGATTGTCGGCCAGGCCAACGACGATCACGAAGTAAAGCGTCAGCACCGTTGCGGTGACAAACTCGTCGGTTGAATAGAGAAAAATCACCGCCGGGATCCAGACAATCGCCGTCCCCACCGCCGGGATTAACGACAGGAATGCCATCAGTGCCGCCCACAGCAGGCTACCGTTGAAACCAGCAAACCAGAACCCGATACCACCCAACGCGCCCTGTACGATGGCAACCACCAGTGTCCCTTTTACCGTGGCGCGCGCCACACCGGCGAATTTCAAAAACAGGCGACGCTTGATGGTCGCGGTCAGCGGCATAACTTCGTAGATCCGGCGCACCATTGTGGCACCATCTTTCAGCAGAAAGAACAGCAGATAGACCATCAAACAGAAGCTAACGGTAATGCCCAACGTGCCTTTACCGATGATCACCGCGCTGCCAGCCAGGTAACGCCCGATGCTCAGCGCCACGCCGGAGAGTTTTTCCCGGATCGCATTCACCGAATCAAAATCATTGTCGCGCAGATAGCCCTTCGCCCACTCCGGCAGATGAGCAATACCGTTACTTAATAGCTGCGGCAGATCGGTCGCGTTATTTTGCAGACGCTGGTACAGGCTATTGATCTCCACGGCCAGTGAAGAGAGAACCATCATCATCGGGATAAACACAATCACGCAAATCAGCAACACAGTGATCAGCGAGGCGATACCGTTACGCCCGCGCAGCCATACCGAGAGCCGCCTGCGCAGCGGATAGAAAATCAGCGCCAGAATGATCGCCCAGATAATGGCGGAATAATAGGGCTGGATCAGGCCGAAAAACGCCACGCTGACCAGCAATAATAAAATGATAAAAAAGAACTGATTACTTTTAAGTGTTGACATCCTGGCCGTCCAATGGATAAACAGCCACTAAGTGTAGTGCGTTACTCATTGATTGTAAAAACAATCCCCTGCCCTGATGGCCTCTCATCGGTAATAATCTTTTCCTTTCTCATCAACTGAATTTCATCAACTGAACGCCGACAGAATTTACATACTAAACGCGAATTTAAGAATGAGACGATAAATCAACGCCATATTGCCGCTTATGATGAGACCACCGAATTGCGCCAGATGACACCAGGAATAGTACATCGGCTATCTGGCTAACTGGTGAGGAAAAATAAGTTGGTTAATATTGGCAACGCAGTAACGCATTGTCAGGTTGTTTTATCCGTTATCTGTCTGTTTTCGTGATAAGCATAGAAGTGCCTTTAAATCAAATGGTTATTATTTCACAAAGAGGAGATATAGTATGACCATTGTAATGCTCATGTCTACCGATGCCGATATTGTTAACACACAACTGAATGCCGCCTGGAACCCCATCACGAATAGATATACGTGGGCACAGGTCAATCCCATGAATTTAAATATTATCAACGGCACGACCATTGTGGTTATTGCTCATGGTAATGGTACGGAAATTGGTAACGCAGCCCCGGGCGTTGTCGATATTAATGCCGAAACCTTTCTTGCGCTGGTTCAAGGAAATATGGCAAACAACGCCGTTCCGGCAAGAATTTATATTTCCTCTTGCGGTCCGGGCATCGCAGAGTTTGCCGCTAATGTGCGGATAGCGGCGCAGAATAATCAGATTTGGCACAACACGCGTATTTTTGGTCATAGCGATCCGGTTTCCGGCCCGGTACCGCCCGCCAACGATATCCGCTGGACGCAGATTTTTTAATCTACCGCCGGTGCATGATGCCAGGCCGTGGTTA
The DNA here is from genome assembly GCA_018261615.1 of Pseudomonadota bacterium. Lineage (GTDB taxonomy): Bacteria > Pseudomonadota > Gammaproteobacteria > Enterobacterales > Enterobacteriaceae > Kosakonia. Next base: position 6,025 of record JAGTSE010000017.1, on the reverse strand, counting down.
ACACTGCCTGGCATCCCCGCCGCATAAATATCGTGTGCCTTCAGTAGGTTCATCCTTCCCTGCCACAAGCGTCTTGATCTCTTCTCAGAAGAGTGTGTGCCAGTTTCCCCGCACACGGCTCAAGCCCCCATAAAGCCAGCGTTACCGCTGGCTCAGACAGGCTTATTTTTCGTGAAACGCTTCCTGAACACGTAACAAAGGACGCAGCAGGTATTGCAGCAAACTTTTCTCGCCGGTTCGAATATCGACGGTTGCTGTCATACCGGGAATAACCCGAAGTTCCTGACTGCCACTCTTTTTCAGAGTATTGTTTTCCGTCAAAACCATCACCCGGTAATAAGTATCATCGACACCCGGCCTGCGAGCCGCTTTGTTCTCCTCATCTTTCAAAGCGCCAGAACTGATACTCTGAACATGTCCACTCAGGCCACCATAGATCGAATAATCATAGGCAGAAATTTTTACTACAGCTTCCTGTCCAGGAGCCAGGAAAGCAACATCTGAGGGACGAATATGTGTTTCTACCAGCAGTTGATCATCAAGTGGCGTCACCTCCATAATCGCAGCTCCCGGCTGAATTACTCCACCAATGGTATTGATTTTAATGTTGTTAACGATCCCTCTAACCGGTGCACGCACTTCCGTACGTTCAAGCGTATCGTGACGACCCAATGCGGTTTCCTGCAAACTGGTCATTTCAACCTGAACTTTTGACAGTTCATCATTAGCTTCATTACGGTAGCGGTTTTGCCGCTCGGTAATTTGCAATTCTGCATCGTTGGCCTGACGTTCAAGTTTCAGGACCTCCGTTTTGGACAGCAGTGATCTGGCAGAGAGTTGGCGCGCCATTGCCAGCTCTTTGAGCAGCAGCTCTTTTGACTTCAGATAGCCATTAATGGACTCGTCCACTGCACGTTTACGTAGTTTCCATGCATCAGTTTCACGCGCAACGAGTTCAGGCTCTTTCATGACCTCCGGAGGGAAAGACAATTTACCACCCGTTGCCTCTGCTTCGAGACGTGCTGTCTGTGCTTTAAGTGCCAGCAAACGGTTAGCGCTTTCGCGAAAAGAGGCTTCAGCCCGCGTGGGATCGATTTTGGCTACGACCTGCCCTTTTTCAACAGTGTCCCCCTCATGAACCATCAACTCCTGCAAAATTCCGCCCTCCAGGCTTTGCAATACTTGCTCGCGGGAGCTTGGGACAATTTTTGCCGAGCCGGAGGTCACCTCTTCGATATTAAAATGGGCAGTCCAAAATATCGCCAGAACCATTAACATCACGCTGCCCCATGTGATAAATAGCCAACCTTCCCAGCGATCCTGACGAGCTGCCAGTACCAAGTCACTGGCGGTATGTTCAGTCAGTTTTTTTTGTTTGATTTTTTTATCTTGCGTCAGGTCGCTCATGCCGTTACCTCATCAAAATGACGCAGATCCTCTGCGCTGATCTCAATACCAGTACGTTTCTCTGCGGCACGCAGCGCCGATGCAGCTGGAATTTTTCCATTATTCAATAAGTTCACAATCTCATCACGCGGTCCATCGGCAACCTTAACGCCTTCATCCATAACGATCACCCGATCAACATATTTCAGCACTGCCGGGCGGTGCGTCACGATAATCACAGTCCGGTCTTCCATTGCCGGGATAAGAGCTTGCAGGATCGTCCGCTCCGAACCCATATCCATTCCCGATGTAGGTTCATCCAACAGTAAAACATCCGGACACGACAAGACCGCACGCGCCAGTGCTATTGCCTGCTTTTGACCACCGGAAAAATTTTCGCCACGTTCACTAACCGGCATGCCGAATCCCATCGGATGAGCAGAAATAATTTCATTTACACCTGTCATTTTTGCAGCAGCCATTAGTTCTTCGTCACTTGCATAGGGTGCGCCCATCACCAGGTTGTCGCGTAGCGAACCGTACATAAAACGCGGTTCCTGATTAACCAGCGCGATACGGGTACGTAACTCTATCGGCTCGACCTGGCCGATATCCACGCCAGCAACCGTGATAGTGCCTGTCGTGGGTGGGTAAAGCCCAACCAGCAAACGTAGCAACGATGATTTACCACTGCCCATCTTGCCAAGGATAGCCACGCGCTCCCCTTGACGGAACCGGACATCAAGCTGTTCAACCACAGCCGGAAGATCTTCTTTATAGCGTAAGCTTATCCCCTTGCAGACGATCTCTGTCTGACTGCCCTGTGGCAGTTGTACATAGACTTTCTCTTTTTGGCGTTCGCTGGGTGCCTGCATCACTTTGTTGAGGACCGCCAGCGACGTTTTCGCTTGCTGAATACGCAATCCCAGCGAGGCAAGGGTCGCAATCGGCATTATCGCGCGGCCCATTAACGTCATGGTGGCAATAATTCCCCCCATAGAAATGTCACCATCACCGACAAGATAAGCGCCCCAGACCAGGAGAATTACGGTGCCAAACTGCTGCGTAGTCTGAATGACGCTTGAGCCCATGGTGGCGAGAAAGCGCGACTTCATGTTCACTGCGGAAAGTTTTACGCTGGCAACATCGTGTTTAGATGCCACCAAATTTTCTGCCCGAAGAACTTTGATGGTTTCAAGGTTATCCAGTGATTCAATAACTAAGCCATAACGGTTGCTACCCACTTTCATCGACTCTTCAGCATGACGTTTCAGAGGGATCTGCATCAACAATACCATCGCCACGATGACTAACAGTATCAGAATGACACACCAGACCAGCGGCCCCGCTACAATGTGAATTACAACCAGAAAAAGTAAAACAAAGGGTAAATCGGCTACAGTTGTGAGTGCAGCAGAGGTGGTGAGCTCACGGACACTGTCAAAACTTTGCATAACATTGCCAAAAGCGCCACTGGATTGAGCGCGATTAGACATTTTACCGTTGAGTACATGGCGAAACAGTTGCGCGCCTAAGACCAGATCGATCTTTTTCCCGGCACGATCGGTGATCCATGCCCTACCCAGCCGTGCAGCCAGCTCAAACAGTAACGCTAAACTCACCCCGATAGCCATTGTCCAGAGTGTAACGTACGTCTGATTGGGCAACACCCGGTTATAAACCGTCATGGTAAATATGGACATCGCCAGCACCAGCAGGTTAATTACTACTGACAACGCAGCGGCTTCAAAGATATAACGCTTGAAGCTCCATAAGGTATTCCAGAACCAGTGACCTTTACCAACATGGACTATGTCATCGGCACGATGATCAAGATAGGATTTCGGCCGCAACAGTAATAGCTCACCACGATAATGTTGAGCCAGACGAACGAAATCAATCTCCACCGGCTGTCCACCCAGTGCCGGATCGATAATGGCACATTTCTTTTCACTGCACTGAGTTAGCACACAGTAACCCGTGTCCAACCGCATAATTGCTGGCAGAACAAAGCTTTTTACATCAGCCAGGTTAATCTGCTGCCAGGCTGCACTCATCCCACGACGCTGAAGCGCACGTAACGCCCACTGATTTTGGGCAGCAACATTCTCGTCAGGTGGAAAAATTGGCATGTCTGCGCGTAGTGCATTTAATGTAAGCCGAACGTCAAACAGTTGCAGAGCGCTCTGAAGGGAGACCAACAAAGCCTCCTGTGTCTCTGACAATGATCTGGATAATGTTATATTTTCAGCATTCAATTCGGAACCAACTGGCTCATGTTGTATATCAGTCACGATGGTGTCCTCTGGACAACTTATTCATACTCGCCTGGCGATAGAAGTGATAATCGTCAGACATACTCGTCTTTTAACGTCAGCAGTATTAGTGAACTGCGTCGATGGTATTTGCAGGTAAGGATTTAACTTTCTGCACCAGTTCACTGGTCTTACCCAGCGCAGCAACGATTTGCCATTGGGCCGCCAGGTATTGCATCTGCTGCTCCTTATAGCTCGCGAGGCTGGTGTAATAATCTGTTGCAAAGGAAATCAAGTCCGTTAAAGGACGCTGTCCTGCAAAGAACTGAACTTCTCCCGCTTCCCAGGTTTTCAACGCTGTTTCTGACTGTCTCTTCAACGCATTTATTTGACGTTCGCGAAGAGGTAAGGAGACCCATAGCTGGTCCAATTGCTGCTTTAAGGAGCGAAATGTTGCGTCCTGATCTGCTTCTGCGGCAATCAGTCGCTGTGTTTCAGCCTTAACGTTCGCTCTACCTGCGCCCCCATCCCATAGATTAATATCGCTACTTACCTGGAATGTCACAGCTTTGAAGGGCTCCATTTCACCGTTACGCTTTGGACTGTCCAGACTCAGCTGTACGCTCCATTTCGGCTTGTTCCACTTAGAAGCCAGATCTACTGCCGCTTTCGCCTCTTCTTTACGTTCACGCGAAACCACCCAGTTGGGATTCTCTTTAAGTACCTGCTGCGCCTGATCAAGAGAAGCAGGCAGCAGGCCCGCCTTTTTCAGATCGGGCAGATCGTGTGACACGATGATCTCACTATTCAGTAGCGCGCTGAGTTGTTGCTGCGACTGCACATAGGTGGAGTAACTCATTTCGCGGCTGGCTATAACAGCATTTAGGCGGGACGCGACCTGATTAATTTCTGAGGCTCTACCGCTATCAATACTCGCAATATTCTTAACCCGATTTAGCAGGTCTTGTAATGCGTTGATCTCTTTATCCAGCACTGCAACCACCTTAGCGTTAGTCGCTGCCGAGGTGAATAAAGCAAGCACCTGACCATTAAGACTTTCTCGTGTGACATTAATTTGTGCTTGCTGCATTGAATAAGCAGCCTGCTTTCCTGCCACGCTCGCATCTGTACGGCCGTGATCGTAAAGTAATTTGCTTACGGAGATATGCGGCGAGACTGGATTATTTTCATAACCAGGCTGACCTGAATATCCCGATGCGCTAACGCCGGTACTTACCTGGAAACCATCAGCCGATTTTGCCTGCTCAATATCATAATATGCACCGGCGCTGGCTGAGAATGCAGACCTTACTGAAGGATGGTCAGCCGTCATGCGAATAATATCAACAAAGTCCGTCGCATGGGCCTTCAATAATGGATTAAAAAACACTCCCCCCATTATTAGTAGATGCAACGAAAACCAATATCTCTGTTTAAAGAAGCTTATATTCATAGTTAACTCAAAATAATAAATAAAGTGGAATAGCTGTTTACCCCACATCGTTTTTAATAGAACGACGGGGACTGTTTTAGCCGTTAGACACATCACATGCCAACTTAAATCCCACAAAAAATTAATATATAGATTTTAATGCTGAAAAACAGCTCGTTTTAATATCTTTTACCTAAAAAACAAAATGCATGATCTACGCAGAATCTGGGTTAACACCACCTGCATAATAAAATTACGCACAAGAAACTGGCGGTAACCGAAGTTACCGCCAAACAGGTTAGATAATATTTAAACCATGCTGAATTAACAGCTTGATTGAAGTGTCGTCATTATTGACATAGACATCATAATCGACGCCGTTTTCAGATTTCGCGGTTGAGGCCGTCCATTCTGATTTACCAATACTCACAGTATCACTTGCAGCATTACCGTTTGAACTGCCCACATCGCCCGTAATATGCAATGTACCCGCTTCACTACCATTTTCTTTAGTAATCTCGAGCACATCACTGGCACTAATAAACAATGTCTGTGCTGTGTTATTACCCATGTGAACAGCTTCAATTCCGCTAACTTTGCTGGATACAGAACCAAGGACTAAGTCGTTATTAGAATCCCAGACCAAAGTATCGTATCCATCACCTCCTTTAATACTGCTGAAATTAGTACTGTTAATTACTATTGTGTCATCTCCTTCTTTGGCATCAACGGAATTTGCACCGCGTGCGTCCAGCACATCGCTACCCGAAGTACCATTGAGATCATACTGAGCTGGTTGATACTCAATATGCGTTGCTCCGGTTTCAGGTGTCAGCCCCAGCGTCTCATTCAAGTCAATCAAACGACCTTTAATAGCCGAGCCGTCACCGTCACCCACGCCCCGATCGGTCCAGGTCACATAGAGCTGTCCTCCCGCCAGGAAAGTGGCGTC
>JAGTSE010000016.1 GCA_018261615.1 Pseudomonadota bacterium | reverse complement strand
GGTGATCTCATTGAATTTTTTGGCGAAAATCAGTAGATCATAAAACTCTATGCCTGTCTCCTTTTCTGGGGATTCATCAGCCCTTTAGGGCGAGCGAAGTGAGTAATCCTCACGTACTACGTGTACGCTCCGGTTGTTGCGCGCTGTCCGTGTCCAAACTGGCTGCAACATATACACCTGGTGGGATAGGCTCTTAATCTGCCGGTGTTCAACGTCAGGCAGACACCGACCTTCACGTTTGAGCAATTCCAGTGCACAGCCAGGTATCTTGTTTATGTGCTGATGGCAATGATTTTCATTAATGTTTATGCAAGATTATTCCGATCAGTATATGTGTTTTGATAGTTAATATCAATCAATTAGATAGTAACGATCGTTACTAACAGTTTTTATTTCTTATGCTTTGCTTTTATAGTCTTATTAAGACGAATGAGAATGGCGAACCAGAAAAGAGCTTTGTAGTCCTGTTGCTAACAGGCTTATTAATAGCCGCCAGGCGTATTTTAAGTACGCCATGTTATTTCAGTTACACCTGAAATGAGACGGTTTTTCTTTTATTATAATTACCTATGGTTTCTTAATTATTTAGTTGATTGACTTCTTAAATATGCATTTTTTTATGACGTCTTTTTTATTAAATGATGAGATTTATCACGCCATGATAATGGTGAAGGAAACAGGAAGAAGATAAAGTATAAATGCGAGTGGTGTTTTGGGGATGAATTACCTCCGTCATTGTCATTTTTCCTGGTAAGCCCAATATTAACATCAGCAGTTCATCAAATGACAGGAAAAAGCCATTATATTGTACGTGCCTATTATTACGATCCGATTTACGCGAGTTTATAACATTAACTAAAATTGGAGTGCTTGCTAATGATGCTTTTTTCGTTGCCCAAACCGCTGCCTGATGATGACAGAGTTTTCTCGTGGTTGATTGTAGGAGGGTTCTCCGCCTGGGGGGGGATCGTCCGATATTTAATGGAAACCAAAGCCCCGGAGAAAAAATTTTCCTGGCATGAGGTTTTCAGTCAAGTCGTGATCTCCGGATTTACGGGATTTTTAGCGGGAGTTTATGGCTATGAACAAGGGTACAGTGAGTTTATGACCATGGTATTCTCCGGTTTAGGTGGGGTATTAGGTGGTCATTTATTGGACTTGTTATGGAAGCGGTTTGCCCATTCATTAGAAAATAAAAACCGCTCTAAATACTAACTAGAGTGGCAGGCCGCCTCGTACCGCTCATTTTCAATGGCGATATGTATTTCAGGATGCGCAGATAAGTAAAATATAAACCATGATTTGTTGATTTATGGGGTCTTGAATATCTCTTTATGATTCCCGATATGAAGGCGAATTTATTTTTACTGCCTGTCAATATAACGCAGTGGCTTGAGGTTAAATATAACCTAAAGAGAGGGTGATCTTTCTTTAAGAGATTAAAGGCGAGCTGTGCATATAACATATTAACGCCCCATAAAAATTGAATAATTTTTATTAAGTTGCGCTTGCCGAAAAAACAGTCTGGAGAGTGGTTACAGCTGTCTTTGTGGTTTTTTTATTATCATGTTTTTTGCTCTTTCATATAACACATCAGAGAAATAGGTGCGAGGACAATACAGTCGAGATTTACATCATCTTGCTGTTTGATTTGTATGCCTTGTCGAATACAGGGAGGACTGTGGCGATATTTCAGCGATGCCATTTTATCTCTGTCATCAGCGGTCAGATAAGCCTGCGGGCATGGAGGATTTAATGAAAACCGGTGTTCATGGTCTGACTATCATTAAAGAGTTTGAGGGGCTAAGGCTCCGGGCCTATCAATGTTCGGCTAACGTCTGGACCATTGGTTATGGGCATACGGCCGGTGTCGGCGTGGATGATATTATCACCGAAGATCAGGCTATTTCCTTATTGCACCAGGATGTGGCGGAGAGTGAACGGGCAGTAAATCAGTATGTGCATGTTCCGCTTACACAAAATCAGTTTGATGCCCTGGTTTCTTTCGTTTTCAATCTGGGCATCGGGAATTTCTGTACCTCCACCCTGCTGAAAAAACTTAATACCGAAGATTATACCGGCGCTGCCGGTGAGTTTCTGCGCTGGGTTAACGCCAGCGGAAAAGTACTGCCCGGCCTGGTGCGCCGCCGGCAGGCAGAAAAAGCCCTGTTCGAAGAGCAGGAATAATGACCATGCTCACCGTATGCATGAATAAAGAACTCCCCGCCTTACCCTCCCCTGACATTAATAAGGACCCGTTATGTATCTCACTGAAGAAATACTCGAAAAACTGAATGCCGGCAGTGGCACAAACAACTTCCTGAAGAAGGCCACCGGGGATGAAAAAGTCACCCTGGCGGACATCATGGTTCGCTCGTTTGCCGAAGTAAAAGCACTGGCCGGCGACACGCTCACTTGGGGTGAAAAGAACTTTCTGTATCAGCAGGCGCAGGCCGAGCTGAAAGAGAACAAAATGGCGGAATCCCGCATTCTTAGCCGCGCCAATCCCCAACTGGCGAACGCTGTGCGGCTGGGCATCCGGCAATCGTCCATGCTGGGTAGCTATGACGGCCTTTTCCCGGCACGTGCCAGCAGCTTTGTGAAGCCCGGCTCTGTGGCGTCAATGTTCTCACCGGCGGGGTACCTGACCGAACTGTACCGGGAGGCTCGGGGCCTGCACACGGATGCGTCACCGTATTCTCTGGACAAACGCCGTCCTGACCTGGCCTCTCTGGTTCTGTCCCAGAGCAATATGGATGACGAAGTCTCCACCCTGGCGCTCTCCAATGAGCTGCTGCTCAATAACATCCAGACGCATGAGTCGAAGAGTTATGACAACGTGATGGAGATGCTCGCCACTTACCGCCAGACGGGGGCCACGCCGTTCAGTCTGCCGTACGAGGCGACACGCCAGGCCATTATGCTACAGGACGCTGAGTTTAACGCGTTCCGCAATAATCCCGCTGTGGTGGCGAGAATGGATCCCGCCTCGCTGCTCAGTATTCAGGCGGATATTTCACCTGAATTGCGTGAAATCCTGGTAGAGGACATTACAGAAGATAATACTGATGCGCTGATAAAGAAAAATTTCGGAGAAAATGCAAGTGTGGCGGCTTTCAGGAACATTCGCTATCTCTCCAGGTATTACGGACTGACGTATGATGAAATGGCTTCACTGCTGGGCCTGGTGACCGCGGGAGCCGGAATTAACCCGAGTATGCAGCTTTATAAAGCTAACCAACTGGTGTCGCTGATCAATAACGAGGAGGGAGAGCTCAGCACTGTCCTCATCCGGCGAACTTCTGGGGGGAATTCTTATCAGTTTGGGTATGCTGAACTCGTCCCTACAGGTGTAAATAACTATTTTTTTAACTTCACTATTGTGGATAACGCCAGAACGGGTTCCATGCAGGTGGGGACCAACGGATATGGCTCCAAAGACATATTTAGCAGTGAAAATTTTGATGTTAAAAGCGGTGTCCCTATCAGCCTGCCGGTTACTTTATCTGACGAACAGATCAAAAAAACTGTTAATATCGGCGTTACCCGTTTGGGTGGGGGATATTACGCCCATGTTAATTATGATATCAGCAGTTTTCCCTTTGATATCTTCCTGCTTAAATTAAACAAACTTATCCGTCTCTACAAAGCCACCGGTATTGCCCCGTCAGATATCCTTGCCATCATCGAAAGCAATAACAGCGACCTGAGCATCACCGAAGACGTGCTCAGCCAGCTGTTCCGGGTGAACTATTATATGCGGTGCTACGGCATTGATGTATCTGCCGCACTGGTGCTTGCCGGTGCGTCTGTCGGGCGGATAGCGCACGACAATCAAGCCAGCGCCTTTACTCGTCTGTTTAACACGCCGATGCTGAATGGCACCGAGTTTTCTGCTGACGGCAGCATCATTAAGCTGGCCCCGGCTGAGGTCACCGACACCTTCCGTACTGGCGTGATGAAGCGTGCTTTTGGGGTTAGTGATACGGAACTGTACACGCTCTGGATGCTGGTCCGGGGCCGCACGCCGGGAGACTTTGCCTGTACGATTGATAACCTGTCGGCTCTGTACCGGCTGAAACTGCTGGCAGATGTGAACGACCTGAGCGTCACCGGACTGGCGGCGCTGCTGTCCGTTTCGCCTTACGCTTCAGTACCTGCTGGCAGCTTATCCGGTACGGAACTGTCAACGCTCGCTGGCTTTACTGACCAGCACACCCGGTGGCTGAAGGAGATGAACTGGACGGTCAGTGACCTGTATCTGATGTTGACTGACCGCTTCAGTACCACACTGTCGCCGGACATTGAAAACCTGGTCACCACACTGAAAAACGGACTCTCCGGCCAGGACCTGAGGGCCGAAGAGGCGGCGCTGATAACGGCGGTGGCCCCTTTTATTGCGGCCACCATGCAGCTTGATTCAGCTGAAACGGCGGCGGCTATCCTTCAGTGGCTGAGCCAGCTGAAGCCGCAGGACCTGACGGTTGCCGCTTTTCTGGCACTGGTCGACAAAAACCACCGGACGGACAATGAAACCGCCAGTCTGGTATCTTGGTGCCAGGTAATGGGTCAGTTGGCCCTATTTGTGCGCAACACCGGCCTGAGCTCGGCCGAACTGGCATGGACAGTGAACCATCCCACCGTAATCACCAGGGACGCTACCGTGCTGAACCATGATATCGGCACGTTGTATGACCTGGCGCAGCTGCACGCTCTTCTGGCGCGCTGCGGAACTTGTGCCACGGAAATCCTCACCTCACTCAGCGGACGTGGTTCATCTAAAAATAACCTGACCGTAAAAACAGTGGCGATGGCGCTGAACCTTGATGAACAGGCGCTCACACAGGCACTGGCACAGTGCTCCGGGTACACGTATTTTTACAACTGGGCCGGGTTGCGCGGTGCCCTGCAATGGATGGATGTTGCCGCCACCCTGCATATCACACCAGCAGATGTGGCAGCCCTGATAAAACTCACCCCGTCTTCGCCGTATGCTGAATGGGTGGCCACCAGCCATGTCCTGCAGGCCGGACTGAACACGCGGCAGACCGGGCAGCTTCAGTGCATGCTGGAGGAGGCAACCAGCGCTGCCGCCAGTGCGTACGTTATCAAAAATATCGCCCCGGAATGGGCAACCGACCGTGACAGCCTTTACAACTGGCTGTTGATTGACAATCAGGTCTCCGCACAGATTAAAACCACCCGTATCGCGGAAGCCACTGCCAGCGTGCAGCTGTACGTGAACCGGGCGCTGAGCGACCAGGAAGAGGGGTCGGTGAACGCGGTGAAATCGAAAGATTTCTTTACCCGTGACTGGGACGCGTATAACAAGCGTTACAGCACCTGGGCGGGCGTGTCGGAACTGGTCTACTACCCAGAAAACTACGTTGACCCGACACTGCGCACCGGACAGACCGGGATGATGGATGAAATGCTGCAGACGCTCAGCCAGAGCCAACTGACAGTTGATACCGTGGAAGATGCGTTTAAAACCTACATGACCCGGTTTGAGGACATCGCCAACCTCGACGTTATCAGCGGTTACCATGACGGTCTCAGTGACAAGGTCGGCACGACCTACATTCTGGGGCGTTCCGCCATCGGTGATTATTACTGGCGCTCGGCAAATATTGAACAAATGTCAGACGGAAAGTTGCCCGCCAGTGCGTGGACTGAATGGAAAAAAATTACTGTCGCGCTGACACCGGTCAACAACTTGGTGCGACCGGTGATATTTCAGTCCCGCCTCTATCTGGTCTGGGTGGAGAGCAGGGAGGTTTCCACCACGAACACTAACGGCAGCACAGCATCACAATCCGTTGAGTATCTGCTGAAGTACGCGCATATCCTGCATGACGGGACATGGAGTGCACCAGTGACTGTGGCTTCCGGGGAGGCGCTCCTTCCGCTTTCTTCAGTGGCGGATATTGATGATACCGGCATGTACTGCGCAAAGGATGCGGACCTGGAAAAACTCTACGTTTACTTCTATAAAAAAGCGGGCAGCTATAAGGCGGTACCGCCCAACACGGTCGGACTGATCCTGACCGATGATGGTAAGGTTAAAAAACTCACTGTCGATGATATCGCTAAAAGAGCAGCCTACGTCTATCAGCAGATGGATACCACCGGCTCAGTCATGCTGAACACGCCTGTATCCGGAAAAACAACAATAAACATGTCAGGTGCACCCCAGGTTGGCTGCCTCTGGGGGGATGGTTACTACACAATCCTGTCTGGCGGTAGTGTAAAGGCCACGTCTGTGTCCGTGGAGGACAACAACGCTGTGGTTAATTTTAATGCTGTTGCCCGTGTGGTTTATAACGGTTATGCAGGTACCCGCTCACGCACGCAGGTTGATATGATTAAAAGTATCAGCAGCATCGGTGATACCTTTTATCTGCCGAATATAAAGAGGAGAGCCTCTGTTGCGACCGCCAGTGGCAGGGATTTTGAGTGTATATTTACAAAAAATTATCAGGCCGTAATTCGTGTGCTGGATGACATCAAACCAATAAGCGGCGACAGGATTTATGGTTTTAATTCTGCTTCAACTGACAACTTAGACCACCCAGCGACGAGATTTTGGCCTTCTGTTTTTAATGTGAACGGTAATACCGGAAAACAATGGATTAGTAATGATGGTGCCATAAAATTACAAAACTATTTTTACGCCTATATGTCACCAGGTTACCGTTGGAATACTACTCCGGTTGAATTAATGTTCGGTGATTTCAAGAAAATCAATACCAATATAAAATCCTGGGATGTGAAACTTACTGTCAATAATGAAGTTTTTACAGCAGATGGGTGTTCAAAGTACAGCCTGGATGAATCACTGTTCCGTTTCAATGGCAAATCAGTCAGCGTTCCCCTGAGTGATTTCAGTAATAACAAGGCTGAGATTGTTTTTACCCTGAAAGCTAGTGCTCCCGCCGGCGATGGTCGTTCACTGGGTAGTGAAACGTTCAAAATCACCCTGACCCGCGTGGATGAGAGCAATATGCCGCTTATTTCGCTGAATAAAACGGCGGAAAGCGCCCAGTATCTGCAGTATGGTGCTTACCGCATCAGGGTGAACACGCTTTTTGCAAAACAACTGGTAGCGCGGGCGAACCAGGGGCTGAACAGTATTCTGTCAATGGAAACGCAGCAGCTGCCGGAGCCAAAACTGGGTACAGGTAGTTATGTTGATATAACTATTCCGGCTTATGATAAAAATGTGCATGGCAATAACCGAAAAATTGTTTTGAAAGTTGCCAATAATGATACAGGCGGTAATTTTAATTCCAAATATACTTTCTGGTCTGGCTTACTGAATGATGAAAAACAGTCCGTCACTCTTTTTATACCAACACAACAAAATTCAGTCATATTTCACTTTCCGTTTGACAGAAATGCTGGGCTTGATCTGTTCTTATTTTGTGAAAAAGGTGAATATCTTCAGGGAACGTTTGTCGATATCAATGGTGCCTTGTCGTTAACGAAGTTCTCGCCCATCAAGGATCATTCCGATGTTCGGGATGTTGATGTGTATATCTCAGAGGCAATCACCGAGCCGATGGATTTCAGCGGAGCGAATGCCCTCTACTTCTGGGAGATGTTCTACTATGTCCCGATGATGGTATTTAAGCGCCTGCTTAGTGAAAACCAGTTTACCGAAGCCACCCGGTGGCTTAAATATATCTGGAACCCGGACGGCTATCTGGTGCATGGCCAGCCGGCACCTTACACCTGGAACGTGCGCCCGCTGGAGGATGATACCACCTGGCATGCCAACCCGCTGGATTCCGTCGACCCGGACGCTGTGGCGCAGGCCGATCCGATGCACTACAAAGTTGCCACCTTTATGTCTTATCTGGATCTGCTGATTGCCCGTGGCGACACGGCCTACCGGCAACTGGAGCGTGATACCCTGAATGAAGCCAAAATGTGGTACGTTCAGGCGCTGGACACTCTGGGCGGTGAGCCATATCTGTCTCAGGATTCGGGTTGGTCCAGCCCGCGCCTGACCGATGCGGCAGACAAAACCACGCAGAGCCGCACCCAGCAGGCCTTGATGGCGGTACGCCAGCAGGTTACCGCCGGAGAATTACGCACCGCGAACTCCCTGACCGCCCTGTTCCTGCCGCAGCAGAACGCGAAGCTCGCCGGGTACTGGCAGACCCTGGCCCAGCGGCTCTATAACCTGCGTCATAACCTCTCCATCGACGGTAATCCGCTGTCCCTGCCTGTTTACGCCGCCCCGGCTGATCCGGCTGCGCTGCTGAGCGCCGCCGTGATGGCTTCTCAAGGCGGAAGGGATCTGCCGGCAGCCGTCATGCCGCTGTACCGCTTCCCGGTGATGCTGGAAAGCGCCCGGGGCATGGTCAGCCAGTTGACCCAGTTTGGTAGCACTCTACTCAGTATCACCGAGCGCCAGGATGCGGAGGCGCTGTCTGAACTGCTGCAGACCCAGGGTAGCACACTGGTGCTGCAGTCCATTGCCCTGCAGAACAGCACTCTCAGCGAGATTGATGCGGATAAGGCGGCGCTGGAAGAGAGCCGGGTCGGGGCACTGTCCCGCCTTGACAGCTACACCGTGTTGTACGACGAGGATGTTAACACCGGAGAAAAACAGGCGATGGACCTGGCGCTTTCTGCATCGGTACTGTCCACCACCGCCACGGTCTCTTATACCGTTGCCGCAGGTCTGGATGCGGTGCCCAATATTTATGGTATGGCGTTTGGTGGCAGTCGGTATGGCTCCATCGCCCGTGCTGTGGGGACGGGTATTGAGATTGGTGCGGCGGCCTCACGCACTGCCGCCGAGCGCATCAGCCAGTCTGAGATGTACCGTCGCCGGCGCCAGGAGTGGGAAATCCAGCGCAATGCTGCGCAGTCCGAGGTGAAACAGATTGACGCCCAGCTGGCATCCCTTGCCATCCGCCGTGAGGGGGCGGTGCTGCAGAAAACCTACCTTGAAACCCAGCAGGCGCAGACACAGGCGCAGATGACATTCCTGCAGAATAAGTTTACCAGCAAGGCGCTGTATAACTGGCTACGCGGAAAACTGGCTGCCATTTACTACCAGTTCTACGACTTGACTGTGTCCCGCTGCCTGATGGCACAGGAGGCATATAAATGGGATGTCGTCACAAACACTACCTTTATTCGTCCCGGCGCCTGGCAGGGAACGTATGCCGGTCTGATGGCGGGGGAAACCCTGATGCTGAACCTGGCGCAGATGGAGCAGGAATACCTGAAAAATGACCAGCGCGAGAAAGAGGTGACACGTACCGTCTGCCTGTCGGCGGTGTATGCCGGGCTGTCCTCTGATGCCTTCTCGCTGGCAGACCAAGTGGTCACGCTGGTGACAAAAGGCACGGGTGAGGTCGGCACGGGCGATAACACGCTGAAGCTGAAAGACAAGCAACTGCAGGCTACGCTGAAACTTTCTGACCTGAACATTTACGGGGACTATCCGGATTCGCTGGGTAAAACGAAGCGCATTAAGCAAATCAGCGTCACCCTGCCGGCGCTGGTCGGGCCCTATCAGGATGTGCGGGCGGTACTCCGCTATGACGGCAGTGTGGCTATGCCCCGGGGATGTGACGCGGTGGCGGTGTCGCACGGCATGAACGACAGCGGTCAGTTCCAGTTGGATTTTAACGACAGCCGCTGGCTGCCCTTTGAAGGTATCCCGGTGAATGATGCCGGCATGCTGACGCTGAGTTTTCCTCAGGCTGACAGCAGCCAGAAGGATCTGCTACTGAGCCTGACGGATATTATCCTGCATATCCGTTACACCATCATCAGCTGATTATCACCGGTATCAGGCTCCCCGTAGGGGGAGCCTGTGGAGGACCTATTATGCAAAAAACAGAGCAGCTTCGCCTGACTCCACCCTCCCTGCCTTCGGGTGGCGGTGCAATCAGTGGCCTGAAGGGTGATATCGCCGCTGCCGGTCCGGACGGGGCCGCAACGCTGAGTCTCCCGTTGCCGGTCAGTGCCGGACGAGGATATGCACCTCCTATGGCACTCAGCTATCACAGCCGGAGCGGTAACGGCCCGTTCGGCATGGGGTGGGGATTAAACCTGTCAGCCATACGCCTGCGGACCCGTAAAGGCGTTCCGACGTATGACAGTACGGATGAGTATACGGGCCCGGATGGTGAGGTCCTGGTGCCAGTACTGAGCGCCAGCGGTGAGCCGGAAACCCGTCCGGCCACCACGCTGCTGGGCGTGGATGTGGGGGGGATCTATACCGTCCATACTTACCGCTCCCGGACGGAAACCACCTTCAGCCGTGTGGAACGCTGGGTTCCTGAAGCGGGTACAGGGACGAACTTCTGGGTGATATACGAACCGGACGGACAGGTACATCTGCTGGGCCGCAATGCGCAGGCGCGTATCAGTCACCCTGACGAACCGTCCCGGACTGCCGCCTGGCTGGCGGAATCATCCGTTTCACTGATGGGTGAGCAGATATATTATCGGTACCGTGCAGAGGATGACACCTGCTGCGGAGACAGCGAGAAGAACAGCCACCCCGGCGCCACGGCGCAGCGTTACCTTGTCGCGGCCTGGTATGGTAACAGAAAGGCCGATCGCACACTGCCCGGCCTTGTCAGCGAGCCTTCAGCCACTGACTGGCTGTTCACCCTGGCGATGGATTATGGTGAACGCAGCACGGATCCGGTCACGGCGCCCGACTGGCTGGCACCCGGCAGCGGGGCGTGGTCCTGTCGGCAGGATGGCTTTTCCAGCTATGAGTATGGGTTTGAAGTGCGCACGCGCCGTCTGTGCCGTCAGGTACTGATGTTTCACCGTATTACTGCTCTGTCAGGAGAAGAAAAAGAGGGTGGCACGCCGCAACTCGTATCACGCCTCCTGCTGAATTATGACGAGCGGCCTTCCGTCACCACGCTGAAAAGCGTGCAGCAGATGGCGTATGAACCGGATGGTACGCCACGCAGCCTGCCGCCGCTGACATTTGCCTGGCAGGGCTTCACACCACCCGGAACGGGTGCTACAGGCTGGCAGCCGCGTGATGACCTGGAAAAAATGAACCTGCTCCAGCCGTATCAGTTAGTTGATCTGAACGGTGAAGGCATTGCCGGTATCCTGTATCAGGACGGTGGTGCATGGTGGTACCGCGCCCCGGTGCGGCAGGCCGGGGATGATACGGATGCGGTGACCTGGGAAAAGGCCCGGGCGCTGCCATCCATTCCGGCGCTGCGGGACGGCGGCATTCTGACCGACCTGAATGGCGACGGGTATCTAGAGTGGCTGGTGACCGCTCCCGGCGTGGCGGGCGGATATGAACGTACGCCTGAAAGACAGTGGCAACGCTTTACCCCCCTTTCCGCACTGCCGGTGGAGTATGCCCATCCGCGCGCGCTGCTGGCTGATATCAACGGTGCCGGTCTGAGCGACCTGGCGCTTATCGGGCCAGGAAGCGTGCGCTTTTACAGCGGCACAGGGGAGGGCTGGGAAAAAGCACAGACGATCATGCAGGCTTCCGGTTTTACGCTGCCCGTCCCCGGGACAGACGCCCGCGTTCTGGTTGCGTTCAGCGATATGGCCGGCAGTGGTCAGTCGCACTTGGTGGAAGCGCGAGCTGATGGTGTGCGTTACTGGCCGAACCTGGGACGGGGACATTTTGGCGCCCCCGTTCGCATGGACGGCTTCAGTCAGCCAGTGGACACCTTTAACCCGGATCAACTGTACCTTGCCGATATCGACGGTTCCGGCACCACTGACCTGATTTACGCCCTGACCGATCGGCTGGAAGTGTATATCAACCAGAGTGGTAACGGCTTTGCCAGGCCTTTCCGGGTTAGTCTGCCGGAGGGCGTGCGTTATGACCGCACCTGCAGCCTGCAACTGGCGGATATCCAGGGGCTGGGTATGGCCAGCCTGGTACTGACCGTGCCGCACCCGGTTCCCCGTAGCTGGGTCTGCCATCTGTCAGCGGAAAAACCGTGGCTGCTGAGTGGCATGAACAACAGCATGGGCGCGGGCCATACCCTGCACTACCGCAGTTCGGCGCAGTTCTGGCTGGATGAGAAAGCGGCAGCGGCGGCAGCAGACAGACCCGTACCGGTCTGTTACCTGCCCTTTGCGCTGCACACCCTGGCACGTACGACGGTGACGGATGAAATCACTGGCAACCGGCTGGTGAGTACCGTGCGCTACCGGCACGGGGCCTGGGACGGGCGGGAACGCGAGTTCCGCGGATTTGGTTTTGTTGAAGTGAGTGATACCGACATCGTGGCCGGTCAGGGAACATCAGAGGTTATCAGCCTTCCCGCAGTAAGCCGTAACTGGTATGCCACCGGACTGCCCGCCGTCGATGCGCTATTGCCGGGGGAGTACTGGAAAGGGGATGCCGCCGCTTTCAGCGGTTTTACCTCCCGTTTCACCACCGGCAGCGGAGAGGATGAGCAGGCACACACCCCGGATGACAGCACTGATTTCTGGCTGAAGCGGGGCCTGAAAGGTCTGCTGCTGCGCAGCGAGCTGTACGGTGCAGATGACACCCTTCAGGCAGATGTGCCTTATGTCGTTACGGAAAATCGCCTTCAGGTCCGGCTGGTTGAGCCGGCAGGCGCATATCCGGTCACCTGGTCTGTCATTGTGGAAAGCCGGACCTGCACGTATGAACGCATCAGCAGTGACCCGCAGTGCAGCCAGCAGATCCTGCTGTCCTGCGACGCGTACGGACAGCCGCTGAAGCAGGTGAGTATCTGCTATCCCCGTCGTTCACAGTCGGCCGACAACCCGTATCCGGACACCCTGCCTGACGGGCTGTTTGCGTCCAGCTTTGATGAGCAGCAGCAGGTGTTACACCTGGCGCTGCAGCAGAGCAGCTGGCACTTACTGTCAGATATCTCTGCCGGTATCTGGCTACCGGGTGTGGCCGATGCCTCCCGCAGCAACCTTTTCACTGTTGATGCGGCACAGGTGCCGTCCGCAGGCGTGACACTGGAGGACCTGTTCAAAAGCGACGGCCTGCCGGGTGACGGGAATGCTTTCACCCTGGCCGGTCAGGCCCGGGTCTGGTATCTGGATGGTGATGACTCGCCCACCACGGACACGCAGGCACTGGCTTTTCCGCCACGGCAGGCCTTTACCGAAACCGCCATGCTGGATGAGGCCGTCATCAGTGACCTGGGAGGGAATATCACCACGCAGCTCCTGGAGCAGGCCGGCTATTCACCGACGGAATATCTGTTCGCGCAGGATGGCGAACAGGATAAGTCCCTGTGGGCGGTACGTCAGGGTTACAGCACCTATGCCGGCGCAACGCATTTTTATCTGCCCGTGACGTTTCGCGATACCCTGCTGACCGGTGCCATGACCGTGATCCGGGATGATCATGACTGCGTGATAACACAACTGACAGATGCCGCCGGGCTGACCACCACCGCTGAGTATGATTGGCGTTTTCTGACGCCGGTCAGGATAACGGATGCAAACGATAATGTGAGCAGCGTGACGCTGGATGCGCTGGGGCGGGTGACCACCCTTCGTTTTAGCGGCACGGAAAATGGGCAGGCCACGGGGTACAGTGATGCCACTATGTCAGTCCCGGAAAACCCGGATGATGCGCTGGCGCTCACCGCACCGCTTCCGGTCGCGCAGTGTCTGGTCTACGCGGCTGACAGCTGGGTACAGGAAGGTGCGAAAAAACTGCCGCCGCACACCGTGACACTGACCACTGACCGCTATGACAGCGACGCCGCGCAGCAGGTCCGCCAGCAGGTCGTGTTCAGTGATGGTTTTGGCCGGATGCTGCAGACAGCCGTCCGTCAGGTCGATGGTGAAGCCTGGCTGCGGGATAAAGACGGTTCGCTGGTCACCGGAGCGGACGGCGCGCCGTCCGTTGCGGAAAGCACATTCCGCTGGGCTGTGACCGGACGGACGGAATATGACAACAAGGGCCAGCCTGTGCGGACATATCAGCCGTATTTCCTGGACAACTGGAAATATATCAGCGATGACAGCGCCCGCCAGGATCTGTATGCCGACACCCACTTTTACGATCCGTCAGGGCGGGAATGGCAGGTAAAAACGGCGAAGGGCTGGCTGCGACGGGTGTTGTTCACACCGTGGTTTGTGGTCAGTGAGGATGAGAACGATACCGCTGAATAAAACAAACTGAAAAAGCGACAAACTGCAACCGGCAGCGTTGCTGCCGGTCTGTTCACTGCATCTGCCCTGAAGGTAATCTGTTTATGAGCACATCGATTTACAGTAACACCCCGACAGTCGCGGTCCTCGATAACCGCGGCCTGACCGTACGCGATATTGCGTACCACCGCCATCCTGAGACACCGGCAATGACGGATGAGCGCATCACCCGCCACCGGTACGACAACCGTGGCAGTCCTGCACAGAGTGCAGACCCACGTCTGCACGACGCCGGGCTGGTGAACTTCGCTTATATTTCGGACCTGGCCGGAAATGGCTTGCTCACTGCCAGTGCCGATGCCGGAACCACCGTCAGCCTGAATGACGCCGCCGGGAGGCCATTTATCGCGGTCAGTCACATCCGCACCGCTGACAACGGCACGCAGGACAGAAGTCAGGCTGTCACCCGCCGCTGGCAGTATGAAGGTGCGTCTCTGCCCGGACGTCCCCTGAGCGTGACGGAGCAGGTCAGCGGCGAGGCCGCGCGTGTCACGGAGCGCTTTGTGTATGCGGGAACCAGTGACGCAGAAAAAGCCCTGAACCTGGCCGGCACCTGCGTCAGCCACTACGACACCGCCGGACTGGTGCAGACGGACAGCGTGGCGCTGACCGGCGTGCCGCTCTCCGTCACCCGCCGCCTGCTGAAGAATGCGGATAGCCCTGATGTCGGGGCTGACTGGCAGGGAGAAGATGTATCGGCCTGGAACGACCTGCTGGCCGGAGAGCGCGAGGGAAATACCACCCTGACCACCGCGGACGCCACCGGCGCGGTACTGACCACCATCGACGCGAAAGGTAATATTCAGCGCGTGACGTACGACGTGGCGGGTCTGCTGTCGGGCAGCTGGCTGACGGTGAAGGGCGGAAAAGAGCAGGTTATCGTGGCCTCCCTGACATATTCGGCGGCAGGGCAGAAGCTGCGCGAGGTGCACGGCAACGGCGTGGTGACCACGTACATGTATGAGCCTGAGACGCAGCGCCTGACCGGCATTAAAACTGAGCGCCCTGTCGGGCATAAGTCCGGAGCGAAGGTGCTGCAGAACCTGCGTTACGGGTACGACCCGGTGGGCAACGTGCTGAAAATCACCAACGACGCGGAAGAGACCCGTTTCTGGCGCAACCAGAAAGTGGTGCCGGAGAACACGTACGTCTACGACAGCCTGTATCAGCTGGTCAGCGCCAGCGGGCGCGAGATGGCAAACGCCGGCCAGCAGGGCAGCAGCCTGCCGTCTCCTGCCATTCCCCTTCCCGCCGACAACTCCGCATACACAAACTATACCCGTACTTACACCTACGACAGCGCTGGCAACCTGACACAAATCAGGCACAGCGCCCCGGCAACAAACAACAGTTACACAACAGCCATCACCGTCAGTGACCGCAGCAACCGGGGTGTGCTGAGCACGCTGACGGAAAACCCCGCAGAGGTGGATGCGCTGTTCACGGCGGGCGGGCAGCAGAAACAGTTGCAGCCGGGCCAGAATCTCATCTGGACTTCGCGCAACGAACTGCGGAAGGTGACGCCGGTGATGCGTGACGGCAGTGCGGATGATAACGAAAGCTACCGCTATGATGCGGGCAGTCAGCGGGTGCTGAAGGTGAGTGTGCAGAAAACGGGCAACAGTGTGCAGACGCAGCGGGCGCTGTACCTGGCGGGACTGGAGCTGCGCAGCACGAAATCCGGTGAAACAGAAACGGAGAGTCTGCAGGTGATAACCGTGGGTGAAGCAGGCCGGGCGCAGGTGCGGGTACTGCACTGGACTGCGGGTAAACCGGCCGGTATCAGCAATGGCCAGGTACGTTACAGCTATGACAACCTGACGGGCAGCAGCGGCCTGGAGGTGGACGGGGACGGGAATATCATCAGCGCGGAAGAGTACTATCCGTACGGCGGCACGGCGGTCTGGACGGCACGCAACGCGGTGGAAGCGGACTACAAAACCGTGCGTTACTCGGGCAAGGAGCGGGATGCGACGGGGCTGTATTACTATGGATACCGTTACTACCAGCCGTGGGCGGGCAGATGGCTCTCCGCAGATCCGGCGGGGACGGTGGACGGACTGAACCTGTTCAGGATGTGCAGGAATAATCCTGGCTCTGGTATTGATAGTGACGGAAGAATGTTCAAAAGAATGACCAATATCAGACAGCAGGAATCTACAACAGCGTCAGCTACCATTCCTGACTATCCCTTTCCTGGAAGTGAAAGGGTAAACGAAGATAATGCTTTTCTTACCCCGGCAGAAATCCGACAGTATAAAAAAGCGATTTCCGAGGGGGAATATCCACAAAATATTATCAGACATAACTTTTTGTACGGAAAAGATGACTTACCCGAACCCGTTAATTTGCCACAGGAACTCAATAAAAAGGGGATAACGAATGAAGCCGTAACCGGCAATTTTCTACATGCAGTAGATAAACTAACATCCTATACCGGAGGAAAGGTTATGTACCGTGGCACTATGGTTCCTGCTGAAAATTTTACGAGTTTGCAACCTGGTACTATGCTGCAATCCCATCAGCTTTCTTTTTTTAGCGAAAGCGACCTGGTATCGAGGGCATTTGTTGATTCCTCAGAAAATGGTAAATTTCATCCGGTTATTTTTAAAGTCAAAGACGTCCCTGCCAGTGTTTTCAAAGAGGGCTTCTTATCTCCTGTGGCTTATGATGATTTGAAAAACAGACTGTTAAAAAAAGGGATCAACAATAAAAAACTAGAAGGTATTGGTTCCACATACAAAGAAATAATTGCAGTGCCAGGAACATTATTTGAGGTGACTCAGGTAAAACAAATAAAAAGTGATATACATAAGCACAAGTTAACCCAAGTGAAATTAAGATTCGTTGGTATGAGTAAGGGGGTACATAATCAAACGCTATTTTAATAGATCAGATTGTCACTCCTGACATGAAAGGTAAACAGGCTTTGTACAAAAAGGCCTGTTTACAGGTTAGCCCACCAACAGCATCCAGAACGCTGGAGCAAGCAGCTACGCAACTGGGACTATATTCCGGAAGTTTACCTTAACCCAGGAAAAGAGGCGGCATAACGTAATTTTATAACAGGCGACAACTCTCTTGAAAAACACCGATAACATTCATGGAGATCACTTTTGACTCGTTTTGTTATTCTGTGATCTCCATCGATGTTACTCACCGATCTTCTTCATGGTAATACGCACCGGTGACGCGACTTGCGCATTTTAAAAAATGCCGGGTATCAGGAAGTACAACGCTCTGCAGGATATGATGCGGCTATGAACACTTCTGCATTCCTTGTTTCCGCAGCGTTGTATTTAAAGGCAGAACGGAGGCATGCAATGTAAGCCTCTCAATATTATTCGGGCGAAAAATAACCAATACCGGTCACGACAGTGATTTATCATGCAGGGCGTTCAGGAGTAACATAGTCGCTCCAAAAACCGACAGACAACAATCGATGAAACGCTCACTTTTTATCCTTTCCACCATTTTTTACTTCAACACCGCTTTTGCCTCAGCGCCGTTACCGAAAGATATCAGTGATTTCCGCGCGCTTGCCGAGCAGTGCGAACATTTTGCCAGCGAACAGGACAGCGATCTCGATGAGCAACGGCAAAAAGAGCTGGATGCCAGCCTTGAAGCTACCTGCGGCAAGGCTGTGGCTCAGCTAAAACCGTTACGCGAAAAGTACAAAAACGATGAGAAATTAATGAAGGTTATCAATGCCTATGATTTTTGATCGCCCTGCTGGAGTGAATACATTACGAAATGTGCCAGCAGAATCTCTTGGTACATTGTAGCGGCGTTGCACCAGGCGACCTGAACCATTTTGTGAGTACGGCTTATTGCGAATGCGTTAACAAATATCGATCAGGGGGAACAGGGAGAGTGTAGCGCGTCGGGGATCTGACCATTTTCAACTCGTTGCTGTCTTTACGCTCCTGCAAGGTTGCCTCCGGTACAACTTTACCGGCAATACAGCAAAAACAGCCATTCCAGTTATTGTAGATCTGGATCAGTTCCGCGACGCTGTTTAACCCGAGTTTCCGCAGGATCGCATTTTTGTAATTACTGACGATTTTCTTATCCAAACCAAGCCCTTGCGCAATTTTATCTCCCGACTGGTAATCCAGCAGCCTGAGTAAAATCTTATGTTCTGTTCTATTCAGGTGAATTTCGCGGGTGATATCGAACTTTGTTTTTTCTTTCAATAGCTTAATGTTTTTTTTAAGCTCGTGTTTTAGAAAGGACAAAGAGGAAGTTTTATCCACTTTTAGGAATCGTGAACATATAAATGAAGAAAAGTTTTTTTCTTCATTCAGGGTTAAGATGAGTTTATCAACACTAAAAAATAATATTTGTTCATCCCCACGATCGTACGCAATCAGCGTATGCGTTGCGCAAGGATTAATCGCTTTGAGCAGTAAATCCATGCCCATCACAAAGTAACTGTCCTGTGAAATGATATACATATTCAGCCCCCGATAAGATTATTTTCTCGCCTCGTTTACATGACTGATACGTTTTTCCGAGTAATGTTGATATTTTCCGGAGGGTTATTCTTTTATATTGAAAAATAAAGTTTTTTAACCCATTTTTTTATTAAAAAGTAATGTCCTTATGTATTCTAATCAACCATCCATCCTGTACCATGTGTGTTGTTCATAATACATTATATTTCTGTTAAAAACTTCGCAAGCTAATTGGTAAAACAGAATCAAAAAAAGAACTGGAATATAATATATCAAGACAACGAATTATGATTATGAGAACCAATCTATTTATGCATGCTGATTTTTCTGTAACGCTCCATTAATTAAAATATCTTAATTATTAAAAAAAGGTGAAGGGAGGTTTTATTTCTCATTGTAGCCGTCTGTCGAATAGTTACTTAGTAAAACTAGTTACATTCTTCTTAATAGCAAGAATACCAATCATGTTTTAGGATTTTTCATGTGGCAACTTTGTGATTAAGAAATAAATTCGCAAGTTGCATTTTATCCTGGGCTGACAAAAGAGCTTGTAAGCTACCCGTTAACTTTCATCAGTAATACTAATGTAATATAAAAAACGAACTGTGCTGCACAGTGATAGATGAAAGATTGCACAGCCCGGAGAGAACGCTTACATTCGCAAGGCATGCCTTGCTTTTCAAACTGTTATTGTTCGGGGAGTGTTATGTCTTTTGCTGATCCCACAGTTATCACTATCACTCATCCGGAGTGCTGCTGATGGCGATGCCTAAACTGCCTAACTGGTTGCCGCTTCTCCTCCTCTCACTGCTCTTTGTTGCCATGATGGAACTGATCCATCTGCCTGCAGCGCTTCTGCTGGGGCCGATGTTTGCCGGGATTATTCTCGCTATCTTTAACCGGCCTGTGGTAGTAAGCAAAACCAGTTTCGGCGTTGCGCAGGCGGTGGTCGGCGCCATGATCGCCCATGCCATTCCCCCTTCGGTGTTCGGTCGTATTGCTGCCGACTGGCCGCTGTTTATCAGTTGCATTGTCTCGGTGATTTTCGCCAGCGCTATTCTCGGCTGGATTATGGCGAAGCTACAGGTTTTTCCGGGCTCTACGGCGATCTGGGGTTCATCGCCGGGCGCGGCGGCAGCCATGACTATTATGGCCGAGAGTTTCGGTGCCGATGTCCGCCTGGTGGCATTTATGCAGTATCTGCGGGTGATGATTGTGGCGTTGGTCGCAGTGCTGGTAACCCGCATGTGGATGGGCGATACCAGCCCGGATCACGCGGTCGCGACATTTACCTTGTTTGGCCCGGTGCGCTGGCTGCCGTTTGCCGGTACGTTGCTGGTCATTGCGGCAGGTTATCTGATCGCCCGACGGGTAAAACTTCCCTCCGGTCCGATGCTGATAACGTTAATACTGGGAACAATTATCGAAGATACCGGGGCGCTGTCGCTGGAATTACCGCCGTGGCTGCTGGCGCTCTCCTACGCGGTGATTGGCTGGAGTATTGGGCTACGCTTTACGCGGGAGATTGTCTGGTACGCCGCCCGCGCATTGCCGCGCGTATTGCTGTCGGTGCTGACACTGGTGACCGTATGCTGCGGCTTTGCATTTTTGCTGGTGCAGTTCGCCGGTATCGATCCGCTCACCGCCTATCTCGCCACCAGCCCCGGCGGAGCAGATACGGTGGCGATCATCGCCTCTTCAAGTCACGTTGATATCTCGTTTGTGATGGCGATGCAGACCGGGCGCTTTATTCTGGTGCTGATCACCGGCCCGGCGATTTCACGCTTTGTGGCGAAGAGGCTGGGAGCCTAGTTTGTAATGGCTGACCTCCCCCGACGGTGAACCTGCCAATTTTAGCGATATTTTTTGTGTTCATCCATTCGAAAGGAGGGAGATAATTTCCCGTTCATGGAAGGTAAAGCCGTTCTGCTTTAATACCGTCGACCATCTGAGACGGCCATTCCCATAATCTGCAAGCAAATGAAGAACGCTGAATAATGCTTTTTGGCCTACTACCGCATCCGGAAAAGGTCAGTCAGGGCAATACATATTGGGTAACAATAAAAGCCCTGTTTCACCAGGCTGTCCGTGACCAGAACGTCACAAGTTTTGGCACAAAATAACCATTGATGAAGATTCCACCAGATAGCCTGAATTATCCCGTTCAGCACCAGATTTTCGTTGGTCATACTGGCGCCCCCGCAAGCAAATACTGATTTTCCGTGAGTACGTCGAGCCGGAAGCTATAGCCCTCTTTCTGGCTCATCCGTCAGATATTGAGGGTCTGGCCAGAAACAGCAATTATTACTGAAAAACGGTTATCCCTGGGCATCATAGCGCCCCTATAGAACGCTATGTTTAGACGAAACTTCACTGAACTCGTGCAATGCCTGAATTAAATCCTCGAGGGAGAGGGTGTTGTCAAACGGTAAGTTTTTCTGCAACCAGATATCCACTCAGAATGTTCGATTTATTCAACAAAACCACAGAAATCGTAAAATTGTCGATATCCAAACTGACCTCATAATGAGATAAATTCATCATGCTCACTGGCATTTTGAATCCACAAACCGCCTGTCGAGCGGAAAAACGGCCCGCCCTTCATGCTGATACCGGCAGGCTTCTTCATCCCGATGCAGGTAATGCAGTACCTCCACTTGCGTGACATAGTTTTCCGGGTCTGTATGTGTTCTCAGCCAGCGAGCATTCTCCGCTACATAGGCCCGTAGTAATCGTAGGTCTCCGTTACGGCTGTATTCATCCAGTACCATATTCAGGCGGTCAGTTTCATAGCGCAATGTCAGCAGCCATGAAATATCCGTTTTCCTGAGGGTATTTAAAGTGGGCTGCTCACCAGCCTCATAACGACTGAGCAGTGCATTTTCCCGGTACGTGCTATGCAGAACGGTTAGTAACCAAAATGCAATGACAGCGATGATACTGCGCAGCGATATTTCCACCGCGCGCGGAACAGTTATGTCGGTCATTACTTTTGAGTCAGCCCCCCTGACTGAATGGTCCAGATTCAGTGCAATCAGCAGCAGTATCAGTGCGTGGGGAACAGAGAGGTACAGCGGAAACTCTACCATCGTGTGTAGCAGAACCGGCAGCATTGCCATAGCCATTATAATGCGAGCCGGCCCCCGTTTTTTTATCAGTAATATCACAACCGCACAGACCATCACCGCCAGCCCCGCCAGGGCCACGATGCCCCCCTCCATCCAGATGTACAGGATTTCATTGTGAGGATGCCCCATAAATTCCCGGGTTGGATTCGGGTGGTAACGCGATGCCATATAGTGCTGGAACTGCATCATAAAGCTGCCGATTCCCCATCCTCTCCATGGGTGCTGGCGTATCATCTCCCATGTGATCTTCAGCGTCAGAATGCGCTGGTGATTTGAGCCACTATGGTCAATGGCTTCAGCCACGGAACCGGGCAGTAACCAGATACCAGCTACAATGCCTACCAAGGGCATTACCGTCATTGCCACCGGGCGCCAGAACGCCCATCGAGGTTTTCTGTTTTTTTTGCGGGTCGTTATAAGGACTGTGGCAATAGCCACAATATACACCATGAGCCCGCCAAGCCAGCCAATGCGTGACTGCGTGAGGATGACTGAGCAAGGCAGGAGAGTCAGCAAGATTAGCAGATACACCGACTTTAACAGGCGCGTTACCGGAGAATCTGCAGACCCGCATAAGTGACAGATATGCATCCGGTAAAAGAGTGCCAGGGTCAGAGCAAACCCGGTGGACAGGAAGCTGGCAGTAACGTTAATCTGCTGAAAGATACCCAGCCCGGAGCGTCCTGCAGCGTTGATAAACGTCTGGCTGAGAGGGCTAAGTAGTGATGGTCGGAAAAGGCCGGCCAGGACAGTGAGTCCCTGAATAAATGCGGCAAACGTCACGCTCCAGAGAAAAAGATGTTTTTGCCTGTCACTGAATCGGCATTGCAGCAGGGTCAGATAAAAAAACGCCCCACCCCACAGCCCGAGTAACCTGGGCAAAGAGTAAACCCGCCAGTCAGGTTCAGGGCACCATAATAAAGGCAGGGTCAAAAGCGCAACGGCCAGGAAAAGCAGTACAGCGACTGGCGTAATGACCGGAGAGCCAGCAGGCACTAACAGCACAGTAAGGAGGATGACCGTCACGACCATGCCCCAGGCTACGATATTCCATGGGAGCCATACCCCTTCCCCTCCCCCGACGTTGTAGAGCGGAATGTGCAGAATGACACACAACCAGACGCAAAGTATGACAAGCACCAGTCCCTGCAGGAGAATCAGTCTTCGGGGAGGCTGCCGGTTCGTAAGTGTAATATCAGACATTATCAGTCGTACGCCAGCATAAACTCAGTGTCAGCATCAGCGGTCCCCGGCTTTACGGCATCATCGGCAGTGGCGACATAGTTGGCCAGGAAGTTGAGAGTGACATTTCCGCCTTCATCCACAACGCCACGGGGAGCATTTTCGCCCATAGGAATGCGTTTGCCGTTACTGTTCATTATCTGGACGGCGACACCAGCGGCATCGTCACCGCTCTTCAGGGCAAGTAGCTCGGGATTAATCCTGTCTTTTGTACCGGTAAAGGAGGCAGTGACTCCGCTTGCGGTACAACCGGTCAGATGGATACTGAAAGGCACGGGAGAGGTAGCAGTCCCGGTTTTTTTGAGTGATTTTGTACTCCAGTCGCCGAGGTTAACCGGTTTGTTGACATCCCCCGGGTCTACCGTACAACCCAAAGCCGTCACCGTCCCTGTCAGCCGGATATTAATCTGACCAAGCGAGCCATCCGCACGAGCTGATGTAGTGGCACAAGCCCCGGCGAGTAACAGACTGCACATGATGGCAATAAAGCCCGGTGTCCGCACTTTCCCCAAGGACGCGTCATACTTAGTCAAAATCAACACGCAGGTATCCCTCCGAAGTAAATTTACCTTCTGCCGGTTTGTTCCCGGTTACGCTGACGGGCCAGGCAGTTATCGGAACGGAAGCTGAGGCATTATCATCCAATTGAAAAGGGATTTTACTGTCGATAGTATTGGGTGTTAGCGGATTTTGTTTACTGTCACCCACCACAAACCCCAGGTCCGGGTTATCAGAGACAAGCGCATTGCCGGATACTTTACTGGCTTCAATACGTAAGGAAAGCAGCGCCTGGGCGTCAATATTCTTGCATTTAATACCAATACTCCGGGTCTGGGGATTGACTCCTGCAGGCTTGTTACCTGCCCCGGCCTGTGAAAAAGCGGCGGCACCAATATTCCCGAAGTCCATTGCAATAACCTGGCCTGCATTTAACTCACAGGACTGTGGAACGATAATTTGCCCACTCATTATCAACTCAGAAACATAAGGGCCAGCGGCACCTACATTAGGCGTTCGGGCTATTTGCGTATGCATTATTTCCTTATTGAAATATGAAAATCCGATGAAGGGCCTCAATATTTTTATTGAGACTTTACCTTTACTTCCAGATGCCCAGTTATTCTGACTGCCATTATTATATGTATTTGACTGTGAGATGAAGGGGACTGGAAAGTATTTGTTCGTATGGCCGGCAACCCACCCCTGCATGGCCACCCCCAGATATTCATTCACCTGGAACCAGTCCCCCCCGTCACTGTTTTCTCCAATTATGGGAAGATCACTTGTTGTGGTGATGTAAGCAGGGGATCTGATACCGCATCCGGTAGTGACATATGTTCCTCCCAGATTAAAAGTGAATGCATCTTTAATTATTGTTCCGGCCTTGTCCTTATCCACATCACTAATGGTTTTCTGTGCATCATTGAAATTAAATATATGAGTTCCACCAACAGGAGTACACATATAATCAGGGGCATCGGCCCTGGCATCGTTCCGGACGTTCACCATAGCTATTATTAATGTCAAATACAGAAATACTTTCATCATTCACTCCTGAGGGCTGCGTTGCAGTCGAGCGCCATTTGCACTATCGGTAACGATTCACTTCCCGTCGGCAGACTGTAGGGTACCTGGCATTTGTCATCATGGCCG
Source organism: Pseudomonadota bacterium (assembly GCA_018261615.1). Classification (GTDB taxonomy): domain Bacteria; phylum Pseudomonadota; class Gammaproteobacteria; order Enterobacterales; family Enterobacteriaceae; genus Kosakonia. The sequence continues at coordinate 42,634 of JAGTSE010000016.1, read as the reverse complement.
TTACCCCAGACCAGCTCTAGCACCCCTTTCAACGGCACGCCGACCATGTAAACATCCCCCGTATCCCCTGCAATCCCCGTGACACCGGAAGATTTCTCCGTTACCACCGTGCCGAACGGTACCGGGTGGCCATGGTGAGTCAGGCTGAACATGGCTCGCAGCCCCACATGCGTCCGGTATTCCGCCCGCACGACAGCACCCTGAGTGGGAACCACATCCTGAACGGAGTCATCCAGGTCCGTATGCATATCCAGACTCTTCACATCCAGTGCCACGCGGTTACGACGGTACACCGTGGCATATGGCATGACGGCATATCCCCGCCAGTCTGTGCTGACACCGGTTTCGTCCTCAACCCGCACGCCTTTCGCACCCGGTGCCTTAATCAGCACATTGGTATCACCCAGCGACTGACTGAATGTGATACCGTTGGCATGGGCCAGAACACCACCGGACAGGTCCCAGTTGTAGTAATGTTTCTTTTTGCTGTAACTGTATCCACCGCTGGCCCGGCCAACTTCACCCTGCCAGCTCAGGTTGACGCTACCACTGTTACCTGCGTTGCTGTTATGCCCCTGAAGGACGCTGTAGCTCATATTGTTCCCCTCAAGCAGGGTTCCGCTTACCCCGGTCTGCATCTGGGTGACTCCGTCCTGGTTCCGGCTCATCTGTGCCGTGGCGTACATACTGTTTAGCTGGTCATGCTCTGCCATCCCATGACCCAGCCAGCGGCCAAATGGTACGGAGATATTCAGAGACACCAGTCGGTCCGTGCCGGACATCCCCTGACTCCGGCTGAAGGAGTACGCAAGGCTGTAGCTAATGCCATGCCAGCCACTGGAAAAGCTCGCCTGATACCAGTTATCGCTGCCCGTACTGTTCCAGTAATCCTGTCGCGTGGCCGAGAGACCCAGCGAACCGATGTCAGATACCTGCTGTGAGATACTTACTTGCAGGCGCCCTTTCTTACTTTTACGCAGGTTGTGGTAACTGACCGGTTCGTAATGCGGTCCCCGGCCATCTCCGTCATCTTTCCATTCATACTGATAGCCATTCATGGCATCCCAGGTAGCCTCATCCAGCGTGTAAAAGCCCCGGGTGGAATACCGGTAGCCGAGCAGACGGAAGGTCGTGCCGAAGTTATTCAGGGATTTGGCATACAGGAAACGCAGGGACTGACCGTTATGGGTACTGCCGTCCGCCAGCTCGCTGCGGGCAGCGGTGACATCCACAGAGACCGCCCCCAGTGTACCGAGGTTCATTCCAGCCCCCGCCACCGCAGAGGTATATCGTCTGGCCACCTGGCTCCCGCCGTACAGGGTTACCCCACCTGCAACCCCCCGGGCCAGAGTACCCTGAACGAAAAGCGGAGCCCCCTTACCAGATAGACCACTGCGATACCGGCCGGCCACCACATCATATTTTGTACGACCTTCGCGCTGGAGCAGAGGTACTGTCGAATAAGGCACGACGAACGTCTGCACATTACCCGATTCATTTTTTACCGTGACTTCCAGGTCACCACTTGATGAGGTTGGATTGAGGTCGGTAATTTCAAAAGCACCCGACTGGACGATGTTCTGATAAATGACATAACCATTCTGCCGGACCGTAACCTGCGAACGGCCCGCCGCAATGCCACGAACAGTCGGCGCATAACCCTGCTCACTGTCCGGATACATCGAATCGGAAGAATAGAGGCGAACGCCGCGAAACCCCAGACTGTCATAAACCTCACCGGAACTGCTGCTGTCACCCAACACCAGTTCACTTTTAAGGGGCGTGACGGTACGTTCAGCGTAAGTGGCGATGTTCTGCCACTGTTTCTGGCGATAGCCGTTTGCATAATCAGAATAGCTCCATGCACTGTTGTTACGCAGACGCCATGCACCCAGGTTAAGGCCGCCCGTCAGGTTGAGGTAATAGGTACTGTCGTCGCCACCCTTACTGCCCGTGAGGGTGTAACTGAGCAATCCAGCATTAATACCTTCATCCCACTCTTCCGGAGGAATATATCCCCGGACGTTGTTCTGAATGACAGCCTGCGGAAATGACAGCGAGAGTCGCTGGGATGAGAAATCATAATAAGATGACGCTCCCGGGAAGAGGTGGATGAAATCCACACATTGTCCATCATCCCGCTTATCTTTCAGGGCATCAACCGACGCCGTGTTGACCCCGAGACGTTTCAACCACTTGACGGTCAGGCAGGGGAGCAGCCCGGTGCCGTCTTCTTTCGGTTTTTCCGCAATGGAAGTGGATGTACCCGCACCAGAACCACCCGGCACCGGTTTTACCGTATCAAAACGCAGGGTATTGGTGGTCACAAACTCATCGTTCACCCAGATATCCACACGATAAGCGCCAGGTAACTGACCTGAACCGTTTTCAAAACGGGACAGGTCAGCCACCTCACTTCCGTCCCCGGCCAGAAAAGCGGGGTTAAACCAGTCCTGCGCCTGTGCGCCCCCGGTCAGGGCAACAAACACGGCCAGAACTGAGTAACGGATCCAAAACGGAACAGACCTGTTGCGCCCGTAATCATGGCTGTAATTATTCATAATGATATTCTTCTGTCTGCTCAGAGTCAGTGTTCGCCGGATATGAATCGGGGATCAGACAATTCTGCGATGCGTTATGGCTTCGCTGTCTTCTGTGCGGTGATGGCACCGTAGTCGTTTATTGTCTGGTATCGGACAGGCCATGAGGCCCCTGGCGGCAGTTTCATCGCCAACTGACCAAAAGGCCCTACCATGACGCTCTCAAGCTTCCGGTTTCCGGTGGTGATGTTTACAAGGGACTGATAATAGGGGGTCGGATTTTTGACGATGACCTGCCCGGCATTCCGCTGAAACTGCAGATGGTCTGCTGACTCAGACTCACTCATCTTCAATCCGGCGGGGCGCATGAACAGCTTCATCCGCGACAGGACTGCCAGTTGGAGCGTATTGGTGTTATGCACTGACGACTTATCCACCGCCGGAATTGCCTTGACGTTCATCCAGTAAACCACCTCACGGTCTGCCGGAAGCGGCTTGCCGGTGTAGACAATACGTAACGTGTTTTCACTTTTGGGTGCAGCAGCAAACAGCGGGGGAGTTACAATAAACTCCCGGGCGCGCTGCCCTTTACTGTCTTCCACCCAGGCCTGAATCAGATAGCGTTCATGGCTGTCACTGTTGGTAACCGGGAGCGACGTCTGGTTGTCACTTTCCGAGTAAATGACGCGCGTTGCGCCGGGAGCAACGCCACCTGCATGGGCAGACTGGCAGAGGAAAGCCACCAACATGGCAAGAAGAGTAGGGAAGCCTGTTTTTTGTATGGTGTATAACATGGTGTATAACCTGTTCTGAATCAGTAAAAATTATTGGTAGGCAATATCAAAACGCACGTCACTGTGTAGTTCACCGGGATACTCCGCCCGGGATGTGGCTCGGTAGCGGGCAATGTAGTGCAGTGACATATCGGTTCCATCCGGGTGGTAAAAGACCTCCGGAGAAGCATTCGGTATGACCGGATTGCCGACGGCATCCGTCAGTAACAATCCCAGACCGCTGTACCCGTTATCTCCGGAAATACCCACCGGGCGTGTATCGGATGTTGTCACCTGAAAGACGTCGGGTTCTTTGGGCGCGGTCACCCCCGAAAACGTGATACCTACGGCTGTCACGCCGGAACTGCAGTCAGTCAGGTGGAGGGTGAAGGGAATGCCGGGCGTTGAAATATCACCGCGCCTTTCAAAATCGTGCGTAGTGTACTTCCCCATATCGACGTGCAAATCCTGGCTGTCGGCACTGACAACACAGGCGCCTGTAGTCAATCGGCCGCGCATATGAACATTACCGCCCGGTGCAACAACAGCCCCAGGGTTTTTGGCGAACGCATATGTGGAATAGACAAATAACACGCAAAGAATGACTGTCGGGGTTTGCGAATATTTCATGAACGCACCTGAAACGCATATGTGCCGGCCGGACAGCATCCCTGTTCGGCCGGCACTCGGGGCACTTAGTTGTACTGCATAACAAAATCAGCATGAGAGTTCGCTTCACCACCTGTTGCCTTGCCAGTGGTTCCTACATACTGTGCAGTAAACTGCAGGGCTGGCGTTACATCACCGTCCAGGATAGTTGTGCTGTCAACAGGGGTGGCGCCGTCCAGCTTAACGGTGGCACCGTTCTTGTCCATAATTCTGATGCCCACACCCGTTGCGGTCTCGCTGCTATCGGTAGAGTCTTCTTGGTTGATTGCAAGAAGGTCGGATTTGTCGGCATCAGTGATACCGGAGAACATGGCTGCAGCCGTTTTTTGTACAGAAGTATCACAGTCCAGAAGTTTAATTTCGAAAGAGTGCTTGGCACCTACAGCGCCAGCCTCATTAAAGTGATGAGTGGTATATTCACCCAGATTAACCGTCTGGTCGCTGGACTTGGTGCTTACGGCACAAGGTGTGGCATTGATCTTACCTTTGAAATGCACAGTCCCGCCGGTGGCATTAATAGTGGAAGCGGCACCGGATGCCGGATCACTGCCTGCATTGGCAGTACCTGCAGTTAATGCCATAACTGCACCGAGAGCGATAACGATTTTATTCATTTTCATTTACTGTTTTCCTTGATTAATTAGCCAACATTTAATTTCACTTTTCTTTCACTACAACACCCTGATTTTCGTTGAGATATCACGAAGGATGAGGGTAAATTAATTTAACGAACATCCCCCTTAATCAGGCAGTCGAGTTCGGTTGCCAGTTCTCTAAGTGGAATAAAATAATCACTTTCGTTGTCATGGTGGCAAAGGCATAGACCAATCTTATCTCTAATGAAAAAATAATCCCCCCTGCCAGGAGGGGATGAGCATATTGAGTCTATAAACCGCAATATATCGACGATTTCTATAAAGCCATAATGGCTCACTCTTTCCCTGAGTTGCTCTTTTGATAGATAAAAACATTCCATATTTTTCCTGTTCCGAGAAAATGAAATCAACAAATCAACCTTGCAACTGCAATATCTCTTACCTGATGATGGCTATTATATATATGCCAAAAAGATCGGCAATAGCGATCGAAATTCAATAAAACAATTGATTTTAACTATCAACATTAAAATAAAAGATCGTTGATATCTATTGCATTGCGACTTTAAATAAATATTAATTTATTTAAAATCAATGCATTAGGCGATAATGTTGCTGGTAATAATAATTTACATTTGCGTTTACATTTAGTAAATAAAACATGCATTCAAAGAAAAATTAAAAATGATATTAACCATTTGTTTTTGTTTTGTTTAATATGATGTTGAGTTTTTTAAACGAACAATAAACGAAAGTTGGTAAAAAAGAATATATGTAAAAAAATACAAAATATGTGACTCGCTTAGGGCGGACTTTTTTGGACGGTGTCTGGAAAAGGAAATTCCCTGATATATCAGCCTGAACAAATTCGAATGATGCTCTTGTAGTGCAGGAATCTATCCCAAAAGTAATTACCATTAATTCGCGACGATCATTTCTGAGGGGAACAAATGGCGGGTAATAAATGGCAGAACCGCGATGAACTCCAGGAAAAAATGGCTCTCCTTATCCTGGAAAACAAAACCTGTCACTCGCTGGGTACACATCACAGACGTGTTGATATTCAGACGGGCAAGAAAACCCTGCCTCTGCATGGACAAAGACCATAAAGTCGAATGGCTGGAAGCATATCTGAAAAGTCGATTAGCAGACACGCATGTGTACTATGTGCCGTTTTTCGATTTTAGAGACGCCATGTTCGGTATGATTTCCACTGTCCATAATCTTCTGATTTATCGGACAAAAAATCCTTAACGTGTGAAACCTTTCTGTTGAGCGTCAAACCCCAATCACGCCAGACGCAATCTTTCAACGACCTCAGCCACTTCTCGTCGTGCGTCGCCTTGCAGCGTCTGTAATGGCGGCGGTAGACACGGCGCCGTCACCACGCCGAGCAATTCAGCAGCAGTTGCGAGCACGCGCAGGCTGCCGCCATAGCGTTTGACCAGATCCCACAGCGGCATCAGCGCGTCGGAATGCGCCCGCGCCTGCACCATGTCACCGGCTTGCGCCGCGCGGGAAATGGCCAGCGCGGCTTGTGGGAATAGTCCGCCCAGCACCGAATACCAGATCCCGCAACCGGCGCTCAGACCGTCGACTGCGCTGGCATCGCCGCTGATACCGAGCGTAATGTGCGCCGGAATGTGCGCCCGCAGCGCTGCAACACGCTCTTGCGCCCCGACAGGAAAAATTTTAATCGAACCGATATTCGGTAGCTGGGCGATGCGGGAAATCAGCGCATCGCTGAAGGTGAAGTGCGTCGTAGTGGGGTTATCGTAAACGCAGAGCGGCACCGACAACTCACGAGTCACAGCCGCGAACAGGCCAAAGACTTCCTCTTCGGTTAATGAGTGATAGGAAACCGGCGCCAGCAGCACCGCGCTAACGCCCGCTTTTTGCGCATCTTCCGCCAGCCATAGCACATCGCGGGTACGCAGTGCGCCAATCCCGGCGATCACTGGCACCGCGCCGGAGTGTTCCGTCGCCAGACGCAGCGCAGCGGCGCGTTCGTTACGGCTGAAATAGGGATAGCACCCCGTCGATCCTAACGCGCCAATCGAATCTACCCCGGCTACGCGAAGCTTCTCGATCAGCCGAACATATGCCGCTTCATCCAGCCGCTCATCAACCAGCGGTGTCAGTGGAAATGCGCTCAGTCCAGTGAAATCCATGCCTTACCCCCTTCAGAGTCAGAAATCCAGCGCTGTTTTCACACAGCAACAGCCGGGCATCATACGTTGCAATCCGGCGATCAGTTCGTTGACTGCCTCACATAATGCGGCCTGCGGCGGCATTTTCGGCTGGCTTCCAAGGATAAACCACATCAGGCTGTCCGCCGCGCTCAGCCAGGTGTGTACGCCCTGGCACCAGTTCCAGCAGCGACTGGTCACGCCCGGTTCCGGCAAGTGCGTTTCGTGCTTCTCCCTTGTTCAACCCGGGCTGAACCCTGCGACGTAATGCAGGATCACGGAACCAGTCCAGCATAAACAGTGTTCGCTCAATGCGGCCGATCTCCCTCAGCGACCGGGGGCACAGGCGTCAGCGAGTTTACAGAGATAAGTGACGGAACACAGGAGATCTGTAAATTTCCCGCAGGAACAGGGTATCTGCGACACAAGTGCCAAACACAAGGCCGCAATCTGCAAATACTCAGATTAACGACCTCGATCATGTTTCAGGACGCACTGATGCCACGCAGCATATTATAAATATTGCTGATTTATCCTAACAGAGGCATCAGTAATGTTAAGAAAAGGGTTCCTTCTAATATCGGCTCTACTTTTTTGTTTACAGGTTCAGGCATATCCGGGCTTCCGTCAGATAACTTTGTCCGACAGGAAGGGAGAGCCGCTGGAGGTGGCGGTATGGTATCCGGCCCCTTCCACGGGAATAACGGAAAATATAGGAGATAATCCCGCATTTGTCGGGGTTACTGTCATCCGGAATGCGTTCCCGATACAGGGAGAACATCCTCTTCTTGTGATCTCACATGGTTACAACGGAAACTGGCGGAATCTGTCCTGGATTGCAGAAGCTATGGCAATGCAGGGCTACATCGTTGCTGCCCCGGATCATCCAGGGACAACTACCTTTAACCAGGCTCCTGCTGATGCAAAGAGGCTGTGGAGACGTCCCCGTGATATCACGCGGGTTATTGATTTCGCCATTAACTCTCCCGGATTGTTCGGGAAAACAGACAAAAACCGGATTGCAGTTTTAGGACACTCACTGGGGGGATGGACGGTCATGTCGCTGGCAGGGGCCAGGTTTGATCCTGCACGGTTTCTGCATGACTGCCGGCAACAGCCAGAACGTGGAGACTGTAAGTTAACGGAAAAGCTTGGCATAGATGAAAAAGTGGCACAGAAAAAGCTCTCTGCAGACAACAGGGATACAAGAATCAGAGCCGCCGTTTCTCTTGACACCGGATTAGCGCCCGGTTTCACTCCACACAGTCTGCTTGATATCAACATACCTGTGCTGGTTCTTGCGGCCCGTAACGACAGGCTGGCTGAACTGCCTTTCAGGCAGGAGTCAGGATATATTGCTGCCCGTATGGATCCCCGGCGCGTCCAGTTTGAAGTCATTGATGGTGCAACACACTTCAGCTTTATGCAGGTATGTAAAACCGGAGCTGAAGAACTCATTGATGAAGAATCTCCCGGCGATAGTATAGTGTGCCGTGACGGAAATGGAGCAAGCCGGGCAGATATTCATAAGAAGCTGGTTCGTGAAATCAGTTTATTTCTGAACTCATCTCTGAATTATCATGTGCCTGCCGACGAAACAAAGTAGGAGACACGCCAGCAACCCGCTGGAACTCCCGGTTAAAATTTGACTTGGTCATAAATCCGGACTCCAGCATTATATCCGTAACGGGCAACGGGGTGCTTAACAGCAATTCCTTCGCCCGCTCAATTCTGAATCCGTTAATCCACTGCGATACATTGCACCGCATTACAGCGTTTACCGCCGCTGACAGATGCCGGGCAGGCACACCGGTTTTCCTGGCCAGGGCGCTGAGGGTCAGATCAGGGTCCAGGTAGATTTGGGTTTTACGAACCAGCTCCTCAATTCCTGCATACAGTTCAGACATATCTTCCGCAGGATCTGCATCACATACCCGTGATGACGTCTCCCTTACATCCTGGCTTGATATTGCCTCCGTTCTACCTGCACTAATGACAGCAACACCTATAAGCGGCAGGAGTAATATCTGAACGACAACAATCATGTCAGGAGCCAGTTTTCCCCCGTTGATACTGAAGTCAAATGCGATCATAAGATCTGTCAGTGCGGATATGCACAGAAAACAGCCAGCGAAAATGCCCATCTTTATAGTCTGTGGTAATTTCCCCAATCTGCTCAGTGTCAGCCTGCGTTCTCCCTGACATGCAATACGGAGCAGGCTGCATCCGTAACCGGCAAATAACACAATGAGAATAAGATCGGTAGAAAGTGGCCAGATTATCCTGATACATAACGAAATAGCTCCGGGCAGAAATAACAAAACCCAGTGGCGTAACCTGCCAATTTCAGTCATTGAGATGAAACAGTGCCAGGCTAAGGGCGGCAGGAGCATTGCCAGCCATGACTGGGCATTTCTGAGCAAGGTGGAATCATATTCCCAGCGAAGCGTGCTCACAGAAATAAGAACAATACAGGCGACAAGAAAACACAGGGTACCACGGTGACGCGTTTTACCGGGCAACAGCGCCACTGACAGAAAAAAAAGCAGGGCCAGTAAAGTAATGACAGGAAACGGAACAGAGGGCATGGTTACAAACTCATAACAGAAAGTCATGAGAAATAATCACACACATGCCAGCGTCTTGTCTTCCCTGACGTAAGTGCGGCGGAATATATCTGTCCGGTGATGAACCCTGACGTACAACAATTTCCGTTTCCCAAACGGAGCCCTTGTAGAGATCCACCATCGGGTCAATGGCCGGTACCACACCGTCGCGCAGTACGTACTTTCGCAGCGCCTCTTCACCTATGTGTGAATGGAGAGGCGGGCTGAAGATGTGGCGCCAGGAGATGTTTACCTGCGAGTGCTTTAGTTCGCCCGGTCATCTTTCCGGCACCGTAGAACTGCTGCATGTCGGGAGCGGCACGCTGACCTTACAGCCAGGGCAAACCCACCTGCCAATTACCGAAGGTTGCTCCTGCGTGGCGCAAACGGTGGTCTTTACCATGACGGTCAGCGAGCGCCATTCGCTGGAACGGCTGCTGAAAATCGCCGTGGCCGCTATACGGCGTGAAAACGGGTATGTAAATCCTGTTCAAATTGCTCGCGCAGCGAGGCGGGCGAAAGAATGCCGATGTCCGGCAGCCAGTAGCGCAGCCAGCGAAACAGCGTATGCGGATCGCTGATCGCCGTAGAGAGCGTCAGGCTACCGTCGTCGTGGTGTTCAATAATTCGTTGCGCAGGGAACAGCGCCCGGCGGGTGACATATTCCGCAGCATGCGCCGATACGCTCAATACCGTCTCCACCCGCGAGCCAAAGCGAATACCAACATGATTCTCCAGCTCGGCGACCACATCAGCATGCAACTCGAAGCGCTGATCGGTACTGGTTAGCCGCTCAATACGCGCCACTTCGAACGCCTTCAACTGCCCTTTTTCCATCGCCGCCAGATACCACAGGCCGTACTGGTTAATCAGCCGGTAAGGCTGCGCGCGCCGGGCTTTGTCGCGGTAACAATATTCCACTTCTATACGCTGGCTAATGGCCTGGTTTAACTGATTAAGCAACGGTTCTAGCTGCTGGTTTTGCCGGCTGCTCGGTGCGTGAAAGGCGATATTGTTGCGCTGTTTTATGCTATTACGCAGCGATTGTCCGTCCTGACGCGGGAAGAGATGCGCCACGCCGGTAAAGTCAGCGAATTCCGCCAGATGACCGCTGTGTAATGTCGGAAGAAGGTGGGCGCTGAGTTTATAGCGTCCTGGCGAGACCTGATCGAGGATATGTCCCAGCCGCGCAAGGTCGCGGTAAGCTGTGCGTTCCGTTATGCCGAATTTATCGCACAGCCACGCCTTATCGATGGTTTTGCCCTGATAGAGCGCAGCGAAAATTTCGCACAGCCGCTCAATCAACGGGTCGTGTTTTCTGTCGTGACTTTCCTTCATTGCTGCGGGTTCCGGAATAAAGTCTCACAAGACGTTAAAAGTACAGCCTGACCATCGCGCCCCTGCCCGAAGTTTCAGGTAAGACCTTGTTTTTGTTAATAGGGATTAACGGCAGAAAACAGGAAAACTAAAATGAAATTTCCGTGTTCTGTGCAATTTCCTGATTTCACTAAGGGAAAGATAAACGTCCTCGCTGACAGGATATGTCAGTATGCGGTAATTGCCGCCTGCCGCTTCGTTAACTTCAACAAAACATCAACTAATTCGCCGCTTACGTTGTTCATTCTCTGTGTGGAAAAGTAAATCGTTATTTGCGTTGATATATAACGCGAGACATGATGAAAACGATGGCAGGCAAGTGCGCAGTGGTGATGGCACTGGGCAGACGGGCGCAGGTGAGTCAGCTTTAAGAAGAGAAGAGGGTCACGGCCCGGCAATCGTTTCCAGCGCATCAACAATGGCGAAACCGCGTGGATTCAGGTACTTGGTAATGCCCTGCCCACGATGGCTCTGGCTGAGATCCTTTTCGCTACGGTATTTCCCGGAGAGGAAACCGGAAGCGAGACTGTAGTAAGTCACTACGCCGATATTCTCCCGCACCGTTAAGTTCTGCAACGCGCGGAAAGCCATCTGCCCATACCTCCGTGAAATAGCGTATCTGTTTACGCAAAGACTTTAATCCTGGCCTGCTGAGCCGTACGTTTTTTGGTCATCTGTGCGGTTTAAATACCGGATGCGTCTGCAACAGCGCGGTGATTGGCCGTAGATTCTCGCGCAGTACGCTATGCAGGTGGCGGATGGCCGGGTTGAACTGTTTGCGGTGCGGGCACACCAGATTCAGCGGCGCGGCTTCGCCAGCATGCTGCGGTAACAACACTTCCAGCCGACCTGCCAGCACATCTGCGCTGATGTCGATCCAGGATTTATAGACGATACCCATTCCATCCAGCGCCCAGCGGCGGGCAATATCCGCGTCATCACACAGCATACGGCTTTTAACAATAAGCTGACGCCGCATGCCATTTTCCGGAAAGCTCCATTTGTCATATACCTGGTTGTTCATGGTGAATAACAGACAGTGGTGATTCACGACCTCGTCCAGTGTTTTTGGGTGACCGTGTTGCGCCAGATAATCAGGGGAAGCAGCCAGTACCCGACGATTATCCTCGGCGACCGGCAGCGCGACATAGCTGCTGTTATCCAGCACGCCGTAGCGAATGGCAATATCGACCGGATCGCGAAAGACATCGCTTATCTGATCGGAAAGCGACAGGCGCAGCGAAATTTTCGGGTACTGCTGGCAAAAGCGGGTGATTAGCGGCAGCAAGACATTGCGGCCAATGTCCGAAGGAACGGCAACGCGCAGCTCGCCGCGGATCTCGTCATCGCCGCTGTGCAGGCTCTCAGCGCCCGCCTGCACCACTTCCAGCATTTCCTGGGCGAAGGGCAGATATTTTTCTCCTTCAGCAGTCAGACGCAGGCTGCGCGTCGAGCGCACAAACAGGCGCTTATCCAGATCGCGCTCCAGCCGGTTGACGGCGGCGCTGACCTGGCCCGGTAGTAATCCGGCTTCCCGCGCGGCATTGGAAAAACTGCCCAGCATTGCCGAGCGAACAAACAGCGTGACATCTTCCAGGCGAATCATGGTGGCTCCCGTAGCGCAAAAACCATTCTGTTTTGCCAGAAATCCCTGTGGTGGGAAATGTTATTTTCACTCCTTGAGTGAAAGTGCTGCCTTTTTACACCGATTTATCTGGTTATGTTTTGCGTTTATGCTCGTTGCAATCAACACTACCATCCCTGATTTGTTTATATTTCCACCAGGAGAGAAAGAATGACCCTTGATGATGCCGTCGTTGCCCGCCATACCGTAAAAGCGTTCGAACCTGGCCAGACGTTACCGCAGGATAAAATCGAAACGCTGCTGAATGTGCTGCAAAACAGCCCCTCTTCCGTTAACTCGCAGCCGTGGCATTTTGTCGTTGCCGCCACGGCGCAGGGGCGCGAAGCCATTGCTAAATCCACCATTGGCGCTTTTGTCTATAACGAGCCAAAAGTCCTGAACGCTTCTCATGTGATTGCGCTGTGCATACGCAGTGATATTGATGACAAACACCTGCAAAACATCCTTGCGCAGGAGCAGAAAGATGGCCGCTTTGTCGCAGAAGGTGCGCAGGCGGGCCAGGATAAAAGCCGCCGTTCTTACGTCGATATGCATCGCTATGAACAGCGCGATCTGCCGCAGTGGATGGAGAAACAGGTGTACCTGGCGTTAGGCGGCCTGCTGCTGGGCGCGGCAATGCTTGGCATTGACGCCACGCCAATGGAAGGTTTTGACCAGCGCGCGCTGGATCTGTCGCTGGGCCTGCGTGAGAAAGGACTGACCAGCGTGGTGCTGGTCTCGCTCGGCGTACGCAGCGATAAAGACTTCAACGCAGCCCTGCCAAAATCCCGCCTGCCACGCGACGAAATTTTCACCTTTATCTAATCCCTATATGCCCGGTGGCGCGACGTTTACCGGGCCTGCAATGGGTGAATCGGGTTTAATACAACCCGGAAACCACCGGCAGTTCATCCATCACAATTTTCATCATCTGATCCCGCGCTTCGTCCCGTGGTCCTTTTTCTGCCATGAGTATGTGACCACAAACCAGGCTATGTTCGCCGGTATTGGGGTCTGACGCTCCATGGAACGTAAACTCACGTTAAGGGATTTTGGTAATGAGATTGTTAAAAAGGATCCTCAAGGGTAATGCCAATCGTTTAAGGATCGGTTGACCGATCCGGTGGCTGGTGTAAAAAGGGTTCCATGCACATCATGGAGCCCTTTTTAAATGGAACTTTCACAAGCCCTTGGCATTATTAATCTTACCGCACCCGATGAGTTCCAGAGCCTTGCAGATCTCCTTCCCCCCGATCTTATTCAGCAGGCCTTTACCCTCACCGATACGGTAACGCTGCGTAAGCGTAAGCTTCCCCTTGAATCCATGGTCTGGCTGGTTATCGGCATGGCGATATTCAACAACAAACCTCTTTCTCACATCGTTAATTTGATGGATATCGTGGACCGTACCGGCAGGTCATTTACTGCCCCCAGTTCCGTTATCGCCCGTCGTAAAAAGCTGGGTGAAAATGCCATCCGGGAGTTGTTCAGCCTCACGCAGCAGCACTGGCACGAGGAAGCCCGGCATCCACTCTGGCATGGCCTGACGCTGAATGCCGTTGATGGTGTGGTCTGGCGAACGCCGGACACACCAGAAAATGCGGCGGCCTTTGCGAAAGCGGAAAACCAGTACGGTGAAAAAGGGTATCCACAGGTCCGCATGGTATGCCTGATGGAGCTGAGCAGCCATCTGCTGCGGGCGAGCGTAATGGACCGGTATGATGTGAATGAAATGCGGCTGGCGGCAGGACTGGTGAAACAGGTCCCGGATAACAGCGTGACGCTGTTTGACAGAGGCTTCTGGTCGATGGGGTTGCTGAACGACTGGCACCATGCCGGGGAAAACCGCCACTGGTTGCTGCCGCTGAAGAAGGGCACGCAGTATGAGGTGGTGCGCCGGCTGGGTAAACAGGATGAGCTGATAATGCTGAAGACTTCTCCTCAGGCCAGAAAGCAGTGGGAAGGACTGCCGGATACCCTTACGGTGCGGCTCATCAGGCGCAAGGTTAACGGCGTGGAGCGTCAGGTTGTCACGTCGATGACAGATGCAATGCGTTACCCGGCGGCAGACGTTGCAGAACTGTATAAACACCGGTGGGAAACAGAACTGGGGTACCGTGAGAAAAAACAGTTCCTGTGCGGCAACCGCTGGACGCTGAGAAGTAAACTGCCAGAAATGGTGAGACAGGAGCTGTGGGGAATACTGCTGACGTACAATCTGGTGCGGTATCAGATGGTGAAAATGGCGTTCAGCCTGAAAGGAGATTATCTGCCGTATCAGCTGAGCTTCAGTGGTTCAGTGGCAGAGATACTGCGACTGTTAATCGGACTGCCCTGGTCATCGCCGGGTGCTGTTCCGGGGCATCTTAAGCACTTCTACAGTAATGCGGCAATGCTGAAACTGCCCCCGAGACGGGAGCGGGAGTATGAAAGAGAAATCAGGCCAAAAAAGTCAAAATATCCCTTTAAAAACAATGCCGGTCACCTTAAGTGACCAGCATTATCCTCAAGGGATCCTTTTTAGGGGGCTACTACCAGCTCCCATAGGGATAGGCTTTCCCTTTGATAAAATCCTTTATGTCCTGATCATAACCATCTGGAATGCTATAGTTAAAATCAATCCGCGAAGGTACGTCTTTACAGGCATCCAGCTTATCCCCGGACAGCGTGGTGATTTTTACCGGTTCGACTGGTAAATTGCCCACCGGCGCGCTGTTCTGAAGCCAGATGCGCACTTTGCCTTCAGGTGCCAGACCAAACAACAGCGTGTCATACCATGCCGTATTTCCACGCCAGTCCTTTCCTGTTGGCACCGACATTTTTTCCCGCAAGGCAGATGAGAAGGTGATGCGTGTCTCATAGGTCTTTTTATCGATAACTGAATCCCAGCAGAACAGCATCTGTGCGGGAGGATGTCTGACTTTATTGAACTGAGCATGCCTGCTGACTCGGCTGCTCCAGCTTCCCACGCTGTCAGGATTTTCCTGAGTGCTGTCCAGCGTCCGGAAGGTTGATACCACCTTTTCGTTGTCGATAATCAGCGCTTTTGTCACCACCGCTGGCAGGGCCTTTGGGGTGAAAAATGCAAAACCGACCTCACCATAAGGCATTTCGCCGGTTTCTTCCGGCGTCTGTGCCTCACCCGCGCGGCAGCCACTGACCATAACCAACATCAGTAGGGGGAAAAGTGCTTTCAGCCTCATACCTTTTTCCCGTCCATGCTGTAGACCGAGCGTTTCCACTGCTCATCCGGCCGGTTGATAAAGCCAGTCAGCTCAGAGGGGGATGCGCCTCCATGAATAAGACCGTCCGTATTGACCACGATGGCATTCCAGTTGGCCGAACAGTGAATATACTTCGCCGCAATCACGTCCAGCTCATCCTGGCTGAACGCCTGCGGCGTCTGGCCGCTGCGGGCCGCTTTACCCATCGCCAGTGCTTTGTCCCAAAGGGGGGCAAGCTCATCCGGAATGGAGAGTTCTTTGTCTTTATTCTGAATAGGGTCAAACATCACCCCAGCTTCCTGTGCGGCCTCAAGCATTACCCGCAGAGCAACCCGTGACCAGTCATTTCTGACGGTCCGCCCGCGCATGGTCAGCGCCGCATAGCTGCGCTTCTGCAACTGGCCGTACCGGTCCGGCGGCAGCCTGTCGTCATACCAGGTTTCTGCTGAAATCTCATTGGTACGCAGCAACGGTGCCAGGCAGGGAGATTTATCCAGAGTCTGTAACTGCGCCACCGCCTGTCGGTAGACTCGCGTCTTTTCGCCCGGCTGGCTGTACGGCACCGTCTCCGTGGCCGGGCGGGTCAGAAACAGGTCTTCTCTGGTGACGGGCAGATAACCACCGCCGATATCGGAATGCACGCCGGGCAGCGCCAGCTCCGGCCACGCCGGTTTCACGCTGTTCAGCGCAAAGTTAAAGCGGCACTCGTTCGCGGCGGTGATATGAAACACCTTCTCCGCCACGCCGGGATGCAGGGTGAGCTTCACGTCCCCAGTATCTGCGCTGTGCGGGTTCAGACCGTTAACCGGCGTACCGATGGCGGCCACGGTGTCGAAGATACCGATGAAGCGGGTCTTCCCGGATGGGAAACCATTGAAGGTCGTTCCCGTCATGCCCTGGCGGATGGCGCTGATAATGGCCGGGTCTGCGGACTGGATGCGGTTGGCAAAATGACGCGCTGCGGCTGCGCCACGACTGAAGCCAAAGATGTCAAACTGCAGGGACTTAATGACAAGCTCACTGTCTGCCACCTGCCTTCTTATATCCCTGATGCTCTGATTCAGTACATCATTTAGCCGGGCTACAGCATTATCTGTTTTGGCAACAACCCCTGTATCGGATATACCAAAACCCTGCCCCAGCTTGCTGTCAGGTTTACCCGCATCGGTACCGATACCGTCAATATAAATGGCAGACTGGACGATTCCTTTATCTGCAGGTATGTCCTGTTTATACAACGTACTCAGCCAGTGGATGTTGGTGTAATACCCGGTATAGCTGATTGCACCGCTTCCCGACACGCCAAAATTCTCACGGGCGCATTTTGCCAGAATGGACTCGGCTTCCGGGTCATCCAGATGGTAATGACCTGCGGTATACGCTTTCATCATATTCTGTGTGTTAACAGCATTGTTGCCGGTGCCGTCGAAAAACACCCCGATGGTGAGCGTGATTTCCTTTTCGGGCTTCTCTTTTTTAGCGGCCTGCGTATGCTGTTCCGGCTCCGGGACTGCGACCGGTGCCATCCTGGCGTTTGACGCTGAAAGCTGCGGGATCGTACCCGGGGCAATCAGAAAATTAGTCCCCTGCGGGCACCCGCAACGAATCTCCGCGCCGTCCACCGCAACAGCGGCACTGTTTGAGCACCGGTGATCGCCGTCCACAATGACCCCCACTTCCCCACACTTCGGGCAGGGAGTAGTCTTGTCACCGATATAGAGTTTCAGCAACCCCATGACCGACATGCAGGGACGGGCCGCGATACATTGTGTTCCCGAAGAGGTTTTATCTCCGTGTAATCCGACATTCTTGCCGTGAACGCTACACCCTCTCATGATGGACATAATTCAGCCCTCTGCCGGTAAAAAATCAGCATCCATCGGCAGACCTTTCAGCTCATTCAGCGTACATCCAGCCTGTGGGGTGCTGATAATAACATCACCGTTACTCAGCCGACTGCCGACCAGCGCGATACTTTTACCGCCTTTCTGAAAGTCCGACCCGCTGCCGGTAACAATCCGGGCAGTGGTGCCGTCAGGATAAACCACCTCATCACCAGTCTGACGGGCACCGCCAGATATCCCGGCCTTTTTCTCCGCCGAGAAGGGCGGACGCGCCAGTGAGGTGGCCAATTCCGGAGTCAGTTCGTTGGTATATTGCTGTTCCATATCAAATCCCTCTTATTCCTGTGGATTAAGTGTCTATAGTAATCAGACGGTAGCCCTTAACCAAAATTTAATGTCGGCGTCAGAACGGTTGAACTGCCTTTTCGTCCTCAACTATTTATATGCAGGCTGCCCTGGAGCATCTCCGGGAACAGGGTGAAACCGTGAATGATGAAGATATCGCACGCCTCTCACCGCTTTGCCACGGACATATCAATATGCTTGGCCTTATTCCTTCACACTGGCAGAACTGGTGACGAAAGGGCATCTGCGGTCATTAAAAGAAGTGTCGGAAGAAGAAAACATTGCTTAACGTGAGTTTTCGTTCCACTGAGCGTCAGACCCCGTATTGTGCAGGTGTTTGCAGGCTAAATGCGCGGGAAAACGAAGAAAGGGAGAGAAACCCGCAACGCTCTGTAATGGCATCAACCGTCAGGCCACGTTGCTGGTGCAGCAAATGCGCAATGGGCAAAGTGCCGAATGCTTACCTGACCATCGGCAGCCACTCGCCGGAAGCACTGGGCCAGGCGCTGCAACATAACGCCATGTTGACAAAAAGTAGTCTGAGCACCAAAGAGCGTGAAGCCATTAACCTTGCTGTCAGCGAAGCAAGTGGCTGCGCCTGTTAGGGCGCGACTGGTAACAGAGCCTTATAGGCGCATCTGAAAAACCTCCGGCTATGCCGGAGGATATTTATTACTGGCGCTTACCGACTTCGGGAATAATTAAATCACCGCGCAGGCGGTACGAACCCAACACGCTCTGCGTTTTCTCATTCAGCCACGCCACAATACGCGCCGCCATCGCATCCATTGAATATTCAATCGCCGGGATGGTCGGGATCCCCGGTAAATGCAAGGAGCCAGCAAGGCTGAAGACCATAATGTCCCCCGGCACGGATTTATTAAATGCTTGCAGTTGCGGGATTACGTGCTGCGCTTCCTGCTCGTCAGCCACCAGCAGCGCGTTAAAATTCAATGTGGTAGCGTTATTGAGTAGCACCTGCAACGCCACCGATGAACTGGTGTCATCCATAAAGACCAGGTTGCGGTTAAATGGCAGAAAATTGTTTTCCAGCGCCAGCTTATAGCCATGCAATACCTGCTCGGCCGCAGCGGTATCTGGATAGATAAGCGCAATCTGTCGGCGGCTCTGGCTAATCAGGTAGTTGCAGGCGGTTTCCGCCGCAAAGGCGTGGTCGAACTGAATACTGTTAGGTGTAGAATCGATGGACTCTTCGCAATCAACCAGAATCACATTTTCATCTTCAATTTTCAGAGGGAAACGTGCGCCGATAATCAATACATCGTCGCACAGCCCGCAGGTCAGTTCATCCAGCGCGCTCATCACCCCGGCTTTGGTATTGGCGAAGCGCAACAGCAAATGTTTCTGGCTCTGGCTGAGATGTTTTTCCAGCGCATAGAGGTAACCGGTGGTCTGGTTTATATTCTCCTGGGCGCAAATCACCCCGATGCAGCCTGTCGACTGGCTGAGCAATGACTGGGCGATAACATTGGGCCGATAATTCAGCTCTTCGACCGCTTTCAGTACCGCGAGGCGACTGGCTTCCTTAACGCCGCGCGAACCACTCAACACCCGTGAGACTGTGGCTTTGGAAACCCCAGCTAACCGTGATACATCGTTGATTGTAGACATCTTTCTCCCCTGAGCGGCGCGTATCCTGCGCCTGAAAATTCGTCCTGTAAAATCGGTTCAATCTATAACCACTCAAAGTATAGCGGTTTCCCTTTTTGATGGAAACCGATTTTCCGTTTTGCCTTTTTTGTTATCAAAAAATCGCAGAATTCCGTGATGTAAATCCAATAAAATCACCATGTATCCAATAGATATTGATAGCTATCACACTTCCGTGGAGAAAAAATGGAAACCGGTTTCCATATGATATCCAATCATCCCCGCAATAACTTTTTACACTTCGAGGATGGTTAACGATGTTCAGGATTATGTTGTGCTGCTCTGCCGGGATGTCCACCAGCTTGTTGGTGAGGAAAATGCTTGAGGCGGCGAAGGAACGGGAGCTGCAAGTGGAGATCGACGCGTACGGCGTCGCGGAATTCGACACGCAATTTCCGCGTTATCAGGTTGTGCTTCTCGGACCGCAGGTTAAGTACATGTTAAATACGCTGTCAGAAAAGGCCGCCGCACACGGCATTCCGGTTCAACCCATCAATCCGATGGATTACGGCATGCAACGCGGTAATGAGGTACTGGACTACGCTTTGTCGCTAATTGAAGCGGCACATTAAAAAGGTGTTCTTATGAGTTCCTTATATCAATCAATGATTACGATTATTGAGCAATCCATTACGCCGCTGGCCGGTCGTCTTGGACAGCAGAAGTACGTTATCGCCATCCGCGACGGTTTTACCGCTGCGCTGCCGTTTATGATCATCGGCTCCTTTATGCTGGTGTTTATCTTCCCGCCGTTTTCCGCCGACACCACCGTCGGTTTCGCCCGCGCCTGGCTCGATTTCTCTACCGAATACCGTGCGCAACTGATGCTGCCGTTTAACCTCAGCATGGGGGTGATGACGTTTTTTATCTCCGTCGGGATAGGTGCCAGCCTTGGTCGCCAGTTTAATCTCGACCCGGTGATGACTGGTCTGCTGGCGTTTATGGCGTTTCTACTGGTTGCCGCGCCGTATGCAGACGGCAAAATCTCCACCCAGTATCTCTCCGGTCAGGGCATTTTTACTGCCTTGCTGACCGCCATCTACTCATCACGCGTTTACGCCTGGCTCAAACAGCACAACATCACCATCCGCCTGCCGAAAGAGGTCCCGACCGGCGTGGCGCGTTCGTTTGAGATTTTGATTCCGGTGGTGGTGATCATTGGTACGCTGCACCCGCTGAACCTGTTTATCGAAGCGCAAACCGGGATGATCCTGCCGCAGGCGATTATGCACCTGCTGGAGCCGCTGGTTTCCGCATCTGATTCCCTGCCCGCCATTCTGCTTTCCGTGCTGCTGTGCCAAATCTTCTGGTTCGCCGGTATTCACGGTTCGCTGATTGTCACCGGCATCATGAACCCATTCTGGATGGCCAACCTCTCCGCCAACCAGGCCGCGCTGGCGGCAGGCGCTGCACTGCCGCACGTCTATCTGCAAGGATTCTGGGATCACTATCTGCTGATTGGCGGCGTCGGTTCGACCTTACCGCTGGCGTTCCTGCTGTTGCGCAGCCGTGTCGCGCATCTGCGTACCATTGGCAAAATGGGTGTTGTGCCAAGCTTCTTCAACATCAACGAACCGATTCTTTTCGGTGCGCCCATTATCATGAACCCGATGCTGTTTGTGCCGTTTGTCTGCGTACCGCTGGTTAACGCCGTACTGGCTTACACTGCGACAAAAATGGGCCTGCTGGCGCAGGTGGTTTCGCTGACGCCGTGGACAACGCCTGCACCAATCGGTGCCTCCTGGGCGGCGAACTGGGCCTTTAGTCCGGTGGTGATGTGCCTGATTTGTATGGTGATGTCTGCCCTGATGTATCTGCCATTCCTGCGGGCGTATGAACACTCGCTGATGAAAGCAGAAGAACAAAAAGCGCAGACCAGCGCACCGATAACGGAAACTGTTCGCAGTAACTAAGCCGTAACGCATTCGCAGTAACGAAAAGGAGCCGGTAATGAAATATGTTTTTCCCGCAAACTTCTGGTGGGGCAGTGCGTGCTCGGCACTGCAAACTGAAGGGGAAAGCCAGCAAGGCGGAAAAAGCGCCACCACCTGGGATACGTGGTTTGCCCGCGAACCGTGGCGTTTTCACCAGCAGATTGGGCTGCAGGAGACCTCGACATTTTACCGCCACTGGCGGCAAGATATCGCGCTGTTGAAGCAGCTTAATCACAACAGTTTTCGTACTTCGTTGAGCTGGTCGCGCCTGATCCCGGATGGAACCGGGGAAGTGAACCCGCAGGCTGTCGCCTGGTACAACGACGTAATCGATGAACTGCTGGCGCAGGGAATTACGCCGTTTATTACGCTGTTTCACTTCGACATGCCGATGGTAATGCAGGAAAAAGGCGGCTGGGAAAGCCGTGAAGTGGTTGAGGCTTTTAGTCGCTACGCGCAAATCTGTTTTGCGCTGTTCGGCGATCGGGTGCAGCACTGGTTTACCTTTAACGAGCCGATCGTTCCGGTCGAAGGCGGCTATCTGTACGATTTCCATTACCCAAACGTGGTGGATTTCAAACGCGCGGCGACGGTGGCGTACCACACGGTACTGGCGCATGCCAGCGCTGTCAGAGCATTTCGCGCCGGGCACCACTCGGGAGACATCGGCATTGTGCTGAACCTGACGCCGTCTTATCCGCGCTCGCAACATCCTGCGGATGTGAAAGCGGCACACCACGCAGATTTGCTGTTTAACCGCAGTTTTCTCGACCCGGTACTGCGTGGCGAGTATCCCGCTGACCTGGTGGCGCTGCTCAAAGAGTACGATCAGCTCCCCGCCTGCCAGCCGGAAGATATCTCGCTGATTGCAGAAGGGAAAATCGACCTGCTCGGCATCAACTATTACCAGCCTCGGCGGGTAAAGTGCCGGGACAGCGCGGTCAATCCCGATGCGCCATTTATGCCGGAGTGGTTGTTTGATTATTACGAAATGCCAGGCCGTAAAATGAACCCCTATCGCGGGTGGGAAATTTACGAGCCCGGTATTTACGATATTCTCACCAACCTGCGTCTGAATTATGGCAACCCACGCTGTTTTATTTCTGAAAACGGTATGGGAGTCGAGAATGAAGAACGCTTTATTGAAAACGGACAAATTAACGATAGTTATCGTATTACCTTTGTTCGCGATCACCTGAAATGGCTACATAAAGGAATTAGCGAAGGCTGTCACTGTCTTGGTTACCATATGTGGACATTTATTGATAACTGGTCATGGTGTAACGCATATAAAAATCGCTACGGTTTTGTGCAATTAGATCTGGCAACTCAGCAACGCACTATTAAGAAAAGTGGAGAGTGGTTTGCCACCACCGCCGCGCTTAATGGTTTTACTCAGGAATAATGATTATGGTCGCACTTGAAGAAGCGGTAATGGAAATTATCGTCAACGCCGGACAGTCGCGCAGCCTATGCTTTGAGGCGCTGCGATCGGCCCGGGAGGGCAATATTGAAGAAGCCCGCAGCCTGCTGCGCGAGGCCGATGGTTATTCACGCCGGGCGCACAAAATGCAGACACAATTGATTGAGCAGGATGCCGGTGAAGCCCGTCAGCCAATGACGTTAATTATGGTGCATGCCCAGGACCATTTAATGACATCGTTACTGGCCCGCGAGTTATCTGAAGAAATCATTCAACTGCATTCATTATATCGGCAGCAATAAATGGAGAATTGATTACGGTAAGTCTTAATTAATCTGTACCCAACTCTACAAAATAAATATTGGTTTTTTGGTGATGGCGATATTTTTATCCTGCCAACGCAGGATAACTATTGTCTGCGAATAACTTACTAAATTGAGATAACCATGAGAATAAATAAAATACTTCCAGTGGCGCTGGCGCTGGCGGTTGCGGCCACCCTTTGCTCTGGCTCCGTCTTCGCACAAGAATTTACGCAAGAGCAAATCGATGCCATTGTCGCTAAAGCCGTCGATAAAGCGCTGGCGGAACGGCAGGCTAAAATGGATGCCGCCATCAATAAAAAAGCGGATGTGATTGTTGAACCACAAACCACCGCCCAGGAACCGGATAAAGCCATTCCTTACGGCGTGAAATTCAGTGGTTATGCCCGCTACGGCGCGCACTTCCAGTCTGCCGATCAGAAATATGTCGGCGTCGATGGTTCCTATAACGGCGCCTCCGCCATTGGTCGTCTGGGTAACGAAGGCAACGGCGGCGAGTTCCAGCTCTCCAAGGCGTTCAGAGGCGATAATGGTGCGATCTGGGATGTTAACGTCATGTTCGATCACTGGGGCGATGAAGTTAACCTGAAAAAAGCCTATGCCGGAGTAACCAACTTGTTGGCCTCAAACCCGAATGCTTACTTCTGGGCGGGGCGCGACTTCCACCAGCGTCCGCAACAGGGTATCAACGATTACTTCTGGATGAACCATGATGGTCAGGGCGCCGGGGTGAAAAACTTCGATATTGGCGGCGTGCAGTTTGACGTGGCCGCCGTGGCCGCCGTCGAATCCTGCAGCCCGACAGTGCTGGAGGATGAAACTAACCCGTCACGTATCACCTGTACGGGCGGTTCGAACGTTGGTGATAAGGGTAACTATGCCGTCACCTCGAAAATTCACGGCATGAAGGTCGGCCCGCTCGATCTGGAGATCTATGCCAACTACGGCTTTGACTCTAAAGCGATCGAAAGCGAAGACCGCCGACGCGCCTGGCAGGGCGGCGTGGTACTGAGCCACACCAATGACCACGGCGTGAACAAAGTGATCGCCCGTTATTCCGATAATGCGGACAACAGCGTATTCAACAAAACCGACGATCTGACGGCGATTTACGCCAGCTTCGAAGGCAACTACAAGTTCAGCCAGCAAACCCAGGTGGATTACCTGCTGGCCTTCCACGATTACGATAACAGCGCCAACAAAGCCGATAACCGCCGCAACTATGGCGCGATTATTCGCCCGATGCACTGGTGGAACGATGTTCATTCAACCTGGCTGGAAGCTGGTTATCAGCGCGTCGATTATGACAATGGCGGCGATAACCACGGCTGGAAACTGACTCTGTCGCAGAACATCTCGATTGCGATGGGGCCGGAATTCCGCCCGATGCTGCGCTTCTACGTGACCGGCGGTGAAGTCGATAACAAACGTACCGCGCGGGTCAATGGCACAAATGACAATACGCTCGATTCGTTTAACGTCGGCGCGATGTGGGAAGCCTGGTTCTGATGTAAAACCGGAGGCGGCCACCCTCAGCCGCCTCCGGTTAATCTCTGTACATGTGTTATGATGCGTGCCTTATCAATAAGCAATCAGCATGACAGCGTTGGGTTAAAAGATGGGTTCCACAAAAAAAGGGATGCTTTATGTACTGGCCGCCGCGGTGTTATGGGGCAGCTCCGGGGTTTGCGCGCAGTACATCATGGAGAAAAGTCATATCCCGTCACCGTGGTTAACCATGACGCGGCTTCTGTTTACCGGCATCATTTTGCTTACGCTCTCTTTTGTGCACGGCGATAAAGTTTTCGCCATCCTGAAAAACCGTAAAGATGCCATCAGCCTGCTGATCTTCTCACTGTTTGGCGCACTGACCGTGCAACTGACTTTTTTGCTGACCATCGAAAAGTCCAACGCCGCTACTGCCACGGTACTGCAATTTTTGTCACCGACCATTATCGTGACGTGGCTCGCGCTGGTGCGTAAAGCACGCCCCACTATGCCGGTTGTTGCGGCGATTTTCACCTCGCTGACTGGCACGTTCCTGCTGGTGACGCACGGTAACTTGACGTCGTTGTCCATCTCGCCGCAAGCACTGTTGTGGGGGATCGTTTCGGCGTTTTCCGCCGCGTTCTACACCACTTATCCCTCGTCGCTGATCGCGCGGTACGGCACACTGCCGATTGTCGGCTGGAGTATGTTGCTGGCGGGGTTGATGCTGGCGCCGTTTTTTGGCGGGCAGGGGGAAAGTGTAGCGGTGGATGGACACCTACTGATGGCGTTCTTCTATCTGGTGGTGATCGGCACGGCACTCACCTTTAGCCTCTACCTGAAAGGCGCGCAGATGATTGGCGGCTCGAAGGCCAGCATCCTGAGCTGCGCCGAACCGCTGAGCAGTGCGCTGCTCTCGGTGGTACTGCTCGGCGTTGCTTTCTCATTGCCGGACTGGCTTGGTACGCTGCTGATTGTCTCGTCGGTCCTGCTGATCTCCTGGGATTCACGCCGCAAAATGCGGCTCGCCAGCGCCTCTGCATGACATTGCCCGATATCGGGTTTACTCGTTGTGCAATATGCGAGCGTTCCAGACCGGGTAAACGCAGTGCCACCCGGCGAATTGCGGCGTTTACGCTTTCACTTTCACTTTCGCTGCCACCAGCAGCGCCGTTAGTAGCATTAGGGTGCCAGAGAGCAGCAGCGGCGACAGCAAACCATAATGGTCCAGCGCAAAACCGCCAATCGCTGCGCCGCAGGTGTTGGCAAGCTGAATCACCGCCACCTGAATGGAACCGGCTTTTTCCGCTTGATCGGCAAGCGTGCGGGTGATCCAGGTTGACCAGCCCACCGGCACCAGCGCAAAACCCAGCCCCCAGATGATGGCGATCCCCGCGGCAACGACTTTATCGCTGCCCCACAAAATCAACACCAGCGCGCTGACAGCCAGCGTCAGTGGTGCAAGGGCGAGTGCCATTTTGACCGAACGCTTCATCACCACGGAAGAGAAGGACGTCCCGACAAAACTGGCGATACCAAAGCTCAACAGCACCAGCGTTAAGCCATCGACGCTAAACCCGGCCAGATTCATATAGACCGGGCGAATATAGGTAAAGAACGAGAACTGCCCGGCGAAGACCATAAAGATGGCGATCATGCCCGCCAGCACACCAGGGCGTTTCAGCAGGCCAAACATGTTCTCGTGATGTTCGGTTTTGCCCGGCAGCGACGGCAACGCCCGCCAAACCCAGAGAATGCAGATCGCCCCCATCAGCGCCGCACCATTAAAGACATTACGCCAGCCGATAATGCCGCCGAGGAAACTGCCCAGCGGCGCGGCGATCACCAATGCAATCGACACCGAGCCAAAAATCACCGACAACGCTTTCGGCACGGTACGCATCGGCACCAGACGTATGGTCAGCGAGGCCGACATCGCCCAGAAACCGCCGAGCGCCAGCCCCAGACAAGCGCGGCCAGCCAGCAGCAGCGTAAAGTTATTGGCAAAGGAGACCAGCAGGCAGGAGAGGGTCAGCAGCACTGCAAAGGCGATCACCACATAACGCCTGTCGACGGCTCGGATCACCGTGGTAATGAACAGGCTGGCGAACATGGCCACAAACGCAGTTACCGTGACGGTTTGCCCGGCAACGCCTTCGGAAACGCCTAAATCCAGCGCCATTGGCGTCAGCAGGCTTACCGGTAAAAACTCCACGGTGATCAGACAGGCAACACAAAAAGCTACCGCGAAAACGGCTGACCAGTTAGGACGGGTTACCACGTCCACCGGAGATTGCGTCACAGTTTGCTCACTCATTTGTCACCTGCTTAGTTATTCGTCGTGAAGGTCGCGCAGTGTAACATTCATCATCTGTGACGCAATTAACAATTCGGCAACTCATTTTATGATGGGAGATCAGTGTAGCCAGTGGACGCCCTCTTGCGGGATAAACTGAGCGTTATAACGCAACTGGAAGTTGTTCAGTTCGATGGTATCTGGTTCCAGTTCGCGTAAAAACCCGAGTGCCAGACGCACCTGCGCATCGGTTATCGGCGCGGCGAGCCGCGCTTTTTGCATCAGCCGGTGCCAGTATTGCAGGTTCTGCTCGCTGCTATCGACGATGGAAACCTGCCAGATCAGCAGCACCTGCGCCGCATTTTGCAGATGTGCTTCATCCGGGCGCGCCAGGTAACTTAAGTACTCGTTGCCCGCCGTTTTGCCCATCTGATCCATCATCGACTCCACCGGTACGGGTTGAATGTTAAGCCGGTCAGTGAGGCGGCGGATCGCCCGCCGGGAATCAGTGGTTAACACTCTGAAGCCAATCACAAAAACAACCACCAGCGTTGCCAACATCAACCAAATCATACCTGCTCCCGGTGCGTAAAAGAGGCTCATCATACGGGGAAATCCCCTCTGACGCACAGCCGTAAAGACAGCCGTAAGCCGACAGTTAATTATCGGCTTACCGGGCACTTCGTATAAATAGCGCGATTACTCGAAGAACAGTCCCAGTTTGTTGAACACGCCCGGATCGTTCTGGTGGCGGATGATTTGCACCACATCTTCCAGTTTGTCGATCTGGCTTATCATCTGCTCCAGCCGCTGGTCGTTGGCAACCTGTAGCCAGATGCGGCTCTGTTCGCCATTTTGTAGCGGTAAACAGAGAATGCCTTCCACGTTGAACGCTCGCCGCGCAAATAACCCGCAAACATGCGTCATGACGCCCGGATGGTTACGGACGGTGAGTTCGAGAATGACGTTATCAGTTGTTTGCATGGCTTATTCCCCCACCATTTCAGTATTTGCCGCACCTGGCGGCACCATCGGATAAACTTTCTCTTGCGGGTCGATACGGACATGAATCAACGCTGGGCCAGGATGGGAGATGATCTCCTGCAACGCGGCCTGCGGATCGGCGGCGACGTTTAAATCACAGGTTTGCAGGCCGAAACCTGCGGCAATCTGCATAAAATTAATCATCCCAGGATAGGTTGCCGCAAACACGCCAGATTTATAGAACAGGCTCTGTTGTTGGTGAACCAGCCCCAGCGCTTCGTTGTTCATCAACACAATCTTCACATCGAGGTTATTCTCTGCGGCGGTGGCCATTTCCTGAATATTCATCATCAGGCTACCATCGCCGGAGAAGCAGATAACTTTGCGATCCGGGTTCGCCAGCGCGGCGCCAATGGCGGCAGGGAGCCCAAAACCCATGGTGCCCAGCCCACCGGAAGTCAGCCACTGACGCGGACGGTTAAGCGGATAAGCCTGCGCCGTCCACATCTGATGCTGGCCCACATCGGTCGTAATAATGGCGTTATCGTCTACGCAAGCCGCAACGGCGTTGATCAGACCGTAGTGGTTCAGCGGGTCACCACCCTGCGGAATGGCGCCTGGAAATTCGCGTTGCAGTTGCTCAACCGTGTTACGCCAGGCGTGGCGGGAGTGCGCCTCAATGTGCGGGATCAGCGCGTCAAGCACTTCACCGACATCGCCCTGGATCGCCACATGCGCCTGCTTCACTTTGCCGAGCTCCGCGCGGTCGATATCGACATGGATAATTTTGGCATTCGGGCAGAACTGCTCTGTTTTGCCAATCGCCCGGTCATCAAAACGCGCCCCAAGCACCACCAGTAAATCCGCCTCTTGCAGGATAAAGTTGGTGCTACGTGCGCCGTGCATCCCCAGCATGCCCAGCGACAGCGGGTGTTGCTTCGGCAACATGCCGAGCGCCATCAGCGTCATGGTGGTGGGCAGATTCGCTTTCTCCGCCAGATGACGAATCTGCTGCGGCGCATTGATTACCCCGCCGCCGAGATAGAGCACCGGGCGCTGTGCGGCATTGATCAACTCTGCGGCTTCGCGCACCGCCTGCGCATTCCAGGCCGGGGCAGGGGTTTTGTAGCCAGGTTCCGGCAATTCACTCAGGGTGATTTCCGCTGTCTGCACATCTTTAGGAATATCTATCCACACCGGGCCAGGGCGGCCGGACTGCGCAATGCGAAACGCATCGCAGATCACCTGCGGCAGTTCGGCGATGTCACGCACCAGGTAGTTGTGTTTGGTGATGGGGATAGAGATGCCGTAAGTGTCCACTTCCTGGAACGCATCGGTGCCGATCATCGAGGTGGGTACCTGGCCGGTAATGCAAACCAACGGGATGGAGTCGAGGCGCGCATCTGCGATGGCGGTCACCAGGTTGGTCGCACCCGGCCCGCTACAGGCCAGACAGACCGCAGGTATACCCTGCGTACGCGCCATGCCCTGCGCAATAAAACCTGCGCCCTGCTCGTGGCGCGCCAGCACATGGCGAATCTGTTTGCTCTGGCTGAGCGCGTCGTAAAGCGGCAGAACCGTACCGCCAGGAATACCGGTTACCGTGGTGATGCCCTGTCGTTCCAGTAAATGAACAATCAGTTGCGCGCCGGTGTAGTGCGTGGGTTGTGATGTACTGCCCGAACTTGCCATGCTCCAGTCCTTTTCTTCTGGGCCAGCTTTCCGGAGGGAGTTAAACGAAAAACCCCGCCGGTTTGCGCCGGCGGGGTTTTGGAATCGTGTGTTGTTCCGGACCCTACGGCGCATTGCCGACGACCACCACCACACGCACGACGACCACCGCGGCGTTATGCGCGGTTTTTAGTAGGCTCATCGACATTGTGGAAGCGTTCATTAGGGACCTGTCTGTCATGTAATTAACAGGATTTATACAAACACAGGATTTCGTCGCCGACAACTGCTTTTTACGCACCCGCAGAAAACTGCGCGGCGGATCACGTTTGGTTATGTAGCCGCTGAAAACAAAAAACCTCGCCTGAACGAGGTTTCACATTGCTAATCTGGTATCCACTGCGCGCGGCATGTTACATTTTGGTGGCAACTCACTCGCCCGGGCCACCATGACACTCTCCGTTTTCTGCATTTTGCTGTTTGCTGCTCTGCTTCATGCCAGCTGGAATGCCATCGTGAAATCCGGTAGCGACAAACTCTATTCAGCGATTGCCGTAAGCGGTTCTGCCGCGCTGATCGCACTCATTTTATTGCCTTTCTCACCACAGCCGACACTCGCCAGCGTGCCTTATCTCGCCATCTCGTGTGCGTTGCAGGTGGTTTACACGGTGCTGGTGGCGAAAACTTACCAGCTTTCGGATATGAGCCAGACCTATCCGCTGATGCGCGGCACCGCGCCGCTGCTGGTGGCGCTTATTAGCGTGCTGATCCTTGGCGATTCACTTTCTGGCGTGGCGTGGGGCGGTATTGCCGTGATATGCCTGTCGATACTGGTGATGGCGTTTAACGGACGCACGCAATCACGCAAAGGGATCTGGCTGGCGCTTATTAATTCGGGGTTTATCGCTGGTTACACGCTGGTTGATGGCACCGGCGTTCGTCTTGCCGGTTCTGCGCTGGGCTATACATTATGGACCTTTTTCCTTAACGGTTTTTGCCTGTTGTTCTGGGCGATGCTGGTGCGGCGGCAAGAGGTGACACGTTATCTGCTCACCAGCTGGAAAAAAGGCATTCCCGGCGGCATCGGCACCATGGGGTCTTACGGCCTGGCGCTGTGGGCGATGACGCAAGCGCCGCTGGCGGTCGTCGCTGCGCTACGCGAAACCTCGATTCTGTTCGGTGCGCTGATTGCGTTTGTTCTTCTCAAAGAGCAGGTTGCCGGACTACGGATTATTGCCGCCTGTGGCATTGCCGTCGGCGCGATACTGCTGCGCCTTTCCTGAAGCTCACTGGCAACAAAAGTTGCCGGATATTGTCTATAAAACCTGCCTGTCTCCTTCCTGCCTTTGCACCGGGTAATTGTGGTTCTGTCATCTGGCTGTGTTAGATTTCTCCGGCATTAAGGCTGTATTGCAGCCATATATTCTTTAATTTTCCATTTTTTAAAAGTAATCATCGACATGAAAAGGCAGAGAAACGTCAATTTGTTATTGATGCTGGTACTTCTGGTGGCTGTCGGGCAGATGGCGCAAACCATCTATATCCCGGCGATAGCGGATATGGCGCTCACCCTGAATGTTCGCGAAGGCGCGGTGCAAAGCGTCATGGCGGCGTATCTGCTGACTTACGGCGTATCCCAACTCTTCTATGGCCCGCTGGCGGACAGAATCGGTCGCCGCCCGGTGATCCTTGCCGGGATGAGCATCTTTTTGCTGGCGACGCTGATCGCCATTACCACGCACAGCCTGTCGATGTTGATTCTGGCCAGCGCCTTACAGGGCATCGGCACCGGTGTGGGTGGCGTGATGGCGCGAACGCTGCCGCGCGATCTATATGCCGGTACGGAACTTCGTCACGCCAACAGTTTGTTGAATATGGGGATTTTGGTTAGTCCGCTGCTCGCACCGCTGATTGGCGGCGTATTGAATACATTGTTTAACTGGCGCGCCTGTTTTATTTTTCTGTTGGTGCTGTGCCTGGTCGTCACCTGGAGTATGGCGCGCTGGATGCCGGAAACCCGGCCAAAAGACGCGCCCCGCCTCCGCCTGCTGACCAGCTACAAAACCCTGTTCGGCAATGGCGCATTTAATTGTTACCTGCTGATGTTGATTGGCGGTCTGGCCGGGATTGCAGTCTTTGAAGCCAGCTCGGGCGTGTTGATGGGCGGCGTGCTGGGCCTGAACAGTATGACGGTCAGCGTCCTGTTTATTCTGCCGGTGCCAGCGGCCTTTTTCGGCGCGTGGTTTGCCGGGCGGCAGAACACGCGCTTTACCTCGTTGATGTGGCAGGCGGTGATCTGCTGCCTGGCGGCCGGTCTGATGATGTGGATCCCGGGCATTGTCGGGGTGATGAATATCTGGACGCTGGTGGTGCCCGCGGCGCTGTTTTTCTTCGGTACCGGGATGCTGTTCCCGCTGGCAACCAGCGGCGCGATGGAGCCATTCCCGTTTCTGGCGGGTACCGCGGGCGCGTTGGTTGGCGGGTTGCAGAACATCGGATCCGGCGGCCTGGCGTGGCTCTCTTCACAACTGCCGCAGAACGGCCAGTTTAGCCTTGGGATGCTGATGACGCTGGCCGGGCTTTTAATTCTGTTGTGCTGGCTGCCGCTGGCGGCGCGTTTTTCTCGCCATGAACCGGTGATTTAACCTCATGATGGCCCGGCCTCGCGTCGGGCTTGTCGCACTCCGGCGAAATCATCATTTTCAGTAACGGCTCCGGCCCTGGCCGCCATGCGCCCTCTTCTCCGTCATAAAATTGCGTATCGGTATTGATCGCATAGGGAATTTTCACCTTATTCAGCTCACAGGCCATAAAGTGGGCGAAAGACATTTGCGATTCAGTGGGGGCATTTTTAATGGATTCGCCTACCGCCCAGCCGCCAACCCAGCTGGCATGGCCGGATTTTTGCTGCCAGCGCACTGCCGTATTAATTCGTGCGCGGATGGCGGCTTTTTCCGCAGCCGTGCCCGATGTCCACGGATATTTACCGTTATTTTTCTGCGGCCCCCACGGGAAAATGTGCCACTCGGCCAACAGATAGTTCTGGCTGTGCGGCGGCAGTTTCAGCGAGGATAGCTCCTCCGGCGCGGCGCGCAGACGCGGGGCAATAAAAATCATGCGTTGAGCGTCGATATCATGCAGGGTGCGCACGACATTTTCATAGGCGCGATTCAGGGCGGGCAAATCACGGTTAAGTTTCTCAGCTGGTTCATAAATCACATCAAAACCGAGCGTCGGGTGCTCAGTACCGAAAAAGTTCGCTACCGTTGACCACCACGCTACCAGCTGCGCTTCGTTTTTGGCGTCAGGATCGGCTTTGAAGCTGTCTGCCTGATAGGCAATCACCGGGATCATCCCATACTGTTCGCATGCCTCCACCAGTTTACGCAGGTGGATCAGCCGCGCTTCCGTCATGTTATCGGCGACGCGAATGCGCACATGACGGATACCGGCGTCGTAGAAATCACGCACGATCAGCGGGTCGAACTCGCGGATACCACGATCAGTACGCGCCCAGTCGACATCCATCCCCACCCCCAGCTTTTGCGCATATTGCGCCGCCGTCAGCGGAGTATCAGCGGCAAACGCAAAGGTTCCCGCCAACAGCATAACAACTGCAATCAGTGGCTTTAACACAGTTGACCTTGTGAAAATCAGGGATGAATACATGTATTTAGCATGCCTGCGTTTACAGGTGTAGCGGCAAAACGTAATAAATTCTCAAAACAGCGGCCCACTTGCGCCGCTGGCCAATTCCTGTTTTCTTTAACGCTCCGATTCTTACGAAAACGAACCGATGAAAAACGCCGACATTCAGAAACTCATCCAGCAGTTTCCGCTTATAGAGCAGTTGATCGCGCTGAAAGAAACGCAGTGGTTTAACCCTAATAGTACCTCCATTGCGCGGGCTTTGCCGCATGTTGGCTTGACACAACAGGATGTTAGCGATGCCCACGCACGGCTTGCCCGCTTTGCGCCGTTTATCGCTCAGGCTTTCCCGGAAACGGCGGCAAGCCGCGGCATGATTGAATCTGACGTGGTTCCGATCCCGACAATGCAGCGCCGCCTCGGCCCGGATATTGCCGGCGAGCTGTGGCTGAAAAAAGACAGCCATTTGCCGATTTCCGGTTCCATTAAAGCGCGCGGCGGCATTTATGAAGTGTTGACCCACGCGGAAAAACTGGCTTTCGCCGCCGGATTACTCGCGCCGGATGATAATTACAGCAAACTGCTGTCGCCTGAGTTTGCCCTTTTCTTCAGCCACTACAGCATCGCCGTTGGCTCTACGGGAAATCTTGGGTTATCGATCGGAATTATCAGCGCGCGACTCGGTTTTCGCGTTACGGTGCATATGTCGGCCGATGCCCGGGTATGGAAAAAAGCGCTGCTGCGCAGCCACGGTGTAAACGTGGTGGAGTACGCCGAAGATTATGGCGTGGCCGTTGAGCAAGGGCGCAAAGCGGCAGCAGCGGATGCGAACTGCTTTTTTATTGATGATGAGAACTCCCGTACCCTCTTTCTGGGCTATGCCGTCGCCGGACAGCGTCTGAAAGATCAGTTCACACGGCTTGGCAAAGTGGTGAATAACGCGCATCCGCTGTTTGTCTATCTGCCGTGCGGCGTGGGTGGCGGGCCTGGCGGCGTCGCCTTTGGTCTGAAGCTGGCGTTCGGCGATGCTGTACACTGTATTTTTGCCGAACCAACGCATTCTCCTTGTATGTTGCTGGGCGTGTATACCGGGCTACATGACGGCATTGCGGTGCAGGATCTGGGGATTGATAACCAGACGGCGGCCGATGGTCTGGCGGTCGGGCGCGCTTCCGGCTTTGTCGGACGGGCGATGGAACGCCTGCTGGACGGCTTCTACACCGTCGATGACCACACGCTTTACCAGCAACTTGGCTGGTTGGCGCAGGAAGAGGGCATCCAACTGGAGCCGTCGGCGCTGGCGGGAATGTCCGGGCCGCAACGGATTTGCAGCGACAGCGGTTATCATCAACTGCACGGCTTTAGCCCGGAACAACTGGCGCAGGCCACCCATCTGGTCTGGGCCACTGGCGGCGGAATGGTGCCCACCGATGAGATGGCGCACTATCTGGCGAAAGCGTGCTGAATCAGTCGCTCCGGCGCAGGTAAGTCATTAATTCGACAGGGGAGCGCCGTTGGCGCAGCAGATCGCGCATTACGCGCATATGCGGCGCGCTGTGGCTGAAAAAGTGGTAATAACCGTGGCACAGCGCGCTTCTTCCCTCAACAAAGCGGTGCTTCGGGCAGTCGCCCCGGCAAAAACGCAGCGCGTCACAACGCAGGCAGACTTCGCTAAGGCTGACTTTTTTACTCTGCCTGAAAGCGGCTGCTTCGGGGCTGAGGTCGAGCTTTTTAATCGGGATCTGATGCTGATTGCCCAGCGGGTAATCCGGGGAGAGATAGTGAGCGTACTGGTAGAGATCGCCGCTCGCCGTCAGCGCAAAAGCGTGGCCGCAGGTCTTGCCAAAGCTGCATATTTGCGGCGGATAGCCGCTCCAGACGCCGAGCGTAGAGTCAAATAACTGCACGTAAACGCGGCCAATATCTTCCCGCACCCAGATGTCGAATACGGCGGTAAGAAAGTTCCCCCAGGCTTCGCTGCTGACCGATTCGGCAGACAAGCGCCCCTGCGCGTCCTGTTCCACCAGCGGAATAAACTGCAAAAACGGTGTACCGAGCGCACGTAAATAGCGATACAGGCGCTGTGGCTGCTGACTATTGAGATTATTGACGACGCACAGCAGGTTGTACGCGACCTGGTGTTTCGCCAGCGTCGCAATGGCGTTAAGGACTTTCGGGTGCGACGGTTTGCCACTGCGGCTCACACGGTAAGCATCATGCAGGTCCGCCGGACCATCGATGGAAACACCCACCAGCCAGCCATTGTCGTGAAAAAAACGACACCAGTCCTCATTCAGTAGAATGCCATTCGTCTGGAAGGCATTTTCAATACGTTTGCCATTGGCGTGCTTTTTTTGCAGTTCGGCAACGCGCTGAAAGAATTCCAGCCCGCAGAGCGTCGGTTCGCCGTCCAGCCAGACAAACGGCACTCTTTCGCCCGGCTGGGCGTCGATCTGCTGGCGAATAAATGCCTCCAGCGTGGTGTCATCCATAACATTTTGCTGCGGTTTTTCGAGGTAAAAACAGTAGCGGCAGTTAAGGTTGCAGCGTGAACTGGCGGGCTTAGCCATAACGTGGCAGCCTGGCATGCAAACATCCTCACAAGATAAGAATAAGCTGACGGATATGTGTTACAGCAAACAGTAATGCGAGGGAAAGCACTGCGAGGGAGATCAATAATTTGTCACGTGTTGCGCTGAATAAGGCGAAATCGTTTTTATTGACGTCCATTAAGATACGTTGATGGGTATAGCGCCAGAGCAGTAACGCTGCCAGCGCCATAATGATGAGCGAGATCCAGAAAGGCATGCCCGAATGTTGCCAGTTATGCCTGACGGCCAGCGCCATCAGCGCGCCGTAGCCGAATAGAGTGCGCAACCATGCCAGCGATGTCCGCTCCGGTTGCAGACCAGGATCTGTTTCGCGCCGGGCTTTGCGATTATCCGGCATAAAACACCAGCACCATTACCACCAGTGCAACCGCCAGCAGCGACACGCTTATCACCATCAGCACGCGTGTATAAGGCAGATCTTCTTTCAGGCGCATCGCTTTTTCATTGCGCAGCCAGCGCAGATAGCCATAGAGCGCTAGCGCGCCGGCGAAGAGACACAGCAGCAGCGCCAGTACTTCACGGATCAGCGGCGTGGCGAACTGCGGTGCCAGCTGGTCCAGCCCGACACCCGCCGCGAGAAACCCCAGCGCGGTGCGGATCCAGGCAAGAAAAGTACGCTCATTCGCCAGCGAGAAGCGATAGTCCGGCGCTTCACCGACGCGGGAAATTTTCATCTGTTCTCCTTCCACGTTGATAATCCTGCCAGCGTTGTCCCCTCTTGCAGCGGTAAAGGGAAAACAGAACCGGCCAGGTCTTCAAAGTAACGGATAAACTGACGCTTTTCGACTCTTTCACGCAACGGAAAACCGGCACCCTGACGGTGCCGGGCAGGAGAATTAATGCAGCGGCGGCCAGTACGCTTTGTTCGCTTCTTGCAGATCGTCGAGAATCGCTTTCGCCACCGTCGCACTGGGCACGGTTTTCGACAGCGTGATGGCCTGCCACAACTTCTGGTAGGATCGCTGTTCCCAGGCATCGACCACCAGTTTTTCTACCGCTACCTGCTGGCTCATCAATCCTTTCTGAAAATGCGGAATATCACCGACCGTCAGCGGTTCCGGGCCGTTTTTCCCCACCAGACAAGGGATTTCCACCATTGCATCGGCATCAAAATTATGAATAGCGCCGTTGTTTGGCACAATCAGCAACATGCGCTCCTGGGTGTTAAAGGCGATGGCGGTAGCCAAATCGACGATGTAAGAAGCATGCTCGTCAATCTCCAGCTCACCGGCGGAGGATTTACCGGCAGCAATAATCGCTTGGCAGGCACCAAACACCTGCTTCTCACGATGATCCATCACCTCATTGGCACGCGTACGTTCCGGGTTGCTGTGGGCAACCACATAGTCCGGGAAGAAGTAATACTTCAGATAAGTGTTCGGCATGGTATCCGGGTCGAGCGCCTGCACATCTTTCGCTTTGGCGAACGTATCGTTCCAGCTCGCTTCGGTATGCACGTTATCCGCAGGCGGAACATAGCCGTGTTTCGCCACATATTCGCGCAACTTCGGCATGAGATCGTTACCGTTGACATCTTCAATCGATGTCCACCAGCCGAAGTGGTTAAGCCCGTAATAGCGTACCCGCATCTCTTTGCGGTCTTTCAGGCCGACAATTTGCGCCATCCGTCCTTCAATGCCGATAGGCATATCACAGATGTTAAGAATTTTGGCCCGCGGGCGCAGGCGACGCGTGGCTTCCGCGACAATCGCTGCCGGGTTGGAGTAGTTAAGCATCCACGCATTGGGTGAATATTTTTCCATATAATCGACCAGCTCCAGCACGCCGCCGATAGAACGCATGCCGTAAGCGATACCGCCAGGCCCGCAGGTTTCCTGGCCTAATACGCCGTGGCGCAGCGGAATTTTTTCATCTTTTTCACGCATCGGGTATTTGCCGACGCGGATATGCGCCATCACAAAATCGACGTCAGTAAAGGCTTTTTGCGGGTCGGTGGTGTAGCTGAATTCAATCTCCGGCGCCTGCTCCTGAAGGATAATTTTGCAAGCTTCGGCGATGATTTCCTGGCGCGCGCCATCGTTGTCATAGAATTTCAGCGCCCGCAGCGGGAAGCGATCGCGGTTAGCCAGCAACATCAAAACGATACCGGGAGTAAAAGTGCTGCCGCCGCCAGCGATAACAACTGAAAACTGTTTCATGATACTGCCTCCGTCATGGTGGATGGTTCATTGGTCAAAGGGGTTTTCATCAGAGATTCAAGCTGGTCGCGCAGTAAGGGAACATGCAGGCCGACAATCACCTGGATGGCGTTGCCGCGTCGCACGACACCGTGCGCGCCCAACGCTTTAAAGACGTCATCGCTTTGGGTTTTCGCCATATCGACCAGCGTGATGCGCAGTCGCGTCGCGCAGTTGTTGACGTTTTGGATGTTTGCCGCACCGCCCAGCGCCTGCAAAAATCCGCTGGCCTGGCCCAACGAGTCTTTCGCTGCCGCCGTGGTTTGCCCGCGCGCCGCTTTGTAATCGGCCTTGCTATAGAGTTTGATTTCACTCGCTTCCCGGCCAGGCGTTTTCAGGTTTAAGACGGCGATCAGCGTGCGGAAAACGACGAAATAGAGCGCGATAAAACAGAGACCGACGGCAATCTGGGTGAAAACCATCGCCGCATGGTTATGGAACATCGGGATCCAGTTTTGCGGCAGAAACTGGTCGAGCAGCCCGCCGCCCATATTGCCCACCACGCCGAAGCTATACATCACCGTCGCCATCGTTGCTGCCAGTACAGCGTGGACGGCAAACAGCAGCGGGGAGACAAACAGGAAGGTAAATTCCAGCGGTTCGGTAATACCCACCAGCACGGCAGTCAGCGTTGCGGGGATCAGCAGACCCGCGACTTTAACGCGATTTTCCGGCGTGGCGGTATACCAGATCGCCAGAGCGATGCCGATGGAGCCAAACACTTTCGAGTTACCGTGCAGCGCAAAGCCGCCTTCCGGGAACAGAACTTTCAGTGGTTCGGTACTCTGGCTGAATGCCTGTAGATGTTGCGCCCAGTACATCTGAATACCGCCTTCCACCGCCGCCGGGCCGAAGATAAAGGGACCGTAGACAAAGTGGTGCAGCCCGGTCGGGATCAGGATGCGTTCCAGGAAAGTGTAAATCCATACACCCAACGCCCCGGCAGAGCGCAGAAAAACCTGCAATGACGCAATACCAAGCTGCACTTTTGGCCAACCCAACAGCGTCAGCCAAGCGCAGGGGATCATCACCAGGAAAGCGATAATCACCACAAACGAGGTGCCCTGGAAGATGCCGAGAAACACGGGCAGCGGTTTGTCGAAAAAGCGGTTATGGATGGCGGTGACAATGCCGGAAATCACAATCGCCCCGATAATGCTGGTGTCGAGGGTTTTGATCCCGGCAATCAGCGCTAAACCGCTGCCTGCCGTGGGCTCAATGCTGAAATCGACGCCAAAAAAGTGACCCCAGGTCATCCCCATGGCGTTAATGAAGTAATTCCAGGTCAGAAAACTAATCAGCACCGCCAGGCAGGCTCGCCCTTGCGCCTGTTTTGCCAGGCCAATCGGTAAACCGACAGCGAAAATCAGCGGCATATTGCGAAACACCGCCCAGCCGCCCTCTTCGACGATATGTACACACTGCGCAAACAGATTGTCGGGCGCAGTTAACGTTTCGCCGACAAACAGGGGATTACTCAGCATGATGGCGATACCTACCACCATACCGGCAAACGGGAAGAGCAGCACCGGAGTGAACATGGCGCCGCCGAAACGTTGTATTTGACTGAGCATCATAGAATCCTCATGTAACAACTTGTAGGGGGTAGAGGCCTTGTTGGTTTTTTGTGGGCCTGCGAGCAGCATAAGAAGCTGCCGCCCCGTCAACATGGCGCGTCGTTGCGATTCGTGATCGCTTTCATGGTTTTATTTCACACGCTCAGGTCTACTTTTTAGGTAAAACATGGACATGTTCAGAGACAATGTTTGCGCTGACGGGGGCGGAGAGATCTACAGGTGATCTACAAATCTATTGCCGAGCGATTACGTCTGCGGCTCAATTCATCGGATTACCATATCGGCAGCCCGTTACCGGGCGAAAAGGCGCTGGCGCTGGAGTTTGGCGTGGCGCGAATGACGATTCGCAAGGCGGTTGATCTGCTGGTGGGCTGGGGATTAGTGATACGCCGTCACGGCAGCGGGACATTTGTCGCACGCAAAGATGTTCATCATGAAACGGCCAATCTGACCGGACTGGTAGAAGTACTGCGCCGACAGGGCAAAGAGGTGCAGAGCCAGGTTTTGCAGTTCGAAGTGATGCCCGCACCACCTGCGATAGCCAGCCAGTTGCGCATACAAATTAACGAACGGATCTACTTCTCGCGGAGGGTGCGCTACGTGGAGGGAAAACCTCTGATGCTGGAAGACAGCTATATGCCGGTGAAGCTGTTCCGTACGCTGTCACTGGGGCATCTGGAGGGGTCGAAATTCGATTATATCGAGAAGGAGTGCGGCATCACCATCAGTGGTAACTATGAAAGCCTGACGCCAGTGCTGGCCGATAAACAAGTGGCCAGCTTGCTAAACGTAGCGGAACAAACGCCGCTGCTGCGTATTACTTCGCTCTCCTACAGCGACAGCGGCGAATTTCTTAACTACTCAGTAATGTTCCGCAACACCAGCGAGTATCAGGTGGATTACCATCTGCGCCGTATTCATGCCGGGACGCTATTAACCCATCCCCCAGAACAGTACCGCCAGAAGCTGCGGGGTGATAATACGTAAAAACATCACCAACGGATAAACCGTCGCATACGAGAGTGCCGCCGCACCGCTGGTGGCATGCAGGCCGTTGGCAAACGCCAGCGCCGGCGGATCGGTCATCGACCCGGCCAGCATGCCGCAGAGGGTCAGATAGTTCATCTTCGCCAGCATTCGCGCCAGCAAACCGACGGTTACCAGCGGAATGGCGGTGATAAAAATGCCATAACACATCCATTTCACCCCATCGCCCTGGGTCAGCGTGGCGATAAAGTCGCCGCCGGATTTCAGCCCCACCACCGACAGGAATAGCACAATCCCCAGCTCACGCAGCGCCAGGTTTGCGCTGGGCGGCATAAACCAGTACAACTTGCCGATCGTGCCAATTCGCCCAAGGATCAGTGCCATAATCAGCGGTCCGCCCGCGAGACCCAGCTTCAGCGCCGCCGGAAACCCCGGTATATACAACGGCACCGATCCCAGCAGAACGCCAAGCCCAATGCCAATAAACACCGGCAGCATTTGTACCTGCTGCAATTTGTGCTGCGCATTGCCGACCTCATTAGCCACTGCCTCAATTGCCGCCGGACGCCCGACAAGATTAAGGATATCGCCGAATTGCAGACTGGCGTCGCTACTGGCTACCAACTCCACACCGGCGCGGTTCAGGCGGGAAATCACGACGTCGTAGCTCTCCTTGAAGTGCAGATCGCGGATTTTTTTCCCCAGCACTTTTTCGTTGGTCACCACTACGCGTTCGACGCGCAAATCCGTGCCGCGCGTCGACAAAGAGGTATCAACTTCTTTGCCTATCACCAACTGCGCGTTATGCAGATCGTTCGGTAGCCCTACCAGATGCAACAAATCTCCGGACTGAATCAGCGTGACCGGTGAGGGTACCATCAGCAAATCATCTCGTTTGAGACGCGAGCAGATGATTTTGTCGCTGTTAAGAATGGGAACGTCCTGAATCGCCATATTGTTGAGATTTGGGTTTTCCACGCGGATATTGATGGTGCGGATCGGCGAAGTACCATGGCTGAGCGTTGCGTCGTGCTGTAGTGCCTCTTCATCGACATTAACGCGAAACAACACGCGCAGCAGCCACATACTGAGCAAAATACCGCAAATACCAAACGGATACGCCATGGCGTAGCTCATCCCCATCTGGTCGAGTTGCGGGCCAGGAATGCCTAAATCACGCAGGATCTGCTGCCCCGCGCCAAGCGCTGGCGTATTGGTGACCGCACCGGAAAAAATCCCCAGCACCACCGGCAGTGGAATAGCAAAAAGTTTATACAGAATAGTGGTGACAAGGCCGCCGAGAACAACGATTAAAACAGCGAACAGATTCAGGCGCAGGCCAGAAACGCGTAAAGAAGCGAAGAACCCCGGCCCCACCTGGATGCCGATGGTATAAACAAACAGGATCAGGCCAAATTCCTGCACAAAAAGCAGTATCTGACCACTTATAGTGATCCCCAGTTTATCCAAAAGGTGGCCGACAATTATCCCTCCAAACAGCACACCGCCAATACCAAAGCCCACGCCACGAATCTTCACGTTGCCGATCCACAACCCGACAACGGCCACCAGCGCCAGTACGCTTACCGTTAATGCGATATCGCTCATGATCTTTTCCCTGTACATGATGACTGCAAGGAGTTTGGCAGAACCCGTAATAGCTGTATAGGTTATACCACTACACAGTGTACGGAATTTCTTTGCCTCAGAATGTGGCGAAGATTGCACCAGCAGAAAACCGTTGCCCTGAACAAAGCACACCCTTTTAACGGCACAGGCGGGGAAAGCCGTGCACCTGCTAAGCATTCCGGGAATGTCAGGCATAACAGGTTATGGCATGGTTAATGCAAAAAGCCAATTTTTGTTAAAAACAGGGGCGGCGTTTTTTACAACACGTTCGCGCATAACAATAAAGGCTCCGCATTTGGAGCCTTTTGTTATCAATCTTAAACCACCTCCTATGGAGGTGGTGATCGTTCATGTGGGGCTATGCCCGTAGAATGCTCATGCTAAATACTGCCTCGGTTTGTTACCA